>NZ_JANKZF010000014.1 GCF_027568515.1 Arthrobacter sp. HY1533 | reverse complement strand
TCCCCGCCGCTGTTTCCATGCCCTAATTCTAAATCCAGGCACTGACAAAGAAGCCCAAACAAGCCCCGATGTGCACAACTACCGCCCCAGAGCCCCTGTGGAGGAACAGACACCACAAAACAGGCAACACCTGCCCCCACGCAGAAGCACATCAGCTGTCGCGCGGGCGACCGTTGAGGTGTATGTTCGACGCATGGCCACTAGCCGCCGCTGCTCTCCAAGACTTCCCCCTCAACAGGGTGGATTGATGACGGTGGTCTTCTAATTGACAAAACATGGTTTCGAATCCACAAGCGACGCCGAATTCGCTGATAGCTCCTTGATCAGGGGGCTGAAGAATACCGACGCGGAGTCCGACTCGATGCGCATCGCAGAGGATCGGCGATTCCAAGCGCTCTTGGCTGATCTCTCGTCCCGCCAGCAGGAGATTGACTCTCTTGTCGGCAACGAGCGCCAACTCTACATGGCTCTCGTTGCGGCGGTATTCACTGCGGCAGGCGCAGTCGTCGTTGCCACCGGACTGAACGTGGCAGCCTTCGGAATTCTCGGAAAGTGGCTCCCCTCGATGGTGCTCTTCCTGACTGCGGTTCTGCTGTGGCTGCCGGTGGCGAACTCCCAATCACAACTCACCATCAGACTCAACGCCATATACATAGAGAGACAATTGGTTCCAGCAATTAGAGATTTGTGCGCAAGGCAAGGATCCACTGACAAATTTCAGGTCTTGGGGTGGGAGGGCTTCGCACACCATCGATTGAAGCGCGCCCCGGTGATCAGGCGACTCGCGATAGTGGCACAAGCGATGTACGTTAGTGTCCTTTATCTGCCCGCTGGCGTCACTTTCTGCTTCTATATCCTAGGAACAGAAAGATGGAAACCTGGGTCGACCTTGACCATTGAGATCATCGGTCTAGTAGTCATAATCGTGGAAGTCCTCAGTTCAACCGCACTCGCAATAGCCACCTATAGATCATCCGCATTAGTCGATTAACCGAGCTCTTGGGCTGTCTGCGTCACCAACCCTCTTCGGCGTCGCAATGCTGCCCGATCCGACCACAGTCAGTTTCTCCGAATGTCGCTGCTTGAGTCAGTCAGGAATTGAGGTCGACCCTATCTACACACTCTCGACTGACACCTCAGGCGCAGAACGGTGAGAATGGTTGGTGGTTTAGGCTTCTCCATGACCACCTGCGACAACCCCACCGAACCCACCAAGGAGGTGCCCGGCGTCGTACATAGGGAAGGCAATCCCGCGCGGAACCACCTCGGCAAGACAAAGGCCAGCCAAACCTCAGCGAGGGCATCCTTTCCTTGCTGGCGGCCAATTTGTCATGGTGGTTTGCTGGGGGAATGAAGCGATCTGATGAGCTGGCACGGCCCCGGGAGCTCTCAACAACAGGGGAAATCGCACAACGTCTGAACTGGTTGCGGGCAGGTGTGCTGGGCGCCAACGACGGCATTGTCTCCGTCGCGGCCGTGGTGGTGGGCGTCGCCGGTGCCACGTCCGGCAACGGCCCGCTCCTCACCGCCGGCATGGCGGCACTCGTGGGCGGCGCAATCTCCATGGCCCTGGGCGAATACGTGTCCGTCAGCAGCCAGAGCGACAGCCAAAAGGCACTGATTGACGCCAAGCGCCGCGAACTCCGGCACGACCCCAAGGATGCCGCGGACCAACTCGCGGCCGCCTACGAACGCAAGGGCCTCTCCCCCGCCACGGCCGCCCTGGTGGCCACAGAACTGAGCGAACACGACGCCCTCGGCGCACACCTGCAGGCGGAACTGAACCTCGACGCTGACGAGGTGGTCAGCCCCTGGCACGCCGCATTCGCCTCCGCCATCGCGTTCACCCTGGGTGCCATCCTGCCCCTGCTCGCCATCCTGCTGCCGCCTGATTCCATCCGCGTCCCCGTGACCTTCGTGGCGGTTCTGCTCGCCCTGGGCGCCACCGGCTGGCTGGGCGCCGTGATCGGCGGCGGCCCGCGGTTCAAGGCCGCGGCCCGGGTGGTCCTCGGCGGCGCGCTGGCCCTGGCCGCCACGTTCGCTATCGGCAGCCTGCTCGGCTCCAGCGGGCTGGTCGGCTAGCAATTAATGTCCGACGCCGGACCGCCCGCCCGGGTGCCGGCGGCTAAACTTTGGGGTGTGCCCACCACTGTAGAAATTCCGGAACCGCTGCGTCTTCAACACCGCAATTCACCCGAGGGCCGCACCTGGCTGGGCCGGCTGCCGGGCTACATTGGCCAGGCCATGCGGCAGTGGCAGCTTTCCGTCGACATTCCAGCCGGCGGGACCGCCTGGCACGGAAACACGGGCATCGTGGTGCCAGTGGTTGCCGGTGACGGAAGACGTGCGGCACTGAAGGTGGCGTTCCCCCATGATGAAGTGCTGCTGGAGCCTGCTGCCCTGCGGCTGTGGGACGGCCGTGGGGCTGTCCGGCTGCTGGAAAGCGACCCTTCCATTGGTGCCATCCTGCTGGAACGCCTTGATGAGACCCGCTCCCTGCTGGAACTTCCCATGGAGGAAGCGGTCCCCCTGTGGGGTGTGGCCGTCCGTGCACTGAGCATCCATCCCGACAACCGGGCCGGGTGGAATCAAATCCCCCGCATCGCGGCCACGGCCGAACGCTACTGCGACGAATTGCCACAGCGCTGGTCTGACCTCAACGAACCTTTTCCGCGCTGGCTGCTGGAAGCGGCCCTCGAGGTGTGCCAGACCCACGGGGCCGTGTCACTGCGCAGCAGCGGCAACGACGTCCTGGTCCACACCGACCTGCACTTCATGAACATCCTGGCGCGCCCCGGCACAGACGGCTACCTGGCCATAGACCCGCAGGTTCAGGTGGGAGATGCTGAGTTCGCCCTGGCGCCGTGCCTGTGGAACCGGCTGCGCGACTTGCCGCAGCATGACGCTGAAGCCGGGCTGCGCCGTCGTGCTTCCAGGCTCGCGGCTGCAGCGGGTCTCGACGAAGACCTGGCTGTACAGTGGGCGGTTGTCCGGGAGGTCGAAAACGCGCTCTGGTACCTGGAGGCTGCCGGCCACGGCGACGACGCGCAGCGCTCCTTGTGGGTGGCCAGTACAATGGCGGGGAAGACACTGCCGGGGCTGCCCCCGGCGCACGAACTCAAGGCCCTCTCCTAAGCCACGGCTTAACCGGCCAGTGCCACTGAGATGTTCTCGTTCCAGACGTCCACGCCCAGCTTGATGATGAGCGCGCTGACCACCAGCAGGAACACAATCCGAATGAACTTGCTGCCCTGCTTCACGGCCGTCCGGGCGCCCAGGTAGCCGCCGGCCATGTTGGCCAGGCCAAGGATGAGGCCGATTCCCCACAGCAGCGATCCGTGCGGCAGGAAGAACATGAGGGCGCCGGCGTTCGTCGCCAGGTTGACAATTTTCGCCTTGGCGCTGGCCTCCAGGAACGCGTAACCCATGAGGCTGACCATGGCGATAACCAGGAAGGAACCTGTGCCGGGGCCGATCAGGCCGTCGTAGAAGCCGATGACGCCGCCAATGCACGCAGCCACCACGTAGTGCGTGCGGCCGGAATGGCGCAGCGCCGTCAGCTCGCCCATGCCCGGCTTGAACACAGTGAACAGCAGCACGGCAATCAGCGCCACAACAATGATGGGCTTGAAGACGGAACCGGGCAGGCTCGCCGCCACGACAGCCCCGCCAATGCTGCCCACAAGCGCGACGGCGGCCATCGGCAGGGCCGTGCGCATGTCGGGTTTCACCCGCCGGTAGTAGGTGACCGAACTGGTGGCAGTGCCAAAGATGGAGCCCATCTTGTTCGTGGCGAGGGCCTGAACGGGCGTGATGCCGGGGATCATCAGCATGACCGGCAGCTGCAGGAGCCCGCCGCCACCCACGACGGCGTCGATCCAGCCCGCCGCGAATCCAGCCACGATGATGAGCAGGATCGTAACGGCGGTAATGTCTTCAAGACCGGAAACCAAGGTCACCTCATCGGAGCGCGGGGTGGAGGGGCACAGCCCCGGAGCGAGGATGGATTTTTCTCCGCACGGGCCGAGAGGGCCCACAGCCGCGAGGGCCCCGCTGCGAGCTTGCGAGCAGTGGGAGCGGCTGGGGAACGAGGAACGGGCGAAAAAATCTTACTGCTCGCGAGGGGCTGCGCTCCGCAACCCCTCGCGGGCAGTAGGGCCTACCGGTTGTCGAGGATGTACTGAACGGCCTCGGCAACCGCCACGTTCTCGGCAACGCCGGTGGCGCGGTTCTTGATTTCGACGACGCCGTCCACGAGTCCGCGGCCGACGGCCAGGATGGTGGGGACGCCGATGAGCTCGGCATCGCCGAACTTCACGCCGGGAGAAACCTTGGGGCGGTCGTCGTAGATGACTTCCAGTCCGGCGGCTTCAAGATCGGCGGTCAGCTGTGCGGCCGCACCGAAGATTTCCTCGCCGCGGCCCACGGCCACAACGTGCACGTCGGCCGGGGCCACGTTGGAGGGCCAGATGAGGCCCTTGTCGTCGTGGTTGGACTCGGCCAGTGCGGCAACAGCGCGGGTGACGCCGACGCCGTAGGAGCCCATGGTGACGACGGCAAGCTTGCCGTTCTGGTCCAGCACCTTCAGGTCCAGGGCTTCTGCGTACTTGCGGCCCAGTGCGAAGATGTGGCCCATTTCGATGCCGCGGGCGGCCTCCAGGGGGCCGGAGCCGTCGGGTGCGGGGTCGCCTGCGCGGACCTGTGCGGCTTCGATGGTGCCGTCCCAGGTGAAGTCGCGGCCGGCCACGAGGCCGAAGACGTGCTTGCCGTCTTCGTTGGCGCCCGTGATCCAGCTGGTGCCGGAGACCACGCGGGGGTCAACGAGGAACAGCAGCTTGGTGGAAGCTTCAGCACCCAGCACAGCTGCATCCAGGCTCAGGCCAGGCCCGATGTAGCCCTTGATGAGGCCCGGGTTCTTCTTCAGGTCGGCTTCGCCGGCTGCTTCAACGCCGACCTCGCCGCCGATGGCCAGGTGGACGCCAATGTTGGCCTCAATGCGCTTGAGGTCCACTTCGCGGTCGCCGGGCAGGGCCACGACGACGATCTGGCGTTCGCCGGTGGGCAGGTCGATGGCCAGGACCACGTTCTTCAACGTGTCCGCTGCCGTCCATTCGCCCTCGGCGCGGGGTGCCAGCTGGTTTGCCGCGGCCACGAGAGTGTCGATGGTGGGTGTGTCCGGGGTGTCGATGACGCGCGCGGCCGGGGCGTTGCTGAAGTCAATGTCCTCGGGGACAACGGTGGTGACTGCCTCGACGTTGGCTGCGTAGCCGCCGGCGGAGCGCACAAAGGTGTCCTCGCCGATCGCGACGGGGTGCAGGAATTCTTCGCTCCTGGATCCGCCCATGGCACCTGCCGTGGCGGCGACGGGAATGATTTCCAGGCCGAGGCGCTCGAAAATGCGCAGGTATGCGCCGCGGTGGGCCTGGTAGCTGGCTTCCAGGCCGGCGTCGTCAATGTCGAAGGAGTAGGAGTCCTTCATGATGAACTCGCGGCCGCGGAGCAGGCCGGCGCGGGGACGGGCCTCGTCGCGGTACTTGTTCTGGATCTGGTACAGGCTCAGCGGCAGGTCCTTGTACGAGGAGTACAGGTCCTTGACCAGGAGCGTGAACATTTCCTCGTGGGTGGGGGCCAGCAGGTAGTCGGCGCCCTTGCGGTCCTGGAGGCGGAAGAGGCCGTCGCCGTATTCGAGCCAGCGGTTGGTCTGCTCGTAGGGTTCCTTGGGCAGCAGGGCCGGGAACTGCACTTCCTGGGCGCCAATCGCGTTCATTTCCTCGCGCACGATGTTCTCGACCTTGCGCAGCACGCGCAGGCCCAGGGGAAGCCAGGTGTAGATGCCCGGGGCAGCACGGCGGATGTAGCCGGCGCGCAGCAGCAGCTTGTGGCTGTCCACCTCGGCGTCGACGGGGTCTTCACGCAGGGTGCGGAGAAAGAGTGTGGAAAGGCGAAGTGCCACGGGCGAATTTTCCATTTCTTGACGTTGGTAGGTGCCGTCGTAGATGCAGACGCACAATAACCAATCTACCGGTTCAGGCAAGGCCGTGGCACATGCGGCCGTGCGGCCTCTGCTCCCGAGGGGCTCCCCCACACATGGGCCCACGCGCCCGAGGGGCCCCAAGTGCAGACGCGCCAGCGGCTGCACTTGGGGAGGGCGTGGGGACTAGCCCGACTTGTTCTCGAGGGCGACGAGCACGCCTGCGACGGCGAAGTATTTGTTGCTCCCCAGCTCGCGGATGGTCTTGATGCCCAGAATTTCCTTCAGGGCTGCGGCCTTGGCGTCAGTGATGCCGGCCAGCGCAGCGGGTGATGCATCGAGGATTTCTTTCAGTGACTTGTCCTCAAAGTCCTTGTCGAGCGCCTTCTCCAAATTTACCGAAACTGCCATGGGTATGTCCTTTCAGTTCGATTCAATTCCACAGCTGCGTGGAATGCGCACTTTGGAAGTGCAGCCTCTGCCAAGCTACGTGCCCAGGCGTCACAACTTCAAGCATTTGGCACGTGAAACCCAATGTGTTTTCTGCGCGTGGCATTGCTGGACAGCCGTTGCACCCGGGTCTAGTTTGAAGTCAGACGTCCTTTGAAGCTGCAATCCAGGAGCCGCAATGTCCCACCGAGCAGCGTTGCCAGCCCCGGAACCACCGGCAGGCCCCGTCCCGGCCGATCCATCCGGCTTGCCGGGCCCGGCAGGGGTCAGCGTGGAGGGCCTGCGCGTGCACCGCGGGAAGTCGACAGTGCTGGCCAACATCACCTGCAACATCCCTGAGGGGCGCATCACGGGGCTGCTGGGGCCCTCCGGCAGCGGCAAGACCACCTTCATGCGGGCGCTGGTGGGCGTCCAGAAAATCACCGCCGGGACCGTCACGGTGCTTGGCCGGCCGGCCGGGGATCCCGCCAACAGGCACGACGTCGGCTACGTCACCCAGGCGGCCAGCGTGTACCGGGACCTCAGCGTCCTGGACAACGTGCGGTACTTCGGCTCGGTGCACGGCGCCGGGCGGGAAGAGGCACTGGCGGTGCTGAACGCCGTGGGGCTTTCCGATTTCGCCAAGCGGCGCGCAGGGGACCTCTCGGGCGGGCAGTTCAGCCGCGTGTCCCTGGCCTGCGCACTCGTGGGCAAGCCGAGGTTGCTGGTGCTCGATGAGCCCACAGTGGGCCTGGACCCCGTTCTGCGCGCTGAGCTGTGGACACAGTTTGCCGCCATGGCCGCCGAGGGGACAACACTCATCATTTCCAGCCACGTCATGGAGGAGGCCGGGCACTGCGACACGCTCCTGCTGTTGCGCGAGGGCATGCTGCTGGCCCAGCTGACGCCGGAGCAGCTTCGCCAGGGCGGGGAAACGGACGATTTGGAGCTCGCCTTCCTGCGGCTCATCCAGGCCGCCGCGGAGGATGAGAGGAAGGCCGCCTCATGAACGTCTCGATGATGTGGGCCACCAGCAGGCGCGTGCTGGGGCAACTGCGCGGTGATCCCCGCAGCATTGGCCTGATCCTTGTGGTTCCGGCCCTGTTGTTGGCGCTGGTGTACTGGCTGTACCAGAACGAGACCCTGCCCCCGGGCATGCCGCGGACCTTTGACCGGGTGGGCCTGATGATGCTGGGCATCTTCCCGTTTGTGGTGATGTTCCTGGTCACCTCCATCACGATGCTGCGCGAACGCACCTCGGGAACGCTGGAGCGGCTGCTGACAACCCCCATCCACAAGGCCGACCTGCTCTTTGGGTACGCACTGGCATTTTCCATCATGGCCGCATTGCAGGCGCTTGTGGCCACCGGGACGGCCTATTGGGTGTTCGGCATGAAGATTGAGGGCAACGCGGGCTGGGTGGTGCTGATCTCGGTGCTGACCGCCGTCCTGGGCGTGGCCCTGGGCCTGCTGTGCTCTGCCTTTGCTGCGACCGAGTTTCAGGCCGTGCAGTTCATGCCAGTGGTGGTCATCCCGCAGATTCTGTTGTGCGGGCTGTTTGTGGCCCGGGACCAGATGAACGGGGTGCTGCACGCCATCTCGAACGTGCTGCCGCTCAGCTACGCCGTGGACGGGCTGCAGCAGGTGGCAGCCAATGCCGATCCCACGGCGGACCTGGCCCGGGACCTGGTGGTGATTGCATCGTTTGTGGTGGTCGTGCTGCTGTTGGCCTCGCTCACTCTGCGGCGCCGGACCGCCTGAGATCCCGCGAAGGACGGAGGACACCATGGGCAGCTCTGCCCATGGCCCGCCGGGACTTGCGCCACCTAGGCTGGAAGTTCAGCAAGACCATTGCCTCACGGTCCTGGACACGGCAAGCACGGGAGAGACTGCATGAGCCCCGCCATCATCGGCGCAGACCCGGATGACTTGCGCCAGCTTGCCGGAGAGCTTGAGCACGCGCAGGAGGAGCTCCTGACGGTCAAGAACCAGTTGGGTGCCCGCATCACCAGCCAGCTGCGCTGGGAAGGGCCGGACGCGTTTGTGTTCCGGCACGCCTGGCAGTCGTCCTACTCCCCCGTGATTGCCCGGACCGCGGCCATGCTGGCCGACACCGCCCGCATGGTCAGGGCACAGGCGGCCCAGCAGGAACAGGCCAGCAGCTAGTCTTCGGGACCGGCCAGGTCCTCCAGCGCCTGGGCGCACCAGGCAAGCCACGACTGCTCATAGGCGATTCCCGCCCGGAGCACGGCGAGCTGCAGTTCGTCGGCCCGGGACCGGCCAGCCGCGGGCGGAAAGTCGCGGCGCTCAATGTCCAGGTAACCGTCCAGCACCTCCTGGTGCAGGCCCCTGTGCCTGCGCATTTCAGCGACCACATCCCAGGCCGATTCCTGGGTGCCCAGCACGGCGGCCGCCCGCAGCCGCACCAGCAGCGAGTCCCTGATGGGGCGCGGCTCACCCGCTGTGGCACACCAGCGCAGCAGTTCCGTGCGACCGGCGGGCAGCACGTCAAAATGCCGCTGCTGCCCGCGGCTTGAGGGGAGCCCGCGGCTCTCCACGAGCCCGGCCTCCTCCAGCTTTCCCAGCTCTCGGTAGATCTGCTGGTGCGTGGCCTGCCAAAAGTGGCCCAGCGACTTGTCGAAGCGCCGGGCCAGTTCGGCCCCCGTGCACGGCTTTTCCAGCAGCGAGGTCAGGATGGCGTGCGTGAGAGACATCAGATGCGCGCGGCCAGTCGGGTGCCTTGGTCAATGGCCCGCTTGGCGTCCAGCTCGGCCGCAACATCCGCACCGCCAATGAGATGCACGACGGCGCCGCCGGCTTCCAGCGCGCCCTGCAGTTCGCGCCGTGGTTCCTGGCCTGTGCACAGGATGACGGTGTCCACGGGGAGCACGGTGTCGGTGCCGTTGATGCCCAGGTGGAGGCCGGCGTCGTCAATCTTTTGGTACTGGACCCCGGCAACCATCTGCACGCCCTTGGCCTTGAGTTCGGTGCGGTGGATCCAGCCGGTGGTCTTGCCCAGCCCGGCGCCCACCTTGCTTTCCTTGCGCTGGAACAGGCCCACGCGGCGGTCGGGGCGCGGCGGGGCGGCCGTGGTGATGCCGCCGGGGTTCGCGTACTCGGGGTCGATGCCCCATTCGCGGTAGAACTTTTCCGGCACGAGCGTGGCGCTGGTCCCGTGCGCGGTGATGTACTCGGCCACGTCGAAGCCGATGCCGCCGGCGCCCAGGATGGCCACGTTGGCGCCCACGGGCTTCTTGTCGCGCAGCACGTCAAGGTAGTTGAGCACGCTGGGATGGTCGACGCCGTCGATCTCCGGGATGCGCGGGGTGACGCCGGTGGCCAGGACAACCTCGTCGAAGGTCTCCGCTAGCAGGCCCTCCGCCGTGGCCTTGGTGTTCAGCCGCAGCTCGATGCCACGCAGCTGGACCTGGCGGGTGAAGTAGCGGATGGTCTCGTGGAATTCCTCCTTGCCCGGGATCTGCTTGGCAATGTTGAACTGCCCGCCAATCTCCCCTGCCGCCTCGATGAGGGTGACGGCGTGGCCGCGCTCGGCCGCCGTTACGGCAAAGGCCAGGCCTGCGGGGCCGGCGCCCACCACGGCGATGCGCTTGGGGGTGGGCGTGGTCTCGATGATGATCTCGGTTTCGTGGCAGGCGCGCGGGTTGACCAAGCAGGAGGACGTCTTGCCGGCAAAGGTGTGGTCCAGGCAGGCCTGGTTGCAGCCGATGCAGCTGTTGATCTCGTCGCTGCGCCCCTCGGCGGCCTTGCGCAGGAAGAACGCGTCGGCCAGGAATGGGCGGGCCATGGAGACCATGTCGGCAGTGCCGCCAGCCAGGAGTTCCTCGGCCACGACCGGGGTGTTGATGCGGTTGGTCGCGACCAGCGGGATGCCCACCGAGCCCATGACCTTCCTGGTCACCCACGCGTAGCCGGCCCGGGGCACGGAGGTGGCGATCGTGGGGATGCGGGCCTCGTGCCAGCCAATGCCCGTGTTGATGATGGTGGCGCCGGCCTTTTCCACGGCCTGGGCGAGCTGGATGACTTCGGCCAGCGTGGATCCGTCCTCCACAAGGTCCAGCATGGAGAGGCGGTAGATGATGATGAAGTTCGAGCCGACGCGTTCGCGGGTGCGGCGGACAATCTCCACGGGGAAGCGCATCCGGTTTTCGTAGGAGCCGCCCCATTTGTCGCTGCGCTGGTTGGTGCGGCGGGCAATGAACTCGTTGATGAGGTAGCCCTCGGAGCCCATGATTTCCACGCCGTCGTACCCTGCCGACTGGGCCAGGGCCGCGGCATTGACGAAGTCCTCAATGGTTTGCTCAACCTCTTCGGCGCTGAGCGGGTGCGGGGTGAGCGGGCTGATGGGCGCCTGAACGGCACTGGGCGCCACGAGTCCCTGCTGTGCGGCGTAGCGGCCAAAGTGCAGCAGCTGCAGGGCAATCTTCCCGCCCTCGGCATGGACGGCATCGGTGACCACCCGGTGCTCCATCGCCTCCTCCGTGGTGCTGAGCTTGGCCCCGCCCTTCATGGGCCGGCCGGCCTCATTGGGCGAGATCCCGCCGGTCACCATGAGGGCCACCCCTCCCCTGGCGCGTTCGGCGTAGAACGCCGCCATGCGCTCAAATCCGCCGGGCCGCTCCTCCAGCCCCACGTGCATGGAACCCATCAACACCCGGTTGGGCAGCGTGGTGAAGCCCAGGTCCAGGGGGGCGAACAGGTGGGGATACTGGCCAGCGTTCATTCATGCACTCCTTTGCGCAACAAGTTGCATAATCGTAGCGCATCGAGGGTGACGGGGGTTACAGGCCGATTGAGTATGCAGCGGTGGCTGCTTAGAACGCTCTAAGCAGCCACTGCTGCATACTCACCGCAGAGTTGGCTCAGAGTTCGCCGAGTCCTGCGGCGATGTCACGGAAGAGCTCGGCATGTTCCCTGTTCACGGCTTCAGTGATGGCCACGGGCAGGGATGAGAACTTCACAATCACGGAGTCCGACACCGGATCAACCCAAATGAATTGGCCATGGATGCCACTGGCATAGAAACTGCCACGATCATCGCCCGTCACCCACCACTGGTTGCGGTAGGACCCGTTGGGGTGGACCCGCTGAAATGCCGAACCCGCTGCGGCGCGCGGCTCCCCGCCGGCGGCGGTCTCTGCAACCCACCCGGACGGAACCACCTGGACGCCGTCGAGGACGCCGCCGTCGAGCATGAGTTGCCCAATCCGGGCCAGGTCGCGGGCCGTGCAGGCAATGCCCCCGTTGGCGAAGGCGAATCCGCCGGTGTCCGTGGTGATCAGCGCATCATGGTCCGCCCCGATCCTTGACCACAGCTCGTTGGACAACACGTCTGCGAACCGGAGCCCCGTGACGTTCTCGGCGATCCATGCCAACACGTCCGTGCCGGCCGAGCAGTATTGGAAGACTTGCCCGTGTTCGCCGGATTTCTCCAGCCGTGCCAGAAACTCGTAGTTGTCCTCCGGGTCGCCGTCGCGGCGCGGGCGCCATCCTGCCACACGGTCCTGGGTCTGAACATGGGAAGCGGGGTCGTGGTAGCTCTCGCTGAAGGTCACAGCGACTGTCATGTCCAGCACCTGCTGCACCGTGGCATCCCCATAGGCGGAGTGGGCCAGTGCCGGCACATAGTGTTCAACCAGCTTGTCCGTGTCTATGGCGCCGGAGGCCACAAGCTGCCCGATCGTGAGCCCGCACAGGGATTTGGACACCGACATCAGCAGGTGTTTGCTGGCGGGTGAGCTTTCGCCAAAGTACTGCTCGTGGACAATCTCCCCGTGGCGCACCACCAGCAGGGCATCCGTGCATGAGGCAAGCAGGCGGTCCTGCAGGCCGGCCACCAGCTGGTTGAGCCTGGTGGTTTCGGGTGCCGCGGAGTTGTCCTGGGCCAAGCCCCGGGCGTCCTTGCGGATGGTGGTTGAGGGGACCATTTCCTCGACGTGGGAGAAGCTCCAACGGTTGTAGGGCGCTTCGAGCCAGTTGGAAAGGCTCACGGGGGGCAGCCGGTCCAGATGGGAGTCGCGGGGCACCCGGCGGCCCCCCATGCCGGAGGGCTGGCGGCCGGATTCTCGGACGGTGTCAGTCATGTAGGGCTCCTTGTTCACGTTGCAAGGCTGTCAAAGTTGGATGGTCACCGGCTCGGCACTGGCCACGAGCTGGTGGTTGTGGCGGCTGCCGGGGGACGCATCGAGGAGTTCACGGGTGTAGTCGTGCCGGGGTTTGGCAAAAACGTCGGCCGTCGGGCCCTCTTCCACAAGTTGCCCCTGCCGCATGACCCCGACGTAGTCGCTCATGTACCGCACAACTTCAAGGTCGTGGGAGATCAGCAGGTAGCTCAGCTCGTGTTGCTCCCTGAGTTCCCTCAACAGGTTCAGAATCTGGGCCTGGACGGAGACGTCGAGTGCACTCGTCGGCTCATCCAGGACTATCAACTTCGGGTTGGTGGCCAGTGCCCTTGCAATGCCGACGCGCTGGCATTGCCCGCCGGAGAGTTGGTGCGGCAGCCGCTGCGCGTGCTCGGCGGCAAGTCCCACCCTGTCCAGAAGTTCACCCACCCGCGCCTGCAGTGCCGGTCCGCGGAGCCTGGTGTGGGTGATGAGCGGCTCGGCCACGAGTGCCTGGACACGCATCCGCGGATTCAGCGCCGCCACGGGGTTCTGGAAGACCATCCCCGTGCCGGCCCGGGCCCTGCGCAATTGCGAACGGCTGAGCGCTCCGAGGTCCTGCCCGTCCAGCTGGGATGTCCCTGAGGTGGGCGGAATGAGCCTGAGGGCGCAGCGCGCCAGCGTGCTCTTTCCGGAACCGGATTCGCCCACCAGCCCGAAAGTCTGGCCGCTCTCGATGGCCAGGGAGACGCCGTCGACCGCGTGAAATGCCTTCCCCTGCTTGCGGAAGGTCTTCACAATGTTGTCCAGCTGCAGCAGTGCTGTCATGATTCCGCGCTCCTGATGCACGCCGCTTCATGGCCTTGTGCGACTGGTTGAAGGATCGGGTCGGTGGCCAGGCACTCATCGATGGCCATGGCGCACCTGTTGGCGAACGCGCAGCCGTTGATGCCCAACAGCCTGCTTGGCACGCTGCCGGGGATGGCCACGAGCGGCCGGCCCACGCTTTCCGGGCCGGGCAACGCCCCGAGCAGCCCCCTGGTGTAGGGGTGGCGCGGAGATGCCAGCACGTCCTGGGTGGTTCCGGTCTCGATGACCCGGCCGGCGTACAGCACCGCCACGCGGTCGCAAATGTCGCGCACCACGCCAAGGTTGTGCGAGATGAGCATGACGCCGAAGCCAAAGCTGCCGCGCAGTTCCAGGATCAATTCCAGAATCTTCTTGGCAACTGTCACATCCAGGGCAGTGGTTGGCTCATCCAGGATCAAAAGCCGGGGTTCGCACAAGAGCGCCATGGCGATCATGGCCCGCTGCAGCATGCCGCCGGAGAGCTCGTGCGGATAACTGCCAAACACTCGCTCCGGGTTGGGCAGCTGGACAAGCCCGAGCTGCCGCAGGATGTGCCCCCTGGCCTCGGCGCGGGACATGGCCTTGTGCCGTTTCAGCACCTCGCGCATCTGCTGGCCAATGGTGAACACGGGGTTGAAGGCTGTTCCGGGGTTTTGGAACACCAGGGAGATGACCTTGCCGCGCAGCGACGCTGCGCCGTGGGGCGTGTCCGTGGCCAGGGTGCCATCAAGGGCAATGGTGCCCAGCTGCCTGGCGCCATTGGGCAGCAGCCCCAGGATGGCCAGGCCGGTGAGCGATTTCCCGCATCCGGTCTCCCCCACCACTCCCAGTATTTCCCCGGGGGCAATGGTCAGATTCACGCCCCGGAGGGGCCGGTTGGTCACGGCGCCCCTGTCGGAGAACTCGATCTCGAGCTCGCGCACTTCCAGCAATTGCTTCATCGCTTCACCTGCCGTGGATCGAAGTAGTCCCGCAGGGCGTCGCCCAACAGGTTGAAGCCAAGGGTGGCCAGGAAGATCGCCAGTCCCGGGAAGGTGGAAATCCACCAGCTGGTCAGGACCATGCCCCGGCCTTCTGCGACCATGAGGCCCCAATCGGGCGACGGCGGCTGGGCACCCAGGCCGATGAAGGCCAGTGAGCCCGCGGCGAGGATGACGCTTCCAACATCCACCGTGGCCTGCACCAGGATCGGTGTTGAGCAGTTGCGCAGGATGTGTTGGCCAATGATCTTCCAGGTGGGCACGCCCATGGCACGGGCGGCCTCAACAAAGGGCCTGTCCCGCAGCGACCGCGCCTCGGCCCGGACGAGCCGGGCGTACCAGGGCCACCAGCAGATGGCCAGGGCAATGCCGGCGTTTGTCATGCTCGGCCCCAGCACGGCCACGGTGACCATGGCCAGCAGGAGCGGCGGGAAGGACTGGAACACCTCGGTGATGCGCATGAGCACCTCATCGAGCCAGCCGCCGCGGTATCCGGCGATTGCCCCCAGCGGGACACCGATCAGGGCTGCAATGGCAACCACGAACAGGGACACGGTGAGTGCGGGGCGGGCGCCCATGACGATGCGGCTGAGCACGTCGCGGCCCAGCTGGTCGGTGCCAAGCCAGTGGAGGGCGCCGGGGGCCAGGTTGCGCTGGGAGATGTTGGTCTGGCCCATCCCCTGTTCCGGGAAGGGGGCAATCCACTGGCCAAAGACCGCCAGGACCACCATGAGCAGGATCAGGCCAATGCCAACGGCTGCCAGCGAGTCGGTGCGCAGCACCCGGCCCAGCCGGCCAAGCGGCCCTTCACCGAAGGGAACAAATGCCTTGAGCGCGGGCTCGGGCTTCTTCTGTGTGATGGTCATGAGATCCTCACTCGGGGATCCAGGCGGGCCTGGACCAGGTCCACTGCGACATTGGTCAGCAGGTATCCGACGGCGCTGAGCAGCGTGATGGCCATCATGACCGGATAGTCCACAGCGAGCATGGCCGCCGTGGCAAAGGCGCCAATGCCCGGCCAGTTGAACACAATCTCAACAAAGAACGTGCCAGTGAGTGCATAGGCGGCTGCGAGTCCAACAATGGTCAGCGTGGGTGGCAGGGCGTTCTTCAGGGCGAGCCGCCACACGATGGCGCGCTGCCGCAGCCCGTAGGCGTTGGCGGTGAAGATGTAGTCCTGCCCCTGCACCTCCAGCATGGAAGCCCGGGTCATGCGCGCAATGAGCCCCAGCGGATAGGCGGCCAGGGTGATGGCCGGCAGGACCAGGTGCTCCAGCCCGTCCGTGTATGCCACCCAGTTGCCGGTGATGAGGCTGTCAAACAGGGGGAAGCCGGTAACGGTGGAGACCGGGTCCGAGTACTTGATGGAGTTGCTGAACTGCCCCGTTGCCGGAAGCAGGCCCAGCCGCCCCACGAACAGCACCTGCAGCAGCAGCCCAAGCCAGAACGTCGGCATGGAAATCCCGCCGATGGACAGGAAGCGGATCGCCGCGTCGGTCAATTTGCCGGGCCTGCGCGCCGCCACCACGCCCAGCACAATGCCGAGCACAACTGCCAGGAACAGTGCCGCAAAGATCAGTTCCAGGGTGGACGGCAGCCGGGTGGCAAGTTCCTCAAGGACCGGCCGCTTGGTGGCCAGGGAATTTCCCCAGTCGCCCGTCACCAGGCCCAGCAGGTAACTGAAGTACTGCACGTAGAGCGGGCGGTCCAGGCCAAGTTCGGCGTGGACCCGGTCCAGCTCGGCCTGGGGCGCCTTGGGACCCACATAGATGACGGCGGGATCGCTGGGAACCACGCGGGCCAGGATGAAAACAATGATCGTCAGTGCGAGTATGACGATGGCAGAGCTGCCAAGACGGCTGGCAAGGTAGCGCAATGTATGTCCCCCTTCGTGAAGGAAACGCGGGTGGGGGCGTCAGCTGGAAGGGCGGACCGGGGCAAAGAACACTGTGAATGGATAGTTTTCGTTGAACTTTCCAAATGTCAGGCCGTTGGGGATGACGGACACAGCGTGTGCGTCATAGAAGAACGCCCCGGGCGCCTCCTTGTACAGGACGTCCATGGCCTCCCTGTATACCTTGCCCGCTGCCTCCTTGTCCGTGCCGGCGAGCTTTCCGGCCTTGTCCACCAGGGCGTCGTAGTCGGCGTTGTTCCAGTAGCTGAGGTTGAAGTACGGCTTCTCGCTTGAGTGGAACAGGGAGTAGAGGTTGTCCGCGCCGGCGTCGCTGTAGGTGGGCCAGTAGTACAGGACAAAGATGTCCTGGGCCGACTTCGGGTCGGCCTTGGCTGATTCCCACTGCTGGTTGAACAGTTCAGCCCTGACGGTGACCTCGACGCCCACCTTGGCCAGGGCATCCTTGATCAGCGGCACAAAGCGGGCCTCGGCCGGGTTTTCCGAGGCGTAGCTCAGGTTCAACGAGAAGCCTCCCCCGGGGTGCCCGGCCTCGGCCAGGAGCGCTGCAGCCTTGTCCAGGTCCTGCTTGTACTGGGGAACTGAATCGGCGTAGGGGAAAATGCCCTTGGGCACGGGACCGTGGCTTTGGGTGCCGTAGCCCTGACCGCCAATTTCGATGATGTCCGCGTAGGGCATTGCGTAGCTGAGGGCCTCGCGGACTTTCACGTTGTCCAGCGGCGGCTTGGTGGTGTTGAAGAAGGCCAGGTAGTTGAACGGTGAGTTGTATTCCTGGACCTTGTAGTCGCCGCCTGCCGCCAGGTCCTTGGCGTTCTCCAGGGGGACGTTCGTGGCGAAGTCAACCTCGCCGGCCGTCAGCATTTGCTGGGCCGTCACGGCGTCGGGGGTGATGGAAATGTCCACTGTGGTGTAGCTGGGCATGGCCTCCTTGTTCCAGTAGTCCGCGTAGCTCTCCAGCACCACCTTTTGGCCGGGAACGTAGGAGGCCAGTTTGTAGGGCCCACTGCCCCCGTCCACGCCGGCATCAAAGTAGGTCTTGTCGGCCTTGACCGCGGCCAGGGCCTTGGGGGAAACAATCCATGCGCCGTAGGTCGAGGCGGCAACCAGGTCCATGGGTGCCGGGTACTCCAGGTGCATGACCACAGTGGAGGCGTCCGGTGCCTCGACGCTCTTCAGCGGCGCCCAGATGAATGATGCGCCGCCGTTCTCCTTTGCCGCATCAATGCTTGCCTTCACGGCAGCCGCATCCACGGCCTCGCCGTCATGGAAGGTGGCGCCGGAACGAATGGTGAAGGTCCAGCTCAGGCCGTCGTCGCTGGTCTTCCAGTCCGTGGCGATGCCTGGGCTGAAGGCCTCCTGGGCGCCCTCGGCATTTTTCCAGATGAGGGGTTCGTAGATGTTCCCGAGGTACAGGGCCTCGGTGGAGAACGATCGAACGGGATCCCAGGTGGTGACGGCAGCGGATGCCGCCACGGAGAGTACATTGCTGGCGGCACCATTGCCGCCCTTGTTGCCCCCGGGGGAACAGGCGGCCACGGCCACGCCGCCAACAACCAACATTGCTGTTGTGACGAATGCTCGACGGCTCAATACTGTGTTGATTTCCATGCCGGATCCTCCTGGACTCTCTCGCATTCTCGTAGCGAGGTGGCATTAGTCTATTCATCACATTAAATGTCTGTAAAATACTAATATCGTAACAACTTCATGCCTGGGAGGCATATATGGACCTGCGCCTGCTGCAGTACTTTCTGGCCGTTGTCGATGAAGGCTCGGTCAATGCCGCTGCCGCCAAGGTGCATGTGGCCCAGCCCTCGCTGTCCCGCCAGATCAGGCGGCTGGAAACGGAGCTGGCCTTGAATCTGTTCAACCGCTCGGCCAAGCGGTTGCACCTGACGGCAGCTGGGCAGAAGTTTGTGCCCATCGCCCGGGACCTGGTCAACCGCGCGGCCCAAGCCCATGCCGCCGCGACCACCATGTCCAAGGGGTTTTCCACCAACCTGACCATGGCCTCCTCGCCAACCACGGTGGCGGACATCATTTCGCCCTTCATAGTCCAGGCCGGCTCAACCGGCCCCATTGCCAATGTCGTGGAGGCAAGTCCGGAGCATGTGTACGACGCGCTGCGGGCCGGCGATGCAGACCTGGCCGTCGGCACGCGGGTTCCGCCGGCCGAACTGCGTTCGAAGGTCATTGGGCGCGCCTACCTGTGGGCCCAGTTCCCGGCCGGCCACCCGCTGGCAGGAAGCCGGCGGGTGGCCATCGAGGAGCTGATCAAGTGGCCGCTGATCGTCCAGTCCGCCGACCACGGGGTCAGGCGCATGTTTGATTCGGCCGCAACGGCCAGCGGGCTTTCCTACACAGCCGCGTTCGAGACGGAATCGCCCTACGTTGCCCAGGCCCTTGCCGCTGCCGGGCGGGGCGTCTGCGTGCTGTCGGACGACTCCCGCTACGAGCTGCAGGTGGCCCCCATTGGCGTTGGCAGTGAGGAGCTGGTCATCACGCTCTACGGCGTTTGGGATCCGACCCACTTTGCGGCCGAGGCAATCGAGGACTGCCTCAAGGACCTTGGCGCCTTCATCTCTGAGCTCTACCCGCAGTAGCGCGCTGCCCCGGGGAGTGGATGCTCCCGGGGCATGATCCTTGAACCCAATGGGTCTTGGACGATTCTCCGCGGGCTGCGGATGCTGGTTGTATCCACCAACCGGCAGGAGAGCCCCATGCACCACCGCATTGCCCAAATCACCGTCGCAGCCCTCACCATCGCGGGGGCGGGCCTGGGAATCGCAGCACCCGCCACGGCCGCCGCCGTCCCCGTTCCAGGTGACCCCTTGACGGGCTCCGGCGCCGTCTCAAGGCAACTGCTCACGGCGGCCCAACTCAACGGCGGCACCAGCACGGGAACGGTCTCGAACGATGCCTTCGCCCTGCCGGCCAACGCCAAGGCGCCCAGCAACCAGTTTGAGGGAACGCTCACGCTGAACGGCGTTGGCACCTCCGGCGGTTTCTCCTCGCTCAAGGACCCCTACGGCTACGGCACCGACACTGCCCTGCGCCACCTTCCGCCCATGGGCATCAAGCTCGTGCAGAATGGCAGCCACCTCATCCCGGCGGCACGGGGCCTCCTGTTCACCGGCAGCCCCTACTGGAACCTTGCCGTGGGGCCGGGCCGTGCCTGGAACGAGACCGCTGACGGTTCCAAGACCCGGGCCTCACTTCCCTTTGCCCTGGTCGAGCGCAACGCCAATTGCGTGCACAACGGGGTGCTTACCTTCCTTTTCGATGCCGGCAGCACCAGCAATGTCAGGTACCAGGTCACCAGTGAAACCTGCGAGTACTTCCAGTTCGACATGTGGGGCCAGCTCGGCTCAACGTACGCACCCGGCCCCGTGGCCAACGCCGAGGCGCTCAAGACGGCGTTCTCCACGGAAGTTGGGAACCGCCTGCCAACCCGGCCCATCAGTGCCCTCGCCACCGACTACCCGGGAGCAGGCATTGATGTGGCCGCGTTCAGCAACGGCATCTCCCCCGCCGCGATGAGCACCTTTGGCTTCTTCTATGGCGAGGTCAACTACGTTGGCGGCTGCACCACCCGCCAGGGCGCCTACCCGTATTGCGGCCAGCTGCTGCTCCCTTCCTATTCGACGGCGAAGTCCGCGTTCGCGGGCATGGCCTTGATGCGCATGGGGCAGAAATTCGGGGCCGGCGTGTATGGGGAAGCCATCAGCGCCAGTGTCCCCGAGGCCGCAGCCAAGTCCGCGTGGAATGGCGTCACGTGGCAGAACACCCTGAACATGGCCACAGGCAACTACGATTCACCCGACTATGAGGTGGATGAGGGCGGCTCAACCATGGCGGCATTCTTTGCGGCCGAGCCCTACGCCCAAAAGATGTCCTCGGCGCTTGGATTTCCACGCAAGGCGGCACCCGGCAGCTCATGGAATTACCACAGCTCGGACACGTTCGTGGCAACAAAGGCCATGAACAACTACCTGCAGTCATGGGAAGGAACCTCCCGCGACATCTTCACCATGGTCCGTGACGACGTCTTCGCGCCCATCAAGCTCAGCCCGGATGCCCAAACAACCCTGCGGACCGACAATTCGCCCACGGGGACTCCGTTGGGCGGCTACGGGCTCTTTTGGACCCAGGACGACATTGCCAAGGTGTCCAAATTCCTGACTGTGGACAACGGCGCCGCCAACGGCCAGCAAATTCTCAGCCCTGCCATGCTCGATGACACCATGCAGCGAAACCCAGCCAACCGCGGCGTCACAACCACCGGAACCACCGCGTTCAGGTACAACAACGGGTTCTGGGCAAAACAGTTCACCTCGGCCGACAGCCCCGCCATCACCACACCCTTCCATGTCCCGTTCATGTCGGGGTTTGGCGGGATCAGCGTGGCCCTCATGCCCAACGGCGCCAGCTACTACGCCTTCAGCGACAACAACGAGTTTGCCTGGACGGGGTCGGTGCTCCAGGCGATGAAGTTGGCGCCGATGACCACGGCGCCCAACCCCACGTGCCCGGCCGCCAACCTCTTGGGCAATGGCGGCTTCGAGACCGGCACGGCCGCACCGTGGGCGGCCTCACCGGGGGTGGTGGACAACCGGACGCTGCAGCCGGCACGCACGGGATCCTGGAAGGCCTGGCTGAACGGTTTTGGCAGCGCCAACACCGAGACACTCAGCCAAACCGTCGCCATCCCGGCGTCGTGCGCCTCCGCCAAGCTCACCTTCAGCCTGCGCATCGACTCGGCCGAGACCCTGCCCAACGCCTATGACGGGCTGAAGCTCTCTGTCACGCCCACAGGCGGCACCGCGACCCAACTCGGGAGCTGGAGCAACCTGGACGAATCGGGATACGTCCAAAGGACATTTGACCTCTCCGCCTGGGCGGGACAGAGCGTGAGCATCCAGTTCACGGGCATGGAGGACTACTCAAAACAGACGTCCTTCGTCATTGACGACGCAAGCGTGGACGTTGGCTAAAACAACACCGTGGCGAAGGTGCCCACCTGTTCAAAGCCCACACGGTCATAGACGGCCCGGGCACGCGTGTTGTAGTCGTTGACGTACAGGCTGGTGATGGGCGCGTGCTTCTGGGACAGCAGCACGACGGCGGCCATGTAGCCCGCGCCCAGGCCCAGTCCGCGGTGGCTCGGGTTCATCCAGACCCCCTGGACCTGGGTGGCGTGGCGCGTCACGGCGCCCAGGTCGGCCTTGAAAATGACCTCACCGTCGGGTTCGCTGTCGCTGAAGGAGTGGCCGTGGCTGATGAGCCAGGCCACGCGGCGGCGGTAGTTGGCCTCGCCGCCCAAAAACGGCGAGTAGCCCACTTCCTCCTCGAACATGGCCGCGGCTGCCACCAGCACTTCGCTGAACTGGCTGCTGACGCTGACGGCCAGCCGGGGGTTGGGTTCAACGCGCGGGGGCCCGGAGATGGTCAGAAGGGGCTGGTTTGCCCGGATTTCCTGGGCCTCGATGCCGGCACCGCGCAAAACGTCCATGAGGGCCAAGGTGGGTTCGGCCGGGCCAAAGATGGAGGCGTGGGGCTGCCAGTGGGCCACCATCCAGCGGCCGAAGGCGGCTGCGTGCTCGGCCGTTGCCTCGACGGGCACCACGTTGGAGCCGACCCAGCAGGCGGCGGCGAGGCTCACGCCGTCGTCCGCAAAAAAACCCAACATGACGGCGCCCGGAAAGCTGGGCACAGCCGTGTTGTTTTGCTCAAGCAGCGAGTCGACGAAGACGTTGGCCACGCGGTCGCGCGCGATGAGCGCCCGGAGCGCGTCCGTGTCCTGGTGGACAAGGACGCGCACCGGGTCGTGGTGCAGGCCCCTAGGAAACGGTAACCACGGGGCCACCCGGGAGAGTCGTGCCATCCGCGTCGGACTCCATCTCTTCGGCAAGCCTCATGGCTTCTTCAATGAGTGTCTCAACAATCTGGTCCTCGGGCACAGTCTTGATGACCTGGCCCTTAACAAAGATCTGGCCCTTGCCGTTTCCGGAGGCCACGCCGAGGTCGGCCTCGCGGGCCTCGCCGGGTCCGTTGACAACACAGCCCATGACGGCCACACGCAGCGGCACTTCCATGCCTTCCAGGCCGGCGGTGACTTCCTCGGCCAGGGTGTAGACGTCAACCTGGGCGCGGCCGCAGGACGGGCAGGAGACAATCTCGAGCTTGCGCGGGCGCAGGTTCAGCGACTGCAGGATCTGGTTGCCCACCTTGATTTCCTCAACCGGCGGGGCGGAAAGGGACACGCGGATGGTGTCGCCGATGCCCTTGGCGAGCAGTGCGCCGAAGGCCGTGGCCGACTTGATGGTGCCCTGGAAGGTGGGGCCGGCCTCGGTGACGCCCAGGTGCAGGGGCCAGTCGCCCTTCTCTGCCAGCATCTCGTAAGCGGCCACCATGATGACGGGGTCGTTGTGCTTGACGGAAATCTTGAAGTCGTGGAAGCCGTGCTCCTCAAAGAGCGACGCCTCCCAGACGGCCGATTCCACCAGGGCCTCGGGCGTTGCCTTGCCGTACTTCTTCATGATGCCCGGCTCCAGCGAACCGGCGTTCACGCCAATGCGGATGGAGGTCCCGTGGTCCTTGGCGGCCCTGGCAATTTCCTTCACCTGGTCATCGAACTTGCGGATGTTGCCCGGATTCACGCGGACCGCGGCACAACCGGCCTCGATCGCGGCGAAGACGTACTTGGGCTGGAAGTGGATGTCCGCGATGACGGGGATCTGGGACTTGCGCGCAATGATGGGCAGCGCATCGGCGTCATCCTGCGACGGGCAGGCCACGCGGACAATGTCGCAACCGGACGCCGTCAGCTCGGCGATCTGCTGCAGCGTGCCATTGATGTCAGTGGTTGGCGTGGTGGTCATGGACTGCACGCTGATGGGCGAATCCGAGCCCACACCCACAGAGCCCACCTTGATTTGACGGGTTTTGCGGCGCGGCGCAAGAACGGGAGGCGGCAATGGCGGCATGCCGAGACTGACGGAGGTCAAAATATGCTCCTTGGAGTTCATTGTTCAAGCACTGCGGCGGTGGAACCGGCTTCTGGCGCCACCTGGGGATCCCGCAACTTCTACCAACGATTGTAGGCTTGATCCCCGCTCCGCGAGGACCAGTGAGGCCTAGCCCACGTAGTGGCTGAGCTGGCCAATCACGGGGTTCCAGCCGGAGATCTTCAACCCGGTGACGCCCCCGCCAATGGTCATGGGGTCCTGGGAGACGAGCTTCTGCACGGCGGCCTCGTCCTCGGCGCGGAAGATCAGCAGCGCGCCGGCACCGTCGGCGTAGGGACCGGAGGCAAGGACAACCTCGGCCTCGGCCTGCGCGGCCAGCCATTCGCGGTGCTTGGGGCGGTGCTCGGTCCTGGCTGCTTCGGCTTCGGGACCATAAACGTATTCAACGGCAAAAATAGACATGGCTTCAGCCTATAGGCACGAGGGTTTTTGTGAGGGCTGCGACGCTTGCCGCCCACAACATGGACGCCAGCGTGCCAATGATGAACCGCTCGCTGGCCGCGGGCGTGTCCTTCAGTTCGGGGTAGCGGCCCAGGCCCTTGATGGCCACAACGTAGGCGATGGCCACCGGCTGGCCGGAGAGGATGGCCACGGCCACGGCGGCCCGCTCCAGGAATCCAATCAGGAGCCCGCCGCGGAGCACCTCGGTGCGTGGCGCTTTGCCCGGTTCGGCTGCCGCGGACGCATTTTCGCCCGCAGGCACGACGCCGGATCGCTCGCCTTCCGCCGGCGCCGGCGCGTCAGCATCTGCTTCCGGTGCCGGCGCGTCAGTGGTGGAGTCCGTCTCAAACCCTGCCGGCGCAGGGGTTTCCGCCGCCACGGGGCCGCTGCCGGATTCGGCCGCGTCGACGGCCCGGACGGTGCTGGACCTGGCAAATTTCAGGATGCCGGCGGTCACGGGCCAGCCTCCAACCACGGCCACCACAAGGGCCATTCCCACCCAGATTGCTTCCATGCACCCTCCCAGCTTGGGCCGGCCCCGCGGATTGCCGGCCGACGTGTCCTGCCCCCAAGCTACCGTGCGGGGCTGACATCCGTGGCGAGCCGCGCATGGCGCAGCAGCAGGGCTGCCGCCTGACGTCCGTTGCGCTCTTCCTGGCTGCCCGAGCGCTGGATAGCCTTGCTCACGGCCTGGGGCGTGATGCCAAGCTTTGCGGCAAGGTCCTTTTGGCTCGCTCCGGCAGCGGCGGCCTGGGCGTCCAGGACGCGCCACTCGGCCTCGGAACGGTTCCGGACAACATCGCCCAGGAGGACCAGCACGGCCTCGGCGGCCGCCGCCCATTCGGCCGCGGCCGGGTCCGCCGCCCGCACCCGCAGCGGCACCCGCTCCCCCGTCTTCTTGGCCGCCTCGACGGCGTCGCGAGCTGCAACAAAGGCCCCACCGGAGGCTTCACGGGGCGTTTGTGGCAACGGGAGGTCCACGGGCCCCACGCCGATTCCCACGTACCAGTCCTTTTCCCGCAGGACCCTGGCTGCCACTTCAACCACGGTGCCGGGGTCCGCCAGCAGTCCCTGGACCTCGTCGCCCACGGAGCGCTCGAAGGGGAGCACCGTGGTGAACCCCGATAGCATGTCCAGGATCCGGGGAACCCTGTCCCCGTGGGTGCGACTGCCGCGTTGGTCCATCGTCAAAACAAACATGAATCAACCATAATCAACTGATTGTGGCAAATCAACCTTTTTTGACTGTTGATTCGACCCGGCTCACGGTCCTGCGGCTACTCCGCCATCTCAACCGGCACGGTGATGACATCCACCATGGCGCCGTTTCGAAGCACTGTCACGGGCAGCGGCACGCCAATAGCGTCGGCGAACAGCCGCTTTTGCAGGCTCTCGGCGCTTGAGACCTGGCGCCGCCCCACGGTGAGCACCATGTCACCCGGCTTCAGCCCGGCCATTTCCGCAGGAGATCCGGCCATGACATCCACGATGCGCAGCCCCTCCCGCTGGCCCAGGCGCACCGCCAAGGTCTCGTTCAGGGGCATGGGCGAGCTGACCAGGCCAAGATAGGCGCGGCGGACACGTCCGTCAGCCATGAGGGCTGCAATGATCTTGCGGGTGGTCGCGTTGATGGGCACGGCCAGGCCCAGGCCGGCTCCCGCGACTGCCGTGTTGATTCCGACAACCCGGCCGCGGGCATCCGCAAGTGCCCCGCCGGAGTTCCCGGGATTCAGTGCGGCATCGGTTTGGATGACGTCCTCAATGACCCGGCGGGTTCGGCCAACTGCCGAGGGCAGCGACCGACCCAGGCCGCTGACCACTCCGGCAGTCACAGATCCGGCCAGCCCCAGCGGGTTGCCCACGGCAATGACCAACTGGCCCACCCTCAAGTCCTCGGCATCACCGAGCCGGGCAGGTGTCTGCAGGTGGGACAGGCCGCGGATGACGGCAAGATCGGACAGCGGGTCCGCTCCCCTGATCTCAATGTCGGTTCCGGTCCCGTCCGAGAAGGCCGCCCAGCCGCCGGTGGCGCCGGCAACCACATGGGCGTTGGTCAGCATGTAGCCGTCTTCGGTGAAGACCACGGCGGATCCGGCACCGAGCCGGACCGTGCCGTTGCGTCCCGGGCCGCGCAACTCAATGGCGGCCACGTGCGGCCCCACCGCCTCGGCCACGGCTATGACAGTGCGGGAATAGGCATCCATGGCTTCTTCCTCCCACGTGCCGTGCGGGGAAACTTCGGGAAACTCTTTCACTTCACACCTCCGGGACTTGCCAGCTCTGGCGGGGAACCCATCGCAGGAAACAGCTGCACCCCATGCCAGTACAACAAGCGTGGCGGCCACCACAGTCCCGCCGCTGCTACGCCATGGGTGAACGCGCCCGGCAAGCCGCCGGCAAGGGTGCCGCTAAGGCTGGTTGGCCCGTGCCCTGCCCTGGAGCATTTCGGCAAGGTCCAGCAACTGCTGCGCGACGGCGTCGAACGGTTCCGTGGTGTGTTGGGAGCGGCTCAGCACCACGGCGCCCTCACTTGAGGCGATGAGCATGGCAGCAAAACTGCCGGCATCCGCCGCGGTGAGTCCGCCCTGCTCCAGAAGGCGGCCCAGCCCAAGTCTCCAGGATTCAAAGACCTTGGCTGCCTGTTCCTGGAGCAGCTGCGATTCCGTCGCCACTGTCACGGCCAGCACCGAGCATCCCGCCCGGAAGTCGGAGCGGAGCAGGACCTCCCGCCACAGGTGGAGAAAGTAGGCAGTGACCCCGGTGGCAGGCTCCCCCGCCTTGGCCTCGAGCAGGGCCACAACGCGGGCCCCGGCGAATTCCATGGCCTCCCCGACCAGCTGGTCCTTGCCGCCGGGGAAGTGGTGGTAGATGGAACCGCGGGGCGCGCCCGTCAGCTCAATCACCTCGGCGAAGGATGTGCCCTGGAAGCCTCGCTCGGCCAGGAGCCGGGCAGCCCCCTCAATCATGATCCTGCGGGAATTGGAAGCCATGCGCTCTAGGGCTGGGCCGCCTTGGCCGCCAGCTCGCCGATTTGTTTGCGGGCCGCGGCAACCAGCTCGTCGTTGGTGTTGGCGTGGCCGGCAAGGCCCCAGCCCCCTGGAACAGCCTCGGTCAGCAGGACCCAGGTCCGCCCGGCAAGGCCCGGGTCTCCCGTCGCCGTGGCAACGATCTCGGTGAACTGGGCCACCACGGCGAGCTGCTGTTCGCGGTTGAGTGCGCCGGAGTTCGTCAGCACCTGGACGCGGACGTAGTTGCTGTCCCCGTCAATGTTGGTGATGTCTCCGGCGGGCAATTCATGAATGAAGCCGGCCGTGTTTTGGCGGAACATGGGGATGTCGGGGACACCCTCGATGACCCTCAAGGTGGCGGCGAGATCCTTGGCAAGCTGGTGCTTGTCGGCAAAGGTTCCCGCCGTTGCATAAACATCGATCATGGGCATGGTGGCCCTCCGCATCAGTTGTTTGCAGCACATCCGTTGTCACCATGGTGAACTATGACGATCGTCATAGTCAAGGGTTTCACAGGACATCCGCCGGGCCACTTGGCGGCCACGACCGGCCCGTCTCAGCCGAACAGGTTGACGGGCTTGACGATGTCGGCGTAGATGAGCAGCGCACCCATGGCCATCAGGACCACGGCTGCCACATAGGTCAGCGGCAGGAGCTTGGCAATGTCGAACGGGCCCGGGTCCTTGCGCTTGAACACCTTGGCCACGGTGCGCCGCGCACCCTCGTAGAGGGCCCCGGCGACGTGGCCGCCGTCGAGCGGCAGCAGCGGGATCAAGTTGAACACAAACAGGGCCAGGTTCACCCCGGCCACCAGGCCAATGAGCGTTGCCGCGCGCGAGCTGAAGGGGACTTCCTCCATGGCGGCCACCTCGCCGGCCACGCGGCCCACGCCCACCACGGAAATGGGGCCGTTGGGATCGCGGGGTTCGGAGCTGAAGGCGGCCTGCGCCACACCCACCAGCTTTTGCGGCAGCTGGAACACGACGCCGCCGATCTGGACGATGTTGTCCCCCACGGCCGGCAGCACGGCCGACGCCGGTTCGCGCACCAGGGCGGATCCCGGGCCCACGCCGAGGAAGCCAGCCTGCACGGTGACGGCGTTGCCTGCGGCGTCGACGGCGGCCCTGCCGTTGGCATCAACCACGGGCCGGGCAGTGAGAACAGGGGTGATGGAGGTGGTGACCGTCTGGCCGCCGCGTTCATACACGAGCGGAACTGTCTTGCCCGCCGAGGCACGGACCCACTCGGTGAAGGAGTTCCAGTCGGTGACCTCGCGGCCGTCGAAGGACTTGATGGTGTCGCCCGGCTGCAGCCCCGCCGCGGCGGCGGGCGTCTTGGTGCAGTTTGTGAGGTCTTCGGGGACCGGCTCGCCGTAGGCCACCTGGCAGGCGTTGACTGTGGACAGCGTGGTGGTGGGCTGGGCAGTGCCGAAGCCCATGAGCAGCACACCCATGAGGACCACGCCAATGAGCAGGTTCATGAACGGCCCGCCCAGCATGATGATGATTTTCTTCCACACGGGCAGCTTGTAGAACACCCGGTTCTCATCGCCCGGGCCCACTTCCTCGTGCGCGGCGCTGCGGGCCTCGCTGGCAAGGGTCTGGAACATGCCGGTGCTGGAGGGGCGGACGCTGCCGTCGGTGGGGTTGGGCGGGTACATGCCCACCATGGCCACATAGCCGCCGGCCGGGATGGCCTTGATGCCGTACTCGGTTTCCCCCTTTTTCCGCGACCACAGGGTGGGGCCAAAGCCGATCATGTACCGCGTGACACGCACCTTGAACAGCTTGGCCGGCACCAGGTGGCCCACCTCGTGCAGGGCGATGGACAGGGCGATGCCGACGGCCACGAAGGCCACCCCGCCAATGAAGAGCAATACGGTCACGGTCTACTTCCTGCGATCAGCGGTTGCCGGCCTTGGCGGCCAGCAGTTCATGGGTCCGGGCGCGCGCCCACACCTCAGCTTCCAGCACACCTTCGAGTGTGAGCTGCGTGGCGGGTGTGTGTTCGCTGAGAACTTCGGCGATGGTGTCCACAATGTCCAGGAATCCGATCCGCCCGTCATGGAAGGCGTGGACAGCCTCCTCGTTGGCGGCGTTGTAGACGGCCGGGCAGGTGCTCCCCCGTCGCGCTGCCTCCTTGGCCAGTTCGACGGCGGGAAACGCTGTGTTGTCCAGGGGCTCGAACGTCCAGGTGGCGGCCTTGGTCCAGTCGCACGGTGTTGCGGCACCCGGAACCCGCTCCGGCCAGCCCATGCCGAGCGCGATGGGCAGGCGCATGTCCGGCGGGGACGCCTGGGCAATCGTGGAGCCGTCGGTGAACTGCACCATTGAGTGGACCACCGACTGCGGGTGCACCACGGCCTCGATGCGGTCCAGGGGAATATCGAACAGCAGGTGGGCCTCGATGACCTCAAGGCCCTTGTTGACCAGGGTGGCCGAGTTGGTGGTGACCATGGGGCCCATGTCCCAGGTGGGGTGCTTGAGCGCCTGCTCCGGGGTGACCTGGGCCAGCTCTTCGCGGCTGCGGCCGCGGAACGGCCCGCCCGAGGCGGTGACGATGAGCTTGTCCACCTCGCCGGCGGTGCCCGAGCGCAGCGCCTGGGCCAGGGCCGAGTGTTCGGAGTCGACGGGGACCAGCTGCCCCGGGGAGGCGGCAGCCTTGACGAGCTCCCCGCCCACGATGAGTGATTCCTTGTTGGCCAGGGCCAGGATGGCGGGGGTGGCCAGTGCGGCAAGGGTTGGTGCCAGGCCGATCGAGCCGGTGATCCCGTTCAGGACCACGTCTGCTGCGTTGGCGGTGCCGGCACCCCAGGCGGCAATCAGTGTGGAGGCGTCGGGGCCGGTGAAAATTTCGGGGCCATAGCTTGCCAAGCCGGCCTCGGCGGCGCGGGCGGTGATCAGCGAACGCAAGGTCCCGGCGTCGTCCGCGGCGGTGCCCACGGCCAGGACCTGCAGCGCAACAGCCTGCCTGGCCAGCAGTTCCAGGTTGCCGCCGCCTGCGCTGATGGCCGTCACACTGAAGCGCGGCGTGCCGTCGGGCAGGGCGGCCTGGGCGACGACGTCAATCGCCTGGGTGCCGATGGAACCTGTGGAGCCGAGGATGATCACTTTGCGATGGGCCATGCCTACAAGTATTCCGCAATTGTTCCACGGCTGGGCCCACGACCGCGAGGGACCCGCTGTGAGCTTGCGAGCGGTGGGAGCGGTTGGGGATTACCAGAGGCCGCGTTCCTCGGCGGCGGCGCGGATGCTTGTCAGTGCGTCGTGGAGTTGCGCCTGTTGTTCGGGGGTGAGCGGGTCAAAGATGGTTTCCCTGACCATGGTGACGTGGCCGGGCGCGGCGCTGTGGATTTTTTCCCAGCCGGCATCGGTGAGTGCGATGTCCTGGCCGCGACCGTCGGAGCTGGCGGCGCAGCGGTGGATGAGGCCGCGCGCCTCCATGCGGCGCAGCAGGTGCGAGACGCGGGAGCGTTCCCAGCCGAGCTTGGCGGCAAGGTCGCCCGAGCGCACGGCATCGGCGCCAGCCTCGGAGACGACGGCCAGGATGGCGTATTCCCCGCCGGACACATCGGAATCGCCGCTGAGCTGGCGGTCGATGGCACGCGGCAGTCCCTTGGCGAACTCGCGCAGCTCAAGCCACAGCGCCTGTTCGTCCAGGCTGAGCCAGCGGGTCTGGCCGGGGTCGCCGGCGGGCTGTTCGCTGCCGGTGTTTTCGCGGCTGGTCATTGCCTTCCTCACATTTCTTCGCATTGGTTGACATGTCAAGTATCTCTGATCCATGATTGAAACATCAAGTTTTAGTTGACACGTCACTTACTTTCGGTGGCGGGCTTCCACTCTTCAAGGAGAAAACTCATGACCAAGATCGCCATCGTCACCGGTTCCACCCGCCCCGGCCGCAACAACCACGGCGTTGCAGAGTGGGTTCTGGCCCAGGCCCAGCTGCGCGGCGACGCAGACTACGAACTCGTTGACATTGCGGACTTCAAGCTGCCCATCCTGGATGAGGCCTTCCCGGCCGCGTACCAGAACTACCAGAACGACCACACCAAGGTCTGGGCTGCCAAGATGAACGAGTTCGACGGCTACATCTTCATCACCGGCGAATACAACCACTCGGTCCAGCCGGCCCTGGCCAACGCCCTCTCCTACCTGAACGCGGAGTTCAACAACAAGGCCGCCGGCATGGTGGGCTACGGCTCGGCATTCGGCGCCCGCGCCATCGAGCACCTGCGCGGCATCCTCTCCGAGCTGCAGGTCGCCCACGTGCAGAAGACCGGCCTGTTCTCCCTGTTCACCGACTTCGAGAACTTCTCCACCTTCAAGCCCACCGATGCGCAGGCTGCCTCGGTTGAGCCCATGTTCGACCAGCTCATCTCCTGGACCCACGCCATGAAGACCGTGCGCGAATCCGCACTGGCCGCCGTCTAAAGCCCCAGGACGCTCCCTCACTTCACGGGGTGTTTTTGACAACGCTCCCTCACCAGTTCATTTCGGGTGAGGGAGCGTTGTCATTTAATGCCCCAAAAGTGAGGGAGCGTTGTAGGGGTGGGGTCTGGGTCAGGGGGTTGCGGCGCGGCTGATCGTTTGCTTCGCGTGGAGCAGGATGGGGCCGTCGACCATCTGGCCCTTGAACGCGAACACGCCCGTTCCGGCAGCCTCGGCCGCGTCCAGGAGTTCCCGGGCTGCAGCCACCTCGGAATCGGCGGGGCGGTAGGCGTCGCGCACCACAGCCACCTGCGAGGGGTGGATGCAGGCCTTGGCGCCAAAGCCGCTGGCCACGGCGTCCTCGGATTCCTCCGCGAGCCCGTCGAGATCGGCAAAGTCGGCGTAAATGGAGTCGATGGCCACCTTGCCCGCCGCCCCGGCCGCCAGCAGCAGCTGCGAGCGCGCGTGCATTGCCACGGCTCGGTAGGCACCTGCCCTTGCGCCGGAGGTGAAGCGGCTGGATGTGCCGCCCAATGAAGCCACCAGGTCCTCCGCACCCCACATCAGCCCCACCACATTGGGCAGCTGCGCCAGGGCCGGTGCGGCGAGGATGCCGGCCGCGCTTTCGCACAGGACCACAACGTCGTATCCCTCCAGCGCCGCCACTGCCTCGGGGTCGGAAGCTTTCGCGACCATGATGGTTCGGTAAGGGCTGAGCGCAACGGCCGCCAGGTCCTGGACGGAATCCGGGGTGCCGAGCGCGTTGATGCGCACCATGGTGCTGGCCGGATCCAGCGTTGCCGCCGCCAGGTTCTCCCGCGCCTCCGCCTTGGCCGCGGGTGCCACTGCGTCCTCGAGGTCGATGATGACGGCGTCCGCCCGCTCGGCGGCCTTGGCAAAGCGTTCGGGCCGGTCCGCCGGCGCAAACAGCAGCGCCGGGCCCATGGTGAATTCCCTGTGCTCGGAAATGGTGTGCTCCTTAGGTGTTTCCTGGTTGGTCAGTCTTGCCCGGCGGGCAGGAGCCAGAACAAGGCGGTGCGGCTTGCCTTGGCCACCACGACGCCGGACTGGTTGCGCCCCGTATGCTCCATCACCACTATCCCCTGCCCGGGCCGCGATGCCGAGAGCCTCTTCTCCACCACCACTGTCTCGGTGTACAGGGTGTCGCCGTGGAACATGGGGTGTGGAAAGGCAATGTCCGTCATGCCAAGCTGGGCCACGATGGTGCCCTGCGTCAGTTGCGCCACGGACTGGCCCACCATGGTGGCGAGGGTGAACATGGAGTTCACCAGGCGCTGGCCGAACGGCTGGCCCTCGCTCCATGCCGCGTCCAGGTGCAGGGCCTGGGTGTTCATGGTCATGGTGGTGAACAGGACGTTGTCCGTCTCCGTCATGGTGCGCCCGGGCCGGTGCCGGTACACGGTGCCGATTTCGAGTTCCTCAAAGTACAGGCCACGCTGGGTCACGACGCGCGGTTGGGGCGGGGACTGGTCCTTGGGCCAGCCTGCGTGCAGCTCACTCATACATTGTCCACATCGTGCATCTCCAGGTTCAGCGGGGCGCCGGTGGCGGCCACGATCTGCTCCACTGTGACATCCGGTGCGAGCTCCTTCAAAACCAGCCCGTCCGGCGTCACCTCGATGACGGCCATGTCGGTGATGATCAAGTCCACGCAGCCCTTGCCGGTCAGCGGCAGTGTGCACTCCGTGAGGATCTTCGGCGAGCCGTTCCTGTCCACGTGCTCCATCATGACAATGAGTTTCTTGGCGCCGAACACCAGGTCCATGGCACCGCCCATGCCCTTGACCATCTTGCCGGGGATCATCCAGTTGGCGAGGTCGCCGTTCTCCGCCACCTGCATGGCACCCAGCACCGCGACGTCAACGTGGCCGCCGCGCACCATGCCAAAGGACAGCGCCGAGTCGAAGAAGGCCGCCCCCTTGTTCACGGTCACGGTTTCCTTGCCGGCGTTGATGAGGTCGGGGTCGACGTCGGCCTCGGCCGGGTAGGGCCCCGTGCCCAGGATGCCGTTCTCTGAGTGCAGCACCACCTCCACCCCGGCGGGGATGAAGTTCGGAATCAAGGTGGGCATGCCAATCCCCAGGTTCACGTACTGGCCGTTGTGAAGTTCCCGGGCCACCCGGGCGGCGAGCTCGTTGCGCGTAAGTGCCATGGTCATGCCTCCTTGGTCTGGGTCTCGACAGGCTCGACCACCGGGACAGGGGTCTCGACAGGCTCGACCACCGAGACGGTCCGCTTCTCAATGTGCTTCTCGCTGCCCGGTGTTCCGGCGGGCACGTGGACCACGCGCTGGACGAAGATGCCCGGCACATGCACATGTTCGGGGTCCAACTCCCCAGGTTCCACGAGCTCCTCGACTTCGGCAATGGTGATCTTCCCGGCCATGGCGCACAGCGGGTTGAAGTTCATGGCGGTGGCGTGGAAGACCAGGTTGCCGTGGCGGTCGCCCTTCCAGGCGTGCACCAGCGCGAAGTCCGGGGTGAGCGATTCCTCCAGCACAAAGTCGGCGTCACCAAAGGTGCGCACCTCCTTGGCCGGCGAGGCAATCTCAACCCCGCCCGCGCCGTCGTACTTGCGCGGCAGGCCGCCCTCGGAGACCTGGGTACCGACCCCGGCCGCCGTGTAGAAGGCGGGGATGCCGGCTCCCCCGGCGCGGAGCTTCTCGGCGAGCGTGCCCTGCGGGGTCAGCTCCACCTCGAGTTCGCCGGCCAGGAACTGCCGGGCAAACTCCTTGTTCTCCCCCACGTACGAGGAGACGGTGCGGCGGATGCGGCCGTCGGCGAGCAGGATGCCCAGGCCCCAATCGTCCACGCCGCAGTTGTTGGAGATGGTTTCCAGTTGGGAGGTGCCGGCGCGGTGCAGGGCGCCGATGAGGGCAACGGGAATGCCGCACAGGCCAAACCCGCCCACGGCGAGGGAGGCGCCGTCGTGGATGTCATGAATGGCGGCGGCTGGGGTGGCAACGACTTTGTTGATCATCACTAATACCTTTCTGGGGTCTCGACAGGCTCGACCACCGGCTACAAACCCAGTTCGCGGGCGATGAGCATGAGCTGGACTTCCGTGGTGCCCTCCCCCACCTCCAGGATCTTCGAGTCGCGGTAGTGGCGGGCCACGGGGAATTCATTGATGAATCCGTAGCCGCCGAAGACCTGCGTGGCGTCCCTGGCATTGTCCATGGCCGCCTCGCCTGCGACCATCTTAGCGATGGCCGCCTCGGTCTTGAAGGGCTTGCCGGCGAGCATGCGGGCGGCGGCGTCGTAGTAGGCTAGGCGGGCCGTGTGGGCGCGGGCCTGCATGCGGGCGATCTTGAAGGAGATGCCCTGGTAGTGGCCAATGTTGTGGCCGAAGGCGCTGCGCTCCTTGGCGTAGCGGACGGATTCGTCCACGCAGCCCTGCGCGGAGCCGGTGGCAAGGGCGGCAATGGCGATGCGGCCTTCGTCCAGGATGGACAGGAAATTCGCGTAGCCGCGGCCGCGCACGCCGAGCAGGTTCTCTTCGGGCACGTGGACGTTGGACAGGCTCAGCGGGTGGGTGTCGGAGGCGTTCCAGCCCACCTTGTTGTAGGCCTTCTCCACCGTGAAGCCCGGCGTCCCGTTGGGCACGATGATGGTGGAGATTTCCTTCTTCAACGAGCCGTCCTTGCGTTCCGAGGCGCCCGTGACGGCCGTGACGGTGACGAACTTGGTGATGTCCGTGCCGGAGTTCGTGATGAACTGCTTGGCCCCGTCGATGACCCATTGGCCGTTCTCCAGCCGCGCCTTGGTGGCCGTGCCGCCCGCGTCGGATCCGGCGTCGGGCTCGGTCAGCCCGAAGCCTGCGAGCGCCTTGCCGGAGGTCAGCTGCGGCAGCCACTGCTCCTTCTGGGCGTCCGTGCCGAAGCGGTGGATGGGCATGGCGCCGAGCGACACCCCTGCCTCAAGTGTGATGGCCACCGACTGGTCCACCCGCCCCAGCTGCTCCAGGGCCAGCGCCAGGGCAAAGTAGTCCCCGCCCATGCCGCCAAACTCCTCGGGGAAGGGCAGGCCAAAGAGCCCCAGCTCCCCCATCTGCGCCACCACCTCGTAGGGGAAGGAGTGTTCCTCGTCGTGCTTGGCGGACACCGGGGCCACCACGGTGTCGGCGAAGTCGCGCACCATGTCACTGAGGTCCTGGTGCTCGTCGTTGAGCTCAAAGTTTGGCACTGTCATTCCCCTTCAGGGTTGGTTGTAGGTTCTTGGTCCGGCTCCACGGTGGCCACCACTTGGTCGGCCTTGACCAGGGCGCCGGGCACCACGGCGATGTGCACGGTGCCGGCCATGGGTGCGGTGATCTGGTGTTCCATCTTCATGGCCTCGACGGCGAGCAGGACGTCGCCCGCCTGGACCCGGTCCCCCGTTTTTGCGTTCACCACTGTGACGGTGCCCGGCATGGGGCTGCGGAGCTGGGGATCGGCCGCGGCGTCCACGCGCTCCAGCCCGGCGAGCATGCGGGCCGTGGCCGCATCCCTGCCCAGGCGCTCCAGCGCAATGCTCCATCCCCCGGCGCCCAGGAAGACCGTGTCCCCAGCCAGGGCGAACTGATAGCCATCCACCGACGCGGACACCTCCTGAGCCCCGTCCAGCCCACTGACCAGCACGACGCCGGGATCTTGCGTGCCGTTGACCGTCACCACACCGGTGCGGCCCGGTGCCGCCCACGACGACCGCCACGGCTGGGGATCGCCGAGCCGCCACCCGTCGGTTCGGGCCCAGGGGCGGTGCGGCGGAGGAGCCGGCGTTTCCGAAGGGCGCGTCAGGGAGACCGAGGCCGCCCGCGGCCGATTGGTCGGAAAGCGCCCGAGGGAATGCCGGTCCGCAGCCACACCGGACCGGGTCTCGACAGGCTCGACCACCGGGGAGCGGGCAACGAGGGCCGCGGCGGCGTAGTCGGAGGCGGCGACGTGGCGGAACGCCATGTCCGGCAGCTTGCGCTCGATGAGGTTGGTGTCGAGGCGGCCGGCCTGGACGTCGGGGTCGGCCAGGAGCAGGCGCAGGTATTCCACGTTGGTGTGGACGCCCAGCACCACGTAACTGGCCAGTGCGGCGTCCAGCCGTTCCAGTGCCTCGGCCCGGCCGGCTCCCCAGGCAATGACCTTGGACAGCATGGGGTCGTAGTCGGCCGAGATTTCCAGCTGCGGCAGCAAGGAGCTGTCCACGCGAATGCCGGGGCGCTGGGCAACCGATTCATCCAGGGCCACCACGGTTCCGGTGGCCGGCAGAAACCCGTCCGCCGGGCTCTCCGCGTACACGCGGGCCTCGATGGCGTGCCCCTCGAGCGCCACGTGCTGCTGGCCGAAGTTCAGCTTCTCCCCGGCGGCGATCTGCACCTGCCACCCCACCAGGTCAATGGGTGAGTCATCCACGCGTGCCACCATCTCCGTGACGGGGTGCTCCACTTGCAGCCGGGTGTTCATCTCCATAAAGAAGAACTCCTCCGGGTTGTCGTCCGAGACCAGGAACTCCACGGTGCCGGCGCCCGTGTAGTTGACGCTGGCGGCCGCGGCACACGCTGCGGCGCCGATGCGTGCCCGGGTGGCACCGCCGTCGTCCAGGGCCTCCAGCAGCGGCGAGGGGGCTTCCTCGATGACCTTCTGGTGGCGGCGCTGCAGCGAGCATTCGCGCTCGCCCAGGTGGACCACGTTGCCAAAGGTGTCGGCCAGGACCTGCACCTCGATGTGGCGCGGGTTGGCGACGAGCCGCTCCAGGAACAGGGTGTCGTCGCCAAAGGCTGTTGCGGCAACCCGGCGGGCCGTGGCGAGGGTGGCCGGCAGCTCGTCGGCGGAGAAGACGCTGTGCATGCCCTTGCCGCCACCACCGGCCGAGGGCTTGATGAGCAGGGGGTAGCCAATCTCTGCAGCGGCGGCAATGAGGTCCGCATCCGTCAATCCCGGCTCGGAGATGCCCGGCACCACGGGCACGCCGGCGGCGGCAACGTGGTTCTTGGAGCGGATCTTGTCGCCCATGACGTTTAGGGCTTCCACGTTGGGCCCGATGAAGGTGATGCCCGCAGCGTCGAGTGCCTTGGCAAACTCGAGGTTCTCGGACAGGAAGCCGTAGCCGGGGTGGACTGCCTGCGCGCCGGACTCCCGGCACGCGGCAATCACGTTCTCGATGTTCAGGTAGCTCTCGGCTGCGGCGGCGGGGCCGATGCAGACGGCGGCGTCGGCCTCGCGCACGTGCCGGGACCCGGCGTCGGCCGTTGAATGGACGGCCACGGAGCGGATGCCCAGGTCCCGGAGCGTGCGGATCACGCGGCAGGCGATTTCGCCGCGGTTGGCGACAAGGACGGTGTCAAACATTGCAGTCATGGCTCACATCCTGAAGAGGCCGAAGGCGGTTTCGGGCAGCGGGGTCCGGGCGCAGACGTCCAGCGCCAGGCCCAGGACGGTGCGGGTGTCGGCGGGGTCGATGATGCCGTCGTCCCACAGCCGGGCCGTGGCATAGTACGGGCTGCCCTGGTGTTCGAACTGTTCCAGGACGGGTGCCTTGAAGGCGGCCTCAGCCTCGGCGGACCAGTGCTCGCCGTGCTGCTCAAGCGCATCCCGCTTGACGGTGGCCAGCACGGAGGACGCCTGGTTGCCACCCATGACGGAAATGCGCGACGCCGGCCAGGTCCACAGGAAGCGGGGACCGTAGGCGCGCCCGCACATGGAGTAGTTGCCGGCGCCAAAGGACCCGCCCACAATGACCGTCAGCTTCGGCACGCGGGCCGTGGCCACGGCGGTGACCATCTTGGCGCCGTGCTTGGCGATGCCGCCATGCTCGTAGTCCTTGCCCACCATGAAGCCGTTAAGGTTTTGCAGGAAGATCAGCGGGATCCCGCGCTGATCGCACAGTTCAATGAAGTGGGCGCCCTTGAGCGCCGATTCGCTGAACAGGACACCGTTGTTGGCCACGATGCCCACGGGGTGGCCGTGCAGCGTGGCGAAGCCCGTGACCAGCGTGGTGCCGTAGTTCTTCTTGAATTCGTGGAACTTGCTGCCGTCCACCAGGCGGGCGATGATTTCACGGATGTCGTAGGGCGTGTTCAAGTCGGTGGGCACGGCGCCGTACAGTTCGGCGGGGTCAGCGTCCGGTTCGCTCGATTCCCCCACTGCCCAGGCCGGCGCCGGGTTGGGCGGGAGCGTGGCCACGATGTCGCGGATGATGGCCAGCGCGTGTTCGTCGTTTTCCGCCAAATGGTCGACGACGCCGGAGATTCCCGCGTGGACGTCGCCGCCGCCGAGCTCCTCCGCCGTGACGATCTCACCAATGGCGGCCTTCACCAGCGGCGGCCCGCCCAGGAAGATGGTGCCCTGGTTGCGGACAATGACGGTCTCATCGCTCATGGCCGGCATGTAGGCGCCGCCGGCCGTGCAGGAACCCAGCACGGCGGCAATCTGCGGGATCTTCCGGGCCGACATTTGCGCCTGGTTGAAGAAGATCCGGCCAAAGTGCTCCTTGTCCGGGAACACCTCGTCCTGCTTGGGCAGGAAAGCCCCGCCGGAGTCCACCAGGTAGATGCAGGGCAGCCGGTTCTCCAAGGCAATCTCCTGGGCCCGCAGGTGCTTCTTGACCGTCAGCGGGTAGTAGGTGCCGCCCTTGACAGTGGCGTCGTTGCACAGGACCATGACGTGGCGGCCCTCCACCAGGCCAATGCCGGCGATGACCCCGGCCCCGGGGGACGCGCCGTCGTACATCTCATGCGCGGCCAACGGGGAGATCTCCAGGAAGGGGCTGCCCTCATCGAGCAGGTGGCCGATCCGATCCCGGGGCAGCAGCTTGCCGCGGGACACGTGGCGCTGGCGGGATTTCTCGGGACCGCCCAGGGCAGTGGTGCGCAGTGTGCCGCGCAGTTCCTCCACGAGGGCACGCTGGGCGGCATCATTGCGCGCAAAGGACTCCCCCGACGTTTCCACCCGGCTGTGCAAAGTCTCCATCGACCCCTCGTTTTTCCTTCAAGCCTGCGCTAAGTTAATAGGCACTAACTGAGTTTCAGGTTAGTCTGTGAGCTCTGTGATGTCCAGCACAAGGGGAAAGATGAATCCGCAAACGGCCAATGCACGCACCCAGGCCAAGGCCGAGCGCCGAACGGTGCTGTTGAATGCCGCGGGCGCACTGTTTGCGCGCCGCGGCTTCAACGGCGTGTCCATTGAGGACCTCGGGGCAGCCGCGGGCGTCAGCGGCCCCGCCGTGTACCGCCATTTCCCGGGCAAGCAGGCCCTGCTTGGCGCACTCCTGGTGGGCGTGAGCGAGGACCTGCTCGCGGGCGGCCGGGCAGTACTGGCTGCCGGCTCCGACGCCGCCTCTGAACTGCGGGCACTTGTGGCCTTCCACGTGGACTTTGCCTTGACCAAGCCCGACGTGATCCGAGTCCAGGACCGGGACTTTGAAAGCCTGGGCGGGGACGACAGCGCAGCCGTCAGGTCTCTGCAGCGTGAATATGTGGAGCTGTGGGTCGAGGTGCTGGGCAAGCAGTTCCCGGATCGGGCCGTGGCAGTGCGCCGGCTGCAGGTCCAGGCAGTTTTCGGGCTCATCAACTCAACCCCGCACAGCGTGCCCATGCACCGCCAGCAGCTCACCGCTGCCCGGCCCGTGCTGGAGGCCATGGCCTGGGCGGCGTTCACGGGCTTGTAGCGGGCCATGGTGAAAGCCCGGCCAAAAATGCCGCCGCTACTGGCCACCGCCGCCGACATAACGACGGCGGCGGCCATTACCGACGGCGGCCGCAAGAATCACGGCGGCCCCGGCCAGGGTTGCCAACAAGTGGCCCCGGACCAACGCTGTGGACACAACAAGGAACCCCGAGATGATCAGCGCCGCCGGAAAGTAGCACAACAGCCAGCCAAGCAGCAGGAATACGTAGCCGGACCGGCGGCCGCGCAGCTTCCATGCCGCCCATCCGCAGAGAGCAATACCCAGTCCGCTGGCCCCGCCAATGAAGATGCCCAGCATGGGCATGCCGTCGTAGAGTCGCTCGCCGGAATCCACCTGCGCGAAATACCGCAGCAGTCCCCAGAATGAGGCCAAGACGCATGCGATCCCGCCGGACAGCATCGCCAGCGCCAGGCCGCCCGCCAGCCGAGTAAAAACGTTCCCCATGGCCTGTGATCCTAGCGCCGCCACCGGCCAAAGCGCTGCACAAAGGGGAAGCCCCGGCGTGGTGCCGGGGCTTCGACTTTGGTGCCGTGCGTCCACAAGGGAGCCCGGCGGGAATCAGTGTGCCGCAACACCGCCATGGGGGTGCTCAGCATGCTCGTGCATGGCAGGCTGCAGTGCCATCACCCCGGCAATCAGGGCGCAACCACCTGCAATCCATGAAGTCCAGGTTGCTGCCGTGTGTGCCGTGTAGCCGGCCAACCACGGGGAGACGAACAGCAGGGCGCCAAGGACCATCTGGACCCACTCGGCCACCGGCTGCCCGGGGCTCATGAGGTTCCAGACGCCGGATGCCATCAGCAGCACGCCGCAACCAATCATCATGACCATGGAACTGCCCTGCTGTGATGTCCACATGGTCGAGAGTGCTGCGTACAGCCCGGCGACCACGGCAACATAATCCTGCCAGCGATTCCACTTCTTCATCGAAACCATCCTCCTTGTCAAGGCGGCTCCCAGAATGGGGGTCACTACAAATATACGACTGCTCCCGCCCCGCAACCAGAGGCCGGAGGTTGCAGAGCGGGAGCAGTTTCCCGCGCCCGCATTGCGCCGCACCGCGCCCGCACTGCGCCCGCCCGGCGCCGCCTCAGTCCAGGGCCAGCACCATGGCGGGGTCGGCCATGACGGCGCCAACGTCGGCCAGGAACTTCGAGCCGGCGGCACCGTCCACAAGCCTGTGGTCGAAGGACAGGCTCAGCGTCATGACCTGCCGCAGCGCCACGCGCCCCTTGTGCTCCCATGGCGTGCTGCGCACGGCCCCGAGCGCCAGGATCCCGGCCTCGCCCGTGTTCAGGATGGGCGTGCCGGCGTCGATGCCAAACACCCCGATGTTGGTGATGGAAAAGGTGCCCCCGGCCAGGTCCGCCGGCGGCGTCTTGCCCGAACGGGCCGTCTCCGCCAGTCCACCCAGCGCAGCTGCGAGCGCGCGAAGCCCCAGCGTGTGGGCGTCCTTGATGTTGGGCACCACGAGCCCGCGCGGTGTGGCCGCGGCGATGCCCAGGTTCAGGTAGTTGTGCTGCACCACTTCCTGCGCGGCCTCATCCCAGCTTGAGTTCAGGGCCGGGTGTCGTTCCAGCCCGAGCGCAACGGCCCTTGCAGCGAGCGTCAGGGGCGTGAGCTTGACGCCGTCGAAGTCCCGGCGCTTGCGCAACCTCTCCAGGAACTTCATGCCGCGCGTGACGTCCACCGTGAGGAACTCGGTGACGTGCGGTGCCGTGAACGCGCTCTGGACCATGGCCTGGGCCATGAACTTCTGCACGCCCTTGACGGGGGTGCGCACCTCCCGCTCATTCCCCTGACCCCAGCTGCGGGTGACGGAAACGTTCGACGCCGCACCCTCCCCCGCGGTCACCGCACCTTGGGCCTGGTTCCCGGCCGCGCCGGCCGCAGCTTGCCCACCGGCGCTGCCGGAGGAATAAGACAGGACGTCATCGCGGGTGATGAGCCCGCGTTCCCCTGATCCGGGCACCAGCGCCAACTCAATGCCCAGGTCCCGGGCCAGCTTGCGCACAGGGGGCGTGGAGCGGGGCCGCTCGGCCTGCACAACTGTGGTAGTGGCGACGGCGGCAACGGTCGGGGTGGCCAGGGCCGCCGTCGGGGCAACCGGGCCCGCACCCGCCGCAACGCGGGTGCGCCGGACGGGCCGCCCGGACGGTTCGGGGTCTGCCCCGTACCCCACGAGCGTGGGGATCCGCTTGGCGGTCTCCCCCTCGGCACCTGCCTGGCTGGCGCCGACTTCGGGGCCACCTGTGCCTGGAATGTCGAAGGCAATGATGACCTCGCCCACCTCCACCACCGTTCCGGGCCCATGCGCAATGGCCGTGACCTTGCCGGCGTAGGGCGAAGGAAGCTCCACCACAGCCTTGGCGGTTTCCACCTCGCCCAGGACCTGGTTGAGCGTGACGGTGTCGCCAACGGACACGGCCCAGCTGACAATTTCCGATTCGGTGAGACCTTCGCCGAGGTCGGGCAGCTTGAATTCAGCAATCATCAAGAGTCCTCCATGCCTGTGAGTGAGTTGGGTCGGCCCAGCGCGCGGTCCACGCCGTCCAGGATCCGGTCGAGGTCCGGCAGGTGGTGTTTTTCCAGCTTGGACGGCGGGTAGGGGATGTCGAATCCCGTGACGCGCACGGGGGCACTTTCCAGGTGGTTGAAGCACCGCTCGGTGATGGTCGCGGCAATTTCGGCGCCGAGCCCCAGCGTGCGGCCCGCCTCGTGCGCCACAACGAGCCTGCCTGTGCGCCGCACCGATTCGATGATGGGCCCGTAGTCCACGGGCGAGAGCGAGCGCAGGTCGATGACCTCGATTGACACGCCGTCGGCCGCGGCCGCACTGGCTGCGTCGAGGGCCGTGCCCACCATGGGGCCGTAGGCAACCAGCGTGGCATCGGTGCCCGGGTGGGCCACGCGCGCCGCACCCATGGCGGGGGCGGAGGACAGCGGCGCCTCCAGGTCAACCTCGCCCTTGGCGTGGTAGCGGCGCTTGGGCTCAAAGTAGAGCACGGGGTCGTCGCTCGCGATGGCCTGGCGGAGCATGGTGTAGGCGTCCTGCGGGTTGGAGGGGCTGATCACCCGCAGCCCTGAGGTGTGCACAAAGTACGCTTCGGGCGACTCCGAGTGGTGTTCCGGCGAGCCGATCCCGCCGCCAAAGGGCACCCGGATGGTGATGGGCATGCGCACACTGCCGTGGGTGCGGGCGTGCATCTTGGCCACCTGGGAGACGATCTGGTCAAAGCCCGGGTAGATGAAGCCGTCGAATTGGATCTCGCACACGGGGCGGAAGCCGCGGTAGGCCAGGCCCACGGCCGTTCCGATGATGGCGGATTCGGCCAGCGGCGTGTCCATGACCCGGTGCGAGCCGAAGTCCTTCATGAGCCCGTCGGTAACCCGGAAGACGCCTCCGAGTGTGCCAATGTCCTCACCCATCAGGACCACCTTTGGGTCATCCTCCAGGGCCCGGCGCAGCCCGGCGTTGATGGCCTGGGTCAGGCTCAGCTTTGTCATGATGCACTTCCTTTGGCTGCCGTGCCCGCCGCTGTTGCCGGGCCTGTGCCGAACATGTCCAGGTAACGCTTGTATTCCTCGCGCTGGCGGAGCAGGACCGGGTTGTCGTCCACGTAAACGTTGTCAAAGACGCTCATGGGTTCGGGGTCCGGGAGGTTGATGCAGGCATCGCGAAGTTCCGCGGCGACGGCGTCGGCCTCGGCCGCGATGGCGGCTTCGGCACCGGCGTCGAGCACTCCTTCGGCCAGCAGGTGGGCGCGCAGACGAGAGATGGGGTCTTTGGCGGTCCACTCCTCCAGCTCGGTGACGCCGCGGTAGCGCGTGGGGTCATCGGCCGTGGTGTGCGGGCCCATGCGGTAGGTCACGGCCTCAATGAAGCTTGGCCCGCCGCCGCTGCGGGCGCGGCGGGCGGCCCAGCGGGTGGCCGCCAGCACGGCCAGGGCGTCGTTGCCGTCAACCTGCAGGCCGGGGATTCCGTAGCCGGGGGCGCGGCCGGCCAGCGGCACGGAGGACTGCAGGCCCACAGGTTCGGAAATGGCCCAGTGGTTGTTCTGGCAGAAGAAGATGACAGGCGCCTGGAAGCTGGCGGCAAACACCATGGCTTCATGGACGTCGCCCTGGCTCGTTGCGCCGTCGCCCAGGTAGGCGATGGCCAGGGATTCCTTGCCATCAAGCACCAGGCCCATGCCGTAGCCGGTGGCGTGCAGGGTCTGCGAACCAATGATGATCTGCGGTGTGGCCATGTTCAGCTGGTGCGGGTCCCAGCCGGTGTTGCTGGTGCCGCGCCACACCCCCATGATCTGCTGCATCTTGGCGCCGCGGATGTGGGCCACGCCGTTTTCCCGGTAGGTGGGGAAAATGAAGTCATCGGCCTCCAATGCCCTGGCGGAACCGGCCTGGGCGGCTTCCTGGCCAAGCATGGGCGGCCACAGGGCCAGCTGGCCCTGGCGCTGGAGGGCCGTGGATTCAAAGTCAATGCGGCGCATGACAACCATGTCGCGGAGCAGCCCGCGCAGGGCCTCGGCGTCGACGTCCGCCACGTATTCATCGAGCAGGGCATCGGCGCCGCGCTGCCCGTCGGGGGTGATGAGCTGGTGCATGGGCATCGGGCCGGGGCCCGGGGCGGCTTGGCCTGGGTTGTTCATTCTCTGCTCGCCTTCGTGCAGTGTGATGCGGATCATTCCCTGATGTGTGTGACGATACTCACGCCGAACAGGTGGCGCAATCACCTCAGGAAAAGTTGATCATCCTGCACTGTTGGCCGCCGCCGTACCGTGCTAATCTGCGCATTATGCCCACTTTGGATGGAACCGACGCACGCATACTCCTGGCCCTCATGCAGGACCCCCGGCAGACGGTGGTGGCCATGGCCACGCAGCTGGGGCTCTCCCGCAACACGGTCCAGGCCCGGATGGCGGCGCTGGAGAAGCGCCACGCCTTCCTGCCCTTCGACCACAGGATCAATCCCGGCCCCCTGGGCTATCCCCTGCAGGCCTTCATTTCGGTGCACGTGCAGCAGCAGAAACTCGGCGCACTGGCCACCTCGCTGGCAGCCATCCCGGAGGTGGTGGAGGCGCACGGCCTCAGCGGCCGGGCCGACCTGCTGGTCCGCGTCGTGTCCAGGGGGGCGGAGGACCTGTTCCGCATCAACGGGAAGATCCTGGCGTGCGACGGCGTTGAGCGCACCGAGACCTCGCTGGCCATGAACGAGCTGGTCCCCTTCAGGATGTCGCCGCTGCTGAAACGGGAACTCGAAAAATAGTTCCCGTGCGTCCAATCTGCGCGCCCGCCCGCTCCGAACAACTGTCACGGGTTCACTTCGAACCCGCTCAGGACTGAACGGGGCAGCTTCTGCCCCGGCATCGGGAAAAGGAGTAATCATCATGCGCACCTCACCGAACCGGCTTCTCGCCACCATCTTCGGGGCCGTCTACCTTCTGGTCGGCATTGTGGGATTTTTTGTCACCAGCGGCGTGGGCTTCTTCGCCACCGAGGGCAGGAACTTGATCGTCTTTGAGGTCAACCCCCTGCACAACGTGATCCACCTGGCCATTGGTGCGGCGCTTCTGCTGGCCGGGCTTTCTTCCGCACCGGCTGCCAAGACCATGAACTCAACTGTGGGTGCCGTGTACCTGCTGGTGGGCATCGTTGGCCTGTTCCTTCCGGGCACCGCGCTGAACATCATTGCCCTGAACGGTGCCGACAACGTCCTGCACCTGGGCAGCGCGCTTGTCCTGCTGGCAGTGGGCCTGTCCCAGGACCGCACGGCCGCCGTGCGAACCGCCTGATCATGGCCACCACCGCCCACATGGGGGTCCCGGCCGTTTCCAGGCCAGGGCCCCCGGTGGCAAAACCCGGCGGGGCAACTGAGCTGGGCGCCCTCTACGCCAGCCTGGCCCTGCTGGGCATTGCCTCCCTGGCCATAGCCGCGGCCTCGAGCCTGCTGCCCTGGCTCAATGCCGGCCAGGCATCGGTTGCCGGAGAAGGCCTGCCGGCGGTTTGGCCGTGGGCGGCCGGGCTGGCTTCGGCCGCGTACGGGCTGGCCGCATTGCTGTACGGCCTGGCATCGCTGCGCAGCGGAAGGCTTCCTCGCGTGGATGCGGTGCAAATTGTGCTCGCCGTGGCCGGCGCCATCCACCTGACAGCACTTCTGGCAGGGCTGTGGCGGATGCCCGAAACCGGCAGGACCTTTGATGCGACCCTGGCCGCACTGCTGGTCCTGGAGCTTTCCGTTGTGGCCACGCTGGGGTGGCGCCGCAACGCGGCCATGCGGCGGCGGCCCGGACGGGCAGCCCAGCACAAGCTGCCGGCGGCTGCCGTGGTGGGCATGCTGTTCGCGGCATCCATCTTTGTGGCGGCACTGACCACCGCCGGCATGGCAGCGTCAACTGCAGGCGAGCTGGCGGTGCCGCACTCCGGGCACGGGGGCAGCCACGAGGCACCCGCGGTGCCGGAGAATGTGCAGCAGCTCAAGCAGCAGGGCCACCACCACTAGCGACAAGCGTGCGCCTAGGAGGTTGCGGAGATCATCCAGAAGTCGCTGGCAAGTGAGGGGCTGATCAGGTACGTGTAGGGCATGGTCGCATAGCCGGCCATGCCCCATCCTGTTCCCCAGGAGTTCCGGATGGTAAACCGCTGGCTCGCGTCGTCGTAGCCCACGGCCACCACGCAATGCCCGCCAATCACGGCCTCCGCCGCGGCCGGCATGGGGACCACGCCCGTGTTGGCCACATCGGAGCCCTCAAAACTCTCGTACACGGTGAACCCGAAGACAATCGGGAATCCTGAAGCCAGGCACCCCTTCATGTGGGCCAGGGTCTGGGCCACCCGGGAGTAGGCAATGGCGCGCTGGTTCAATGCCGCCTTGTAGGCCGCCGCGCTTGGCTTGGTGGCGAACTTGGTGATGTCGTAGGGCCACAGGGTTTCATCGCAGGCGCCGGTCTTCGCCACGGTCTTGATGCCGTCACGGATCTGGGCCCCGGCGTCGGACTTCACGGTTCCCTCAATGACCCGCTCATTGTAGTAGATGAACAGGCGTGAGGGTGTGGACGTGTCGGCGAGCCCTTCCTTGAGGGCATCGAACTGGATTGCGGCGGCCACCCCGTTGCCGGTGCAGGAGCCCAGCTGCCCCTGGTCGTAGACGGGCGGGCACTGGGGGCGGAGGTCGACGGCGGGCGGCAGCGCTGCCTGCACGGCCTGGGCCGCAGCGAAGTGGAAGTCACGCTGGTCCGGCAGGTCCGGAACCCATCCGTAGTGTGAGTTTGTTCTGGCCATGGCGGCACTGCCTCCTTGCACCACCCCGTGGTCCAGACGGGCCTCCAACGGCATGGCTAATGTGAAGATTCCTCCGCCGCAGGGCGGAAGTCAATGCCTTGAACGCCAATAAAAGTGCGCCTGCTTTGGTGCCACGCAGAAGGCCCCGTCCGCCGTCGAACAACGACGGCGAACGGGGCCTTCTGGGCTGAACTTTCCGGCAGTTGGCGCGTCAGTGGTCCACGGCCTTCTCGGCGCCGACGCCGGTCAGGGAACGGACCTCCATTTCGGCCTGGATGCGCGGGTCCTCGGTGTTCTTGTCCAGCACAGTGCCCAGCCAGCCCAGGAAGAACGCCAGCGGGATGGAGACGATGCCGGGGTTGGCCAGCGGGAACCACGCGAAATCGGCCCCGGGGATCATGGCCTTTTCGGATCCGGACACCACCGGGGAGAAGGCAATGAGGATGATGGCCGCGGCCAGCCCGCCGTACATGCTCCACAGGGCGCCCTGGGTAGTGAAGCGCTTCCAGAACAGCGAGTACAGGATGGTGGGCAGGTTGGCGGAGGCCGCGATGGCGAAGGCCAGGGCAACGAGGAAGGCAATGTTTTGGCCGTTGGCCAGGATGCCGCCGCCGATCGCCACCAGGCCAATGACGATAACGGTGCGCCGTGCCACCTTGACCTCCATTTCGGGCTTCGGTTCACCCTTGACGATCACGTTGGAGTAGATGTCGTGGGCAAACGAGGCTGCCGCGGTGATGGTCAGCCCGGCCACCACGGCCAGGATGGTTGCGAAGGCAACGGCGGAGATGAAGCCCAGCAGCACGGGCCCGCCCACCACGAAGGCCAGCAGCGGTGCGGCCGCGTTGACGCCGCCGGGGGCTGCCAGGATGGCGTCCTTGCCGATCAGTGCGCCGGCGCCGTAGCCCAGGACCAGGGTGAAGATGTAGAAGCCTCCGATGAGCCAGATGGCCCAGACCACTGACTTGCGGGCTTCCTTGGCGGTGGGGACCGTGTAGAAGCGCATGAGCACGTGCGGCAGCGCCGCCGTGCCGAGCACCAGGGCCAGGGCCAGGGAGATGAAGTCGAGCGGGGCCTTGCCGTACTGGGCGCCCGGGTTCAGCAGCGCCTGGCCGGCGCCGCCTTCGTTGATGGAGGTCTGGACGGCAGCTTCCATCAGCGTGGAGAGGTTGAAGCCGTGCATGGCCATCACAATGATGGTCATGATGGCGGCACCGATGATGAGCAGGAACGCCTTGATGATCTGCACCCACGTGGTGCCCTTCATGCCGCCGATCAGCACGTACACGATCATGAGCACGCCCACCACGGCGATGACAATGTTTTGTCCCACCTTGTTGGAGTTGTCCAGGCCCAGGAGCAGGGACACCAGGCCGCCGGCGCCGGCCATCTGGGCCAGCAGGTAGAAGAAGCAGACCACCAGCGTGGTGGTGGCCGCCGCGATGCGCACGGGTCGCTGCTTGAGCCGGAAGGAAAGGACATCGGCCATGGTGAACTTGCCGGTGTTGCGCAGCAGCTCGGCCACGAGCAGCAGGGCCACGAGCCAGGCCACGAGGAATCCAATGGAGTACAGGAATCCGTCGTAGCCGTTGACGGCGATGGCCCCGGTGATGCCCAGGAACGACGCTGCGGAGAGGTAGTCGCCGGCGATGGCCGTGCCGTTCTGGCCGCCGGAGAACGAGCGGCCGGCGGCATAGTATTCCGCCGCGGTGTTGTTGTTGCGGCTGGCACGGAACACCACGATCATGGTCACGGCCACGAAGCCGATGAAGATCAGGATGTTGATCCAGGAATTTTCCTTGGTCTGCTCCGCCAACGTCGCGGACAGGGGTGCTGCGGCGTGGATTGCCGCGGTGTCGAGAACTGAAGTCAGGCTCATGCGTCAGACCTCTTCCTTTTCGGCGGCGTCGTCGGCAATCCTGGTTTCCAGGCGCGCACGGATCACGGCCGCCTGCGGATCGAGTTTGCGGTTGGCGTAGGACACGTACCAGGTGGTGATGCCGAACGTCGTCACGAACTGCAGCAGCCCCATGACCAGGCCGATGTTCAGGCTGCCCCAGACCTTGATTGACATGAAGTCGTGCGCATAGGCGGCCAAAAGGACGTAGGCGAAGTACCAGGCCAGAAAACCAATGGCCACGGGGAAGACAAAGTTCCTGTGCGATTTGCGGAGTTCTCTGAACTCCTGCGATTGCTGCTCGGCGATGAAATCCACCGGACCGGGTTGACTTGCTTGGGCTGGGTTACCCATCATTCCTCCTTGAGTGATGTGATCCCCTTCACTATGGTGTGTGCCACCTCACATTCGGCTGCGGTGATGCGCCTGCCGCGCCGAACGGCAGGGACGCTGCGGTGAACGGCGCCGCCGCCTGCCCGGCGGCCCGGCCGGCCAGCTAGTCTGGACTGCATGCCCTCCCCCGTGCTGAGCGATTCGACGCTCCTGCTGATTACCGCGATCGCTGCCGTTGTTGCCGCGATCGCCATCGTGGCGGCCGTCGGGTTCCGGCTCACCCGCTCCCAGCGGGACCTGGGCACGGAGGCAGAGCACGCAACCTTCGCCACCCTGCATTCGGCCGCGGCAGCAGGCGAACACCTCCGCAACGGGCTGCAGCCGGCCGGTGCACTCAAGGCCAGCAGGCAGCTGCGCACGCTGCTGAACTGCGCCGCCTTTGCCATGACCGACGACGCCCGTCTCCTGGCCTGGGACGGCACAGTCACCGCTGCCGGGCAGCCCGGGTCCGACGTCGTCATGGGCCTGGCCGCAAAGACGCTGGGCAACGGGCGGACCCAGGTGGCAACACTGGACGGTCCGCTGCGCGGGGAACTGGGGCTGGGGCAGAACGGCACAGAGCTCAAGGCAGCCGTGATCTGCCCACTCAAGGTCGAGTCCCGCGTGGTGGGGTGCATCGTGGTCCTGTCCGGGACGCCAACGGCCGGGCTGGTGCGGGCCACCAACGAGGTGGCTGCCTGGGTTTCGGCCCAGCTGGAACTGGCCGAACTGGCATCCTCGCGGTCGCTGCTGGCCGAGGCCGAGGTACGGGCACTGCGGGCACAGATCAGCCCGCACTTCATATACAACTCGCTGAACGCGATTGCCTCATTCATCAACACCGACCCGCAGCGGGCCCGGGACCTGGTGGTGGAATTTGCCGACTTCACCCGGTACTCGTTCCGCCGGCACGGGGACTTCACCACCCTGGCCGAGGAACTGCGCTGCATCGAAAAGTACCTGCTGCTGGAAAATGCCCGCTTTGGCGAACGGCTCCAGGTCAGCCTGCGCATTGCGCCCGAGGTGCTCAGCACAGTGATACCGTTCCTGAGCCTGCAGCCGCTCGTGGAAAATGCGGTCCGCCACGGCCTCGAGGCCAAGGTGGGCCGCGGGCTGGTGCAAATAACCGCCCGCGACCTGGGCGCCTTCACGGAGGTCACCATCGAGGACGACGGCGTGGGCATGGACCCCGAGCAGCTGCGGCAGGTCCTGGCCGGGCGGCAGGACGGCCACCATGTGGGGCTGCGCAACGTCGACGCGCGGCTGCGCCAGGTGTACGGCGACGCCCACGGGCTCACGATTGACACAGGCGTGGGCCACGGAATGCTCATCAGCATGACGGTGCCCAAGAACCAGCCCGGTCACGACGCGTGACGAGGCGCCTCGCCAGTTAGCGCCCAACCGCCTCCCCTTCCTCGCTGCGCTCGGATGTGGCCCCTCGGCGGTTAGGCTGGGTCACATGATCAATGTCCTTGTCGCCGACGACGAGCTGCCCGCCGTGGAGGAGCTGGCGTTCCTGCTGCGCCGGGACCCGCGCATCGGCACCATATTGCGGGCCACCAACGGCCCCGAGGCACTGGAATTATTGGCCGCCAACCCCGTGGACGCGGCCTTCCTGGACATCCACATGCCCGGGCTGTCCGGGCTCGAACTGGCCGAAATCATTGGCCGCAGCGCCAACGCCCCCGTCGTTGTTTTTGTGACCGCCGACGATGACCGCGCCCTGGAGGCCTTCGAGCTGGCCGCCGTCGACTACCTGCTCAAGCCCCTGCGCAACGAGCGGCTCACCCGCACCGTGGACCGGGTGGTAGAACTCGTTGCGCACCCGGCCCAGGCTGCCGAGGTGGAGATGATCACCGTGGACCAGGGCGGCATCAGCCGGATCATCAGGCTGGACGAGGTGAGGTTTGTCCAGGCCCAGGGCGACTATGCCAGGCTGCACACGGCCGAGGCCAGCTACCTGGTCCGCATCCCCCTGGCCGAGTTGGAGAAGCAGTGGGCGGACTCGGGCTTCATCCGCATCCACCGCTCCTACTTGGTGTGCATGGCCTTTGTCACCGGGCTGAAGCTCAGCGCCGCAAAGCCCACCGTTTCGGTGGGCAGCGCCGCCCTGCCCGTTAGCCGCCGCCACGTCACCGTGCTGCGTGAGCGGCTCGAGGCAACCAGGGTCCGGCCGCAGAAATGAGCCACCCGCCCAGCCACCCGCCCAGCGAACCACCGGCCGCGGGACGTGAGCGGGTCACCGCCCCGCGCACGCCCGCCCCGCAATTTCCGGGCCGCACCACAGTGTCCCAGGAAGTGGCCGAACAATCCGCGGTGGGCGAGGTCATGGTGCGCTCGCTCATCCGCTCGCAGCTGCGCCTGGGGCTCGTGGTGGCCTCCGGGTTCATGGCAGCGCTGCTGCTGTGCTGGGCCCTGGTGGCCTGGGTGCCCATGTTCGCCGGTTGGCTGATCCTGGGCATCCCGGCGCCGTGGATCCTGTTGGGCGTGGGCGTGTACCCGCTCATCGGCAGCTGCGCATGGCTGTATGTCCGCGCCGCCGCCAGGAATGAAAGCCGCTACCGGGACCTGGTGGACGGGCCATGAACCCGGCCATCGGCTACACCGCACTCATTGCCGTTTCGCTGGCCACCACCGCCATTGGCTTCTACGGCCTGCGGATCTCCCGCACCACGAGCGACTTCTATGTTGCCTCGCGCACCGTCAAGCCGTGGTGGAATGCCTCGGCGATCGGTGGCGAGTACCTTTCCGCGGCCAGTTTCCTGGGCATTGCGGGCCTGATCGTCATCTCCGGGGTGGACGCCCTCTGGTTCCCCATTGGCTACACCGCCGGCTACCTGATGCTGCTGTTCTTTGTGGCCGCCCCACTGCGCCGCTCCGGCGCGTACACCATCCCGGACTTTGCCGAAGCCAGGCTTGAATCGCCGGTGGCCCGCCGTGTCACAAGCGTCCTGGTGGTGGCGGTGGGCTGGTTCTACATTGTGCCGCAGCTGCACGGGGCCGCCCTGACCATCCGGACCACCACGGGCCTGCCATCGTGGGTGGGTGCGGCAGCAGTCGCGGTGGTGGTGTGCCTGACGGTGGTGACAGGCGGCATGCGCTCCATCACTTTTGTCCAGGCGTTCCAGTACTGGCTCAAGCTCACGGCCCTTGCCGTGCCTGCCATCTTCATGCTGCTCCTGCTGGCAGGCACACCGGACAGCGCCGCGCAGCTGGCCACCACCCCGCCGGCCGGCGGCATCCTTCCCCCGGCGGCCCCCGTCACGGGCGCGTCCGTGTACGGAACGCTTTCACTTATGGTGGCGCTGCTCTTTGGGACCCTGGGACTGCCCCATGTCCTGGTCCGCTTCTATACAAACCCCGACGGCGCTGCCGCCCGCCGCACCACCCTGATCGTGTTGGGCCTGCTGTCGGTCTTCTACCTTTTCCCCACGATGTACGGTGTGCTGGGACGGGCGTTCCTTCCGGGGCGGGACAGCGGCGGTTTCCCTGACGCCACGGTCCTGCTGCTTCCCGGAGCCCTGGTGGGCGGCCCGCTGGGCGACGTGCTCTCGGCGCTCGTGGTGTCCGGGGCGTTCGCGGCCTTCCTGTCCACCACCTCGGGGCTCGTGGTTTCGCTGGCGGGTGTCATCAGCCAGGACGTGCTGGGGGGAAGCGTGCGGGGGTTCCGGGTCGCGGCTGTGGTTGCCGCCGTCGTGCCGCTGGGCATTGCCCTCGTGACTGATTCCTTGGCACTGGCCGGCAGCGTGGGGCTGGTGTTTGCCTTCACAGCATCAACCATCTGCCCGCTGTTGCTGCTGGGCATCTGGTGGCGGGGCCTGACCGACGCCGGCGCCGTGGCGGGCATGCTCACGGGCGGGCTGCTGTGCGGGGCTGCGATCCTGTTCGGTTCCCAGCTGGGGCCGGAAGCGCCGTGGCGCGGGGTGCTGGTCCAGCCGGCGGCGTGGACGGTTCCGGCCGCGTTCCTGGTGGCGGTGCTGGTGTCCAGGGCAACCCGGCACCGGCGCAGCCCGTCCGTGTCGCGGTTCATGGCCAAGCTGCATGTCCCCGAACGTCCACTCGCCGTGGACGAGCCGCGGCCGCAGGGCGGCTGAGGCGCCGCGGTTGCCGCTAGTGGGTGGCGAGCGGGTCGATCGCGGCCATGAGCTCCACGACGCGGTCCAGGAAGGCGTCGACCTGGCTTTCCTCATAGCCGGCGGCACCCTTTTCGGGGGCGAAGACGGCGCGCCGGACCACGTCGACGCTGAGTTCGCCGTTGTCCTCGATGTAAACCAGCAACTCGCGGCACAGCACGTCCACGTCGTTGATGTTGTAGCTTTGGGCGCTGTTCTTGGACGGGCGGCGGAACCGCTCACCGTCGGGGCGGTGCAGGCGGGCACGCAGCACAGATGCGGTCTTGCCGATCTTGATCATCCACGCTTTTTCGCCCTCGGCCCCGATGAGGAGGTCCTTTTCGCGGAGCACAAACTCGTCCTCGATGCGGTCCATGGCCGCATCGACTGCCTGGGCGCTGTAGCCGCCGCGGGCCGGGTCGAAGGAGGCTGTGCGGACGTCGTGGCTCGTGATCGCCGGCCCGTTGGTGTCATCGTTGAGGAAGTAGGCACGGGCACGCTCGAGGAAAACGTCCACCTGCTTGACGTTGTAGCCCACTTCCTTGGGCCCAACCAGCTTGAACTTGGAGTTGGTCCGGGGTGTCTCTTCCACTGTCACAGTCATTCCTTGAACTATCGCTCGACGGGTTGCAGTACGGTGCCGGGCACCGCGGTCCTGGCCGCTAGAACCGGCCCAATACGGTGAAGATTGCGTATGCCACCGGGGCGGCAAACAAGATTGAATCGAGGCGGTCCATGACGCCGCCGTGTCCCGGAAGCAGGTTGCTCATGTCCTTGACACCCAGTTCACGCTTGACCATGGACTCGGCGAAGTCTCCGCCCGTGCCGGCCAGGACCATGCCGATGGCCAGTGCCAGGCCCACCCACCAGTGCTGATCCAGCAGGAAAACGGTGGCGGGAATGGCCACCAGGGTGGCCCCGCCTAGGGAACCGGCAAAGCCCTCCCATGACTTCTTGGGGCTGATCTTCGGCGCCATGGGGTGCTTGCCGAACAAGACCCCCACCAGGTAGCCGAAGGTGTCGTTGGCAACCACCAGCAGCAGCATGATCAAGACCTGAACCACGCCGGGGTTGATGTGGCCCAGGTCCAGTGTCAGGCCCGTGGTGGGTCCGTGGTCTGCCCGGAGCATGAGGAAGACAAAGCTGAGCAGGAACGGGATCCACATGAGTGTGAACACACCGGAGAGGATGCTCTTGACCGCTCCGGGTGCAGGGTCCAGCGACCGCCACAGCACGGTTGCGCCTGCGCTGGCGACGAGGGCAAACAGCAGCCCTTCGGCTCCGGCGAAGTAGGCGGAGGCGGGCATGGCCAGCGCACCGACCATGACGGGGGTGAGCGGGGCCTTGATGCCCTTGCTGCCGATGGCGCGGTTGACTTCCCACACCCCGGCACAGACAAACGCGGTGGCCACGGCAACGAATGCCACGGGATAAAACAGCAGGGAACCCATGACCAGCACCAGCAGGCCCACGCCCACGCTGATGGCCGCGGGCAGGTCGCGGCCGGCCTTGGGCGTCCGGGGTGGCTTGCCGGCGGTGGCGGCATCGGGCATGACAGCGATGGGGCCCTGGGCGACGGGAACCACGGGCAGGCCCGTGACATTCAGGGCCGAAACCGGCTTGGGTGCGGCCCCCTCCCCCGCGGCAAAGTCGTCGACTTCCTCGAAGGATTCTTCGCTGATGGACTCGTCGTTGCCGGATGCCACGGGGCCGGGTGCCACAGGGCTGGATGCCTTCTCCGCTGCGGGCTGAACCTCGGTGGCAGCCGGAAGACCGGCTGCAGCCGCTTCCTCGGACTTCCCGGCTGAGGATTCCCCGCCAGGCTTCTGCTCCGTTGCCGTCTCGGCCCCAGCAGTCTTGGCGGCGGGCACCGTGGAGGTGCCGGCGTCGTCCTTGTCCTTGGGGGCGGACGCACCAGTTCCAGCCTCGGCAGCCGTTTCGGCCGCGGGGGCCTGCGCCGCCTGGTCCTTTTTGGGCACGATGATGGGGATCATGCCCGTGAGCTCCGCCTGGCGGCGGGCCTTGCGGGAGGGGAACTGGTAGTCGTCAGGTGCTTGCTTGGGAGCCTGCCCTGGATTTGGCTCGGCCGGCTCCGCAGGGGAACCGGCCGGCTTGTTTTTGGGGGCCTTCATTAGACCTCGAGAAGCTCGACTTCCTTGCGCTTGAGCAGCTCATCGATGTTGTCCACGTGCGACTTGGTCATGGCGTCCAGTTCCTTCTCGGCACGCGAACCCTCGTCCTCGCCGGCGTCGCCGTCCTTGACGGACTTGTCCAGCTGCTCCTTGGCCTTGCGGCGGATGTTGCGCACGGAGATCTTGGCGTCTTCACCCTTGGTGCGGACCAGCTTGACGTATTCCTTGCGGCGTTCCTGGGTCAGCTCCGGCATGATGATGCGGATAACGTTGCCGTCGTTGGAGGGGTTGGCGCCCACCTCGGAGGAACTCAGGGCGCGCTCAATGTCGTGCATGGCCGTCTTGTCGAACGGGGTGATGAGCAGGGTGCGGGCCTCCGGCACGGAGAAGGCGGCCAGCTGCTGCAGCGGGGTCGGGGAGCCGTAGTACTCCACCATGACCTTGTGGAACATGGCGGGGTTGGCACGGCCTGTGCGGACCGCTGAGAATTCCTCTTTGGCTACCTCAATGGCCTTGTCCATCTTTTCCTCGGCCTCGAGCAAAGTATCTTCGATCACGCGTCTCTCCCTGAAATATATGACTACAAACTATTCCGCGGCATGCGCCTGCGGCAATTCTGACACCATCCTACCGTGCGGTACCCCCGGACCGGGGCCAGCCACACGGGCCCCGGTTTCGCGGATGCTACGGGGTGACGAGTGTGCCGAGTTCCTCACCGAGGATGGCACGGGCAACGTTGCCTTCACCCTCCATGCCGAAGACCAGCATGGTGACATTGTTGTCCTTGCACAGGCTGAAGGCGGTCTGGTCCATGACGCGGATGTCGCGGGCCATGGCCTCGTCGTAGCTGAGGTGGTCGAGCTTGACGGCCGTGGGGTCCTTCTTGGGGTCTGCCGTGTAGACGCCGTCAACACCGTTCTTTGCCATGAGCACCACATCGGCGTGGACTTCCAGGGCGCGCTGGGCGGCAACGGTGTCGGTGGAGAAGTAGGGCAGGCCCGCGCCGGCACCAAAGATGACCACGCGGCTCTTCTCCAGGTGGCGGATGGCGCGCCGCGGAATGTAGGCCTCGGCAACCTGGCCCATGGTGATGGCGCTCTGGACGCGGGTGTCTACGCCGGCCTGTTCCAGGAAGTCCTGCAGGGCCAGGCAGTTCATGACGGTGCCCAGCATGCCCATGTAGTCGGCGCGTGAACGGTCCATGCCGGAGGCGGAGAGCTCGGCGCCGCGGAAGAAGTTGCCGCCGCCAACCACAATGGCCACCTCAACCGTGTCCACGGTGCTGGCGATCTGCTTGGCGATGCCGCGGATGGTCTCGGGGTCGACGCCGAGCTTGCCAGCTCCAAAGACCTCGCCGGAAAGCTTGAGCAGCACACGACGGCGCCGTCCGGCTCCCGCTGCTGGTTCAGCTGCAGTGGTGGTGGGCTCGGTCTGCGAAGTGTTCGAGGTCATGGTGCCTTCCGTGGGTGCCGGCTGCCGTCCGCCGCGTCGGGGATCGGTCCGGGGCCATTTGCCGTTGTGCTGGGGTGCGGTATTCCGCCGGGCCGGGGCCAGTTGAAAAGGGTGCGCCTAAATCTTATCCGACGATGGACGCAAAGAAGGGGCAACCGCAGTTGGCGGCCACCCCTTCTTCGTCACATCGCCTCAGGCCACCGGGGCGGCCTGGGTTGCGAAGTGTTGTACTTACGCGCCCACGCGGAAGCGTGCGAAGGCAACAGGCTTGACGCCTGCTTCTTCCAGAACAACGCCGACGCTCTTCTTGGCGTCCTTGGCGAATGCCTGGTCAACCAGGACGATCTCCTTGAAGAAGCCGGTCAGGCGGCCTTCAACGATCTTGGTCATGGCGGCTTCCGGCTTGCCCTCTGCCTGTGCGGTTTCGGTGGCGATGCGGCGTTCGCTTTCAACGACGTCTGCAGCAACCTCGTCGCGGGTCAGGAACGTCGGGGACATGGCGGCGATGTGCACGGCCACGTCGTGTGCGACTTCCTGGTTGTCGCCATCAACGGCGAACAGCACGCCAACCTGGGCCGGGAGGTCCTTGGAGGTCTTGTGCAGGTAAGCGTCAACAGTTGCACCCTCGATGCGTGCAATGCGGCGGATGGCAACCTTTTCGCCCAAGAGTGCACCGGCTTCGATGACAACCTCGGACATGGGCTTGCCGTCAACGTCAACAGCCAGCAGGGTCTCAACATCGGCTGCACCGGAGGACAGCGCGGTTGCGAGAACCTTGTTGGAGAATTCGATGAAGGGGGCAGCCTTGGCAACGAAGTCAGTTTCGCAGTTGACCTCAACCATGACGCCAACGCCGTTTTCAACGGCAGCGGCAACCAGGCCCTCGGCGGTGGAGCGGCCTTCACGCTTCGTGGCACCCTTGAGGCCCTTGATGCGGATGAGCTCCATGGCCTTGTCGGCGTCGCCGTTTGCCTCGTCGAGAGCCTTCTTGACGTCCATCATGCCAGCGCCCGTGCGCTCGCGCAGAGCCTTAATATCAGCGGCGGTGTAGTTCGCCATGTGAACCCCTCAGTGTAGATGTTTGAGTATGCAAATCAGTTTTAGGCCAGTTCTGGCAGGACCGCTGTGCCTTGTGGGCGGCGCGATCCTGCCAGCATCTGGTTCCTGGGTGGCGGACTGCCCGGGATTGCTCCCTGGGCGGGGTCCGCGAGGAAAAGTTTTTTACTTCTCGGTTGCAGCTTCTGCGGCAGCTTCGGCCGGAGCCTCAACAGCGGCTTCAACAGCAGCTTCAGCGGCGGGTGCCTCGAGGAGCTCGCGCTCCCACTCAGCCAGCGGCTCAGCCGGAGCTTCTTCGTTGCCGGTTGCCTTGTTGTTGCGAGCGATCAGGCCCTCTGCAACTGCATCAGCGATCACGCGGGTCAGCAGCGCAACGGAGCGGATGGCGTCGTCGTTGCCCGGGATCGGGAAATCAACTTCGTCGGGGTTGCAGTTGGAGTCCAGGATGGCCACAACGGGGATGTTCAGCTTGTGTGCCTCGTCGATGGCGAGGTGTTCCTTCGGGGTGTCAACAACCCAGAGCACGGACGGTGCCTTGGTCAGGTTGCGGATACCACCGAGGTTGGTCTGCAGCTTGGTGAGTTCACGCTTGAGGAGCAGGAGCTCCTTCTTGGTGTGGCCCGAGGAAGCAACGTCTTCGAAGTTGATCTCTTCGAGTTCCTTCATGCGGGAGATACGCTTGGAAACCGTCTGGAAGTTGGTGAGCATACCGCCCAACCAGCGCTGGTTCACGTAGGGCTGGCCAACGCGGGTAGCCTGCTCGGCAATTGCTTCCTGAGCCTGCTTCTTGGTACCGACGAAGAGAACGGTGCCGCCGTGTGCAACGGTGGCCTTTACGAACTCGTAGGCGCGGTCAATGAAGGACAGTGACTGCTGCAGGTCGATGATGTAGATGCCGTTGCGCTCCGTGAGGATGAATCGCTTCATCTTCGGGTTCCAACGACGGGTCTGGTGTCCAAAGTGGACGCCGCTGTCAAGCAGCTGGCGCATAGTTACGACGGGCATGCCGGCGCTCCTTCTAGTTAGTTTTACGGTTCGATCAGCCTTGGTTCCGTGCCGGTTGCCCGGTGGTTCCGTTGCTCCTGGCACCCATTGTGCATTCCATCAACCGCCGTGAGGCGGACCGCATGGACACAATCCATCCGCAGGATTCAAGAAGATTCTCGAATTCCTCATCAGGTGGGGTGCGCGTAGTCAGCGTGCACACGGCACACTGCTCTTTCAATGTTACTACAGGCGGGCAACGGCGGCTGACCACAACCGCTCCCCCACAGGCCGTTCCACCCATGGGCTTGTCCACAACTTGCCCGGGGCACCTCCCCGCGGGGCCTTCAGGGGCGCATTGTTGGGCATGGGCTACATACTGGACTACTTACGCTGTCACCCGCGGGGGCATTTGCTGGGTGCGCTCTTGCTGGTCCTTGCGCTCCTGCCGGGTCCCGCCACTTCCCCCGTGGCCGCGGCACCCCTCCCCCTCCCTGCGACGCTCGCTTGGGGCTGGCCGCTGGCCGGGCGCCCGCGGGTGGTGAATGTCTTTGACCCGCCGGCCAAGCCGTGGCTTTCTGGCCACCGCGGCGTTGACCTGGCCGCTGAACAAGGCGCCGCAGTGCTGGCTCCGACGGCCGGCGTGGTGGCGTTCTCCGGCAACGTGGTCGACCGGCCGGTGCTGACCATTGCCGTGGCAGGCGGTTTGCGGCTCAGTTTTGAACCGGTCCTCTCGCGCCTCAAGGCGGGCGACACGGTGGCCCGGGGCCAGGATATTGGCAAGGTGGCAGGTCCCACACACTGCAGGGACCCGGCCGGGGACGGCTCCTGCCTGCACTGGGGCGTGCGGCGCGGGGAGGACTACCTTGATCCGCTGCAGTTCATCCTGGACCTGCGGCCGTCGGTCCTGCTGCCCTTGACCAACCAACCCGCAGCAGGGCGCCGGGATTAGACGATGGCGGAGATGCCCGTGATGGCGCGACCCGTGACGAGGGTGTTGATCTCGTAGGTGCCCTCATAGGAGTAGATGGCCTCGGCGTCGGCAAAGATCTTGGCCATCTCGTAGTCGGTGACAATGCCGTTGCCGCCCAGGATGCTCCGGCCCATGGCGACCGTCTCGCGCATGCGGGACGTGGTGAAGGCCTTGGCCAGGGCGGACTGCTCGTCCTTCGCCTGGCCCAGGTCCTCCAGCTGGGACAGACGCACCATCATGCCCATGGAGGCCACGGTGTTGCCGAGCATTTTCACCAGCTGGTCCTGCACCATTTGGAAGGAGGCGATGGGCCGGCCGAACTGGTGGCGCTCCACGGCGTAGCGGCGGGCAACGTCGAATGCGGCCATCTGCTGGCCCACGGCCTGCCACGCCACGGCCAGGCGGGTGACCTTCAGGACCTTGTTGGTGTCGCGGAAGCTGTTGCCGCCGGCGAGCTTGTGGCTGTGCGGGACAACCACGTTTTCGAGGGTGATGTCGGCATTCTGCACAGTGCGCAGGGCAGTCTTGTTCTCGATCTTCGTGGCACTGTAGCCCGGCAGGGTGGTGTCCACGAGGAAGGCCTTGACCTGGTTGTCGGCGACGTCGCGGGCGTAGATGACAACCCAGTCGGAGAACGTTGCGTTGCCAATCCATCGCTTGGCGCCGTTGATGATCCAATTCTCGCCGTCCCGCACGGCAGTGGTGCGGGTGCCGCCGGCAACGTCGGAGCCGCCGAGGGGTTCGGTCAGGCCGAAGGCGCCGATCTTCTTCATGGCGTAGATGTCCGGGAGCCAAGCGGCCTTTTGCTCCTCGGAAGCCAGGGCTTCGATGGAGCCGGTGAACAGGCCGTCATGCACGCCCATGAACGTGGCGATGGAGGCGTCGGCCCGGGTGAATTCGGCATGGGCCAGTCCGGCAAACAGGCTCGAGTAACCCTGACGGTGGACGGGGCTCATGATGTCCAGCGCGGCAAGCTTGGGGATGATCTCCATGGGGAACTCGCCGCGGTTCCAGCAGTCGGTGGCGATCGGCTTGACCTCCTTGGCCAGGAAGTCGCGGATTTCCTGCAGGCGTTCGCGCTCGGCTTCGGAGAGCATCTGCTCAAATCCATAGAAGTCGCCGTCGGCGTAGGGGAGGTTGTTCGGGTCTGCGGCAGCCTTGGACACGGGAATTCCTTTGCTTGTCTTCATCATTGAACAGTGACCGTTCGGCCCAGCACCAAACATGTTACTGGTCAGTAACTTACCGCATCTTGTGTGGCGAAGGCAACATTGCCGGATCCCGCGGGCGGCACGCGCACCCGCGGCGGACGGCGCTGCGGCCGTCAGTCCCCGGGCTGTCCGTTGCTCACGGTCCCCGCGCGGCCCCCGGCCACGTCATCCTCCGGGGGCTCCGCGGCAGTGCCCGTGGCGGACCCTTCACACATGATGTCCAGGCGCGAGCGTTCCGGCATGGGGTCGTCGGCGATGATGTGCCGCTCAATCCATTGCCGAAAACGGGCACGCGCGTTGTTCCAAAACATGGGCTGAATCCTTCAAGAATGTCGAGGTGCCAATTCTCTCCGATGAACTGCCACGGCGTCCCGGAAATTGCGGGCATTGTGACAGGCCGAATATGACGGATTTGTCACAGCCAACGTGCCCGTTGGCGAACAACCTCCGCTTCCGGCCCAAAGCAAAAGTGCCCCCGGCCTGCGTTTCCGCAGGCCGGGGGCGTCCCGAATCTTGCAGCCGTGCGACATCCAGCCAGCAATCTTGTCGAGACGGCAGCCGGAAAGTCAGGGACGATCGTTAGCCGCGACGGTAACTGTCGGCCTCTGGGCTGCGTTGAGACAACGTCGGTAGCTAGTAGCCAGGTTCTAGGCAGCAACCGCCGCATCGCTTCCTGTAGCCACCTGCTCAATTTATGGCTATGCACGGCATACTCTGGCTTTCACTGTGTGTGTTCCGCGCGCCCGCGCCAATCCGGTGAAACGATGCCACAACTTGTATTCTTTTTGGAGTTCATTTATTTATATGTTGCAGTGTCCGCCAAGTCTGGGTGCTGCGTGGCCATTCGAGAGGCGGACGTAGTGAACGCAACACATTCGCTTGATGTCCTGACTCAAGTTGCCCAGGACAAGAACGGCTGGTCTACCCGATATCTTCAGCGGCGCACTGAGAACCTCGCACTGGATATGAAGCACTCGAACTTCTCGCGGCTGAAGAACCAGGAGCTCATCTCAATCAAGGGCAACGTCATCCACGCCCTTGCAGAAGTCGTCCGGGTCCCGGTTCAGAGAGTTGTCCAGGGCGCCATGGCCAGTATGGGAGCCGAGGGGCAGGCCGTACGGCCGGCGCTCGAAGATGTGGTCCGCGATTCGCAGGAGTTCAGCGCTCTGGACCGACAAATCATCCAAGGTTTCGTGGACACGATTCGAACTCTTGACGCTACAAATCAAGAGGAGGCGGCAGCCAATCCCACCCATATGAACCAGGCAGGGAACGCCCCTGCCAACCCCAAGGGCAAGAAGGTCCCGTATGTGTATCCCCCGCCCACCCTGGATGCCGACGAGTTCGGCCGCGTGCCACTGCCGGCCAACCATTGCGAACTGGCAGCAAGCGGCCATCCGAACCTTGGCGCCGAACAAGACGCCCGAGCCCGCGAGCGCGGCGAAGAATCACAAGACACAAAGCACGACAACTAGACCAACCCGCGGGCGCTGCTCGCATCGTAACCGATTGGGGAATGAGAATGACGGACTATAGGCTGCCAGGTCCTGAGAATGGTTGGGCGAACGTCGATGCTGTAGGCATGTTCTACCACCAGGCGAACATCGCGAAGGTCATTGGCGGGAAACCTCCGGTAGGCCAAAGCATCGAAATGAATGTCGATGCTCAGCTAGTCCCTGAGCCGGACAACCCCCATGGAACTCATGCCATCTCTGTCAGGGTCAACGGACGAATCATTGCCTACATTTCGAAAGACGACGACGCCAGTTACTGGAACGATATTGGTCGTATCGCGGCCAGCGGCCACACAGCGGTAACCACCGCCCGTATTTGGGCCAGCACGCAACGGCCTTGGGACGGTCGGGGCGCGAACAAGTTCGAGTCCCGTGTCACGCTGGTCCTTCGGGAGCCAAATCTACTCACCCCTATCAACAACGCCCCAACGGGTACTTACTCGGTGTTGCCCTGGGGCGGTGGACTGCAGGTCATCAAAGAAGAAAATCACTTTGATGTTCTTTTCAACTATGTGCCGCCCTCTGGAGTGGGCATGCTCTTACTGACGATGCACCGCGGCATCAACCGCCTCAAGAACGGAACTGAGAAACAATTCATTGAAGTTCGGCTGGAAGGCGAACGCGTAGGCGAATTGAGCGGCGCCACCTCGGGTCACTACTTGCCCGTCGTTGAACACATGGAGACCATGAATGTATTGCCCGTTGCTTGGGCAACCATCAAGGGATCTGCTCTCGCAGCTCAGTTGACCCTTCAAGCGGCGAAATCCACGGAAATCCCCGACGAGTGGATCATCGGTCCGGCGACCACCGTTCCCAAATTCGTGCCGCACTCAGACAGCTACACAATCCCGCCCACATACCAAGGTGAGCTTCCAACGCCAGCAGCCGCCGGACGACCGCCAACTGCCACCATCTCTACTCCTTCCTCCTTCCGAGCCGCACCGCAGGCATCAGCGCCCGCCGCCGGACAACCGAAGGTCAAACGCGGGACCGTTCCCACTGACGAGCACCGGAAATCCAGCCCCACTATGCACAGGCTGGCCGGCGTCAGCATGATCATCCTGGGTGTACTGCTCGGGGGCATCCTCGCGCTCATACCAGGCATAGGCCCACTGCTCTGCATCGGCGTCATCTGGCTCGGCATCTACGGCAACATCGTCCGCCGGCGGATAGCTAAGACCTTGGAGGCCGAGGCCAGCAGCGGCCAAGGCACTCAGCCAAGCAGCCGCTAAGGCCCTCGACACCCAGAAAGACGCCCGCGCCCGCAAGCGCGGCCAAGAAACACAAGAACCGAGCACGACAACTAACAACCAGCTGCGAGCGTTGCTCGCACAATGATTTGGGGGCGCAACAATGCCTAGAAGAACAATGACCTATCAGTCGATCATGATCCGTGAATCTCGGACCGATAGGTGGTTTTCACTGGACGACATCCAGGGCCTGAACGTTTTGGACGAATTCGAGCGCTGGCTTAAGGGCCTCCCTATCGAACACTTCAAAGACTCAGCCAAGAAAACGTACGGCAAGAAGCCAGATGTCAAACGGCGAAACCGTATCGTGATGGCAAAAATGCGTACCGGCAGCTACGGAACAGTCGGAGACGAAGTTGTGGATACCGCGACACACGGAACGGCCTACACAACCAAGGAGTTGGATGCACAGACGGTCGAAACCCGGAGCGCACTCCTGATACCACCGGGCTCGACTGTGGCTCTATTCTTCGCAGAAAAACAAGGCCATTCGGGTTGCGGTCCTTTGATCCTGCCGTCGTTTGTTGGACACCTCAAATCGATGGTCTCGGGAAAGATATCCAAGACGACCGGGAAACCGCTCTCTCTTGTCGTAGACACCGAGACAGTGGTTTCGCCTGATTCGTGGCTAGCTCTGGCGAAATTGGAATCAGTGACGGCAACTGTCTACGACTACTCACCGGACATAGCCGATGACTCGTCAACTACTTCCACACTGATGAACTACAGCTCGACTCTCACGCCGATCAAAGGCGAGAGGTGGCTTCCAAGCAAAATCAAGGACATCGTTCGCGGGAAAAAGTTGGAAGGTGTCACGGATCTCGGCTTCCCTGACGATCTCAACTATGACGAGATGGAGATGCGGCTGAGCGATGGTGAACGCACCAAGACCATGGTTGTGGACAAAGATCGAACGCCCGGAATACGCGTGCTCCTGAACGACTACGGCGAATCTTCTCTGGGAATGTCAGCCCTGATCGGTATGATCGACGAAGAGGCAAAGGGCTTCTACGAGCGACGTAGCCTCGACTGGAAATACGAGTGGACGCGCAAGCTTCCTAAGCCTGTCACAGCGACACGATAGTAGTACTTGGCTGACTAGAGGGAGGCCGATCATGAGTTCGAAGATCAACATATTTCCCATCGTTCGGGATCATTTTGGAACGCTAAGAAACGCCGCTACCGGCCGACTGTCCCCAATGGATTTCATCGTTCATGTCGGTATACCGATCGCAGCCGGAATTGCGTCATGGTGGCCCCTGGGTTTTGAGCTCACAAACGCTCACGCGAACATGGTTGCGGCCCTGGCCATCGTTTTCGGTTTCTCCTTCGCCGTAACCGTCTTCGTTTTCCAGCTTCGGATGCAGATGGCTGAGATGCAAATTTCCTCGGAGAAGCGCACTGTTGCTGCAATCGCCCCACAGATAGATACACGCGCACCGGCACTTGTTAATCAATTGTTTAGCAACTGCCTATACGCCGTTGTGCTCAGCGGCTTTGCGACGCTCTTGACTGCAGTGGCAGGCCCGCTGAAATTTGGACAGGCCGCCGATAGCATTTTGATCGCTATCATTTTGCACCTGCTAATGGTCCTGCTGATGTGTTTCAAGCGACTTAACGCCGCATATTTCAGAGTGTCTTCACTCGTTTCATAGCCGAAATTGCCAGAGCCTCCCCCTGGGATCATCGAATGTTTGATCCTCGGAGGGGGCGCTTCGGCGGCTGACACACATCCACATCAGTCCTATTCGCCTGTCGGATGGCCTGCCTGGGCGGACGGATGGCCTCCGGGTCATCTGGTTGGACAACCGTCTTCAGCAAGACGAGCGGCGATGCGCTGTAACCCACGAGCTCGTACACCTGGAACGTGGCCACGATGGTTGCCAAGAGCCGAGCATTGAATACGAGGTCTGCACTGAAGCCGCGCGCCGACTCATCCCCATAGACACCCACTGCGCGCATGCCGCCTGGGCCACCAGCGACCACGAGCTGGCAGAGGAACTATGGGTAACTCCGCAAGTCGTGACCGACCGATTGCAATCCCTCACACCCGAAGAGACGGCACAGCTGGCTCTCGTGGAGCACCAAACCCGCTGACCTCCGGGCAGCCACTTTCGAATCGAGACGCACCATTGTCAAGGCCAACACCTAGGGAGAAGGTAATATCCCTACAAAACCAGCGACGGTCGGTGGCGGTCCGAAGTCGCCGTCGGCTGGACCGCCGCCGGCAAGCCCAAGAAACTGATCATCTTCGCACCCACCCGAGCCGAGTGCGCCACCAAACTCCGGGCCTCTCTCGGCGCCAAGGACGACGGCTCCCTGGTCTCAGGCAATGTCCCCACATTCATCCAATGGATGGACTACTGGCTGGCCAGCATCGCCGCCATCAGGGTCAGGCCCCACACACTGGTCGGGTACCGAACCTAGTTCCGCAAAGGGGTGGTCGGCACCATGGCGGCCCTCGTCCCGCTGGACCAGCTCCGTACCGAACACATCGAAGAACTCCGCGCCAACATGCGGGCCGCCAAGATGTCGGAAACCTCGGTCACCCAACTGCACCGCATCGTCTCCCGCGCCCTCACCATGGCCGAACGCCGCGGTCGCATCGGCATCAACCCCGCCGGCCGCCTCGACGCCCCCACCCCTGCCCACTACTCCCCCTCAGTGCTGTCTATGGATGATGCCCGCCGCCTTATCCAGGCCGCGAGCGCAGCTCCGGACGGCGCCCGCTGGATTGTTGCACTGGCGCTCGGCCTGCGGCAGGGAGAGCGACTGAGCCTCGTCTGGCCGGACATGAAGCTGAACACTGGCAAAGTCTGGATTACGCGGGAGCTGTACCGCCTTCCGGACAAGCACGGCTGCGCCGAGGTGAAGAACGCCCCCTCAGGCGGCCGTCGCACCCACTGGTGCCCCGCAAAGCACTCGGGTGGCATCTTTTACCGCCCACCTAAAACGGAGGCGGGAAAACGGCACCTGGCGCTTCCGGCCCAGATCGTTGATGTCATCACCGCCCATAAGGACCGACAAGATCTCGCCCGGCTGCAGACTGGTGACAGCTGGAGAGGGTTCACCTCAGCCAACGGCGAGCTCGTAGATCTCGTCTTCTACCAGGACAACGGGCGTTCCGTGGATTCCCGAAAGGACTGGGGCGATTGGAAGAAGTTCCTGGAGCAGGCCGACGTGCCCTCACTGCGAATGCAAGATGCCCGGCACACAGCCGCCACAGTCTTGCTGCGGCTGATGGGCGTGGACGGAAGGGTCGTCATGGAGATGATTGGTTGGTCCCAGTCCTCCATGCTCAAGCGTTACCAGCACGTACTGACTAAAATGAAGAAGGACGCTGCCGCGAAGATGTCGGACGCACTCTGGGCCCCGCCTGCCCCAGGCCACAGCCGCACCGGCCGTTGCTTATGTGGTGGACTTCGCTGCTCGGCGCGCCGCGCGGGACATGAAACGCGGCTAACTCCCACCAAATCTCCCACCAAAGCCAAGAAAGCCGCAGGCCAGAAACCCTCGAAAGGGCTTCTGACCTGCGGCTTGACATGTAGGGCCACTCGGACTTGAACCGAGGACCTTAGGATTATGAGTCCCGCGCTCTAACCAGCTGAGCTATGGCCCCATGCAGGCGCTTTGGCCCGGCAACGGTCACCGGGAAAAGCACTCCTGCAATCTTAGTGGAACTTTTCCTAAACGGCGTGATCCTCGTAGCTGCCGCCACGATAAATGTCCTCGAAGGTGTCCAGCGTCTTGGCGAGCCCGTGGCGGGCCACCATGGAGTGGCTGGCGGCACCCATGGCCGCACGGTCCTCCGGGGAGAGTTCCATGATGGTGGTGATCTTCTCGGCGAGGTCGTCACTGTCGTTCGGCTTGAACAGGTAGCCGTTGACGCCGTCCTCCACCAGGTGCGGCAGGGCCATGGCGTTGGCCAGGACCACGGGGGTTGAGGCGCTCATGGCCTCAAGCGTCACCAGTGACTGCAGCTCGGCCGTGCCCGGCATGACGAAGAGGTCGGCCTTGAGGTAGACGTCGCGCAGTTCCTCATCGCTGACCAGCCCGGTGAAACTGACGCGGGAAGACAGGCCGAGCTTCTCTGCCTGTGCCTTCAGCGCCGACTTCACCTCGCCGCCGCCCACCACCACCAGGTGCAGGTCCAGCTCCGCGGGAGTCTTGGCTATGGCGTCGATGAGGACGTCAATGTGCTTTTCCTCCGCCAGGCGGCCCACGAATGCCACTGTGGGGTGCGGGTACTTCTGCAGGACCTCTCCCTCGGCGAGTTCGTAGTTGCCCACCTCGATGCCGTTGGACAGCGGCAGGACCTTGCGCAGGAACGCGTGCTGGTGCATGGCCTTGGCGGCCAGCGGTGTGGGTGTGGTGACCACGTCGGCCCGGCTCATGACCTTGCCCATGTCGCGCCAGGAAACCCGGCCCACAATGTTCTTGAACCACTGCGGGAATGGCAGGAACGGGTTCAGGTTTTCGGGCATGAAGTGGTTGGTGGCCACAATGCGGATGCCACGCTTTTGGGCCTCGTAGACCACGTGCTCACCGATCATGTAGTGGCTCTGGACGTGGACAACGTCGGGCTTGATGACGTCAAAGAGCGCCGCAATGTCCTTCTTGATTTCCCAGGGCAGGCAGATCCGGAAGTATTCGTGTGTGGGAACCGGGCGGGAGCGCAGGCGGTGCACGGTGGCCTCCGGCCGTGTCTCCGTGTACATGGGCCCACCGTCGGGGCGGAACGACATGACGTGGACGTTGTGGCCCCTGCCCGTCATGCCCGTTGCCAGCCGGAAGCAGAACTGCGCCGCGCCGTTGATGTGGGGCGGGTAGGTGTCGGCGGCAATCAAGATGGTGAGCGGCTTTTGGCCGCTGTCACTCGCAGAGGGTGTCACGGGTAAAACTCCTGGTGGCTACTTGGATGGCCCACGGGCCGTTTGCTTAGGCTGCACTTTTCTTGGCAGCTCGACGCCGCTTGACCACGTCCGGATGGTGCCGGGACAAGGCGATCACCCCCACGATAGCAAGGATGGCAGCCCCGGCCATGGCAATTGCCACCACCGGCGGCACGTCGTCGCGCAGTTCGTTCAGAATCGTGATTCCAATCGCGATGCCCACAATGGGGTCAATCACTGTCAGCCCGGCAATGACCAGGTCCGGGGGGCCGCTGGCATAGGCGCTCTGCACAAACCAGCTGCCCAGCCCGCCGGCAACTGCAATGGCGATGATCGAATACCACTGCACATTGAGCAGGAACAGGCCGTTGGGGTCAAAGATCTGCTTGGAAATGATGCGGGTCAGCACGGCCACAAAACCGAACAGCATGCCCGATCCCATGATGTAGAAAAACGACTTCAGGTGCCGCTTGAACAGCACCAGTGCCCCGCCGAAGAAGATGACCACAACTGTCAGCAGCAGCACCACCGTCAGCTCCTCCTCGACAGTGACGTGAGTATTTTCACTCACCACGTTCACTGCCATGAGGACAAACAAGGCGCTGCCGGCCACACAAGCCGTGATGGAAAGCACCGTGGCCCGGTTGAGCCGGATGCCCTGGTCGCGGGAGTTAACAATGGTGGTGATGACCAGGGCAATGGCGCCAATGGGCTGGACCACTGTCAGGGTGCCCAGCGTCAGGGCCACCACGTTCAGGGCCATGCCAACACCCAGCAGCACCAGGCCCAGCACCCAGCGGGGATTGGTCAGCAGGCGCACAAAGCCGGAACCGCCCAGCGCCAGGCCGCCTGTGTTGTTCTTGACGGCGCTGCCCTGCCGCTGTGCGCCAAAGGCGAGAAAGAAGGCACCCGCCACCGCGCACACCACGGCCAGCCACATCATGGGCGGCCCTGGATGTCGCCGGCCGGCCCCGCGGCGGGCAGGTGAAGTTCACGGTGCTTGGCCAGGACAGCCACCAGGTACTGGGCGAAGGCGATGACATGCATGACCATGCCGGCGCCCAGGATCGCCCACGCCAGCCAGAAGGCGAAGCCGGAATCCGTCGCCTTGGCCAGCAGCAGCAACGGCGTGCCCACCATGAGCGCGGCCGTGCGGGTTTTGCCCAACATGGTGACCTTGAGCCCGGCATCGCCACGGAAGAAGTACAGCGTCACTGCCAGCAGGACGACGTCGGGCACCAGCAGGAGCAGCAGCAGCCACAGCGGCAGGATCTTGGCCACCACCAGCGTGATGATGACGGCAACAAGTGCCACACGGTCTGCGAGCGGGTCCATGATCCGCCCCAGTTGGGAGGTCTGGTTGAGCCTGCGCGCCACGAATCCGTCGATCCAGTCGGTGCAGCCCATCATGGCCAGGACAAAAACTCCCCAGCCGTACTCGTGGCGGGCCAGCACGAGCCACACAAAAAGGGGCGTGCCAAGGAACCGCACAATGGTGATGATGTTGGGGACGGTGAAGACCGCTGTGGAGTAATCGGTCGGTGAACCGGAACTGCCGGACATCTGCCCCACCCCTGTCTTTGGTCTGCCGTGCGGAATTATTTCTTCATCAACTTTCGCAGCAGCACAAGGAATGCCACCGCCGACACGGCGAATGCCGCCAACGGCTTCCAGCGTTCCTTGATGGTTTCCGCCGCCTGCCCGGCGGCTCCTGCCGCTGCCTGGCCCACGGTTTCGCGGGCCTTGTCCTTGGCGGCGTCGAGCGCGTGAACCGTCAATTTCTTCACATCAGCCTCTGCCACGATTTCCTCGCGAATCTTCAGCAGGTGTTCGCGGCGGGCTGCGGTGCGGGCGATCAGCTCGGTTTCGGTGGCCTTGGGGCCCTGGGCGGCCTCCTTGGCGTTGTGCTCGGCGATGGCCCGCGCCTTGGCCTCGGCGGCCTCGGCCTTGCGTGCCTTCTTCTCCTCGCGGCTCAGCTCTTCCTTCTCCAGGGTGGCCGGGTCAAAGTCAAGGCCGAGCTTGGCAATGCCGAGGTCGTGCCGGATGCCGCGGGTGGCGTTTTCGGGCAGCAGCGGCAGCAGGGCCTTGAACTTGCGGTACGCCACGAAGGCGCTGATGCCGATGACCAGGAGCATGGCCCCGCAGATGATCAGGGCTGAGAGCCACAGGGGCAGGACGGTGCCGAGTCCGGCAATGGCGGCAACCACCAGGGCGATGACCAGCAGTGCCATGAATACCAGGGCAACACCGGCGAAGGCTGCAACGCCGCCCAGGCGGGCCTTCTTGTGCTCAAGTTCGAGCTTGGCCAGGGCAATTTCGTCGTTGACCTGGCGGGGAACCAGCCGGGCCGCGGTCTTGACCGTTTCCACCAGCGCGGCGACCCCGTCCCCCGTGTTTTCACCCGCCGCGACATGCAGTTCCTTGTGCATATCCGTCACTGAGACCGCCTCCATAATGAGGGTCCGTGCAGAATGCGTAAAGATCCGCACGAACCCGAAATCTTTGTAGCGCCCTCACCCAGCGGCACAACCGTAAACTCAAAATTACCACCCATCGCCGGGGGCGCGGTCCGTCCTGGGCCGGGGCGAGGTTGCGGAATAGTAAAGGCCGCATGTGAGTTGTTGGCCGATGGACGCCAAATTTGCACAGGGCGCCCTGCCTTGGCCTGCCATGACCACCTAACATGATCCAAGGGGTTGTCCCCACAAGGGCTTTCCTGCACCGCGCGCACACCACATTCTTGAGGACTCCTTACTTGACCACCACCGTTCACCCCGGCGACGCCCTGTCGCGCCGGCAGAAACTGATCTACGTCCTGGTGCTGGGGCTGCTGACCGCCCTGGGCCCGTTCACCATTGACCTGTACCTGCCAGCCTTCCCGATTATTGAACAGGAGATGGGCATCACGGCCACGGCCGTGCAGCTGACCCTGACAGCCACCACGATCGGTTTCGCCGCCGGCCAGCTGGTGGTTGGCCCGTTCAGCGACAAGTTCGGCCGGCGCATGCCACTCATTTTGGCAACTGCGCTGCACGTGGGCGCATCGATCGGCGCTGCCATGTCCACCGACATCACCATGCTGGGCGTGTTCCGCGTGCTTCAGGGCATTGGCGCGGCCGGTGGCGGCGTGGTTGCCATGGCCATGATCCGTGACCTCTTTGCCGGTTACCGCCTGGTGAAGATGCTCTCCTACATGTCCCTGGTCAACGGCATGGCCCCGATTCTTGCACCCGTGATTGGCTCACAGCTGCTGGGCATCATGGACTGGCCCGGCATCTTCTGGTTCCTTGCCGGCTACGGCGCCCTGGTCGTGCTGGCCACCTCCGTTTTCATCATTGAGACCCTGCCGCGCGAAAAGCGGCATTCCGACGGCGTGCGGGTCGCCGACAGGTACAAGGCGGTGTTCAGCGACCGGATCTTTGTGGGCACCTTGTTTGTTGGTGGCTTTAACTTTGCCGCCCTGTTCACCTACCTGTCGGCGTCCACCTTCCTGTTCCAGAACACGTTCGCCTTTACCCCGCAGCAGTATGGCTTCTTGTTTGCCGTGAATTCCCTGGGCGTTGTTTCAGGTGTGCAGATTGCCTCGCGGATCATGCGCCACACCGGTCCGCAGTGGGTCATTGCATGGGCCACCGTGGCCCAGGTGGCTGCGGCTGTCGCGATGGTGGTGTTTGACCAGCTTGGCTTTGGCCTGTGGGGTGTCATGGTGCCGCTGTGGTTCTTCATCTGCGCCACGGGCTTCATGTTCCCCTCGGTGCAGGTCATGGGCCTGGCCCGCAACGGCAAGCAGGCCGGCACCGCGGCCTCGCTCCTCGGCGCCGTGACGTTCGGCTTCGCCGGCCTGATCACCCCCGTGGTCGGCTTCGTGGGCGTCACCACGTCAACGCCCATGGGCCTGATCATGGGATCGTGCAGCCTGTTGGCCATGGTCGCCCTGTGGGTCATTGTCAGGCCGCGCACCGTGCCGAAACTGTAGCCAACGGCGCGGGCCTGCGCACTGCGCAGGCCCGCGCCTTTTTGCTTAATTGGACGGGCTCAGGGTCCTTCGAACCGCCCCGACAGGGCATAGCGCAGCAGCACGGCGTCGCCCATGGGCAGGGCCTGGACAAGGGTGGCGGGCCGCTCGGCGGTCCAGGGGAACACGCCGTCGAACACCAGGCGCGGGGCCTGGGCATCGCCCACGAAGAACGGGGCCACCACCAGCTGGAGTTCGTCGGCCAGCCCCTCGGCCAGGAACTGGGTCAGGATGCTCTGGCCGCCCTCCACCATGAGGCGCCGCACGCCGCGGGCATGGAGGTCCTCGCTCAGGCCGGCCATCCACACGCGCTCCCCGCCGTCCACCACTGTGGCCAGCGCGCCGAGCCGCACCCTGGCAGCAGCCACGCAGGCGCTCGTGCAGTAGACGATCCGGCCGGCCTCCCCTGCGGTGAAGAATCCCGCGTCCGGGTCAAGCCGACCGCCGCCGGTCACCGTGACCTTCAGGGGCGACGGCGGCAGCCCCCGCTCCGCCCGGCGCCCCCGCCGTGAACCGCTGCGCACCAGCAGGCGCGGGTTGTCGCCCCGGATGGTTCCGGCGCCCACCATGATCGCGTCGCAGGAGGCCCGGACGGCGTCCACCCGGTCAAAGTCCGCGTCGTTGGAGAGCAGCAGGCGCTCACTCGTGGCGTCGTCAATGTGCCCGTCGATCGACATCGCGGCGCTGAGCAGCGTGTAGGGGCGTTCAGCCATGCCGCACTCCCCCGGCGGCGCCCGGCCCGCCATGGACCGCCGCCCGGCCCCGCGCACGGCCCCGGCGAAGCCAGCCGGCCAGCAGCACGGCGGCCCCCGGCAGGCAGGCGGCCAGCGACAGCACGCCATAGACGACGGCGGCACTGACCCCTTGCGCGGCACCCAGGCCGGCAGCCATGAAAGCCCACGCCGCGGCACCCTCCCGCGGACCCCAGCCGGCAATGCTGGCGGGAACCGACATGGCCAGCAGCACGAACATGGCCAGCGGCAGCAGCTGCGTGGCCGTGGCGGCTGTCCCGGCGGATCCGGCCGCAATGACGAAGATGGCGGTGTACCCGGCCACGGCTCCGGCAGAGGCCAGCACAATGCCCGGCGCGGTGCGGCACTGCAGCAGGCCGTGGCGCAGATCGGAGGCCACGGCAGGCAGGACGCGTGCCCACCACCGTGCACCGGACCGCGGCGGCCACAGGACAAGGGCGGCCACGGCGGCCGCAAGGGCCAGCAAAACCCAGGCCAGGGCTGCTCCGACGCCGTGCAGCGGGGACGGCAGGAAAGTCAGCACCAGCACGGCCAGCAGCAGCTGCACGGCCTGTCCGGCAGCGCGGTCCCACGCCACGGCCCGCAGCCCTGCGCCAACGTCCCCGTCGCGGCTGCCCTGGTCAACGCCGCGGTGGACGTCGCCCAGGATCCCGCCGGGCAGAACGGAATTCAGGAACTGCGAGCGGTAGTAGGCCGCCACGGCGGGCCAGTAGGGAAAGTTCCGGCCCAGCCCCCGGGCCACAAGCTGCCAGCGCCAGGCACAGCACAGGGTGGTGCCCAGGGTGATCACCATGGCGGCAGCCACGGCCCGGGCGTCCACGGCCATGATGCCGTCAATGAAGGGCCCCGAGCCGAGCTTCCAGAGCAGGGCCGCCAGCACGGCGGCACCCGCCAAGGCCTGCAGCCAGCCCAGCAGCACCCTCCTCCCCGGCATGTCAGTGCCGAACTGTCTCGGTGCGGGCGGCGGCCAGAAAGGACAGCAGCCCGGCCAGTGCAACGGCGGCGTCGTCCCAGTCCGGCAGGATGTCCCGTCGATCCAGGGCAGCTGCACGCAGGGAGTGCCGCAGGGCAGCGTCCCCGAGCCAGCGGCGAAGTGCGGCGGCCAGCGCGGAGGCGTCGCCGGGCGGCACCAGCAGGCCCGGCACCGTGCCCAGGGAGCTGTGTCCCAGGGCCTCCGGCACGCCGCCCGTGTTGCTGGCAATGACCGGGAGACCATGCGCCTGGGCCTCGGCCACCACCATGCCATAGCTTTCCTGCCGGGAGGCCAGGACCAGGGCGTCCGAGGCTGCGTAGCTGCGGCCAAGCTCCGCCCGGGTGAGCGGCCCCAGCCAGTGCAGCCGCCCCGCAATGCCGGCATCGCTGGCCTGCCGGCGCAGTTTCTCCATCAGGCCCGCCTCCATGTCCGTTGCACCGGCAAAGGTGCAGCTCCAGTCGAGCCCGGCCACAGCGGCCAGCGCATCGATCAGCACGTCGTGGCCCTTGTTGGCCGTCACGGCCGCGGCGCACAGCAGCACCCCGCCGCCCGGTGTTCCGGGCGCCACCGGCCCCCTGTCCGTGCCGGGCTCCAGGACCAGGATGTCCCCGTGCGCGATCCCGTGCCGGGACACGATCAGCTCGCGGGTCCAGGCACTCGTGGTGACCACGGCTGCCGCCTGGCGCAGTGCCGCACGTTCGCGGGCAAGCCTCGGACCGGCGTCGTCCGCGGAAGCCAGCAGCATGTGCACCAGCACCACAAGCCGCAGCCTGCCTGCCGTGGCGGCCGGGACGGCGCTGGCCAGTGCAACCAGGCTGTCCAGGAGCACCACGGCCCCGTCCGGCAGGCCTGCCAGCAGCCGCGGGAGCGCCCCGGCGTCGCACGGTGCGGGGCTGGGCCAATTGCCGGGCAAGGGGTGTTCCACGATGCGCCAGCCCAGGCCGGCCAGTGCCGTGGCGATCCGCCGGTCAAAGTGGTTGCCGCCGCTGGGCCGTGCCGGGTTGTCGATGCCCGCGGGGACCACCAGGTGCAGAGTTGTCACAGGGCACGCTCGTAGCTGGCCCAGGCGATGTGCGACTCGCGCAGGGTCACCTTGATGCCGGCCAGCCCTGACGCGCCGGGGCCGAATGCGCCGGCGTGGATTCGCGCGGCGAGGCGGTCCGCAACTGTCTTGGCGAGCACCTCGGTGGTGGTGTTGATGCCGGCGAACTCTGCGTCCTCGTCCAGGTTGCGGTAGCCCAGTGCTTCCGCGATGGAGCGCAGCTCGGCTGCGGCGGCGCCGATGTCGACCACTGTGCCGTTGGCGTCGAGCTCCTCCCGGGTGAACGTTGCATCGATGATGTAGGTGGCCCCGTGCAACCGCTGGGCCGGGCCGAACGCCTCGCCGTTGAAGCTGTGGGCGATCATCATGTGGTCGCGGACGCTCACGCTGAACATGGCATCACCTTGTCGTTCCGGTCGGGGCTGGGTTGTCGGGGACGGCTGTGCCGTAGGAGATGGTGTGGCACAGGGCTTCCAGCCGTCCGTCGGCGAGCCTGGCCATGACGCCCGGCAGTTCGCTGAAGGTGGAGGTGCCCGTGGTGAGGGCGTCAAAGGCCGGGTCGCGCAGCAGTTCCAGCGCGAGCTCCAGGCGCCTGCCCGGGGTGCGGTTGCGCCGCCTTGCCGGGGCCACCGACCCCACCTGGCTGGAGCGGATGGCGAGCCGCGAGGGGTGGAAGCTGCCGCCCAGGTTGATGGTGGCGGGGGCGTCGCCGTACCAGCTCAGCTCAATGACTTCCCCCTCGGGCGCCAGCCGGTCAAGGCACAGTTGGAGCCCGGCGGAGGTGCCGCTGGTGTGGAAGGCGAGGTCCCAGCCCTCCGGCCCGCCGGCGTCGTCCGGCAGCGAAAAGCCCGCCCCCATGGCGGCAGCCACTTTTGCCTTGGCCGGGTCCACGTCCACGAGCTCCACCGCAACTCCGGGGATGCCGGCCAGCAGCCGGGCCACGGCGCACCCCACCATGCCGGCGCCCACCACCCCGACCCTGTCTCCCACCAGCGGCGCCGCATCCCACAGGGCATTGACGGCCGTCTCCACGGTTCCGGCGAGCACGGCGCGGCGGGCGGGGACGCCGTCGGGCACCACATGGACGGCGGATTGCGGCACCACATAGGCGCTTTGGTGCGGGAAGAGGCAAAACACTGTGCGGCCCAGCAGCTCCGCCGGCCCCAGCTCCACCGTGCCCACGTTGAGGTAGCCGTATTTGACGGGGCCGGGAAAGTTGCCGGCCTGGAACGGGGCCCGCATGGCCTCCCGCTGCCCGGCCGGGACGCCGCCGCGGTGGACCAGCAGTTCACTGGCCCGGCTGATGCCGCTGAACAGGGTGCGGACCAGGACCTGCCCGGGTTCCGGCTCGGCCAGCCTCTCGGCGCGGATCAACCCCATGTCTGGCTCCTGAAGCCAGTAGGCAAGGGCATCACGGTCCACTGGGCTCACATCCCTGGCTCGGATTCACGGGTTCAGCCCCGCAATTGCCCCTATCCTAATACTGTTGGGGTCCCAACTCTGGAGGCACAGTGCGAACAGTGCACCTCGGTCCGGCCGCTGGCTTCGCTTGCCAGTTGCTGCTGCTGGCTGCCCTGGCCGCGGGCGTCGGCCTGGGCTCCGCAGGCTGGGTCACGGGCGTGCTGTACGCGGTGGCCGTATGGGCCCTGCTCGCGGCGGCGCTCATGAAGCGCGGTTCCGGGTTCGGCCCCGCCGACTGGGTCACGGCATTCCGCGCCGTCCTGGCCGGCGGCGCCGCCGCGCTGGTGGCCGACTCCTTTTACTCCCCCGCCGCCGTGCCGGCCCTCGTTGCACTGTCCGCGGGCACCATCGTGCTCGACGCCGTGGATGGCAAGGTTGCCCGCAGGACGGGCACGACGTCGGAACTTGGCGCACGCTTTGACATGGAAGTTGACGCTTTCCTCATCTTTGCCCTGAGCGCCTACGCCGCGCCCCGGGTGGGTGGCTGGGTGCTGTTGCTTGGTGCCGCCCGCTATGTGCTGGTGGCCGCGGGCTGGTTCCTGCCCTGGCTGCGTGCCGACGCCCCGCCCCGTTACTGGAACAAGGTGGTGGCAGCCGGGGTGGGCATTGCCCTGACCATTGCGGCCGCCGGGGTGCTGCCGCCTTGGCTTGCGGCGGCCTTGCTGCTCGCTGCCCTGGCGATGCTGGCCGAATCGTTCGGACGGGAGGCCTGGTGGCTGTGGCGTCACCGCAGGGAGCATCCGGGAAAGGTGGTGCTGCCGCCGCGCGTGCTGACTGTCACGGCCGCGGTTGCGGTGTGGTGTGTCCTCTCCGCCCCGGCAAACCTTGCCGGGACAACACCGGCGGCGCTGGCCGCCATCCCGCTCGAGGGGATCGTGCTGCTGGGTGGTGCACTGTTCTTGCCGGTGCGCCTGCTGCGGCCCTTTGCCGTGACGTTTGGGCTGCTCTTGGCGGGCCTGCTTGTCCTGAAGGCCCTGAACACCGGCTTTGAATCGGCTTTTGGGCGCGGTTTTGACCCCGCCAACGACTGGTACTACCTGGGCCCCGGAGCCGGTGTTCTGGGCGACTCCATAGGGCAGGCCGGGGCCATCGCCATTGTGGCCCTGGTTGTGGTGTTCGTTGCCCTTGCCCTGTTCTTGCTGCCGCGGGCCACGCTGCGGCTTGTCCGGGCTGCGGCAGGCAACCGCAGGGCGTGGCTCGGCCCCTGGGCCGTGCTGGGTGCGGCCGGGCTGCTGTTTGCGGCGGCGGGGCTGGCGTGGGCGCCCGGGGCACCGGTGGCATCCGCCGGCTCCTCCGGATTCGTGGCAGGCCAGGTCCGCCAGCTGCAGCGCGACCTGGCCGACCGGGGCGTCTTTGCCGCCGAAATTGCCCATGACCCGATCTTCGGGGCGGGCACGGGAGCCGCAGGCCCGATCTCGCCCGGCGGGATGTCGGGCGCCGGCGTGGCGCAGGATCCCGGTGGCTTGCTGTCCGGGCTCCGGGGAAAGGACGTGCTGCTCGTGTTTGTTGAAAGCTATGGGCGGTCCGCCGTGGAGGGCTCGTCCTTTTCCCCCGGCATCAAGGACGCGCTCACCGCCGGAACCGCCCGGCTTGAGGCTGCGGGCTTTGCATCACGCAGCGCGTTCCTGTCCTCCCCCACGCTGGGCGGCGCCAGCTGGCTGGCCCACTCAACCCTGCAATCGGGGACGTGGGTCAACAGCCAGCAGCGCTACAACCAGCTCCTCACCACCGGGCGGATGACATTGTCCGGGGCGTTCCACAAGGCTGGCTGGCGTACGGTCTTCGACGTCCCTTCAAACACCACTGACTGGCCCCAGGGCCAGGCGTTCTACGGCTTTGATGCGCTCTACGATTCACGCAATGTTGGGTATGCGGGCCCCAAATTCAGCTATGCAACGATGCCTGACCAGTATGTCCTGTCGGCCTTCCAGCGGCTGGAGCTGTCCCCGGCGCCACGCTCCCCTGTCATGGCCGAGTTGGACCTGGTCTCAAGCCACACCCCTTGGACGCCGCTGCCCTCTCCAGTGCCGTGGGCTGAAGTGGGCGACGGCAGCGTGTTCAACGGCATGCCCGGGCGCGGCGCCACCCCTGAATCCGTGGCCGGCGACCCCGCGCGGGTGCGCGCCCTCTACGGCGAGTCGATCGAGTATTCGCTCAACACCGTCTTTTCCTTTGTGGCCGCACACCCGGACCCGAACCTGGTCCTGGTTGTGCTGGGCGACCACCAGCCGGCCCCTGAGGTTTCCGGCGGCAGGGGCGGCCATGACGTTCCGGTGTCGATCATGTCCGCGGATCCGGCCGTCATGGCGGCTATCTCACCGTGGGGATGGCAGGATGGCATGCTGCCGGGGTCCGGCGCACCCGTCTGGCCCATGAGCGACTTTCGCGACAACTTCCTGGCAGCCTACAGCGGCAACTCCGCAAGCCCGGGCACTGCCGCCGTCACCGAAGGTGTGAAGACGCCGCAGCCCGCGGTGCCAGTGGGTGCCGGCGTTCCATTGCCAGGCCCGCAAGGCCCAGGATGATCGCGGCTATCTCCACGCCGGCGGCCGTGAAAATGATCCAGCCCGTCCAGTGCTCGTGAACACCGAAGAGGCCCACGGTGGCGGAAATAATGAAGGCGCCCAGCGTCGAGGCGCCAAAGAGCACCGTAAGGGCCAGGGGGATCCAGTGCCGCCAGAAAAGCAGGAGCAGGGCGATCACGACGCCGCCGCCAAAGTTCAGCAACATGGCGGGGGCCATGAAGGCATTGTCTCGGAACACGACCCACCATTGCTCAAGGTGGATGAGGGCTGAAACAAAGACTGCCACGGCAGCCAGGATTCGAATCAACATGGCCGGGCTCCTTTTCTGTTCCGAAGAGGGCTTCTCTGGGCACGTGTGACAGACCGCACCTGCCATCCAGTTTATTCCTGATGGCCCGCCGCAAAAAGGGCCGGCCCGGAAAACAAAAGAACCCCCGCATTCACATGGAATGCGGGGGTTCTTTTGTCGATGGCTCCCCCACCTGGACTTGAACCAGGAACCTTTCGATTAACAGTCGAACGCTCTGCCAATTGAGCTATAGGGGAATGAAGCAACACTACCTTAGCAGAAACTCACAGTAATTACCAAAACCGATCATTTCCACCCACACGACACAATAATTGTCTCCGGCCCCGATACGAGGCCGGAGACAATTTTTGCCTTGGCTCCCCCACCTGGACTTGAACCAGGAACCTTTCGATTAACAGTCGAACGCTCTGCCAATTGAGCTATAGGGGATCGTGCAGGAACAACAATAACAAAGGGTTGCCCCGTTGTGAAATCGAGTGGTCCCGTGCCGATTATCCGTCGCCGCGCAGCTGCCTGCGGGCCGTTTCCAGCTCCATGAGCTCGCGTTGCAGCAGCTGGTAGTTCTCCGGATCGACGGCCGGATCCATGCGCTGCAGGGCCCCGAGCCGCTCCTCCTTCAGGCGTGTGATTTGCAGCTCAAAGAGCCTGCGCAGGATGTCCCGGCAGTAGCGTGCCAGGGTGTCCTCCCGGGTGGCCGGCAGGGGGCTGAGCGCCAGCTCGGCGACGAGTGATTCCAGCTCCGGCGGCACGCTTGAGCGGACGGCCTCCAGCCACTGCACCGAGGTCTCCTCGGACTGGCCCGCGGCGGCGATCCCGGCCTGGATGGCCTTGTAGGCGGGAACCACGAATTCCGTGGCGCCAAAGTGCTGCCAGTTTCCGGCCGAGAGGTACCCGGGATGCTGCAACACTACCTCCAGCGCCTCGCGCTCCATCCGGCCCTGGGGGTCCCCGGGGTTCGGGCGCGCGATGGTGGGGGTGGCCTCCGCTTCCGGGGCGCTCATCTGCTGCGCGCCCTGTTGGAACCCTTGGGGTGGCCCCGCCTGCTGACGGCCCTGGCCTCCGCCCTGCTGCGGTGACCCGTTGTGGCTGGCGGCAAACTGGCCGCCGCCCTGCGGGCCTGCCGCTCCGGCGCGCTGCTGGGTGTGCCCCTTGGCGTCGTGCTGGCCCGGGCTGTGGGCGCGCCGTTCGGCATTCTTCACCGCGCGCAGCACCTCGTTGGGGTCGGCCAGGCCCAGCCAGCCGGCCAGTTCCTGGCTGTACCCCATCCGGGTGGAGCCGTCGCGGATCGCGGCCACCACCGGCGCGGATTCGCGCAGGCCGCTGACCCGGCCCTCAACCGTGCTCAGGTCGTACTTGGCCAGGGTGGAGCGGATGGCAAATTCAAACAGGGGGCGCCGGGAGCGGATCAAGGCATGGACGGCCTCGTCACCCTTGCGCTGGCGGAGTTCGCAGGGATCGGCGCCTGAGGGCTCCACGGCCACGAACGTCTGGGCCGTGAATCGCTGGTCCTCGTCAAAGGCCTTCAGGGCGGCCTTCTGCCCGGCCGCGTCACCGTCGAAGGTGAACACCACCTCGCCGCCGGTGCCGTCGTCGGACAGCAGGCGGCGGGCCACCTTGATGTGCTCGGCACCAAAGGCCGTGCCGCAGGTGGCCACGGCTGTGTCGACGCCAGCCAGGTGGCAGGCCATGACGTCGGTGTACCCCTCGACCACCACCAGCTGGCGCTTCGAGGCGATGTTCCGCTTGGCCAGGTCGATGCCGTAGAGCACCTGGGACTTTTTGTAGAGGGTTGTCTCCGGGGTGTTCAGGTACTTGGGGCCCTGGTCGTCCTCGAACAGCTTCCTGGCGCCAAAGCCCACGGTGTCCCCGGCAATGTCGCGGATGGGCCAGATGAGCCGGCCGCGGAAACGGTCGTAGATGCCGCGGTTGCCTTCGGAGAACATGCCTGTCAGCTTCAGTTCCTCGTGCGTGAAGCCCTTGCCCGTGAGGTGCTTGAGCAGCGCATCCCAGCCCTGCGGGGCGAAGCCCACGCCAAAGTGTTCGGCGGCAGCACGGTCAAAGCCGCGCTCGGACAGGAACTGGCGGCCGGCCGCCGCGCCCGGGGTGACCAGCTGTTCGCGGAAGAACTCCCCGGCAATCTTGTGGGCGTCCAGCAGGCGCTGCCGGCGGCCAATGTCCTCGCGGCGCGGGCCGGTGCCGCCGTCCTCGTAGCGCAGTTCGTAGCCGATGCGCCCGGCCAGCTTCTCCACCGCCTCGGAGAAGGAGATGTGGTCCATCTTTTGGATGAAGGAAATGACGTCGCCGCTTTCCTGGCAGCCAAAGCAGTGGAAGTAGCCCATCTGCGGGCGCACGTGGAAGGAAGGGCTGCGTTCATCATGGAACGGGCACAGGCCCTTGTAGGAACCAATTCCAGCGGACTTCAGGGTGACGTAGGCGTCAACGACTTCCTTGAGGTCGGTGCGCGTGCGCACCTCGTCAATATCTTCACGTTTAATCAGCCCAGCCATTTTGCCAGTTTACGTGAGGATTGTGGGCAAGCTGGCGGGGCGGTGCATGCAGGGCCCATGGCGGCAGCCCAGGCTGTGGCGGACGCTACAGAAGTGTCCGTTCCGTGCCCACGAGCCGCTCGTGCAGCGCAAGGGCCGATCCGTCGGTGAGTGACGCCACCTGGTCGATGACCACCCGAAGCCGGGCGCCGTCGTCGTCCGCGGCCCGCCAGTCGGCGGCAAACATGGTCTCCAGGTGCGCGTCGCCCGTGGCGCTGAGGACGGCAACAAGCTCGCTGAGGACGTCCTGCTGGCGCTGGTAGATGGGCTGGCGGTGGTCGGTGGTCATGACGAAGGTGGTGGCCAGGCCCTTCATGACGGCAATTTCCACCAGGGTCTCCTGCGGCACCACCACCTCGCCCGCGTACCGTGACAGGCGGCCGGTGCCGTGGATGGCCTGGGTTGCGGCCACAGCGCTCTGGCAGAAGCGGCCGATCAGCTGGCTGGTCATGTCCTTCAGTGCGGCCATGGAGCGGCGGCTGCCGTCGGCGTGGCGGACCCACACATCTGCGGCTTCGAGGCGCTGCAGGGCGGCGTCAATCTCGGCGGTGTCCACGCCGGGCAGGTACCACTGCTTGGTGTAGCCCAGGACCCGGTTGCGCTGGTCGGAGTTGGCCAGCCACTTCAGCTGCACGTGGCCGGCCACGATCGCGTCCTCCACGTCGTGGACGGAGTAGGAGATGTCGTCGGCCAGGTCCATGACCTGCGCCTCAATGCAGGACTTCCCCTTGGGGGCGCCCTCGCGCAGCCATTCAAAGACGGGCAGGTCGTCGGTGTAGGCGCCAAACTTGCTGGTGCGGGAGCCGTCGATGAGCGGTGCGTCCACGGCCAGCCACGGGTACTTTGAGGCGGCATCCAGGGAGGCGCGGGTCAGGTTCAGGCCGGCCGATCCGCCGTCGGCCGTGAGCACCTTGGACTCCAGCCGGGTCAGCAGGCGCAGGGTCTGGGCGTTGCCCTCGAAGCCGCCAATGTCGTGGGTGAGGCTGTTCAGCACGGATTCGCCGTTGTGGCCAAAGGGCGGGTGGCCCAAGTCGTGGGACAGGCAGGCGGTGTCCACCACGTCGGGGTCGCAGCCCAGGGTGCGGCCCAGCTCCCGGCCAATCTGGGCAACTTCCAGGCTGTGGGTGAGGCGGGTGCGGACAAAGTCGTCGGTGTCCGGGGCCACCACCTGGGTCTTGGCCCCGAGCCGGCGCAGCGCCGAGGAGTGCAGGACCCTGGCCCGGTCGCGCTCAAAAACGGTGCGCAGGGTGTTCTTGGGTGTCTCCTGCACCCACCGCTGCTCGTCGTGGGGCAGGTACACGGGTGCTGGATCTGTGGCCATGTTCCCTAGTTTAGGGCCATGCGGCGGGCGCCCCGGGACGCTGTGCACAGGGCTGCCCATTCACGGTCCTTGGGCGCCGGTGATTGAGCCTGTCGAAATCACGCGGGCCTCGACAAGCTCGACCACCGAGGCAGCAGACACTTAGCCGCCGGAGACGTCCAGTTCGGCGCCGGCCAGCTCGGCCTCCTGCGTGTTGCTGACGGTGCGGTTGTCCAGCCAGCCGGCCGGCAACGCTGTGCGCTTGGGCGAGCCGGCGCGGCCGCGGGGGCCCTCGGCGTCGGTGCCGGGGTAGCCCTCGGACATGTCCAGCTGGTCCAGGAGCCCGCGCAGCACTTCAAGGGTGGGCACGGCGGCCAGCTTGGCGCGCAGGTCCCCGCCCACCACGTAGCCCTTGAAGTACCAGGCCATGTGCTTGCGGATGTCGCGCAGGGCCTTGTTCTCGTCGTCGAAGGTGTCCACCAGCAGCTCGGCGTGGCGGTACACCGCCGCAGCCAGCTCGGCCATGCCGGGCCTGTGGCGGGTGTCGCTGCCTTCGAATGCGGCCATGAGGTCGCCGAAGAGCCAGGGGCGGCCCTGGCAGCCGCGGCCCACCACCACGCCGTCCACGCCTGTCTGGCGCACCATGGCGATGGCGTCCTCGGCGCTCCAGATGTCGCCGTTGCCCAGGACCGGGATGTCCGGGAGGGCTTCGCGGAGCCGGGCAATGGAGTCCCAGTCGGCCTTGCCGGAGTAGAACTGGTTGGCCGTGCGGCCATGCAGGGCAACCGCGGCCACGCCGGCGTCGCGCGCAATGCGGCCGGCCTCGAGGAACGTCAGGTGGTCCTCGTCAATGCCCTTGCGCATCTTGATGGTCAGCGGCAGACCGCCCACAGAGGCCTCGCGCACTGCGGTCTGGACGATGTCGGTGAACAGGTCAAGCTTCCAGGGCAGGGCCGCGCCGCCGCCGCGCCGGGTCACCTTGGCCACGGGGCAGCCGAAGTTCAGGTCGATGTGGTCGGCGTGGTCTTCCTCGACCAGCATGCGCACGGCCTTGCCCACCGTCTCGGGGTCCACGCCATAGAGCTGCACGGAACGGATCTGCTCGTCCGGGTCGTGGCTGATCAGGCGCATGGACTCCGGAGTCCGCTCAACGAGCGCCCGCGAGGTCACCATCTCGGACACAAAAACCCCACCGCCATGCTCGCGGCACAGCCGGCGGAAGGCCGTGTTGGTGATGCCGGCCATGGGGGCAAGCACCACCGGGGTGTCCACGGTGATGTTGCCAAGTTTCAGGGGCGGGAGGTCCAGTTTGGTGTCGCTGGAGGGCAGGTCTGTAACAGTCACGCTTCAATTCTCTCAAATCAGTCCAAATTCTTCGCCCCCCTGCGCCCGGCAATCCCCGGAACGACGCGCGGGCGGGCGCCGGGAGTGAACAATCTCACGGACCCGCGCGCCCGGGAGCGGTTGCGCAACCACCCCTTCACGTAGTTAAACTGACTGGTCAGTACAAAGAATTGAAATGTGCCGGCCCCCGCGGAATCTCCTGCGGCACCGGCACCTAGGAACCATCCCCCACCCGAAGGAACCCCCGTGCAGATTGATGCAGACCAAATTGAGTTGTCGGCGGGCCGCGGCCCCGTCTACGGCCCACTGACCTTTGAGCTGCACGGCGGCTTGGGCGTGCTTCGTGGCGATGCCGGCAGCGGCCGCACCTCGCTCCTGCTGACCCTGGCAGGGCGCATGAAGCACGACGCCGGCACCCTCACCGTGGCCGGCCACGAACTCCCCAGGGACCTGCGTGAGGTGCAGAAGTTCAGCTCCGTTGCGGGTTTCGCCGGCATTGACGAGTTGGAGCAGTCGGTCACCGTGGGCGCCGCGCTGCGCGAACGCCAGGCCTGGATTTCGCCGTGGTGGTCGCGGGTGCGCAAGTTCAACGACGTTGACGTGGCCAATGCCTGCGCCCCCGTCTTTGGCGCCGAACCCATCCCCCACGCCGCCACCGTCATCTGGGACCTGGACAGCACGCATCAGTTCCTGCTCCGCCTGGCCCTGGCCATGATGTCCGTCCCCCGGGTCCTGTTTGTGGACGACATCGAACAGCTCCGCAGCACCGAGGCGCGCTCCATCGTGTGGGACCGGCTGGCCAGCATCGCAGCCGGCCACACCGACGTCGTCGTTTCTGCGTCCTCCCTGGATGAGAGTTTGTGGGAGCAATTGGACATCGCGCCGCACGTCATTGACCTCAGAGCCCCGGCCGAAACGCCGGAACCCGCCGCGGAAGACGCGCCGGCACACAGTGAATTGATCGAGGAGTCCGTCTAAATGTTTGCCTTTTTGTCCCCCGGCACAGAGCTCAGCCGCTTCAAGCGCGGCAAGCTGCCCAAGATCGCCGTGGCGGTCATGCTGTTCATCCCGCTCATCTACGGCGCGTTGTACCTGTGGGCGTTCCAGGCGCCCGACAAGCACATGAATGAGCTGCCAGTGGCCCTGGTCAACCAGGACACCGGCGCCGTCAATGGCGAGGAGGCCGTGCATGCAGGCGACGACCTCGCCAGGGAGCTCATGGCCGGCATGGACCTCAAGTGGGAGGAGACGGACGCGGACGCGGCCGCCGCGGGCGTGGCCAGCGGCAAGTACTACTTCGCCATGACCATCCCCGGCGACTTCTCCACCAACGCCGTCTCGGTGGGCACCGACGCCCCGGCGCAGACCATGCTGGACGTGGAGTTCAACGATTCCAACAACTTCCTCTCCAGCGTCCTGGGCAAGCAGGCCATGGCCCAGGTGCGCGACGCCGTGGCCGAACAGCTCGGCGAGCAGACCTCCTCCACCCTCCTGGTGGGATTGCACGACGCCGGCGACGGGCTTCGTGCCGCGGCGGACGGTTCCGCCAAGGTCACCGAAGGCATCGACAGCGCCAAGGACGGGGCCGGCAAGCTGGTGGTCGGCATGACCGAGCTCGCCGACGGCTCCGTGACCCTCAAGGACGGCGCACTGGCACTGGCCGAGGGTGCCTCCAGCCTCTCCTCCGGCGTGGACTCGCTGGCGGGCGGCGCGGCCACCCTGAACGACGGCGCATCCTCGCTGGCCACCGGGGCCGGCTCCCTGTCAGCGGGTGTGGCGGAACTGAACTCCGGTGCGGCGTCTTTGTCCGCCGGCAGCAGCACCCTCGCCGCCGGCGCACATGAGCTGGCCGGTTCCCTGGCCAATGCCATTCCCGACGCCCAGAAGCTCGATGCCGGTGCCGCAGCATTGTCTTCCAGTGCCGGCACCCTGTCCTCCAGCGCAGCCAAGATCTCCGGATCCGCAGCCACCCTGGCCGGCAGCGCAGACAGCGTGTCCGCCGGTGCCGCCCAAGCCTCAGACCAACTCGCCAAGCTGATTGCCGGCGTTGCGGCCATGCCGGCCGGAACGCCTGCGAGCGCACTGCTGGACAGCCTGACCCAATTGCAGCAGCAGGCAATGGCACCGCTGGCCGGCGGGGCCAGCCAGCTGGCGGCAGGGGCCCACCAGCTCTCCGCCGAGGGCACCACGCCCCTGGCGGACGGCGCGGCAAAGCTCGCCGCGGGGGCAGGCAATGTCTCCTCCGGTGTCACCAAACTGGCCGGCGGCGTCAGTGACGCAGCAGCCGGCGCAGGCAAGCTCTCCACGGGAGCCACCTCCCTGGATGCCGGCGCCGCTAAGCTGGCCGCGGGCACGCAAAGCGCCGCGGCAGGTTCGGCCTCCGTGGCCGACGGAGCCGCCAAGCTCTCCGGCGGCACGTCCCAGCTCTCCAGCGGGGCCACCACCGCCAAGGACGGCGCAGCGGCGCTGGCCAACGGCGCCAACACCCTCAGCGGCGGCAGTTCGCAGCTGGCCGATGGCACAGGCAAGCTCCTGGCCGGTGGCACCACCCTGGCCGACGGCGCCGGCAAGCTCTCCGCCGGCAGCCATGAGCTCACCGACAAGCTGCACGACGGCGGTGCGGCAGTTCCCAACGACTCCGCGGACCTGCTGGAGCAGAAGTCGCAGGTCCTGGCCGCCCCGGTGGCCGTCAACCAGAAGTGGGCCAACGAGTCCAAGAGCTTTGGCGAGGGCTTTGCCCCATTCTTCATCGCCCTGGCCACGTTTGTGGGCGCACTCATTTCTTGGCTGCTGCTGCGGGCCCTGCCCACCCGCGCCCTGGCGGCCGGCGCCAACGGCCTGCGCACGGTGCTGACCGGCCTGCTGCCGGCCCTGGCCATTGGCCTGGGCCAGGTGGTCATCATGGTGGCCGTGCTGCTGTGGGGGCTGGACATGCAGCCCGTGTACCCCGTGGCCATGGCGGCCTTCATCTACCTGACCACCGTGGCGTTCCTGGCGCTGCAGCAAATGTTCATCATCGTGCTGGGCACGGCTGCCGGCCGCGTGGTCAGCCTGGTGCTGCTGATGCTGCAGCTGAGCTCCTCGGGCGGAACCTACCCCGTGGAGACGACGCCCGGATTCTTCCAGGCCCTGCATCCCTTCATGCCGGCTACGTATGTGGTGAGTGGACTTCGGGAGCTGATGACTGGTGGAATAGACTCCCGGTTGTGGACCTCTGTGTTGTTCCTGGCGCTCATGGCCGTTGCCTCCGTGGCGATCAGCGCGTTCAGCGCCGGGCGCCAGCGGGTGTTCTCCATCAAGCGGCTGCACCCGGAACTGGAAATGTAGGCCGCACCGCCGCCCCGGCAGCACGCCACAGTCCACGCCCGCATTACTGACCAGCAAGGAGCCCCCGTGGCACGCATCTCCCCCACCAAGCAGGCCATCCTGGACGCCGCCCTGGAACTCGGTGCGCTGCACGGGATCTCCGGGACCACCATGGACGGCGTTGCCGAGCGGGCCGGGGTGGCCAAGGGCAGCGTGTACTACAACTTCTCCTCCAAGGACGCCTTGTTCGGGGAACTGCTGACCGCCGGGGTCCGCTCGCTGGCCGAATCGCTGCGGGCGGCCCGGGGCAGGGCGGAGGGCTTTGCCGCCATCGAGGCCATGGTGGCGGACATGCTGGCCCTGATCGCCGAGAACCGGGCCCTGGCCAAGCTCATGGCCTCGGAGATCTTCCGCACGGACAGGGCCTGGCAAGACACAATGTCCGTGCTGCGCCGCGAGGCCCTCGGCGAGATCTGTGCGGCACTGGAACCGATGCTGCCGGCCGGCACCACCGAGAACGGCAGGCTGCTCATGGCCGGCAGCATCTTCGGGGCAACGCTCATGGGCGGGGTGGAGTGGCTGCTGTTCAGCCCCGACACCCCGGCCCCTGAAGTGTCCGCGGCTATCCTGTTCACCTTCTCCGGCCGCCTGGCCCATCCCTGACCCGGGGGTCCCCGCACCGCGGCACTCAGGGCCGAAATTGGCACCGATGTGCCAGAACCGGCAGACTCGGGTATCCTCGGCACTGACAGGAAAAAATCGCCGGGACGGCGCGAGCATACTGAAAAGAGGTGGTCAGTCGCATGATGACCGAACCCCCAAGTATGTGCCCCGTGGCCCCCTCCGGCTCCGCATAGGATTTCCTTATCTTCCTGCGGCACACGTTCCGAGGCTGGCCATAGACGAATCGTCCCCGCCCGCACTGCCGTTTGGACCACCCCATGAACACCCGCCGCACTGTCACGCGCCTGCAAAACCTCACCCCCCTCAAGACCCGGGAATTCCCCGCCCCGCCCACGGCCACGAGTGCCGCCATCCCGGACCGCGGCGCCGAACGCGCCGTGCAGCGCCCTGCCACCAGCATGGTTGACGCCGGCATCTACCTGGACGGGACCAGGATCTCCTCCCCCGCCACGCTCCCGGACACCTTCCGGGAGTTGAACAAGGCCCCCGGCTCCATGGCCTGGATTGGCCTGGTCCGCCCGGAGGAGGCGGAGCTGCAGGAGCTTGCCGCCGAGTTTGACCTCCACGAACTGGCCGTTGAGGACGCCGTCATGGCGCACCAGCGTTCCAAGATCGAACGCTACGGAACCACACTGTTCGCCGTGCTGCGGGCCACCCGGTACCTGGAATCGCAGGAGGAGGTGGAGTTTGGTGAGCTGCACATTTTTGTTGGCCCCAACTTCATCATCACCGTCCGCCACGGCCACTCCCCCGACCTTGCCCAGGTCCGGCGCCGCATGGAGCAGGATTCCACCCTGCTGCGGCTGGGCCCGGAGGCGGTGCTCTACGCCATTTTGGATACTGTGGTGGACGGTTTTGCGCCCGTGGTGACAGGCCTGGAGAACGACATTGACGAGATCGAGACCGAGGTCTTCGGCGGTGACCCCCAGGTGTCGCGGCGCATCTACGAACTCTCGCGTGAGGTTATTGAGTTCCAGCGCTCCACCAAGCCCATGGTGGGCATTCTGGCCGCCCTGGCCGGCGGGTTCACCAAGTATGGAATCAACGAGGACCTGCAGCAGTACCTGCGCGACGTGGACGACCACGTCACCCAGGTCAATGAAAAGATCGATGGCTTCCGGTTCATGCTCCGCGACATCCTCACCGTGAACGCCACGCTGGTGGCGCAGCGCCAGAACGAGGAAATGAAACACCTTGCGGAGGCCAGCAACGACCAGAATGAGGAAGTCAAGAAGATTTCCGCATGGGCCGCCATCCTCTTTGCCCCCACTTTGGTGGGCACCGTCTACGGCATGAACTTCGATTCAATGCCCGAGCTGCACTGGGAGTGGGGCTACCCGCTGGCGCTGATAGCCATGTTTGGGGTCAGCGTTGTCCTGTTCGGCATCTTCCGCAACAGGCGCTGGATCTAGGCCACCCGGCAATAGTGGCAACTTTTGTACCGTCCCCATTGTGCAACGGCGCGGGCGGCCCTAAGAATGGACTATGACGGTCACCCTGAAGTCCCTGGAAACTGCGGTTCCGCCCACCATCTTGATCCAGGAGCAGGCCCGGGACGTGTTTGCCGCCCAGCCGGGGCTGACCCGGCTGGGCCAACGCCTGGTCCGCACCTGCTTTGACTCGGCGGCCATCGACACCCGGCACACAGCGGTGGCCGAGATGAGCCTGGATTTCCACGGCCCCGACCCCATGTTTTACGACGGCGCCACCGGGCTGTTGCTGAACCCCACCACCAAGGAACGCAACGACTTGTTTGCGGGCCAGGCCACGGCCTTGTTCATCGAGGCGGCGCACAAGGCCCTGGCGGCCTGCCCAGGCGTGGCCGCCGAGGACATCACGCACGTGGTCACGGTTTCCTGCACAGGCTTCTTCAACCCCGGACCCGACTACAAGATCGTCCGGGCCCTGGGCCTGAACCCGTCGGTGCAGCGCTACCACCTGGGCTTTATGGGCTGCTACGCCGCATTTCCGGCGCTGCGGGCGGCCAAGGCCTTTTGCGACGCGGATCCGGACGCCGTGGTGCTGGTGGTCTCCGTGGAATTGTGCTCGCTGCATGTGCGCACCTCCAACGATCCCGACACCATCATGGGCTCCTCGCTGTTCGCCGACGGCGCGGCAGCAGCCGTGGTCACGGCGCGGGAGCTGCCCGGGGACGGGCCATTCCTGGACCTGGACCACTTTGAGACAGTCCTGACGCCCGTGGGCGAGGACTCCATGGCCTGGAACATTGGCGACCACGGCTTTGAAATGGTCCTGGACAGCTACGTCCCCAAGATCATTGACGAACACATCACAGGCGCGCTGGTGCCGTTGCTGGCCCGCGCCCCGGAATTCCACGGTCTGCCCCACAGCAGCATTCCGCACTGGGCCATCCACCCCGGCGGGCGGAGCATCCTGGACAAGGTGCAGGCCAAGCTGGGGCTCAGCGACGAACAACTGGTGCCGGCCCGGGAAACCCTGCGCAACTACGGGAACATGAGCAGCGCCACCGTCATGTTCGTGCTCAAGCACATCCTGGACCTTCCGGCGGCCCAGGAACGCGAGGCCATTTGTTCCATGGCCTTTGGTCCCGGGCTGACCGTTGAGACAGGGCTGTTCACCAAGGTCAGCCAGCCCAGCAACCTCGAAGGCCAGGGCCACGAAAGCCAGCTTGAAGACGCTGCCAGGGTCTAGGGCTGGCGGGTTCCTTCGCGCCCGGGACCTGGATGCCGTGGAGGAAATGGACAGGCCCGACTGCGACCCGGCCAGGCTGGAACGGACGTACGCACAGTTTCCGCTGATCAATGCCGTGGTGTCCGGATGGCGCGGCAACTACCGGGAGCGCATCCGGCCGCTGTTGTCGGCCAAGCGACAGACAACCCTGCTCGACATTGGCTGCGGGGGCGGCGACGTGGCCCGCAACCTGGCCCGCTGGGCTGCCCGCGACGGCCTGTTGCTGGAGGTCACGGCCATCGACCCCGACCACCGCGCCCTCGCGTTTGCCCGCGCCCAACCGCCGGTGCCCCACCTCTCCTACCGGCAGGCGTTCAGCGGGGAGCTGGTGGCCGGGGGTGCCGTGTTCGACGTCGTCATTTCCAACCACATGCTGCACCACCTCAACCCCGGCGAGTTCCAGGGACTGCTGCAGGACTCGCAGGCCCTGGCCAGCACCGCCGTGATCCACAGCGACATTGCCCGCAGCCCCGTTGCCTACACCCTCTTCGCCGCCGGGACCCTGCCGTTTTTCCCGGGATCCTTCATTCGCCGCGACGGGCTGACCTCCATCCGGCGCAGCTACACGGCTGACGAACTGCGCGCAGCTGCTCCCCCGGGCTGGCGGGTGGAACGCGCGGCGCCCTACCGCAACTTGCTGCTGCACACCCCGCGGCGGCCGCATGTTTGACGTGCTGGTGGTGGGTGCCGGACCGGTTGGCCTGTACCTTGGCGCGCTCCTGCTCCAGGAGGGCCTGTCGGTGCGCATCCTGGAACAGCGCAGCGAAGCCAGCCCGCACTCGCGCGCCATCGGCATCCACCCGCCGGCGCTGGCCGCCCTGGACCTGGCCGGGGTGGCCACCGCCATGGCGGCCGAGGGCGTGCACATCCGTGACGGGGTTGCCCGCAGCGGCGGCCGGGAGGTGGCCAGGCTATCCTTCGAGCAGGCCAACCCGGCCTGGCCGTTTGTGCTGGCGCTCAAGCAGGCCCGCACCGAGGCCATCCTGGAGGCACGGGTCCTCGAACTGGACCCGGACGCCGTCGTGCGCGGCTTTTGCGTCACGTCGCTGAACGACGGCGGCACGTCCGTCACGCTGTCCGGCACGCACGGCGGCGGGGGCCAGAATGTACATTTCCAGGGCCGTCTGGTGGTGGGGGCCGACGGCGCCCGCTCCACCGTGCGCAGGCTGCTGGGCATTCCCACGGCCGGACGTGACCACCCCGACCGCTACCTCATGGGCGACTTCCCGGACACGGGCAGCGACGGATCCGCAGCCGTGCTGCATTTGGAGCCTGGCGGCATTGTCGAATCGTTCCCCCTGCCGGGGCGGCTGCGGCGCTGGGTGGTGCACACGGATGAACTGCTGCAGGGGGCCACGGCCGAGGACCTGGCCGGGCTCATTCTCGCGCGCACCGGTGCCGCAGTTGCGGCAGAAGACAACAGCATGCTCAGCGCCTTCGGGGTCCGAACCCGCATGGCCCGGGCCATGGTGCGGGGGCGCGTGGCCCTGGTGGGCGACGCCGTCCACGAGATCAGCCCCATCGGCGGCCAGGGCATGAACCTGGGCTGGCTCGACGCGGCAGAACTGGCCCCCATCATGGCCGCCGCGCTGCAGGGCAACCCCACGGGTGCGGTCCTGCGCGCCTTTGAACGCACCCGCATGCAGGCTGCCCGGGCCGCCGCACGGCAGGCGTGGCTGAACATGGCGCTGGGACGCCCGGCCCCGGCGTCGTACCTGGATGTTCGGCATGCGGGCGTTGGTGTGGCATTCCGGCTGGCACCAGTACGGGAACTCGTGGCCCGGCGCTTCACGATGATGCACTAGGCGCCAGTGCCCGGTTAGTGTGGTCAGATGCTTTCGCCCTCGGATGTCTGGCCCCTGTTCGACCTCACCATCACCTCCCCGCGCCTGGTCATGCGGATTGTCCGCGACGACGACCTGCCCGGCATTGTGGCTGCGGCACAGGCCGGCATCCACGATCCTGCAGTGATGCCCTTTTCGGTGCCGTGGACCGATGCCGACCCCGTGGAGATGGCCAGGGGCATGGCCCGGCACCAGTGGGAGCTGCGCGCCGGCACCCGGCCCGAGCATTGGACGCTGAACTTCACCGTCATGCTCGACGGCGTCCCGATCGGCACCCAATCCCTTGGTGCCTCGGGGTTCTCCTCGACCCGGACCGTCAACTCCGGTTCATGGCTCACGGCGGCGCAGCAGGGCAAGGGGTACGGCAAGGAAATGCGGGCCGCTGCCCTGCTGTTTGCCTTCGACCACCTGGGCGCCCACGTTGCCGAATCAAGTGCGGCCGTGTGGAACCAGGCCTCGCTCGGCGTATCCAGCAGCCTGGGCTACCGCCAAGGGGTTGTGCGTCCCATTGAGCCGCGGCCCGGCCACCCCGATGAGCTGCAGGAGGTGCGCCTGGTTGCGGCCGATTTCAAGCGTCCGGCCTGGGGCATAACGGTGGAAGGATTCGAGGACGCGCGGCGGGACCTGTTTGTTGAGGTGCCGTCCGGCTGAGCCGGGGCTACACGGCCGCTGGCTCCGGGGCCGGCTTGGTCCCTTCCGCTGCCGGCCCGCTGGCTGCGTGCCTTCCTGTGGCCTTGACGACGGCGACAGCAATCGCGGTGGTCACGGGAATGGCCAGCACCAGGCCAATGGAGCCCACCAGGATGTGCACAATCTCCTCGGCCAGCTCCGCCCCCGTCAGGGCGGTCAAGAGCGGCTGCTGGTACAGCGAGACCATCAGCAGCACGGGCAGGGCGCTGCCGGCGTAGGCAAAGGCAATGGTGTACACCGTCGAGGCGATGTGGTCCCGGCCAATCCTCATGGCCGAGGAGAACAGCTCCCGCGAGGTGGTGTGCGGGGCCAGTTCGTGCAGTTCCCACACGGCCGAGGACTGGGTGATGGTGACGTCGTTCAGCACGCCCAGGCCCGAGATCACGAGCCCGCACAGGATCATGCCCGACAGCGACATGCCGTTGGTCAGGTTGGCCAGCTGGTAGGCGTTCTCGCCCGTGGTCCCGGTGAGGGCAGCGGCATCCACCGACCAGGCTGCCAGCCCGGCCGTGACCCCCAGGCCAAACAGCGTCCCCAGGAGTGCCGTGGAGGTGCGCACGGAGAAGCCGTGGGCAAAGTACAGGACGCCAAACATGATGGCTGAGGCACCCACCAGGGCAACCAGGAGCGGCGGCTGGCCCTGTGACAGGGCGGGCAGGATGAACCAGGCCAGCACCATGAAGGCGCCGCCAAGTCCCACCATGGCCCGCAGGCCCCGCCATCTCGCCACGGCAACAACCACCACGGCGTAGGCCACGGCCAGCAGGCCCATGGGGAACGTGCGGACAAAGTCCATGAACACATACTTGGCGCCGTTGGCGTTGGCACCGGTCATGCCCGGGAGCCCCGAAAGATCGAGGTACCTGATGGTGTCGCCGGCACGGACGGGGCGGGAGGCCTCGATGTCCGGGCTGACCACCACCGGGACATCGGCACCGCCGTCAACTGCCGTGTAGGCAATGAAGCACGTGGTGCCGGCCTGGCCGCCGGCGGTGAGGGAGCAGTCTTCGGAAACCGTACGAACCACGGAACCGGTCACAATGCTGGCCCCGGGGGCTGCGGAATACGGGTTGCTTGCCGGCACCTTGCCTGCGTCGCCGGAGGGCCACATGAGCACCATGGCCACCACCGTCAGGACGGCGAGGGGCACCAGGATCCAGCTCAGAAGCACCACAGCCCGGCGCCGCAACGCCTTCCGGCGCCGCAATTCCGGGCGGCTCAGCAACGAATCGTCAGTCTCACCGTGCGAGTGTGAATGTCCCATGGGCTGAAATCAGTCCTTCGGTTGTGCTTGATTCGTGCTTGCGGCCCGGGTCTCGACAGGCTCGACCACCAGCGGCGGCGCGGGTCTCGACAGGCTCGACCACCGGCGGCGGAGCCGGCATTTTTGTAGGCGACGTAAAGGAGACGCCAAAGGCCGCCCGCGGCCGACGCGTCGGATAGTCGCCGGAAAATGCCGGTCCGCCGCCGGAGGTGCGGGCACCAGCCCCCACCTCGCGAGAGCGCCGGGGCCGGAGGTGAGCCTGCCGAAGGGTCTCGACAGGCTCGACCACCGGATGTTGTTACTCGCCGACGACGAGGGTTTCGGCGCCGCGGACCTTGGCCGCACCCACGGAGATCATGGGGTTGACCACGGCCGCGAGGGCTTCCATGGAGTCGTCGAGTTCCAGCAGCACGGGGTACTGGTGGGTGATGAGTGCCAGAAGGTCGTAGACCGCCTGCACGGCAACGTCTTGCTCCAGTGACGGCTCGACGCCGAGGAACACCTCGGAGGCTGCCGCCGGGATGTCCTCGTTGGTCTCGATGCTGCCCTGGGAGTAGCTGAGCGCGAAGGCCTGGATCTTGCCCTTCTTGCTCGGGGCAACGCCGGCACCGAAGGCGCTGGCGGGCTCGGCCCGCAGCACTAGGGCACCGTGGGCGCCGGTGAGGTCGTCCAGGAACATGCGCTGCACCAGGCCGGGGCTCAGCGGACCGGTGGGGTCCCACTGGTTCACGGACTCGTAATAGCGGCCCACCACGTCGGTCAGTTCCACCGAGCCGGTGGCCAGGTCCTGCACACGTGCGGTGGCTTCCTCCTCGGTGCCTTCACCGAAGACGGGCAGCTTGAGCGCGCCGGGGCCCACCTCAACCACGCGGTTGCGCTGCAGCACAGCCAACCCCATGGCTTCGGCGAACGCCGCGCCCGAGGTGCCGGGGGCAACCTTGGTGCGCAACGCCGTCGTGCTTACCGAACCTGAGGCCAGTGCGCCGTCGGCTTCGCGGCGGAGCATGGTCAGCAAGGTGGCGCCGACGCCTGCGCGCCGGTGGTCCTTGGCGACCTCCACGAAGGCCCACAGCCGGGCCGGGTGCAGCTTGGTGGAGTAGACCACGCCGGCCGCGACCGGGATGCCCTGGTCCTCGGCGACAATGGTGCGCCGCCAGGGGTTGGCGTCGCTCTCCGGTGCCAGCGCGGCCCGGAAGTGCCCGGCCGGGGCGGAGTCGGCGTCTCCCCAGATTTCCAGGAGGGTCAGGTCGTCGCCGTCCCGCCAGGGCCGGTATGTCAGCTCAGCCATTCCTAGGCACCCAGGAGGCGGGTGGCCAGGTAGGCCTGCACCTGGTCCAGGGGCACGCGCTCCTGGCTCATGGTGTCGCGTTCACGGATGGTCACGGCGTTGTCTTCGAGGGTTTCAAAGTCAACGGTGATGCAGAACGGCGTGCCGATCTCGTCCTGGCGGCGGTAGCGGCGGCCGATGGCGCCGGCATCGTCGAACTCGATGTTCCAGTGCTTGCGCAGCGTGTTGGCGAGCTCCTTGGCCTTCGGGGACAGCTCCTCGTTGCGGCTCAGCGGCAGGACGGCAGCCTTGACGGGGGCCAGGCGCGGGTCCAGCTTCAGGACCGTGCGCTTGTCCACGCCACCCTTGGCGTTGGGGGCCTCGTCCTCAACGAATGCATCCACCAGGAAGGCCATCATGGAGCGGGTCAGTCCGAAGGAGGGCTCGATCACGTACGGGGTGAAGCGCTCGCCCGTGGCCTGGTTGAAGTAGCTCAGGTCCGTGCCGGAACCCTTGGTGTGCGAGCCGAGGTCATAGTCGGTGCGGTTGGCGACGCCCATGAGCTCACCCCACTTGGAACCCTGGAAGCCAAAGTTGTACTCAAAGTCGATGGTGCCGGCGGAGTAGTGGGCGCGCTCGTCCTCGGGGACGTCGAAGCGGCGCATGTTCTCCGGGTTGATGCCCAAATCGATGAACCAGTCCCAGCACAGTTCAACCCATTCCTTGAACCACTGCTCGGCGTCCTCGGGTGCCGTGAAGAACTCGATTTCCATCTGCTCGAACTCACGGGTGCGGAAAATGAAGTTTCCGGGGGTGATCTCGTTGCGGAAGGCCTTGCCGATCTGGCCGATGCCGAACGGGGGCTTCTTGCGGGAGGTGGTGAGCACGTTGTTGAAGTTCACAAAGATGCCCTGCGCGGTTTCCGGGCGCATGTAGTGCAGGCCTGCGGCGGAATCCACCGGGCCCAGGAACGTCTTGACCAGGCCGGAGAAGAGCTGCGGCTCGGTCCACTGGCCCTTGGTGCCGCAGTCGGGGCACACGATGTCTTCCATGCCGTTTTCCGGCGGGCGGCCCTTCTTGGCCTCGTAGGCTTCAGTCAGGTGGTCCTGGCGGTGACGCTTGTGGCACTGGGTGCACTCGACCAGCGGGTCGGTGAAGGTGGCAACGTGGCCGGAGGCTTCCCAGACGGCCTTGGGCAGGATGATGGAGGAATCAAGGCCCACCATGTCCTCGCGGCCGCGGACAAATGACTGCCACCATTCGCGCTTGATGTTTTCCTTCAGCTCCACGCCGAGGGGGCCATAATCCCAGGCCGACCGTGAACCGCCGTAGATTTCACCGGCCTGGAAGACAAAGCCGCGACGTTTCGCGAGTGAAATGACCTGGTCAAGCTTGGACTGAGGCGCCACTGTTTACTCCTATTAATTACGAGGCCGCTGGGTGCGGTCCGTCCGCAGACAAGACTACCGTCGCGTTCAGCCTTGCGGAGAATTTCCACGCCAGTGAATCGCAGCACCCGCGCCGCCCCGGCCGTCCATGGAGTTGGGACAAGTTTCCGTTCAGCTCATTGACCAGCCACCACGTGCGCCGTACTGTTCATTTGTGGTAGGAGTCACATTTGCCCGACTCGGCACCGCGACCGCAGCAATCGTCGCGGCTGGAACCATGTTTCTGACGGGCTGCACCGCAGCAACAGGCGGTCCTGCCGCAGCCACCAAAACTTCCACCGGCACAGCGCCGACGGCTGGTCCGGATGCATCAGCGCCGGGCTCCCCTGCCACTGCGGGCGCCACCGCACCAGAGGAAGCCGCGTGGAACACCTTCACCACCTCGGACGGCTTGGCGACATGGCAGATGCCGGCCACCTGGACGGCGACCCTTCAACCCGCCGGGGCGGCGCAGCTCAACTATTACCTGACCGGACCGGACACGAAGGTGCGGTTGTACTTCGCTGACAACATCGAGGGCGTGGGCGGGCCGGGCTGCATCCCCGGATACAAGCCGGCGTACCCCTATCAACTTCTGGACCATGCCGATGTGGCACTGCCAGTGACCGAGAGGACGAATCCCGTGGGGGTGTCGGCGCGGGTCGCCTATGAGGCGATCCAGTTCCCCGACCATGTCTTCGCCGGCCTCGGCATCACCCAAGGGCTGCAAAACAGCGACGGGACGGCCTGCGAGTTTGGCCATTTCGTTTTGACCGCCACGCAGGCCAACATCATTGAGTTTGCCGCCCAATACCCCGCCACTGACGGATCGTGGGGTGACCGGAGCCTTGCCACCATGGAGGAGGCCCAGGCCTACATGGACACCGACGAATACAAGACAGCGGCCAGGATCCTCGCCTCGCTGCATTTGAATGATGCACCCACAGGACTCGACGGCGTGTACACCATCCTCGAGAACGCCGAGTGCGGCATCTTCGACCTCTCAGGCCAGGTCCTGACCGTGTCGGCAGGAACTGCAACCATTACCACTCCGGGCCAGACCCTCACCGGCACCGCCGTTGAGAACGGCGGGATCTGGGACGTCGACGTGTCCGGGTTGCAGTCAACCGTTGTGCACCTCACCGGGACGGTCAGCGGCACAAAATACAGAGGCTCGGGCAACTACGCCGGCATCCACGTTGGAGGTGAGAACGGCTGGACATGCGACGTGCCGTCGTTCACGGCGACGCTGCGATGAGCAGTCGGTGCCGGTCCGGGCGGTGATTCCATTGTCTTGGGCCAGCCTCGGCAACCATCCCTAGCCGTCAACTGTCGCCTGCCGGCCGCAGCAGCACGACCCGCCCGCCGATCCGCCATTCACCGACGAGCACATCTCCCGTGGTTGAGGCGGCAATGCCGTGGGGGCTGCTGAACTGCAGGGCGGGGGTTGGGGGCGCAACAGTGGCCCCGTCCCGAAGCGCGTTGGGCCACCCCGGCGAACGTTCCGTGAAGTCCGCGCCGAGGCTGTCCAGGAGCTCTCCCTGCAGGTCAAGAACCTTCAGTGATCCGTGGAGTTCCGTCACCCAGAGTTTCCCCTCCCGCAAGGCCAGCCCGGACGGGCTCGTGAGCACCCCCGAACCCAGCGTCCCGAGCACCCCGCCATCCATCCCCAGCGCAACAATGCGCCGGTTGCCCCGGTCCGCCACCAGGAGCCGTGGTTCCGGCCCCCAGTCGTCAACCAGGATGCCGTGAGGGGTGCTGAACGCAAGTCCGCTGTCGCTGCCGTCCGTCGTCCACAGGTGGCTGCCATCGCGGTCGAAGGCGTGCACCAGGCTCTGCCCATAGCCGTCCGCGACCCAGACCTGCCCGCCGGAACCATGTCCATGGTCGTGCACGGCAACGCTGCACGGGTGCCAGGGAAGCCGTCCCGGGGCCGCCAATGACTGCTGCTCGACGCCGTCGAAACCAACCCGCAGCACCCTGCCCTGGACCTTTTCGCCTTGGTAGCTGAGGCCGTTCGGCACTGGCTTGTGGCCGTTGTCGACCACCCACAAAGACTGCCGGTGGTCCACGGCCAGGCCATGGGCCTCCGTGGTCGAAAGGCGGACGCGGGAGATGGTGCCGTCAGCGCCGATCGAGATGATCTCCTGGCCCGTGGCGCCTGCGATGTGAAGTGCCCCGTCCGGGCCAGCAGCGGCCCCGGGATGCGCCCAGGACGCCTCGTTGGGCTCCTCCAGCGCAAGCTCATGCCATGAGAAATCGTCTCCGGCGATGGTGACCACGCGGTTCTTGGCGGGTGCGCTCAGCATTCTGCCCCACGTCCTTCCAGGCCAAAGACGGCCAGGCGTTCTTCCTCGGTAATGCGCAGCACGTCGCGGGCGACGTAGTGGAACTGCAAGGCACGACGGCGGGTGGCCGTCCTGTTTTGGGGTGTTCCGTGGTGGATGTAGCCGTCAAAAAAGAGCAGGCCACCCGGATCAAGGGGAACAGCCACGTTGCGGGCCGTGTCCACGTCGGTGTCACAGATTTGCCAGTCCCGCCGCTTGAAGTGCGGAATGGGGCCCTCCCGGTGGGATCCGGGAATGACATGCATGCAGCCGTTTTCCGGGGTTGCCGCATCCAGGGCAATCCAGACTCCAACGATGGTGGCGTCCAGGTCGAGGTTGAAGAACGCCTTGTCCTGGTGCCAGGGCTTTTCGCGCCCACCGCCCGGAGGCTTCAGGAGGGCCATGTCCTGCAGCAGCACAATGTCGTCGGTGCCGATGATGGCCTTGACCGTGCGCAGTATGCCTGGATGGTTGGCGATGCCCAGCAGGCGGTCTTCGGCATGGGTGAACTTCTGGAGCTTGCGGACGGCGTCCATGCGGTCATCGCCGTGCAGCTGCGCCAGCTGGTCCTGGGCCCATGCCTCAAACTGGAGGTCGACCCCATCCTTGGGGTTGTCGATGAGGTGCCTCAGCCCCGCCAGGGCCTGCTGGTTCTCCTGCGGTGTGAGCGCTTCGCGCACGGACAGGAATCCCAGCGCCCGGTATTCCTCAATGGCGTCCACGTCGACGGCCGGCAAATTGCCAACCGTGTTCGCAAGGACGTCCGTGGCGTAGAGGCTGTCGGCATATGCGCCGCCAAGATCGTCCACTCGTGCCAGTGACATGTGTCTATCTCCTGTGGTCAGTTCCGCGGGACGTTCCCGCGGGCCAGTGACATTCACACTATGGGCGCACGCCTGCGGCAGTACATGTCATGAAAGACCCAAATTATGCACTGAATCACGGTACTGGCTCGGCGGCATGCCGAACTTGGCCCGGAACTGCCGGCTGAACAGGAATTGGTCCGGGTAGCCAAGCGACCGGGCAATTTGCCCCACGCTGAGATCCGTTCCATTGAGGAGAAATTGGGCCCGTTCCATCCGCACATCCACCGTGTGGCGGCGGAAGGTGACACCCAGTTGCCGAACAAACAGCCCGCTCAACTCCTTGGGCGACAAACCGGCCGCCGCGGCAACCTCCCCCAGGGCCAGGCGCTGCGACGGCCGGGCACCGATGATGGCCAGGGCGGAGTTGAGGCGGTGGTCGATTTCCGGCTGGACGCCGTCGGCCGCGGCGTCGAGCTTGTAGACCACTGCCAGCAGTTCCAGCAGCAAGCCCCGGGAGACCAGCGAACGGAACAGGGACGGCTCGCTGCGCGAACGGACAAGGCGGGTCATGAGATCTGAAATCTGCCCTTTGTCATTCACCAGGTGCCGGCGGCGGGGGAAGTGCCGGCCGTCCAGCTCCAGCGGCAGGCCCGTGGCCATGTCCAGCAGTTCAAAGTGGCTGGACAAAACGGTCAGCGGCGCCTGCGGGTCCTGCCGGAAATCACCTGTGTCACCCGGGCGCAGGAGCAGCAAGGTCCCCGGCTCAATGCGGATCTCGGGTTCCCCATTGATCCTGGCATGGCCGTAGCCGTGCAGCACCCACCACAGGTCAAAGTCACTGAAGCGCGGCTTCCACGTCCAACCTGGCTCGCATTCGTAGCGGCCAAAGACTCCGGACGGGATGGCGTGGGCCCGTTCAAGCAGGGCTTCGGCTTCCTCGATTCGTTGCCGCTTCCCGGCGGTGCTTTCCACGGAACCCCTTTGGAAGAAATCGCCCGACTCCCATGGTCAAGGCGCGCATTCATCATAGGACACGAATCCCGGCTCCCGGCCTGCCCTGTCAATTCAGCTGTTCGCCGCTCATGCCGGCACAATGCACGCGGGGCTGCCGAAATCCACCAACTGGGTTGGGACCACACCCGGGAGGCCCGCTGCATCAAGTTCCAGGACCGCAATATTGTTGGAGAGCTGGTTCGCCACGTACATCTTGTTGTTGGCCACGGCGAAGTGCCGCGGCCAGTTGCCGCCGCTGGGCACCAGCCCCAGGAGCTTCGGCCGGGCCGGCAAGTCCGACACATCCAGGGCCACGACCGTGTTGGGGCCGCGGACGGCCGCGTAAAGAAGCCTGCCATCGGGGGACAGTTCGATGTGGGACGGGAAGAACTCCCCCGCCGCCGCGATGTCCGCGGCACTTTCCGCCAAGGGCGTTCTGAACAGCCAGCGCCAGAAGTGGCCACCGCCGTTGGATTCCCCGTTCCCGGGCTGCACGTGCGCTACAGGAGTTCGCTGCAGCACGTGGAGGTGCCCGTCCAGCTCGCCGGCCACCAGCAGGAAATCCCCCTTCAGGGCCATGTGGCGTGGGCCGGTGCCGGGCGGCAGCTCCGCGGACTCCAGCCGCACCCTGGACGAGGCGGAATACTCATCCACACGGTCGGCACCCAGGTCGGCCACAAGCACTGTCCCCCATTGCGTGCCGAGCACCTGGTGCGCATGGGATTCGCCCTGCCGGTCCGCAACGGGCCCGCTTCCCGGATGCGACAACAGTTCCGGCGCTTCGGGCGCTGACCCGTCCAGCAGCTGGGCCAGCGGGGTGACAGAGGTGTTGCCCGAGCTGTAGTTTGCTGCCCACACGAACCCGTCGATGAGGGCCACGTGGCAGGTGTCGGCGCCGCGGCTGGAGGTCCTGCCCAGAATCTCCAGCGTCTGGGGATCCAACGCGACTACGTTCCCCTGTGCCAATTCCTCAGCAGCCAGCAGCACGCCTCCGGCCATGGACAGGAAGGAGGGGTTGGACATTCCCGGGGCTGCGGCCGTCTGCTCCCCCACCGTGCCGTCGTCCGCCAGGGCGAAGCGGGCAAGGCCGGGTCCGGCGCCTTGGCCGTCCTCGGTGTAGCCGCTGACAAACAATTCGGGGGTGCTGGGCATCGCTGATGGCTCCTTCGGTGCGGGCAATGGTTGGAACCAAGCTACCGCGCACATTCCCCGCAAGCGTTGAATGACCCCGTGTTGCAATGCATTCAATGACGCCGTCAGCTCGAACCTCAGCACGGGTGGTCAGGGGCTTTGTTTTCCAACCGACCTGCGGACAACCCTGGGCCAGGGCAGCGTGGCCACCACAATCGCAGCCAAGGTCAACAATGTTCCCAGCACCGTGGCCACCGCCACCTGCGACCCGGGAGTCGGCAGCACAAGGTCAAGGGCCAGGGACCCGAGCAACTGGCCGGCGATCAAGCCCAGCCCGGTCAACAAGATCCCCAGGCTGCGCACAAGCACGGCGCCCACACCAATGTAAATGCAGCCCAGGGGCCCACCCAGGTAGTACCACCACTCCCCCGGCAGCGGGTTGCCCGCCCCCGCCAGCCCGGCCTTGGCCAGCCACGCAATCCACAGCACCACGCTGCCGGTGAGCAGGTTGACGAATGTGGCCGTGATGGGCGTTCCGTAGTGGAGTGTCTGGGTGCCGTTCATGGCCTGCTGGAAACTCTGCAGGAACCCCGCGGCCACAGGGAGCAGCAGGGGCAGGAGCAGGTTCCCGACGCCGGGGCCATCGCCAAAGCGCGGCGAGACGGCCCAGACGACGGCGGCAACGGTCAGCACCGCGCCGAGCACGCGCATGCCGGTAATTCGCCTCTTGCCAGCCGGCCCCATGCCCAGGCGGTCCACCAGCAGCCCGCTCGCCATCTGGCCGGTCACCGTGGAGACGGTGAACAGCGCCACGCCGAGCACCGAAATGGTCAGGCCCTGGCTCATGACGAAAAACGCCCCAATGACCCCGGCCAGCAGGTACCAGGGCGGGAACTTCCGGGCCCGGATGGCAGGAACCACTGCCGCCAGTCCGGCGCGGCCGCGCGGGAGCAGCAGAGAGATGGCCACCATGATCAACAGGCCCACGGTGAAGCTGACCACCGCGGCGGCAATCCCGTCGTCGAGCCTTGCCCCCAGCGCACCGTTGACCCGGCCCTGGAGAGGGATGGCAAGCCCGGCGGCAACCGCCAGGGGGATGCCCACCAAGGGGCTCAGGTGGGCGCGGGGCGCCGAGGAACCGACGGCAGCCAAGTGAACCTCCTCGCGGACTTCCAATGAGTCCCCCTACGCTACAGCAGCCGGGACTGGGCACCGGAATGGGATTGGCGAAATGAAAGGGCGGCCCATGCGGCACAATTGATCCATGAGTTCACACGAGATCATTGACATCCCCATCCGCGACGACATGATCCGACTGGGCCAGCTGCTCAAGCTTGCCAGCCTGGTCGAGGACGGCGTTGAGGCCACCGACATCATCAAGGCCGGCCTGGTCAAGGTCAACGGCGAGATCGACGAACGCCGCGGCCGCCAGCTCCACCATGGCGACACCGTGACGGTCAACGGCGAAACCGTCCGCATCACCACGGGCGCATAGCCCACCCCGACGCAACGAACGGCGGGCACCCAAGGGGTGCCCGCCGTCGTGCTTTAAGTCGATGCCACTACTTGGCGTTCAGGACCTTGTACTGCAGGAACTCGCCCACATGTGCAATTTCCTGGGCATTGATGCCGTGGAGGATCCCCGCGTAGAGGACCTTGGTGAGCTTGACGTGGCCGTGCATCCACGCGTTGGTGGCCTCGACCGCGAACTGCGGGACCACGGGGTCGGCCTGGTCGCGGCCCCAGAAAACCTCCGGCTTGGCGGCGGCAACGGCGGCGTCGTCAAAGTACGGGTGGTCCTGGGCATCGACCACGAATCCGGACAGGCCCACCACGGCGGCGTAGTCGGAGGGGCGGTGACGCAGCAGCGAGGTGGCCATGCACATGCCCTGGGAGAAGCCCAGCAGGACCACCGAGGTGTGCGCCCCGCGGACCGAGTCAATCCACGTTTCGAGGGCGGCGGCCGACTCCGCGACTACTTCCGCCGAGTAGCTGAGATCGCTGGCCAGCGGGAACCAGGAGTAGCCCGGGCCGGCCTGCATCGGCGCCCGGACCGAGGCCACAGTGAACTCGGCGGGGAGCTGGGAAGCCAGCGAAAACAAGTCTTCCTCGTCCGCGCCGTAGCCGTGCAGAATCACCAGCAGCGGTGTTCCGGGGCGTTCGTTTTCGGGGCGTGACCAAAGGACTGTGGGGGTTTCACTCATGCCCACATCTTTCCATGCACGCCGCGCCGCCCCAAAAGCAGGACCCCTCCGGGCACTGGCGAAAACACGTTGTTACCGGGCAGTATGTAAGTGTGAGTGATTCTTTGACGCAACATCCCTGGAACCGATACGTCGCCATGGGCGACTCATTTACCGAGGGCATCGGCGACGCCGAACCTTCAAGCCCGGGCGGATTCCGCGGCTGGGCTGACCGGGTCGCGGAGGAACTCAGCCACGGATCCGAGGACTTCAAGTACGCCAACCTGGCCATCCGCGGACGCCTGCTGGGCCAGATCCTGGGCGAACAGCTGGAGCCGGCGCTTGCGCTCAAGCCGGACCTCATCAGCATCTCCGCCGGCGGCAACGACCTGATCCGGCCCGGCTCGGACCCCGACGCCCTGGCCGAGCAGCTCGACGCGGCCGTTGGACGCATGACGGCGGCCGGGGCCAATGTGCTGATCCTCAACGGCCCCGACATCCGCGACACCCCTGTGCTGGGCCTGATCCGCGGCCGCGTGGCCATCTACAACGAGAACCTGCGCACCATCGCCGCCCGGCACGACGCCATTGTGGGGGACATGTGGTCCCTGCGCCAGCTTTCGGACCCGCAGATGTGGGACGGCGACCGGCTGCACTTCTCACCCCTGGGCCACCACACCATCGCCATCATGGCCCTGCAGGCACTGAACGTCCACCATTCCCTGGTGCCGCTGGAACCGACCCCGCTGCCGCCGCAAAAGTGGCAGGCCGCCCGGGCCGAAGACCTGGTCTGGGCCAGGGAATTCCTGTTCCCCTGGGTGCTGCGCCGGCTGCGCCACCAGTCCTCCGGCGACGGCATCACGGCCAAGCGCCCCACGCCCGGACCCGTGGCCGGTCCGGGAACAACAATGCCGGGGGCGGGCAGCTAGGCCGGCTGCCCTTCGGCCCGGTGGCGGGCCGCGTGTTCCTCGGCGGCCGGCGTTTCTGCATCCCCGGCGTCGGGGTGCTCGGTTCCCAGCGTCTGGCCGTGCCCGCGGCGCCGGAAGACAAGTGCGGACATGACGGCGCCAAAGGCGAAGAAGCCCGCACCCCACCAGTACGCAACTGCATAACTGTGCACGGCCGCCTGGGCCGCAGTTTCAGCGGTGGGCGGCAGGTGTCCGGACAGGTAGCTGGTGGCAGCCGTGGCGGCCAGGGTGTTCAGCAGTGCCGTGCCGATGGAGCCGCCAATCTGCTGGCTCGTGTTGACCATGGCGGAGGCCACTCCGGCAAACTGGCGGTCAACCCCGTAGGTCGCGGTCTGGATGGACGCCGGCATGATGGAGCCAATGCCAAAGCCAATGATCATCAGGGGCGGCAGGAGGTCCCGGGCGTAAGTGCTGTCCAGCCCCAGGTGCGTCAGGTAGACCATGCCTCCGGCGGCCAGCACCATGCCGATGGGGACCATGACCTTGGGCCCGAACCGCGGCAGGAAGATGTTCGTGGACAGCTGGGCGGCCAGGACCAGCATGCCGATCATGGGCAGGAAGCCCACACCCGTTTGGATCGGCGAATAGTGCAGGGATGTCTGGACGTAGTACGTGACGAACAGGAAGATCCCAAACATTCCCGCGCCGGCAATCAGCACCGAAGCGTAGGCGGCACCGCGGTTGCGGTCCAGGATGATGTGCAGCGGCAGGATGGGATGGGCGGCCCGGCGCTGCCACAATATGAACGCCGTCATCAGGACCGCGGCACCGGCCAGCATGCCCCAGGTGTTCGGCGAGTCCCAGCCGTCGGTTTCGGCGTTGGAGAAGCCGTACACCAGGCCGAAGAGGGCGCCGGAGACCAGGACGGTGCCGGGGATGTCCAGCTTGGGGCGCGGGCCCTCAATGTGCGTGTGGCTCACAAAGGCGATGGCGCCAAACACGGCAAAGATGGCGATGAAAACGTTGATGTAGAGGTTCCAGCGCCAGTTGAAGTCTTGCGTCAGGTAGCCGCCCAGCAGCAGGCCCACTGCACCGCCGGCACCGGCGATGGCACCAAAGACACCAAAGGCGCGGGCGCGTTCCTTGGGAACGGTGAACGTGGTGGTCAACACGGCCAGGGCCGTCGGGGCAAGCAGGGCGCCGAACGCGCCTTGCAGTGCGCGGGCAAACACGAGCATGCCGAAGCTGCCGGCCGCGCCGCCGAGGGCCGACGCACCGGCGAATCCGATCAGGCCGATGATGAAGGTGCGTTTGCGGCCCATCAAATCCGAGAGCCGCCCACCCAGCAGCAGCAGGCTGCCGAAGGCCAGGGAGTAGGCCGTGATGATCCACTGTCGGTCGCCGTTGCTGAAGCCGAGGTCGTGCTGCGCGGACGGCAGCGCAATGTTGACCACCGTGGAATCAAGCACCACCATCAGCTGTGCCAGGGCCACGGTGGTCAGGGTCCACCAGCGGCGTGAGGACACGGCTGGCACGTTGCCCGGAACCGGGGCAAGGGTTGAAATGTTGGACATAGCCGCCACTATATACGACACTGACCAGTTTCGGATATGATGAGTTTCAGAATTAATGGGAAGTTCACATCTTCAAAACAAGAGCACCAAGGAGCCTGCCGCGATGACGCAACCGCGCACCAACGACGAGCCCGCACCCGGACCCGCCGACGAGCTTGGCCGCGCCCGCAAGGCGCCTGCCAAGCTCGGGCGCAAGCGCGACCACACGCGCGACCCCGAAATCCTCGAGGCGGCCCTGGCCGTCCTGGCCGAGACCGGCTACGACGGCATGACCATCGACATGGTGGCGGCACGGGCCAAGGCCGGCAAGGCCACGTTGTACCGGCGCTGGCCGTCCAAGGCGGAACTGGTGCTGGACGCCGTCGCCTGCCTGAAAAAGGTCGATACGGACCCCGCCCGCCTGCCCGACACGGGGTCGCTGCGCGGGGATCTGGTGGCCATGGTCAAGCCGCATTCCATCGAGGACGGCGAACGCAAGCTGCAGATCATGGCCGGCCTCATGTCCATGCTGAACAGCTCCCCCGAGCTGGTGGACATGGCCACCGCCGCGATCGTGGATCCGCGGGTTGCTGTGAACCGCATCTTCCTGCGACGGGCCATGGAGCGCGGGGAAATCCCTGCCGACTGCGATGTGGAGACGCTGGCCCTGGTGACGCCGTCGATGGCCGCATTCCGCGTGCTGGTGCTGAAAAAACCCGTGGACAGGGACTTCCTGCTTTCGCTGATCGACGGCGTGCTGCTGCCCGCCGTCGGCCTCGGCGCCGCGAGCGTGCAAGCGGTCTAGGATGGGGTCAGGCGCGGCATCATTGCACGCCACCCATAGAAGAGGTGCATTGTGACCGTACTGCTGGTTCCCATGGCGGCGGACAGCTCCACGTCGTTTTCCGTGCAGCCGTTCATTTTCTTCGCGTTCATTGCCCTGGCCCTGCTCAGTGCCTTCTTCCGGGCCGCCAACCGCAAGAAGCGTGCGCAACAGGCCAACCCCAACGCACACGCGCCGCAGCTCCAGCGCCCCCAGGCGAACCAGGCCGGCCGCAACGGCGCGGCACAGCAGCAAAGGTCCACGGCCAAGCCCTCCCCCGGCGCCCAATACTCAGGCACGCTGCTGAACGGCGTGCCCATGAAAAGCTACGACAACCCCTTCGGCTACCAGGCAACTGGCTTCGCCAATGAGCGCATGCGCATGGAGGCCGAACTCAAGCGCCAGTTGGATGCGCTCGACGCCGCCCGCCGCGCAGGCCAGGTCACGGCAGAGCAGTACGCAGCCCACCGCGAGGCCATCTTCAAGACCTTCTAGGCGCCGGGTCTCAACAGGCTCGACCACCGCTGTTCGGTGATTGAGCCTGTCGAAATCCGCTTCCGGGTCTCAACAGGCTCGACCACCGCTGTTCGGTGATTGAGCCTGTCGAAATCCACCGCCTGGTCTCGACAGGCTCGACCACCGCTAGTCGGTGAAGAACGACTCCCGCAGCAGCTCGCCCACGGCGGCCACCTCCGTAAGGAAGCCGTCGTGGCCGATCGGTGAATCAATCCGTCCCACCGAAACGTCCCCGGGCAGGGCCCGGGCCAACGCCTCGGACTGCGCCGGGAAGTACAGCCGGTCGCTGTTGACGGCCGCGACAAGGAATTCCACGCCGGCCACAGCCTGCAACGATTCCTCCATGCTGCCGCGTCCACGTGAGACATCGTGGCTCATGAGGGCCTCTGTGATGGCTATGTAGCTGTTGGCGTCGAAGCGGCCCACGAGCTTGCGGGCCTGGTGGTCCAGGTAGCTTTCCACCTGGTACAGGCCCCCCGCGTCACCGCGGTTGCGCGCATGGCTGATGGTGCCGCCGTCGTCCTGGGCATTGCGGCCAAAACGGGCACCCATCTCAGCCTCCGAGCGGTAGCTGATGTGCGCAATCCGCCGGGCCAGCCCCAAGCCGGCGGTGGGGGCTGCGCCGTCGTAGTAGTCGCCGCCGGCAAAGTTGGGGTCCTGCCGGATGGCGAGCACCTGCGCCTGTGCCAGGGCAATCTGCTCGGCCGTGCTGGCCGCGCAGGATGCCACCACGGCGCAGCGCCGCACCCGTTCAGGGAAACTCACGGCCCACTCGAGCGCCCGGGCACCGCCCATGGAACCGCCAATGACGGCGTGCCAGGAGGTGATGCCCAGGGCGTCGGCCAGCCGTCCCTCCGCCAGGACCGAGTCGCGGATGGTGACAAACGGGAAGCGCGAACCGTACGGCTGCCCGTCGGCGGCAATGCTGGAGGGCCCGGTGCTGCCGTAGCAGCCGCCGAGCATGTTGGCACACACCACAAAGTACTTGTCGGTGTCGATGGTCTCGCCGGGGCCAACCAGCCCCTCCCACCAGCCGTCCTCTTCCGAGTCGCCACGGCTGACGTGGGTGCTGCCGGTCAGGGCGTGCTGAATGAGGACGGCATTGTCGCCGGCCGCATTCAGCGTGCCCCAGCATTCAAAGGCCATGGTGACCTGCGGCAGCTCTCCCCCTGCCTCCAGGGGCAGCGCGCCGATCTGAATCGAGCGCAGCAGGCCGCCGCCCTGGCCGACTGCCGCCGACCAGGGGGCAGCCGGGGCCGTCCCGCTGTCAATGCCTGACGAAAACACGCTGGTCCCCGCTTCCGGCCGAATCACTTGGCTCATGGAAAATCACGCCGATTTTGCTGCGCGGAATCCGGCTTCGAGGTCGGCGATGATGTCCGCGATGTTCTCGATGCCCACGGAGAGGCGGACCAGGCCGGGGCGCACGCCGGCGGCCAGCTGCTGCTCGGGTGAGAGCTGTGCGTGGGTGGTCGACGCCGGGTGGATGACCAGGGAGCGCACGTCGCCAATGTTGGCCACGTGGGAGTGCAGTTCCAGGCCGTCCACAAAGCGCTTGCCGGCCTCGGCGCCGCCCTTGATGTCAAAGGCGATGACGGCGCCGGTGCCCTTGGGGCCGTACTTGCGGCCACGCTCAAACCAGGGGCTGGACGGGATGCCCGCGTAGGCCACGGCCTCCACGTTCTCGTTCGTCTCGAGCCATTCGGCCACGGCGACGGCGTTGCTCACGTGGCGCTCAACGCGCAGGCTGAGCGTCTCGATGCCCTGGGCAATGAGGAAGGCGTTGAACGGTGCCACGGCAGAGCCGAGGTCACGCAGCAACTGCACACGTGCCTTGAGGATGTAGGCCAAGTTGGCGCCGAGTGCGCTGCCCACGCCCAAATCGCGGGCGTACACCAGGCCGTTGTAGGTGACATCCGGGGTGTTGAAGCCGGGGAACTTCTCCGGGTTCGCGGCGAAGTCGAACTTGCCGCCGTCGACAATCACACCGGCGATGGCGCTGCCGTGGCCGCCAAGGTACTTGGTCGCGGAGTGGATGACAATGTCGGCACCCCATTCCAGCGGACGGATCAGGTACGGGGTGGCCAGCGTGTTGTCCACCAGCAGCGGCACGCCGGCCTCGTGGGCGATGGCGCTGATGTTTTCAATGTCCAGCACGTCCTGGCGCGGGTTGGAGACAACCTCGCCGAAGAAGGCCTTGGTGTTGGGGCGGACGGCCGCACGCCATTCGTCCAGGTTGTCGGCGTCGGAGACGAACGTGACCTCAATGCCGAGCTTCTTCAGGCTGTGCGCGAACAGGTTGTACGTGCCGCCGTAGATGCTGGGGCTTGAAACAATGTGGTCCCCGGCCTCGGCCAGGTTCAAGATGGCGAACGTTGTTGCTGCTTGGCCGGAGGCGAGCAGCAGTGCTGCCACGCCGCCTTCCAGACTGGCAATGCGCTGCTCCACTGCATCCTGGGTGGGGTTGCCGATGCGGGTGTAGATCGGTTCCAGCTCGGCCAGGGCAAACCGCGCTGCGGCGCTCTCGGCGGAGGGGAAAACAAAGGATGTTGTCTGGTAGATCGGCAGGGCGCGTGCACCAGTGGTGACGTCCGGCTCCTGGCCTACGTGGATCTGACGGGTTTCAAATGACCAACCGTTGCTCATGGCTGAATTCCTTCACACTAGAGGCCTGCGCCAAAAAACCCTCCAACGCAGCATGCGTGAAGGGCCTTAAAGACTCGATGGCCCGCGCTTGCACCGGAACCGGACGGCTCGGTGCCAGGTCTTCACCCGGGGCACCCCACCGCGGAAGGAGGGTTGCCGGTCAGCGAGCCGGGGCTTGTCGCTGACACTCATGACCTGCATCCAGTGTGGAAGATCAGCCGCGGCAGACGCAAGAATGTGACGAGTTTATGACCTTGGCCGAACATGTGCTTGAAATCTCACCATACAAATGGCGCGGGGCGAATTTATGAATGACACACCCCCCCTGCGCCCGGCCGTGAGCTCGCATTGCTTACCGCTTCGGGCGCGGCAAAGGGGCAAGCAATGCGAGTTCACGGCGGCACTGGCGCTACTTGCCCAGGCCCGCCCGGCGCAGGGCCTCGGCCATGGCCGTGTTGGCGTTGCCTGCCGCCGGCGCAGCGTTGCCCGGACGCGGCGGGCGGCCGGCCTGCTGCCCGCGGCCCTGGCCTTGGCCGCCGCCCGGGCGGGGGCCACGTGCGGAACTGCGGGAGCCGGCGTCATTCGCCACCCGCTCCGCGGACTTGGCCTCGTCATCCAGGCGCAGGGTCAGCGAGATGCGCTTGCGTTCAGGCTCCACCTCGAGCACCTTCACGCGCACCACCTGGCCGGACTTGACCACGCTGTGGGGGTCCGAGACAAAGGTGTTGCTCATGGCCGAGACGTGGACCAGCCCGTCCTGGTGCACACCAATGTCAACGAACGCGCCAAACGCGGCCACGTTGGAGACGGTTCCCTCCAGGATCATGCCGGGGCGCAGGTCGGTGATCTTTTCGATGCCGTCGGTGAAAGTGGCTGTTTCGAAGCGGGGGCGGGGGTCGCGGCCCGGCTTCTGCAGTTCGGCCACAATGTCCGCCACTGTGGGCAGGCCAAAGTCGCCGTCCACAAAGTCGGCCGGGTTCACGGAGGCCACGGCACCCACACCGCCGGCAATCTGGCCCGGCTTGGCACCCACGGCGGCGAGGATCTTGCGGGCCACGCCGTACGCTTCCGGGTGCACGCTGGAGGAATCCAGGGGTTCAGCTCCCCCGGTGATGCGCAGGAAGCCGGCGCACTGCTCATAGGCCTTGGGACCCAGGCGGGCCACCTTGAGCAGTTCGCGGCGCTTGCTGAACGGGCCGTGCTCGTTGCGGTGGGCTACGATGTTTTCGCTCAGGAGGGGTCCGACGCCGGCCACCCTCGCCAGGAGCGCGGGCGAGGCCGTGTTCAGGTCAACGCCCACGGCGTTCACGCAGTCCTCCACCACGGCACCGAGGGAGCGTTCCAGCTTGGCCGGCGTGAGGTCGTGCTGGTACTGCCCAACACCGATGGACTTGGGGTCGATCTTGACCAGCTCGGCCAGCGGGTCCTGCAGGCGGCGGGCAATGGACACGGCGCCGCGCAGGGAGACGTCCATGCCGGGCAGCTCGGCGCCGGCCAGGGCGGAGGCGGAGTACACGGAGGCCCCGGCCTCGGAGACCACCAGCTTGGTGACCTTGCTCTCCGGATTCAGCCGCTTGAGCTCCGCCACGAGTTCGGCAGCCAGCTTGTCGGTCTCGCGGCTGGCCGTTCCGTTGCCAATGGCGATGAGCTCAACATGGTGCCTTTGCGCCAAGCGGACCAGGGTGGCGAGGGACTCGGTCCACTTGCGTGCCGGGGCGTGCGGGTAAATGGTCTCGGTGGCCGCCACCTTGCCGGTGCCGTCCACCACGGCCACCTTGGTGCCGGTGCGCAGACCCGGGTCCAGGCCCAGGGTTGCCCGGTTTCCGGCGGGCGCGGCCAGCAGCACGTCGCGGAGGTTGGCGGCAAACACACGCACGGATTCCTCTTCGGCGCTTTGGAACAGCCGCACCCGCAGGTCAACCGAGAGGCGGGTCAGGATGCGGGTGCGCCATGCCAGCCGGGCGCTGGTCATGAGCCAGGTGTCGGCGGCACGGCCGGACTCGGCGATGCCCAGGGAGTGGGCCACGGCGTTTTCGTACCCGGCCCGGGCCTGTGCCTGGGCGTCGGCATCGCGGGGGTCTGCCTCGGCCAAGTCCAGGCTCAGCACGCCCTCCTTTTCGCCGCGCAGCAGCGCCAGCACGCGGTGGCTGGGCAGCGTGTGCGGCGGCTGGGCAAAGTCAAAGTAGTCCTTGAACTTCTCGCCCTCGGTGTCCTTTCCGGCCTTCACGGCCGAGCGCAGGCGGCCCTTCTTCCAGAGCCGTTCGCGCAGTTCGCCCACGAGCACGGCGTCCTGACCTGCACGCTCGATGAGGATGGCCCGGGCACCGGCCAGGGCGTCGTCGGCCGTGGCCACACCGCGCCCCGCATCCACAAAGGTGTCAGCCTCCACTGCGGGGAAGCGGGACGGGTCAGCCAGCAGGGCATCGAGGAGGGGTTCCAGCCCCGCCTCGCGGGCGGCGTCTGCCTTGGTCTTGCGCGTGGACTTGTACGGCAGGTACAAATCTTCCAGCTCGGACTTCGTGGCGGCCGCCTCCACTGAGCGCCGCAGGGAGTCCGTCAGCTTGCCGGCTGCGTGGATGGTTTCCAGCACCACAACGCGGCGGGCCTCCAGTTCACGCAGGTACCGCAGCCGTTCCTCAAGGTCGCGGAGCTGGGCGTCGTCCAGCGTGCCCGTGGCTTCTTTTCTGTACCGGGCAATGAACGGGACGCTCGCGCCGTCGTCCATGAGGGCCACCGCGGCACGGACCTGTGCCGGGCGAACGCCCAGCTCCGCGGCGATGGCGGCAATGATGCGCTCGGCCTGGGCGGCGGCGGCGGGCAGGGACAGCGGGGCTGGCAAAGTCTGGGTCACATCACCAATTCTGCCCCACCCGAGGGGCCGGAAAACACGCCCCTGATCAGACGTCCCATGTGGCTAAGGTAACACTAAGTCGAGAGCCAGAACACAAAGTGCCAAGATGATCACATGCGAATGGATCATGTTTCTTACGCCAGTGAATCAGACGGATTGGCTGCCACCACGGAGCGAATCGCGACCGCCCTCGGGGTCAAGGCGGTGAAGGGTGGAATCCACCCTCGCTTTGGCACCCGCAATATGATCATCCCCCTCACGGACCACCACTATCTCGAGATCGTCGAGTGCCTGGACCACCCCGCCTCGGACAAGGCCCCGTTCGGCCAGGCCGTCAAGGCACGCTCGGCTGCCGGCGGCGGCTGGATGGGCTGGTGCGTTGCAGTTGATGACCTCGCACCTTTCGAGGAACGCCTGGGCCGCAGCGCAGTCCCCGGAAACCGCAAGTTCCCCGACGGCCAGGAACTTATCTGGCAGCAGATCGGCATCAAGGGCCTGATCGCCGACCCGCAGGTCCCCTACATGCTCAAGTGGGAGGGCGACCCCACGCTGCACCCCTCCCTGGCCCGTCCCTCCAACGTCAAGCTTTCCTCGCTGACCATCGCCGGCAGCGCCGAGCGCGTCACCGAATGGCTGGGCGAGCCGGTTGAGGCACCCCTGGACGACGTCGCCGTGGAGTGGATTGCCCCGCGCGGCACCCCGGGCATCATGTCCGTGACGTTCGAGACGGAGCACGGCCCGGTCACGATCTAGCGTTCCTGCTCCACCCCCAGCTCGAGTATGCAGCTATGGCGGTTTAGACCCGGTCTAAGCCGCCATAGCTGCATACTGACCCGGCGGTCAAGGCTCCGGCGGCCGTCAGCCGCCGAAGCCCAGCGCCGGCCCCAGCGTGAAGGCCGCGATGTCCACCAGGGCGTGCGCCACCACGAGCGGCGCCACCCTGCCCCACTTCTTGTACACCCAGCCGAACAGCAGGCCCATGGCAAAGTTGCCAATGAAAGGTCCGAACCCCTGGTACAGGTGGTAGCTGCCCCGCAGCAGGGCGCTGAGCAGGATCGCGGACCATGCCCCCAGCCCAATTTTCTCCAACCGCCCCAGCAGGTAGCCGTTGAGGATGACCTCCTCCAGCACGCCGGCCCGGATGGCGGAGAGCACCAGCACGGGCACAGTCCACCAGTACTGGTTCAGGGCGCTGGGAATGATCTCGGTGGTCACACCCAATGCCCGCCCGGCGGCATAAAGCCCCAGCGACGGCACGCCAATGACCACCAGCAGCCCCAGCGCGCCCAGCCCGTCTCGGACCGGGTGCCGCAAGTCCAGGCCAATCTGCCGGAACACCGACTTCCCGGGCTCGGCCAGCAGGTAGAACACCAGCATGACCGGCACCAGGGCGAAGAAGATGTCCAGGATTTGGTAGGTGAAGTCGAAGAATTCGCGGTTGTTGCGCACCGCGTTCAGCGTGGAGGTTCCCTGGGCAATGGGTGCCCGGCTCATCTTGTCCAGCAGCGAAACCACCGAGTACACGGCAGACTGCCCCAGTGAGACTCCCAGCACCAGCAGCACCTCGGTGATGAGCCGCCGCCGCGACCGGACGCCGCCGGGATTGTCCGGACCGGGCGGGGCGGGGGCCGGGGCAACGCCGCGGTGCGGGGAGGTGGCGGGAACTGGTTCGCTCATGACTGCAATCATGCCGCGCCCGGGGCGTTTTCGCATAAGCTCTCTGGCATGGGTGCACCTCGGCAAATCATCATGGTCAGGCACGGGCAGTCGGCCGCCAACGTAGACCAGACCATCTACAACCGGATTCCCGACTACCGGATCCCGCTGACGGAGCTCGGCGTGGAGCAGGCCCGGGCAGCCGGGGAGCGGGTGCGCCGGCAGCTGGACGGGCAAAAGGTGCGCGTCTACGTTTCCCCGTACCTGCGCGCCTACCAGACCCTTGAGGCGATGAACCTCGGCGACCTTGTGGAGTCGACCATGGAGGAGCCGCGGCTGCGCGAGCAGGACTGGGCCAACTTCCAAAACCCCGCGGAGATTGCCGACCAAAAGGAACTCCGCAACGCCTACGGGCATTTCTTTTACCGCTTCCGGGAGGGCGAATCGGGTTCGGACGTCTACGACCGCGTGTCATCGTTCATGGAGACCCTGTTCCGGCAGTGGGCCAAGCCCAACTACGCACCCAATGCCCTGTTCGTCACCCACGGGCTGACCATGCGCCTGTTCTGCATGCGCTGGTTCCACTGGTCCGTGGAGTACTTCGAGTCGCTGAACAACCCCGAGAACGCCGCCACGCGCACCCTGCTCAAGTCCGGGGACCGCTACGTGCTGGACACGGCCTTTGAGCAATGGACGGCCGCCGACCCCGGCAAGACGGTCCTGGACGCGCCCGAGCACATCTGGTGAGCCGGACCACCACGTTTCATTAGGCAACAATTCAATGGCCTAATTATTGTTTTTCCCCCATGAAAGGGTAGCCTTGCCTGAGTGCAGGGGCAGACCCCTGCGCCAAACGTCTAGGAACCCGGAGCATTTGGGTGCTTGCTACTTTGGTCATCGGCCTGCGTGAAGGCCTCGAGGCCGCCCTCATCGTGGGCATGATCGCAGCCTTCCTGCGGCGCAACGAAAAATCCCTCAAGCCCATGTGGCTGGGCGTCGGTGCTGCCGTGCTGCTCAGCGCCCTGGTGGGCATCACCCTGGAACTTGTCTCGGCCGCGCTCCCCCAGCAACAGCAGGAAGCCATGGAAACCGTCATTGGTGCCGCGGCCGTGGTCATCGTGACGTTCATGATCCTGTGGATGAGCAAGAACGCCCGCTCCATGAAATCCACTCTGGAAGCCCACGCCGGCTCTGCCTTGAAGGGCGGCTCCGTGTTTGCCCTGGCCGGCATGGCCTTCCTGGCGGTCCTGCGCGAGGGCGTGGAAACAGCCGTCTTCATGGTGGCCGCATTCCAGTCCTCGCTGAGCCCGCTCGCGGCCGGCGCCGGCGCTGTGCTGGGCCTGGCCATCGCCTCCGGAATCGGCTTCCTGCTGTTCCGCGGCGCCATCAAGCTCAACCTGGCCAAGTTCTTCAAGGCCACCGGGGTGTTCCTGGTCTTTGTCGCCGCGGGGCTGGTCATGAAATCGCTGCGGACCGCGCACGAGGCCGGCTGGCTCAACACCGGCCAGGGCGCCACGGTGGACCTGACCTGGCTGGCCCCCAACGGCAGTGCCCGCGCCGCCATCCTGACCGGCGTCTTCGGCATCCCGGCCGACCCCCGCGCGGTCGAGCTGCTGGGCTGGGCCCTCTACCTGGTCCCCATGCTCGCTTTCATCCTGTGGCCCCAGAAGCGCAAGCCCTCCGCCGCGGCCCTGCCCCGCCTGCAGCTTGCCGGCGCCGGCACCCTCGCCCTGGCGGCCGTGGCACTGGCCATCGCCGCACCGCTGGCCGTCCCTGCCCCTTCAGTTTCCACGGGCACGACGCCGGCCGTCACCTCGGCGGGCACCGCTGCCGCAACGCTGCGGCTGGCACAGAACGGCGCTGCTGCGGCGGCCGCCGACGCCCAGGCCGCCGCAACCACCAGCCCACAGACGTTGATTGTCACGGCCGCCAACGGCACCGAAAGCAGCCTGGCGTTGACCGGCCACGGCACCGAATCCCATGCCGGGCGAACGGCCAACGTCTACACCGCAGCAGCCCCGGCACCGGCAGCCAATGAGCCGGCGGAAGTGTCCGTCAAGGAGCTCATCGCCCTCAACGGCGGACGCATGCCCGTGGGCATCAGCGCCACGAGCAACCCCGGCCCCTTCGCCGCCACCTGGGCCCACAAGGGCGACGTCACTGTGTGGCTGGCCGGCGGCGCCGTCATTGACGCCGTCAACTCCGAAGGCACAGCCCTGACACTCAGCGGCGGCGGCCTGGCAAACCCGCGCACCATTGCCGTGGCCGGCGACGGCGGCTGGCATGTTCCGGCCGAGCACGTCAGCGCCGCCGTCAACGAACTGAACACCATCGAGGCCGCCCGTTCCGAGAACGTGCTGTGGTCCCGCCTGCTGCCGGCCGTCTTCATCACCGCCGCCGCTGCCCTGCTGCTTTCCGCCCGCCGCAACCGGCGCCAGCTGCTGGCCACAGCCCCCTCACCGTAATTTTCCCACCCCGCCGCCCGCCACCGGCGGGCGGCTTTGTGCACCCCTTTTCCGCACCGGCCCGGGCCGGACCACACCCATTCAAAGGACACCATGAACACCTCCCCCACCTTCCGCCGCACCGCACCAGCCTTCGCCGCCGGCGCAGTGGTGTTGTCCCTGGCCCTGGCCGGTTGCGGTGGCGCGGCCTCCACCGCCGAATCCGCAGCGCCCAAGGGCGATGCGGCACCCGTGAGCAACGGCGCCGCGCAGATCACCGTCAGTGTGGAGCAGGTGGACGGCAAGGACCAGTGCGTCCCCGATTTCAGCACAGCCCCCGCCGGGCCTGTCACGTTCACCATCTCCAACAAGGACGCCTCCGGCGTCAGCGAGGTGGAGCTGCTCAGCGACAAGCGCATCCTGGGCGAGCGCGAGAACATCATCCCCGGACTGAAGGCCGTCAACTTCACCGTCACCCTGGCCGGCGGCGAATACCAGCTGTACTGCCCCGGCGCCACCACCGAGACGAAGCCGTTCACCGTGACGGGGGACGCCGCACCGGCAGCCGCCGGCGGCGTGGCCGGGCTGCTCAAGGAAGGCACCGAGGGCTACGCCAAGTACGTTTCGGGCCAGGTGGACAGCCTGGTCCTGGCCGCCGCAGCCCTGCAAAAGGCCGTGGATTCCGGCGATGTGGCCGCCAGCCAGCAGGCGTACGCCGCGGCACGCCCCTTCTTCGAGCGCATTGAACCGGTGGCCGAGAGCTTCCCTGACCTCGACCCCGCACTCGATCTTCGCGTGGCCGACGTCGAGCCTGGCGCCGAATGGACAGGCTTCCACCCGCTGGAAGAGGACCTGTTCGAGGCCAAGGCCATCACGGAGAAGTCCAAGGCCCTGGCCGCCGGGATTGTGAAGAACGTGGGCACGCTGAAGACCCTGACGGCGGAGCTTGAGTACAAGCCCGAGGAACTGGCCAACGGCGCCAGCGGACTGCTCGAGGAGGTCCAGTCCTCCAAGATCACCGGCGAGGAGGAGGCCTACTCCAAGCTCGACCTGGTGGACTTCGCCGCCAATGTTGAGGGCTCACAGCAGGCCTTCGAGTACCTCAAGCCGGCGCTGAAGGAAATTGACGCCACGCTGACTGAGCAGATTGCCACGCAGTTCGAGACCGTCACCACCGCCCTGGCGGACTACAAGGACCCCGCCGCCCTGGGCGGCTGGAAGCCCTACACGGAGGAGCTGAAGAAGACCGACGCCGCCAAGCTCACGCAGCTGATCCAGGCACTGCAGGCACCCCTGGCCAAGATCTCCGAAAAGGTGGCAACGGTCTAAATGGAAAGTCCATCACCCGCAACGCCCGGCGTCTCGCGCCGCACGTTCTTCTCCGGTTCCGCCGCCGTTGCGGGGGCCGGCGGCCTTCTCATCGGTGCCGGCGGCGCCGCCGCGGCAGCCTCCGCCATGGCACCGGCGGCGGCTCCCGCCGTCGACCGGGAAGCGGAGCGGGCCGCCCTGGCCTACCCCTTCTACGGGGAGCACCAGGCCGGCATCGATACTCCCCCGCAGGACCACCTTGTCTTCACTGCCTTCGACGTCACGGCGCTGACCGCCGTGGAGCTGCAACTGGTGCTGGCCAAGTGGTCGGCGGCCATGTCGGAGATGACAGCGGGCTCAGCCGTGGGCAAGGTGGAGCCCTCCCGCGAGCACGCCATTCCCGTGGACACTGGCGAGGCCACGGACCTGGGCCCGCAGGGCCTGACGCTGACGCTGGGGTTCGGGCCCTCGCTGTTTGACGGCCGCTTTGGGCTGGAAAAGTTCAAGCCGGCCGGATTCACCCAGCTGCCGGCCATGGCGGGCGAGTCGCTGAACCCGGCCATGACCGGCGGGGACCTGTGCATCCAGGCCTGCTCCAACGATCCCCAGGTGGCCTACCATGCGGTGCGAAACCTGGCCCGCATGGCCCGCACTGCCGTGAAGACCCGGTGGACCGTGCTGGGCTTTGGCCGCGCCTCCGCCGGGGCAAACCAGAGCACCCCGCGCAACCTCATGGGCTTCAAGGACGGCACCCGCAACATCAAGGAGCCGGAGGATTTCGCGCAGCACGTGTGGGTGGGCGATGAGGCCAAGCAACCGTGGATGGCAGGCGGCAGCTACCTGGTGGCACGCAAGATCCACATGATGATCGAGACCTGGGATGAGGACTCGATCGGCGACCAGCAAAGCATCTTCGGGCGCAACAAGCTCGAGGGCGCCCCGCTGTCAGGGGTGAAGGAGCACGACGCCCCCGACTTCCATGCGGCCTTGGCCGGCGGCCCGGCGGACACGCCCGCCATCCCGGCGGACTCCCACATTGCCCTGGCCGCGCATGAAAACAACGGCGGCACCAAGATCCTGCGCCGCGGCTACAACTTCACCGACGGGCTCGATTCCTTCGGGCGCCTCGATGCGGGGCTGATGTTCCTGAGCTTTCAGAAGGACCCGGAGCAGTTCATTGCACTCCAGCGCAAGCTTGGCGGCATGGACCGGCTCAACGAGTACATCCGGCACGTTGGCTCCGGAGTTTTCGCCGTCCCGGGCGGGCTGCCGGCGGCCGGAAGCTACTACGGCAAGGAATTCTTCGCCTGACACGCGTGGGCTCGCACTTGTGGCCCCCATCCTGCGGGATGGGGGCCACAAGTGCGAGTTCAGCGCAGGGTTCGCGGGGTTTTAGAGCTCGGGGGCCACAATCACATTGGTGCCGGCGTCCTCGAACGCCTGCAGCTGTGCCGGGGTGATCCCGGAGTCAGTGATGATGTTGCCAAAGTTGGTCTGGTCCATCGTGGCGAAGGCCCGCTTGCCGATCTTGGAGGAGTCAGCCAGGATGTACGCCTCGGAGGCGCGCCGGGCCATCTTGGAATTGACCGAAGCCTCGCCCTCGTCGTTGATTGTGGGTCCGGCGCCCGGCTCCAGGCCGTTGACGCCGATGAAGGCGAAGTCCAGGGCAACACGTGACAGGATCGAGTCGGCATAGGGGCCCACCAGCTCGTAGGAGCGCGGGTTCACGATCCCGCCGGTCACCATGATCTTGAAGTTGGGCCGGATGGCCAACTGCGCGGCAATGTTGATCGCGTTGGTGACCACCGTCAGCGTGGGCCTGTTGGAGTGCTCCATGAGGTCCTCGCGGGTGGAGAGCACCTGGGCCAGGGCCGTGCTGGTGGTGCCGCCGCACAGGCCGATGACAGCACCCTTGGGGATCAGGGCGCTGGCCGCATGCGCGATCTGCTGCTTTTGCACGGCGAAGTCGTCGCGGTTGTACCGCCCGGGCAGGTCGTAGGAAACAGAGCCGCTGGTGGCACCGCCGCGCGTGCGCGTGAGCAGCCGCTCATTGGCCAGCGAGTCCAGGTCGCGCCGGGCCGTGGCCGGGGAAACGGCCAGCTTGTCGACAATCTCCTCGACCTCCACCTGCCCGTCGGCGGCGAGGATGTCCAAGATTGCGGTGAGCCGTTCTGTTCTGTTCATCTACCACTCCTGGGCGGCATGTGCCGCCGTCTCGTTTAGTTGGCTGCTTCGGTGCCGGCAAACAGCGCCAGCAGCCGCGACACTTCGGGAACCAGCGCGTCGCGGCCGGCCCCCAGGTACTTGCGTGAATCCACCACGGCCGGGTTGGCATCCAGGAACTCCCGCACGGCGCGGGTGAAGAAGCCGTTCAGGTGGGTGGAGACGTTGATCTTGGTCATTCCGGCCGCAATCGCTGCAACAATGTTCGCATCCGAAACGCCTGAGGAGCCGTGCAACACGAGCGGAACTTCAAGGGCGGCCTTCAACTCGGCAATGCGGGCCAGGTTCAGGGCGGCGCTGCGCTCGGTCATGGCGTGCGAGGAACCCACGGCCACGGCCAGCGCGTCGACGCCGGTGGCGGCCACAAATGCGGCGGCCTCGGCCGGGTCGGTCAGCACGCCGGGGGCGTGTGCGCCGTCCTTGCCGCCCACCTTGCCCAGTTCGGCCTCAACGTACACGCCGCGCTCGTGGGCGTAGGCGGCCACGCGGGCAGTAACCTCAACGTTTTGCTCGTACTCGAAGTGCGCGCCGTCGTACATGACCGAGCCGAAGCCCAGGTCCACGGCCTCATAGGCCAGGTCCTCGGACTCGGCGTGGTCCAGGTGCACGGCAACGGGAACGCTTGCGCGCCGGGCGGCGGCCAGGGTGGCGGCGGCCACGGGCTCCAGCCCGCCGTGGAACTTGGCGCAGTTCTCGGAAATCTGCAAGATCACGGGCAGTCCGGCTGCCTCGGCGCCGCCGATGAGCCCCTCGATGGTTTCCAGGTGGATCACGTTGAACGCGCCCTGGCCCGTGCCGGCCTTGGCGGCCAGGTCCATGATGTCGCGGGTGTTGGTCAAAGCCATGAAGTTTCGGTCCTTAGTGGTCTGTGATGATGAGTTGCTTGGCCAGTTCGGCATACTCGGGGGAAATTTCCCCGGCGCCTGGCATGAGGACTGCGGCTGCGCTCCAGGCGGTGGCCTGGACCAAAATCTCGCGCAAGTCGGTGACGCCGTTGGCAAGCGCGACGGCGGCCGCGCTCACCGCAGCGTCGCCCGCGCCCGTGGGGTTGCCGCTCAGCGGTGCCGGGAGCTTGGCCTGGATGTAGCCGGGTGCATCGGCGCTGAAGGCGAGCATGCCTTCCTCGCCAACGCTCACCAGGACGCGCTTGGCGCCGAGGTCCATGAGCTTGCGGGCGGCCGTGGGCAGGTCTGGCTCCCCCACGGCTTCCAGCAGCTCGTGGTTGTTGGGCTTGAGCAGGTCCGCCCCGGCCCTGGCGGCGGCCAGGATGCCGGCGCCGGAGGTGTCGATGATGGCCGGGACCCCGGCAGCGTGGGCCAGTGCCACGAGTGCGGGGTAGAAGTCGGCGGGGGCCTGGTCTGGGAGGGAGCCCGAGCCCACCAGCACGCCCGGGCGGCTCACGCCGTCGGACGTCTGGACGCCTGCAAGGTTGTCCACCACGGCCGCGGCCAGGGCCTGCCATTCGGCGCCGGACAGGGCCGGGCCAACTTCGTTGAAGATGCTTGTGGTGTTGTTGTCCGCTGTGTCCACCAGGGCCACGGTGCGCCGGGTGGCTGCGGCGACGGGCACCAGGTGGTGTGCGATGCCGGCCGCGTCCAGGTCCTGGCGCAGTTCCTCGCCGGAGGTGCCGCCGGCTGTGGCGATGGCCAGCGTGGGGTGGCCCAGCTGCTGAGCCACGCGGGACACGTTCAGGCCCTTGCCCCCGGCCCTGTGCAGCGGCGTTGGCACGCGGTGCGAGGAGCCCAGGTTGACTCCGGCCACGGTGTACGTGACGTCGACGGCCGGGTTGGGCGTGACGGTCAGGACCAGGTTGTTCATGCGTGCGTCCCGACAAGGCTGCGGGCCTTGAGCGCGGAGCCGATCAGGCCCGCGTTCTCGCCGAGAGCGGCGTGCACGTATTCGGGGCGGCGGTGGAAGGTGAGCAGTTCGTCAACCCGCGCGGCCAGGGCGTCGAAGAGCACCGGCCCGGCCATGGACAGCCCGCCGCCGAGGACAACGGTTTCCGTGCCCAGGATGGACACGCACTGGGCAATGCTGAAGGCCAGGGCGTCGATGGCATCGGTCCAGACGGCCTTCGCCGCGGCGTCGCCCTCCCCCGCGAGTGCCAGGACGTCGCGGGCGCCGGACACTGCCGTGCCGGTGGCCTCGGTGTAGCGGCGGGCAATGGCGCCGGCCGAACCGAGGGACTCCATGATGGCCATGCCGCCGCCGGGGGCGGGCACCATGGCGTGGCCGATCTCCCCGGCGTAGCCGCCGCCGGCCACGCGGTGGCCGTCGCACAGCACGGCGCCGGCAATGCCGGTGCCGATGACAAGGATCAGCACGTCCGTCTTGCCCACGGCCGCGCCGAGGCGGAATTCCGCCTCCCCGGCCATGCTGACGTCGTGCCCGAACCCGACGGGCAGGCCCAGGGCCGCGGTCAGGGTGGATGTGAAGGGGAAGTCCTTCCAGCCCAGGTTGGCCGAGTAGATGCCGATGCCGGCGTCCTCGTCAACAATTCCGGGCACCGTCACGCCCACGGCGGAGATGATCAGTTCCGGGTGTGCCGCACGGTATTCGCCGGTGAGCTCCACGATCCGCTCGCACACGCTCTCGCCCGTGCGGCCGGCCTCCAGGGGCGTGGGGTGGCGCTGCACGTCCACAACCTCCACGCCGTCGCCGTCGGGCCCGCCGCGCACGATGCCGACCTTCATGTCCGTGCCGCCAATGTCGAAGGCCAGGACCACGCCGCTGCCGTTGGCATCAGTGGTCGGGGCACCGGTTTCGCCGGCAGGGTTTGTCAAGGTGTTCATGGACTCTGTTTCTTTAAGGGCGGCGCACTGGGCAAAGAGGGACAGCTTGGGGTTGGGCAAAAAGCAGGCACCCCACTTGGTGAAAAAAGTGGGGCGCCTGACATTTTAGCCGGATCCCGCGGGGACTATGCGTCCAGGATGACCGAACGTGTCAGGTTGCGCGGCAGGTCCGGGTTCATGCCACGGGCGCGGGCGCGCTCGAGGGTGACGCGGTGGACGCGGGCCAGTTCGGCCAGCGGGTGCACGGTGGTGTTGATGTACAGCGCGCCGGTCTTGACCATGTCGCGGTCCAGGCCCTCGGGCTGCTCGCCGAACATCCAGGTGACGCGGTTCGGGGCGGCGATGGAGATCGGTCCGTGGCGGTATTCCTTGGCGGGGTAGGACTCGGTCCAGCCCTGCACGGCTTCGCGCATCTTCAAACCGGCCTCGTGGGCCAGGCCCACGGTCCAGCCGGTGCCCAGGAAGGTGAACTGCTCGGCGTCAATGAGTTCCTGCTCGACGGGGGCAACCACGGCCAGCTTGGCATCCTCGACGGCGTCGCTGAGGTCCACGCCGATGCTGGTCAGCAGGTAGGTCAGTGCGGTGGTGGCGAAGCGGGTCTGGACCACTGACTGCTCGTCGGCGTAGGGAAGCTCGACGACGGCATCGGCCAGCGCCATGATCGGCGAGGAGGTGTCGCCCACCAGGGCAACGGTGCGCACGGTGCCCTGGATGGCCGTGAGGATTTCCAGCACCTCGGTGGTGGTGCCGGAGCGCGTGATGGCGATGACGGCGTCGTAGCCGCGGTCGGCACCCAGGAAGGCTTCCGAGGCCGCGAAGGCATCGGTGACGCCCTTGCCGGCGGTTTCACGGGCGGTGGCGTAGCTCTGGGCCATGAACCAGGAGGTGCCGCAGCCAATCACGGCCACGCGGGCGCCGTCGGCGGGCAGCAGATTTTCACTCTTGGCCTGGGCAATTGCCTGCGTCCAAACGTCCGGCTGGCTGGTGAGTTCGGCGTCCATGAAGGGGCCAAGCTGGTTGTTCTCGCTCATGCTGTGCATTTCTCCTTGAGTGTTTTTCATCCCGGCCGCGCAAGTCCCGGCGGGAAACGGGTCATTGACATCAATACTAGCACTAAATGATCATTTATGAGATCAAAACGTCAAGTTCAATCATTGTTACGCCAAACTTCACCAGTCCCGCTCCACGCCTACGGGGCGAAACAAAAGGGCCACGCAAGCAAAATGACTTGTCGCCCGGCTCGCAAATAATCCATACTGATACGATGTTATGGATAACAGAGTGATCCAGCTCATAGCCGGCACTCCCCCGTCCAGCCATACGCGCCATCAGCCAAGCGCGCAAAACGCCGCTTGCCCGTAACAAAGTTGTTCAAGGAGTTCTTGATGTCACTCGCTCGACACCACCGCAAGTGGATGGGGATGGGGGTTGCCGGCGCCGTCCTGGCCGGCACCATCGTTCCCATCGCTGCAGCCATGCCGGCCCTCGCGGCGCCGGGAACGGAGGTGATCACCTCCGGGCCGTTGTCCGTGGAGGTCTCCACCGCGTTCCCCCAGGCGCTGAAGTACACACTCGCCGGCAAGTCCATGACAGGCGCCACCGCCGTCGCCACCCAGATGCGCATCAACGGCGTGGACCAGGCGGTCACCGTGACCTCCGCGGTCAGCGGCGACAAGAAGTCGATCGCCTATGACATCACCGTTCCCGGCATGGCCGGGGTAAGCATGAAGGCCAAGCTCTCCGTGGAGGGCAACGTCCTGACCTTCAACATCACGGAGATCAAGGAGACCGGTGCCGCCAAGGTCAACCGGATCCAGATCATGGACCAGGACCTGGTGACCCTGTCCTCCACGCAGGCCGGCGCAAGCCTGGCCACGGCCGTCGTGTCGGTTGACCGGGCCAAGAGCGGCGACACCATCACCGCCATCGACGCGGCCGCAGCGGTGGACGCAGCAGCCAAGACCTCCATGGTGGCCATTGCCAACACGGCGGAGCTGGCCGCAGGCTTCGAGTCCAACTCGATGTACGACGGCGCCTACAGCGCTGCCGAAAAGACCCTCTCCGCCGCGGATCAGGGACGCTTCTGGCGCCAGGTCAAGACCGACGGCGCCAACAAGAAGGTTGGCATTTCCTCCGGCGCCTGGCTGTACCGGGCCAAAGACTCCACGGAGACCGAACCGCTGCCCATGGCCAAGGTGGTCATCACCGCCGACGCGAACGCCGACGGCACCGTCAACTGGCAGGATGGCGCCGTCGCCTCCCGCGACATCCAGATCAAGCCCTACGGCTGGGAGGATGTCAAGAACCGCGTCGTCCAGACCATCCCGTTCAACTTCGCCAGCCAGGCAACCAACCCGTTCCTGCGCACCCTGGACGACGTCAAGCACGTGTCCCTGGCCACCGACGGCCTGGGCCAGCTGAACCTCCTGAAGGGCTTCACCTCCGAAGGCCACGACTCCGCCAACACGGACTTCAATGACAACTGGAATGAACGTGCCGGCGGCCTGAAGGACATGAACACGCTGCTGGAACAGTCCAAGAAGTACGGTGCCACATTCAGCGTGCACATGAACAACACCGAGGCCTACCCCGCGTCCAAGGCGTTCAGCGACACCTTCATCAGCCAGCCCCCGGCCAAGAACTGGAACTGGCTGGAACAGGCCTACTTCATTGACCAGCGCCGCGACGTTCTCTCCGGTGACCAGAAGACCCGCATCAGCGGCATGGCCGGCAACGTCAATGACAACCTGACCACCAACTACATTGACGTCTACTACGAGACGGGCTGGGTTGGCGAGCGCCTGCAGCGCAACATGATCGAGGCCGGCTACTCCGTTTCCTCCGAGTGGGCCAACTACATGGTCCGCAACAACACCTGGTCACACTGGGCCGTGGATGAAAAATACGGTGGCACGGCAAACAAGGGCTGGAACTCGCAGATCCTGCGCTTTGCCCAGAACACCCAGCGTGACACCTGGAACCCGGACCCGCGCCTGGGCACCCCTCACCTGGTGGAGTGGCAGGGCTGGACAGGCCAGAACGACTACAACGCGTTCCTGAAGAACGTGTGGGACAACAACGTTCCCGCCAAGTTCCTGCAGCAGCAGGAAATCAAGTCCTGGACCCCTGACGCCATCAAGCTGGAAAACAACGTGAGCGTCACCGGCAACTCGCTGGAGGATCGCGTCATCACCCAGGACGGCGTGAAGGTCCTGGACGGCCACAACTACCTGCTGCCCTGGTCCAGTGAACTCGTTGAATTCGGCGAGGAAGCCAGCCACGACGTGGACAAGCAGGGCAAGCTGTACAACTACAGTCTGGCCGGCGGCACTCAGAACTGGAAGCTGACCCCCGAATTCGCCACCCAGGCAGCGCTGAACGTCTACGAGCTGACACCCCAGGGCCGCAAGCTCGTGGGCCCCGTCAACGTTGTTGGCGGCGGCATCACGCTCAACCCGAAGGCCAACACCGCCTACGTGCTCGCACCCACCTCCGCACTCGCAACGGTTCCGGACAACACGGCCACCGCATGGGGCCAGGGCACGGGAATCAAGGACCCCGGATTCAACTCCGGCAACCTCGCCGCCTGGAACGCCACAGGCGATGTCACCCTGAGCACCTCCGCCAAGGGCCTGACGGCCGCGAAACTCGGCGCAACGGCGTCGGGCATTACCCAGCAGCTCGACGGCCTGACGAAGGGCACCTACTCCGTGAGCGCCTGGGTTGAAATTGACCCCTCTGCCAACTCGCAGGAAAGCTACCCGCGCGGCAAGCGTGAGACCACACTCTCCGCAACAGTTTCCGGCCAGCCCGCCGTCACGAACACCACCAACTCCTCGGCACTGTTCAACACGGTGGCTGCGGACCAGAAGAACAGCACCTTCACCCAGCGTGTGCGTGTGCTGATCGATGTGAAGAACGACGGCGACAGGCCGACTGTCACCTTCTCCGCCCCCGCCGGGGCGACGGCCGTGCTGATTGATGACTTCCGCGTCGTCAAGACCCAGCACGTCACCGCCGCCGATGTGGTGGACGGCGCCCCCGCCGGCGTGGTGCTGGCCGAGGACTTCGAGAACGTGGACCAGGGCTGGGGCCCGTTTGTGAAGGGCAATGCCGGCGGCAAGACCGACCCGCGCACGCACCTGGCACCGATCCACGCCCCGTACACGCAGAAGGGCTGGAACGGCAAGCTGACGGACAACGTCCTTGACGGCAAGTTCAGCCTGCTCTCACATGAGGAAAACAGCGGACTGGCCTACCGGACCACCCCCGCCACCATGGCCTTCAAGCCGGGCCGCGACTACGAAATCTCCTTCGACTACCAGGCCTCCAAGGCCAACGAATACACCTGGGTTGGCGGCTACGACGGCGCAGCCGGTGCGGTCCAGACCCAGTCCACGCCCATCCCCATGAAGCAGGAGACCACCCGCTGGGTGCAGAACTTCACCGCATCTGCCTGTGGCGACAGCTACGTTGGCCTGCTGCGCAACGGTTCCGTTGCCACGGACTTCTCGCTGGACAACCTGCTGATCCGCGACCTCGGCGCATCCACCAACACCCCCGCCTGTGCGCAGCTGTCGCTGGGACAGACCGGACCCATCATTGAGCAGGATGCACCGAACGAGTTCACCACCACGCTGGTCTCCAACGAGCCCGCCGGCGTCTCGAACGCCAAGGTGAGCCTGGAACTGCCCGAGGGCTGGACTGCCACGGCCACCACGGCCAACACCGCGGCAACGCTGGCACCCGGCGGCAAGCTGGTCACCAAGTGGGCAGTGGATGCCCCGGCAACAGCCGATGGCAACTACACCATCAAGGCCAAGTCCACGTACACCACCACGGTTGCCCCGGTTGGTTCCCGCACGGCCGAGGCGACACTGGGTGTTTACACCATGCCCAACCCGCCCACCAAGGACACCTTCGCCTCCGACATGCAGTGGATCGGCACCCCCACCAACGGATGGGGACCCGCCGAGAAGGACTTCAACAACGGAGAACAGGGCGAGAAGGACGGCCAGGGCATCATGCTGGACAACCAGCTCTACGCCAAGGGCCTGGGCGTCCACGCACCCTCCAACATCAAGTACTTTGTTGGTTCCCAGTGCAGCGCGTTCAAGGCAGTCATCGGCATTGACGACAAGCAGGCCACCCGCGGCTCGGTGATCTTCAAGATCCTCGGGGACGGAAATGAGATCTACAACTCCGGCCTGCTCACGGCAACCTCTGCCGCGCTGCCCATCAACGTGGACCTGAAGGGTTCACGTTACGTGGAACTGGTGGTTGACCCCACCGCGGACCTCAACGGCAACGACTGGGCCGACTGGGCCGATGCCAAGTTCATTTGCTCCGACGATGCGCCTGCACTGGCGTTGGCCCCGGCCATCAACCCCGCGGGCCCGCTGGAGCAGGGCAAGTCCTACACGGTCACCGTTGGCGAGCTGAAGGCAGCCACCGAGGCCACGTTCTCACTCGGCAACACCGAACTGGGCAAGGCCACGGCCAATGCAGAAGGCATTGCAACGTACACCTACAAGGTGGCAGCCGATGCCGCCCTGGGGGCAGGAACCATCAACGTTGCAGGCACCGACAAGAACAGCAAGGCAGCCACGGGCTCCGTTGCCATCAGCACGGTCGGTGCCCCGCCGCCCGCACCCACGAAGGACAGCTTCGCCAGCGACCTTGAGTTTGTGGGCACCCCCGTGAACGAGTGGGGCCCGGTTGAACGGGACCTGAACAACGGTGAAAACGGCAAGGGTGACGGCGCTGCCATCATCATCGACGCCAAGACCTACCCCAAGGGTCTTGGCGTGCACGCCGATTCCAGCATCCGCTTCTACCTCGGCGCCCAGTGCACCAGCTTCAGTGCCGTTGTTGGCATTGACGACGCGAAGCTGCCCAAGGCGCACCGCGGCCACGTGGTGTTCACGGCTGTGGGCGATGGCAAGAACCTTGCCACCTCCCCCGAACTGACCGTGGACGACGCTGGCTACAAGTTCACCGCCGATGTGACGGGTGTCCGCTACATCGACCTGAACGTTGCCAAGATCAAAGTCGGCGGGCTGAACGGTGACGAGTGGGCTGACTGGGCAGATGCCAAGTTCAGCTGCGGCACCACGGTTCCGACCGCCACACCCACGGCCACGCCTTCGGCCACACCGAGCGCTACGCCGTCGGCAACCCCGTCAGCAACGCCCTCGGCCACACCGTCGGCAACGCCCAGCGCAACGCCCTCGGCAACGCCGAGCGCGACGCCTTCGGCAACGGCTTCGGCCACCCCGAGTGCAACTGCTTCGGCCACAGCCTCGGCCTCGCCGAGCGCCAGCGCGACGGCGTCGACGGCTCCCACCGGTGCTGCCGGCGGCAGCATCAGTGCCACCACCGTGGCACCGGGCGGGGAACTGACCATCACCGGCAAGAACTTCAAGCCCGGCACGAAGGCCACGTTCACGCTGCACTCCAAGCCTGTCCTGCTGGGCACAGCGGTAGTCGCCAAGGACGGTTCAGTCACCTTGACCGCCAAGCTGCCCGCCAATGTACCGGCAGGCAAGCACACGGTGGTCATTGCAGGCACCGGCACCGACGGCAAGCCGGCCAAGTTCAGCATCGCGCTGACGGTCACCGGCGGCACCGCCAGCCAGCCCGCCACCGCGGGAGCTGCCACCACGGCGGCATCGGCAGATGACCTGGCCAGCACCGGCGCCAACGGCGTCCTGCCGATCCTCGCCATCGCACTGCTGGCCCTGTTCGGAGGCGCGGCAACCATCCTGGTCCGCCGCCGACGCACGCACGGCTAGCCACCACCCCGGGCAATAAGCCCAAAAAAGCAAGGGCGCCGGACTTGAAGAAATTCAAGCCCGGCGCCCTTTTTTGGTGGTCGAGCCTGTTCCCGGTGATTGAGCTTGTCGAAATCCAGCACCGGATCTCGACAAGCTCGATCACCGGGGTCCCGGGGCAGTCGCTAAACCTCGCGCACACCCGGACCCCGCTGACCGCAGCAGCTTCCATGAACCTTCCGTCGAACCCTTGTAATTTGAATCACGCGGGCGGATACTCAAAATGTTATGGATCACACTCACCGTCCGCCGCTTGCGTCAAGCTGCGCGCCGGCCGCTCTGAGCCCCATTCACACGTCCAATCCCCTGAACCCAAGGACATTCAAGTGATTCCACCCACCACACCCAGCCAACGGCCAACTCCGGCCCACAATGGCCGGGCTTTTCACAAAACCATTGCAACGGCAGCCACAGTGGCGCTCCTTGCAGGCCTCAGCGTTGGCATGGGGGCCACCGCACAGGCTGCACCGGACCCCTCGGGCACGCCCGTCACGCCGTCGCAGTACACGCTCATGGGCACCGACTCGCAGTCGCCGGCGTACCCCGCCCCGCCCGCCCTGGACGGCACGGCTGCCGGGGCCTTCGACAACGACTACGCCTCGCAATGGACAGTCGCCTACAAGGTGGTGGACGGCGTCGGCGTGGCCGATCCCCTGCCGCACTGGATCTCCTGGGACGCTGGCGGGTCCTTCACCCTCACGGGACTGGACTACTCGGTCAAGAACCAGGCCAACGGCCCCGTCAAAAACTTCAAGGTCTTCGTCACCGACGACCGCACCGTGGCAAGCAACCCGGCCGGCGACTGGGGTGCACCCGTCGCGGCGGGCAGCTTGGCCCAGCCTGCCTCAAACACCCAGGTCCAGACCATCCTCTTCGACAACCCGGTCAAGGCCCGCTACGTGAAATTCGAGGCCGACAGCACCGTCAACGGCAGCAACAACGTCTCCGCCTCGGAACTGCGCGTGCGAGCCACCGGTGACACGACCCCCGCGCCCGTTCCGCCAGCGCCCCCGGCCGATCCGGCAACGCCCATCACCATCACCAACGGCAAGGGCCTCTCCGTTGCGGTGGGCAAGGAATTCCCGCAGGTCATCTCCTACACGCTCGGCGGCAAGGCCCTGGCAGGCCAGGCCGACAAGCTGGTGAACTTCACCCTCAACGGCAAGAACTACGCGGCAACCACCACCATGACCTCCGCTGGCGCAACGGCCAACTACACGTCCACGTTTGCCGATTTCCCGAACCTGACCATCGAATCGGCCATCACGGCAACCGCCGCCAACACGGTGGAGTTCGCGGTCACCAAGATTTCTGGAAGCGCCGCCACGACACTTGACCAGTTGGCAATCCCCAACCAGTCCCTGGTGTCTGTCGATTCCAGCGATGCCGCGGCACAGCTTGCCCGGACCAAGATTTCCACCGACTCCACCACCACTGCCGACCAGTTCACCTCCGTCACCGGCAGCACCAAGCTTGACCCGGCCGACGTCGGCACCCCCTACGGTTTTGTCAGCAACTCCCAGCTCTCCGCCGGGCTCATGACGAATGCCACGGACGACTCCGCCCAGGATTCCAACACCAACTGGAACACGCGCCTGCAGTCCCGGATCCTCGACGCTGGCAACGGCGCCAAGCGCGCCGAACTGTCAGTGGGCAACTACACTTACGCAGCCAAGGGTGCCACCGATCCCCGCGTGCAGTTCTACACGCTGCCCAAGACCACAGTGGTCCTTTCCGCCGACGCCAACGCAGACGGCAAGGTCACCTGGGAGGACGGCGCCATGGCGTACCGGACAGCCATGACCGAGCCCCTGGGCGCCAACAGGGTCCCGGAGCGAGTGGTCCAGCACATCCCGTTCAACTTCGCCTCCGAGGCCACCAACCCGTTCCTGAAGACCCTTGACAACGTCAAGCGGATTTCCCAGTCCACGGACGATCTTGGCCAGTGGGTCCTGGAAAAGGGCTACGCGAATGAGGGCCACGACTCCGGCCACCCGGACTACGGCGGGGACTACAACACCCGGGCCGGCGGCCTGGCGGACCTCAATACCCTGGCCGCCAAGGGCGCAGACTACAACGCCGATGTGGCGGTCCACGTCAACGTGACCGAGGCCTACCCGCAGGCCAAGAGCTTCAGCGAAGGCATGATCTCCGGGCAGGTCAACGGCTGGGACTGGCTGAACCAGTCCTACCACATCGACCAACGCAAGGACCTGGGCACCGGGGCCATCCTGGACCGCTTCGCCGAGCTCCGCAAGGAAGCCCCCGGCATCAAGACTGTCTACATTGACGCCTACTACTCCAGCGGATGGCTGGCCGACCAGCTCGCCACCGGGCTGCGCGCCATGGGCTTCGAGGTGGCCAGCGAGTGGGCCTACAAGTTCGAGGGCAACTCCATCTGGTCGCACTGGGCCAATGACAAGAACTACGGAGGCGCCACGAACAAGGGCATCAACTCCAACATTGCCAGGTTCATCGCCAACACCCAGCGTGATGTCTGGAACACCGATCCCCTCCTGGGCGGCGCCCAGCTCAAGGACTTCGAAGGATGGACGGGCCAGGACGACTTCAATGCGTTCTACAACAACATCTGGGTCAACAACCTGCCCACCAAGTTCATCCAGCACTTTGAAGTCACCAACTGGGACATTGGCAAGTCAGCAACACTGACGGACGGGGTGGCCATCAACATGGTCAACGGCCAACGCCAGATCACCATGGGCAACGCCGTTGTCCTGGACGGCGGCACTTACCTGCTGCCCTGGCAGGATGCGGCCAACAACTCCAAGACCACCTCCCCCACCGACGCCAACAAGATGTACTTCTACTCGGCGGCCGGCGGCACCACCACCTTCACGCTGACCAGCCAGTTTGCGGGCAAGCGCAACTTCACGCTGTACAAGCTCACCGACCAGGGGCGCACCAAGGTCGCCGATGTCATCAACAACAACGGCACCGTCACGCTGACCGGGGACAAGGCAGTGGCCTACGTGCTGGCACCCAACGGCAACCAGCCCGTGAACAAGAACGCCAACTACGGCGACGGCTCCCCGCTGGTGGATCCCGGCTTCAACGCCGGCAACCTGGACGCCTGGAACGCCACAGGCGGCGCCGCCGTGGCACGCACCGCCATTGGTGACAACGTGGCTGTCCTGGGGACCTCGGCGTCGTCCATCTCCCAGAACGTCAAGAAGCTCGACAAGGGCAAGACGTACACGCTCAGCGCCAACGTCGAGATCGCCGCCGGCAGCCGCCGGGCCGTCACACTCAGCGTCACAGGCAAGGACCTGAGTGCGTCCAACACCTTCGACATCACCCCGGCGAAGAACCAGGTGGCCGCCGATGCCAAGCAGGGCAGCTACTCACAGCGGGCATCGGTGCAGTTCACCGCCCCAGTCAACCAAAAAGTGGACGTGTCCATCAGCGCAGTGGCCGGCGACGCCGCGGTGACACTGGATGATGTACGCATCATGGAAGACACCACGACGCCGGTGGCAGTTGCGGCGAACAGCCCCGGAAAGCTCGTGGCCAGTGCCAACTTCGAGGGCAACCAGCCCGGCTGGGGTCCTTTCATGAAGGGCGACGCCGGCGGATCCACCGACCCCCGCACCAGCGTCAGCATCCTGCACGCCCCCTACTCCCAAAAGGAATGGAAGAACACCTACAGCCCCTACAACTCCGGCACCCTCAACGGCCAGGCAGTGGATGACGTCCTCAACGGGGACTCCTCCCTAAAGTCGCATGAGGAAAACACGGGACTGGTGTACAGGACAGTTCCGGCAACGGTTCCCTTCACGGCGGGCCACTCCTACACGGTGTCCTTCAAGTACCAGACCAACGTGGCCGGCCAGTGGCAGTGGGTCACAGGCGCGGACACCGTGGTCGGCGGAAAGCTGGCCTCGAAGGACCTCAAGGCCGAAGCCATGGCGCCGGCGCTGGACACCGCAAGTTACTCGCGGACCTTCACGGCCGGCTGCGGCGACAACTGGGTGGGCCTGCGCAAGACCGGCTCCGCCAACGGGGCCGACTTCGTGATCGACGACTTCACGGTGACCGATCTCGGTGCCGTCACCGGAGGGGCCTCCTGCGCCTCCGTGGCAGGGCCCGCCAACGCGGACCTGAACCCGGGCACCAGCAACAGCTACGTGACCACGTTCACGAACAATGAGAGCACTGACGCCACGAATGTGGCCATGTCGCTGGGCACCCTGCCCGCCGGCTGGTCGGCCCAGGTCGCCACCAAGGACGGCAACCTGGTGGGCACGCTCAAGCCTGGTGCCACGGCCACCACCACCTGGCTCATCACCGCGCCGGCCGGGGCCGCCGGCACCACGGCAGTGATCCACCCCGCGGCCGTCTACTTCAACGAGTGCGCCACCAAGAGCGTGGATTCGGATTCAAATCTGCACGTGGCCACCGCGGCCATGGTCCCGACCTCGGCCATGACGGCCAGCGCGGACTCGCAGAACCTGGACTCCGGCCCCGGTGAGGGACCCGTGGCCAATGTGCTGGACGGGGACCTGGGCAGCATCTGGCACACCCAGTACGACCCCACCATCACCAACTACCCCCACTGGGTGCAGCTGAACCTCAACGGCGCCTACACGGTCAGCGGCTTTGGCTACCAGGGGCGCCAGTCCGGCGGCCAGAACGGCAAGGTGAAGGGCTACACCGTCTTCACCTCCATGGACGGCACCACCTGGACCCAGGCGGCCACCGGAAACCTGGCGGACACCACGGCCATGCAAAACATCACGTTCCCGGCCGTTGCGGCCAAGTTTGTGAAGTTCCAGGCCAACAACGCCATCAATGGGCTGCAGTTCGCCGCGGCCGCCGAGATGCGCGTCTATGGCACTGGCGGGACGGCAGCCACCGGTTTCGCCCCCGCCACCCGCCCGGCGGACACGGCCTGCACACCGTAGCCCGGCAGGACGCCTGACAGCACAACCAACCCGCAGTAGTGGCCGAGAAACAAGCGAAAATCGCGACTTTCTCAGCCACTACTGCGGGTTGGTTGTTTAAGGACTAGACCTCGCGCACGCCTGCCCGCCACACGGCTGCCGTCAGCGGGATCCCGGGCCGGTAGGCCAAATGAGTGGCCGAGGGTGCCTTGAGCATGTGGAGGTCGGCGCGGTGGCCCACGGCAATCGTGCCCACGGCCCGCTGCCCGTCGGCATCAACCCCGGACTCACGGCCCAGGGCCAGCGCCCCGCCGTAGGTGGCGGCCCGCACGGCCTCGCGCACGCTCAGGCCCATCTGCAGCACGGCAGTGGTCACACAGAATGCCATGGAGGAGGTGTACGACGTTCCCGGGTTGGCGTTGGACGCCATGGCCAGCTGCACGCCGGCGTCGAGCAGTTGCCGCGCGGGTGCCAGCGGCGCCCTGGTGGACAGGTCACAGGCCGGCAGCACTGTGGCGACGGTCCCGCGCACACCCGCCCCGCGCCCCGCATTGGCCCCCGCATCCCAACCGGACCATGACTGCGCAAGGAGTGCCACGTCGTCGTCCGTCAGGAAGTTCACGTGGTCCACGCTCGCCGCGCCAAGTTCCACGGCCAGTGCCACGCCCGCCCCCGGGCCCAACTGGTTGCCGTGCACGCGCAGGCCCAGCCCGGCGTCGCGGCAGGCCTCCAGCACGCGGCGGGACTGCTCCGGGGTGAAGGCACCTCGCTCGCAGAAAACGTCGGCCCACTTGGCGTAGGGGCGCACGGCGGCAAGCATCTCGGTGCAGACCAGCTCCGTGTACTCGTCGGCGTCCATGCCGGCCGGCACCAGGTGCGCGCCGAGATAGGTGACCTCGTCGGCCACGGTGGAGGCGATGCGGGCGCTGCGGGCCTCATTGTCCACGTCCAGCCCGTAGCCGGTTTTCGTCTCCAGGTAGGTGGTGCCCTGCGAAACTGCCTCGGCCACACGGCCCAGCCCCAGCCGGGTGAGCTCGTAGTCCCCTGCCGCGCGGGTGGCGTCCATGGTGACCGCGATGCCGCCGGCGCTGTAGCTCTGCCCGGCCATGCGCGCCTCAAATTCCGCCGTCCGGTCGCCGGCAAACACCAGGTGCGTGTGTGAATCCACCCACCCCGGCAGCACGGCGCGGCCCTGCGCATCAGTGGCGGTGTCGGCGGCCGGCGCGTTGGCGGCGGGCCCGATCCAGGCGATCCGCTCCCCCTCCAGCACCACGGCCGCATCCTTCAGGGTGCCGTGTTCACCGTCCTGGGTCATCAATTCGCCAATGTTGCTGATCAGTTCACTCATGCCCACAGCCTACGACGGCGCCGCACACCACGGGCGTCCCGGGCCGGCTTGGGCGTCTGGCATGTCAGACGGTGGCGCCCAGAGCGGCTTGCGGGCAGGTGGCACCGCACCGGACAATGTACCCATGACCCTTGTTTCCCTTGTGGCCTTTGCCGGCCTGTGCCTCATGCTCGCCCTTATCCCGGGCCCGGACACCTTCATGGTGCTGCGGATTTCCCTCAACCGCGTGGGTGCCGGCATTGCCGCCGCGGCCGGCTCTGGCGTGGGCGCGCTGGTGTGGGCGGCACTGGTGGGCCTGGGCCTTGCAGCCATCCTGGAGCAGTCTGCCGAGGTGTTCCGCTGGATCAAGATTGCCGGCGGCCTGTACCTGTTGTACCTGGGTGTCTCCTCGTTCCTGAAGGCCCGCAAGGCGGCCAAGGAAGGCATTGCCGCCGACGGCGAGGGAACCCAGCCGCTGGTCTACAGCAAGCGTGCCGGATTTGGCGCGGGCCTGCTGTCCACGCTGCTGAACCCCAAGGTGGGGCTGTTCTACCTGGCCGTGGTCCCCCAGTTCATCCCCCAGGGTGCCAACACGCTCGCCATGGCGATGGTCCTGGGCCTGACCCTGGCCGTGATCGGCTTCCTGTACCTGACAGCCATTGCCTTCATTGCCTACCGGGCCATGAAGTGGCTGCGCAAGCCCAAGGTCAATTCACTCATTGAGCGCATCAGCAGCGGCATCCTGGCCGTGCTGGGCGTGGGCGTCATGGCTTCGGGCGCCACGAGCTAGGCCCGCTGCGTTAAAGCCCTGGCCGCTGCGGGCTCAGGGCCGCGGCCAGCTCTGCATCTTCGCCCGGCAGCTGCCCCGTGATGAGCCGCGCTGCGAGCGTGGCCAGGGCCGCGGAGGTCTGGATTCCGTAGCCGCCCTGTCCGGCCAGCCAGAAGAAGCCGGGCACACCGGCGTCGAACCCCACCACGGGCAGGCCGTCGGCGGGGTGGGTGCGCAGCCCCGTCCAGGAGCGCACGACGCCGGAAATCCCCAGGGTGGTCACGGCGTCAATGCGGTGGATGAGTTGGGCGATGTCCGCCTGAACCACCTGCGCGTCGCCTGCCTCGGCGGGGACCGATTCGCACGGCGAGATGAGCAGGTGCTCCCCGTCGGGGCGGTAGTAATAGGACTCGTCGGCCGGTTCCACCATGGGCCCGGACGGGTTGACGGGCTCCCGAGTGGACACGATTGCCACGCTGCGCCGGTGGGGCACCAGCCCGCGCGGGCGCACCCCGAACATGGCAGCCACGGCATCGGCCCAAGCACCGGCCGCGTTGACCACGGTGGCCGCGGTGATCACATGCTCCCCCGCCACCACCTCAAAGCCGCCGTCCGTTGCGGTGGCCGAGGCCACGGGCGCACCCGTGAGGACCACGGCCCCCGCGGCCACTGCCCGGCTGCGGTAGAACTCAATGAGGGAGGGGACGTCCACCTCCATGGCGGTGCCGTCCAGGGCTGCCTCCTGGAAGATGTCAGGGCGGACGTCGGGGCTCAGCCGCAGCGTTTCTGCGTGGTCAACGCGCTGCAGCTGACTGTGGGTGGCCAACAGCCGGGCCACCTCGGCGGCAGTGCCCAGGGTCAACAGTGGCCGGGGTGCCAGGATGGGGGCTGCGAGCGCGCCGGAGATGTCCCGCACCATGGCGATGCTGCGGTGCGTCAGTTCCTGGATGGCTGCCGGGCCGTAGCTGGGCTGCATCTGCCGGGCCGAACGGGAGGAGGTGTGGTGGGCCAGGGTTTCCTCGGCCTCCGCCACAACAACCCGCGTGTGGGGCGCCAGCGCCCATGCGAGCGAGAGCCCGGCAATTCCTCCGCCAATGACCAGTACCTGTGCATCCATGGCGCCATGGTGGCACACTTGCGCCGCCACGCGCCAACCGGGGCGGTTTCGCCGCGCCGGAAGCCTAGACTGGTGGGAATCCCAGATGCCTGCTTGCAAGGAGAACCCGTGTCCAGTTGTTGCAGTCCCGGCGGCCGCGCCGGCCACGGGGACCACGCGCCCGCCGGTGCCCAGCTCTTCTCTCCCAGCGTGCCGGCCAAGCCCTCCCGGGCATCCGGCCACGGCCACCTGGAAGTGGCCATCCCCGGCGGCACCTTTGCCATGGGCGACCCCTTCGATGAGGGCTACCCGGCGGACGGCGAGGGGCCCGTCCACGAGGTGCGGATCTCTGGCTTCAGCATCGACACCACTGCCGTCAGCAATGCCGCCTTTGCCGCATTTGTTGACGCCACCGGCTACCGGACGGAGTCGGAACTGTACGGCACCTCGGCGGTGTTCCACCTGGCCGTGCAGGCCGACGCGGCGGACATCCTGGGCACGGCCGCCGGCACACCCTGGTGGTTGAATGTCCGCGGAGCTGACTGGGCCCACCCGGCCGGGCCGCAATCGTCATGGCAGGACATCCCGGACCACCCCGTCACCCAGGTCTCGCACACGGATGCCCTGGCCTACTGTGCCTGGGCCGGGCGTGCCCTGCCCACGGAGGCGCAGTGGGAGTATGCGGCCCGCGGAGGCATGGCCCAGGCCCGCTACCCCTGGGGCAATGAACTCCATGGCACGGCGGACGACGGCGCGCAGCTGCACCGCTGCAACATTTGGCAGGGCACCTTCCCCACGCAAAACACGCTCGACGACGGCTTCCTCACCACCGCACCGGTGGACAGCTTCGAGCCCAACGGCTATGGCCTGTTCCAGACCAGCGGCAATGTGTGGGAGTGGTGCGCCGACTGGTTCCTGCCCAAGTACTACAAGGGCTGCCTGGCCCAGGGCACCGTGGAGGACCCGGCCGGTCCCACGATTGGCCGCGGACGGGTCATGCGCGGCGGCTCCTACCTGTGCCACGACTCCTATTGCAACCGCTACCGGCTGGCCGCGCGCAGCTCCAACTCTCCGGAGTCGGCCAGCGGCAACCTGGGCTTCAGGACGGTGGCGCCCGCATGAGCTATTCCTCGCCCTTGAAGTTCGACTACTCTCCCTGGCTGTTCTGGCCCTCGGCCTCGGAGGAGGAACAGCGTCGCCAGTTGCAGCACCAGGGCGAGCTGAAGGAAACCCCCGGCGTCTCCATTGGCGAGCAGGTTTTCCTCTCCCCACACGCCAACATCGACCCCGTGGAATTCCACATCGGCGACAACTCCTACGTTGCCGCCCACGCCTACATCACCGACCATGTGCATCTTGGCGCCAACACCACAGTCAACCCCTTCACAGTGATCCGCGGCAAGGTGCGCATTGGTGATGCGGTGCGGATTGGCGCGCACACCTCCATCATTGCCTTCAACCACTCCATGCACCCGGATGAGCCGGTCTATAGGCAGAAACTCACCGTCAAGGGCATCACGATTGGCGACGACGTCTGGATCGGCTCCAATGTCACGGTCCTGGACGGCGTCACCGTCGGTTCCCACGCCGTGCTCGCCGCGGGCGCCATCGTGACCCGGGACGTGGCGGACTGGTCAATTGTTGGCGGCAACCCGGCCCGGCACCTGCGTGACAGGCGGGAGGTTGGAGCCGCCAAGCCAGCCCCACTGGCGGCGAGGCTGGCGGACTTCGGCGCCATGGTCCGCCAGGATGCCCCCGCCCTGATTGCCCGCTGTTGGGATCCCGCCCGCAACGGCGGCTTGTATGCCGATTCGCCCGGTGCCGCGCCCACGGTCCGGGCGCACTGCGACGCCGTCGAACTTGCGGAACTGCTGCTGGGCACAGCACCGGCCCAGCTCACCCACGCCGGCCATGTGGCCCGGCTGCAGTCCCTGCAGGATCCCGTCACGGGCCTGGTTCCCGAGTACTGTGCAGATGGCACGCCCGACGCCGGCCCCCTCGCCTTTGGCACCGGCGCCGCCACGTACCATGTCCTGTCCGTGGGCTACGCTCTTGACCTGCTGGGCAGCCGGTTTGCCCACCCCATCCACGCGGTGGCACAGATGGATGCCCCCGGCCTCGTGGATGCCTTGGCAAAACTGCCGTGGCAGAAAAACGCCTGGGGCGCCGGGGCCTGGATCGACGCCTGGGGCACGGCCAGCCACTGGAACCTTGCGCGGGGCACCGGGGACCGGAGCCCGGCGAACGCCCTTTTTGGTTGGCTGCTGGGCAATGCCAGTCCCTCTACCGGTGCGTGGGGAGACCCGGCAGAAGGATCCCTGTTGCAGACTGTCAACGGCTTCTACAGGCTGACGCGCGGAACCTTTGCCCAGTTCGGGCTGCCCATTCCCTACCCTGGGAAACTTGTGGACACCGTGCTGGGGCATTCGGGCGATCCGCGCCATTTTGCCCCCGGGCGGCAGAATGCGTGCAATGTCCTGGACGTGGCTCACCCGCTGTGGCTGGCCGGCCAGCAGACCGGCCACAGGCGGCAGGAGGTGCTGGCGTGGGCCAGGGAACAACTGGATGCCGCGCTGGGGCATTGGGTGCCGGGCGAAGGCATGCCGTTCAGCTTTGCAGCCGATGGGACGGCCGAATCGCTTCCGGGCCTCCAGGGCACGGAGATGTGGCTGGCCATCATCTGGTATCTGGCGGATTTGCTGGGTGAGTCCGAGGCCCTGGGCTACAGGCCGCGCGGCGTGCACCGCCCGGAGGCCGCGTTCAAGCTGGCAACGGGCTAGGAACCGCCAGGATGGGGCCACGCGCCTGCGGGACCCGGAAATCGCGCCAGCGATTTGTGGGAGGGCGTGGGGACTAGCTGTATCCGCCGGCCTGGGCCTGGTAGAGCCGGGCGTACTCCGCCCCGTTGTCCATGAGCGCCTGGTGGTTTCCCCGTTCGGCCACCCGGCCCTTGGAGATCACCACAATTTCATCTGCCATCCGCACCGTTGAGAAGCGGTGCGATACCAGGACAGTGACCATGCCGTTTGCCCCCGTGGCCTGGTCCACGAACCGCCGGTACAGCTCGTCCTCGGACTGCGGGTCCATGGCTGCGGTCGGCTCGTCGAGAACGCGCAGCAGCGGCGCCTGCCGCATGAGCCCCCTGGCCAGTGCCACCTTCTGGGCCTGGCCGGCGGACAGCTGCACGCCGCCGTAGTGCAGCCCCAGCTGCGTGGCCGGCCCGTTGGCAAGCGTGCCGATGACGGCGTCCGCACCCGACGCCTGGGCCGCAGCGGCAATGGCGCCCGCATCGGCGCTCCGGGGCAGGTCCCCCACACCGATGGCCGTGCCCACCTTCAGCTGGAAATTGACGAAGTCCTGGAACGCGCCGGCGGTGCGCTGCCTCCAGCCCTCCAGGTGCAGCCCTGCCAGCTCGGTGCCGTCAACGGTGATGCTGCCGCGGTCCGGGGTGTACATCCCCGTCAGGAGCTTCACGAGCGTGGTCTTGCCAGCCCCGTTGATGCCCACCAGGGCCACGGTGGAACCAGCGGGGAAGTCCAGGTTGATGCCGGAGAGGACCTCCACGTCGGTTCCGGGGTAGCTGAAACTCAGGTCCGTCAGCTTGATGCCGCTGCCAAGCGTCTCCGGAACGGGCACCGTGCCTGTGTGGCGCTGCCTGTCGGCATAGTCCATGAGCCACAGGTAGTGCTCGGTGGCCAGCCTGGCATCGGCAATGCGGGTGTACTCCTCCACGATCTGGCGGACCTGGAACCGCAGCGTGGAGGCGAGGGTGATGACCAGCATGACGTCGCCAACGCCGGCCCTGCCGCCGGCCACGAGTTGCGCCAGCAGCACCAGGGCCGCGATGTAGGCGGCGGCAAAAGCCGACCACGAGAGCAGGTTCAACCCCATGGCACGGGTCCTGGCCCGGGCCCGGACCGCGATGACCTGGTCCGAGGCCTGGCGGGCCTGGGCATCGAGTTCGCCGGCGGAACCGGAGAGCTGGATTTCCTTGGCCGCTGCCGGGTCCAAAAGGAGCTTGTGGAGGGCTGCCTCGTGGCGTTCCAGTTCGGCTGTTTCGCGCCTCGCACCAGCTTCGTACGCTGTGGCCCGGTTGGCCGCCCACAAGGGAACCAGGGACACGGGGGCAAGCAGGCCCAGCAGCGGATGGACCTGCATGAGCAGCACAACGGAAAAGCCCACGCTGACCAGTGCCCCGGCCCCTGCGGCCATGGCCCAGCCGCCGCTGCTGAGGTCGCGCACGGAACTTCGCAGCAGGGACACCTTGTCCAGGAAATCCGAGCGCTCAAGGTGGGCCAGGGTGGGAATGCTCCCGGCGGTGGCCAGGATTTCGTCGTTGACACTGACCTCGATGAGGTCAATCAGGTGGCCCTGGCGGTAGCGCTGGATCCAGTCAGCCGCACCGCCAATGCCCACCACGGCACCGCCCAGCAGGGCCGCCATGACCACACCGGCCACCAGCTGGGCGCCTGCCGCGTCCACAATCCAGCGCTGCGCGATGGCGCCCAGGCTGTTCAGGGACGCGCCCACGGCAATGAGGACCAGGATCGCCACCGTGGACTTCCTGTCCACGCGCCAGCCCAGGCCCATGATGTGGCGGGTGACGCCCCTGGTCCGCACCTTGTTTTCCTTGAGGGTTTGCTCAGCCACGTGCGGACTCCTGTTCTGCGTCTTCGGCGTCGGACGGGGTGCCTGCCGTGAACCGGTGGGCCTGGAGGGCGAACGCGGAGGCGTAGTTGCCGCCGCGTTCCATCAGTTCCTGGTGCGTTCCGTCCTCTGCCACCCCTTCCCTGTCCAGGACCACTATCCTGTCGGCCGGGCGGACGGTGGAGAGGCGGTGTGAAATCAGCACCACTGTGGCTTTGCCGCGCACGGCGTCGACCAGGTTTTGGAAGAAGTCGGCCTCTGCCTGGACGTCCAGTTGCGCCGTGGGCTCGTCCAGGACCAGGAAGTCCCGTCCATGGGCCACGGCGAACAGGGCGCGGGCCAGGGCAATCTTTTGCCACTGTCCGCCGGACAGGTCCGTCCCGCCGGAGCGTTGGCGGCTCAGCAGGGTGTCCAGGCCTTCGGGCAGGGTGTGCAGGATCGGCGCGGCACCGGCTTGTTCCAGCGCCATCCTGATTCCCTCAATGTCGGTGCGGTGTTCCGGCGCCTCCATGGCAACGTTGTCCGCCAGAGACAACGGGTAGCGGTTGAAGTCCTGGAAGACCACGGCGCACCGCCGCTGCCATTGCGTGCGTCCCGGGCCGTCCACGCGGAGCCCTCCGGCAACAATCGTTCCCCCGTCCGGCCGGTAGAGTCCCGTGAGCAGCTTGATGAGCGTGGTCTTGCCGATGCCGTTGCGGCCCACGATGGCGAGAACCTGGTGGTGTGGGATGGATAGGGAAAAGTCGGCCAGCACGGGCCGGGGGCCCTGCGGGTAGGTGTAGGAAATGCCCCGCACGTCAACATCGTTGCGGGTCCCTGCCGGAACCGCCCCGGTGCCAGCAGACGCCACGCTGGGGCCGAAGGAGTCGGTGAGCCGGTTCATGGCCTCCAGCGCCCGCATGCCGAAGGAGATCTGAATGGCCTCGGAGCCTAGGTGGCTGTTGGCCAGCACGGCCAGGCCTGCCACGGAGGTCTGGACCAGCACGGAGATGCCGGCCTCGCCGTTGGCCACGGCCAGGCCGGGCAGCGCGAGTGCGGCCGCAGCGGCCGCCATCCGGGGAACGGCAAGGATCCAGTTCGCCTTGAACATGGCCTCCCTGGCCGCTGTCACCTCACCGAGGTACTCCCCCATCTCGGCACGGCGGCGCCCCGCAACCCAGTCACCGAGCCCGAACATCCGCACCTCCTTGCCGGCCCCCGGGTCGGTGCCCAGCTCGGTCCAGTAGGCGGCCCGGCGCCGGTGCATTTCGCGTGTGTCCCGGACCGTGGAGTTTTGCAGAAACGCGCGCAGCGCAAAGACCCTCGTGATGAGCCCGGCCGCGACCAGCCCGGCCGCCAGCCACCAGGAGAAGTGGGCCACCACTGCGGCGCTGCTGACGATGGCCGCGATGCGGAAGATGAAGACCAGCTGCTGGGTGGCCGCCTGCCCGGCGGAGCGGATGAAGCCGTTCAGGTTGGCCAGTTCTGAGGCACGCGAGGCATCGTCGCCAAAGGCCGCAGATTCAATCGTGGAGAGTTCGGATGCCTGGAACTTCAGCCGCACCCGGGAGCGGATGTCCGCATCGATGATGGCCGAGATGGTGGCGGCCAGGGAAAATCTCAGGGACTGCGCAACTTCCTGCGCAATGAGCAGTACGGCCAGGGCGCTGAGCGGGCCGGCGGCTGCCGCCAGGGTCAGGCCGCCCGGCACGGCCAAGGTGGCGGCCAGCCATCCGGTGGCGAGGGCGGTGGCACCCGGCACCACTGCCGTGACCGCGCTGAGCAGGGCCAGGGCCATGCTGCGCCGGCCGTCCAGCTTCAGCAGCTGCAAAAGCTGCCACCGCGCGCGTGCCGACTGCCGTGTTCTTGAAAAGAATTCCCCCATGGTGCCCATTCGATCCAGCCTATGCACCTCGGTGAAAAAAGATGCTTCGTTACGAGCAGAAAGAGTCAGGCGTCAGGACAGCCGCTGCGCCAGCCAGCCGAGGACCGCATCCCCCTGCTTCCTTTGGAAGGCGCGCAGGGTGGGGATGCCGGCGGGCGCAGGCATGCGGGACATGTCCAGGAAGTAGCCGATGAATCCGGCCAGGACCCCGTTGATGGCTTCCGGGGTGGCCCCGCGGAACGCCGGATGCGTTTCAATCCAGTGTTCAATGTCGGATTCCGGCGCCAGCGTCTTGGCGTTGATCAGCACTCCCAGCGCATCAAACCACGAAGAGCCCACGGTGGCCCATGGCCAGTCAAGCAGGATGGCGGCTCCCCCGGCCAGCAGGATGTTGTCGGCACGCAGGTCGCCGTGGACCAGCGAGTTGCCGGCGAGCGATCCCAGGCCCGCGCGGGCCAGTTCCGCCAGCTCGCCCAGGTGGGCTGCAGCCCAGGGGTCTATGCCGTCCATGGGCTGCTCCGCCAGCTTGTCCCAGCCCAGAAACTCCCCGCTAAGTTCGTCCTCGTTGCGCGGCAGTCCGAGCCCCTCCGGCACGGGACGCTGCGCCACCTGCGCCAGCGTGTCCAGAACGCAGCGCAGCTCGTTTTCGGCCCAGGGTTCCTGCGGGTGCCGGCCCGCGACGTCGGCCAGTGCCAGCGCAACCCAGGTGCCGTCGTCGTACGTGCCGAGGAAGGCGGGGGCCGGGGTATCCGGCGGGAGGGCTGCGGAAATGCCTGCCTCGCGCCGGTGCAGGGTGGCCGAGGTGGCGTTGACGTCCGCGCTCACGGCCTTGACGAAGGCGCGGCGGCCCGAGGCCAAGACCACGCGGTCGGCAGATCCGGGCGAGAACCCGCCGGGCTGGGACACGGCTGACACGACGGTGTCGCCCAGGATGTCCTCAACCCCGGCGCGGACGTGGGGTGGCAGCTGGGCCCAGCCGATGCGGTGGTTGGATTTCGACAAGGTCAATCACCGGTCCGCGGAGCGAGCGTGAGGATCGTGGCGTCGTCGGCCACCTCGTCGATTTCGCCCTGGCGCACGCGCAGCTCGTGCAGCAGGCCCAGTGCGTCGACGGTGGTCGCCGTGCGGGCCAGGAATTCCTCGGGGCCGCTGACGATCCCCAGGTCCACGGCGCGCCACGCCCCGTCGGTGGCCATGACCATGAGCTCGGGCCGTCCCAGCTGGACCACATGGGCGTGGTCCGCCGCTTCGGCTTCGCGCCGTGCCACCCAGAGCCGGCCGGGAGTGTTGCGCATTTCGCGGTCTCGCTTGAGCTGCGCCAGCCGTTCGGCGGGCTCAACGGCGGTGATGCCCGCGTCCGCCAGCTCGGCGCGGACCAGGTGGGTGGCGCCGTCGTGCGTGCGGACCACCATTGTGCAGTCGGCAAGGCTGGCGATTTCCACGCCGTCGGCGTTCAGCTGCGCCACGGTGATGGCGGCGCTCGGGAAGCGCACGCGCTCATCCCCCACCAGCGGTGAAGCGGCCGCATCGACGGCAGCAAGTGCATCCGCCAGCACGGCGCCGACGCCGGACTCGGTGGCTGCACCCAGCGCCTGAGTTAGTTTCTGCGCCAGCCACTGCGGGTTGGACGCGGCGGGCAGGTCCAGGGGCTCAAGCAGCGTGGTGGCGCCGTCGATGATCCAGGCGTTGGGGCCGTTGAAGCCGCAGCTGTCCTCCTGGACATGGGCGTCGCCCTCGAATTGCACGCGTGCACGGATGTCCCAGGCAAAAGTCATGGTTTTATCCTGCCACGCCGGGCGTGTACCCCGCGGGAGCTGCAGATATGCGCATGGCCCGCAGCTGGCGGTGTGCATAAACACTTGTGCGCACACCCCGGACCCGGGATGTGCGCACAAGTTCAGGTATTTGCCGGCCCTCTAGCCGCGGGCGGCGACGAACGCGCGGACGCAGGCCTCGACGTCGTCGGCGCTGTGGGCTGCCGAGAGCTGCACGCGGATGCGGGCGGCGCCGCGCGGGACCACGGGGAAGCTGAACGCCGTGACGAACACGCCGTGATCCAGCATGGCGTTGGCCACGCGGGCGGCCTCAACGGCGTTGCCAAACATGACGGGGACGATTGCGTGCTCGCCGGGGAGCAGCTCGAAGCCTTCCTCGGTCATGCGGCTGCGGAACAAGTTGGCGTTCTCAAACAGCTTGGTGCGCAGCTCGCCGGAGCCTGCCACGAGCTCCAGGGCCTTCAAGGTGGCGGCAACGATGGCGGGGGCCAGGGAGTTGGAGAACAGGTAGGGGCGTGCCTTTTGGCGCAGCATGGCGACGATCTCGCCGCGGCCTGCAACGTAGCCGCCGGATGCCCCGCCCAGGGCCTTGCCGAAGGTGCCGGTGTAGATGTCCACGCGGTCGGAGACGCCTGCGTGCTCGGGCGTTCCGGCACCGGTGGCGCCCATGAAGCCCACGGCGTGGGAGTCGTCAACCATGACCAGGGCGTCGTACTTGTCGGCCAAATCGCAGATGGCCTCCAGGGGTGCCAGGAAGCCGTCCATGGAGAAGACACCGTCGGTGACGATGATGGTGCGGCGGGCGCCGGCGCCGTCGTTCATGGCGGCAGCTGCCTGGAGCTGGACTTCCAGGTCTGCCATGTCCTGGTTGGCGTAGCGGAAGCGCGCGGCCTTGGACAGGCGGATGCCGTCAATGATGGAGGCGTGGTTCAGGGAGTCGGAGATGATGGCGTCCTGCGCCCCGAACAGGGACTCGAACACACCGCCGTTGGCGTCGAAGCAGGAGGAGAAGAGGATGGTGTCCTCGGTGCCCAGGAATGCCGAGACGGCGGATTCCAGCTGCAGGTGCAGGTCCTGGGTGCCGCAGATGAAGCGGACGCTGGCCATGCCGAAGCCGCGCTCGTCCATGGCGGTCTTGGCGGCGTCGATGATGGCGGGGTGGTCGGCCAGGCCAAGGTAGTTGTTGGCGCAGAAGTTCAGCACGGGGGCGGTGGCGCCGTCCAGCGGGCCTGCCTGCACGTGGCTGGACTGGGCGGAGGTGATTTGGCGTTCGGTCTTGAACAGGCCGGCGGTGCGGATTTCGGCCAGCTCGTCGGTGAGCGCGGCTTTCATGGAGGTGTACATGGGGACTCCTGGGTGGTTCGTAAGGGGCGGACGACGGCGGGACGAAAGGTTCCGCCGTCGTGCTGGGAAGGAAGGAGGTGCTTAGGAGAAGACTGACCAGTCCAGGACAACTTTGCCGCCGCGGCCGGACTTGGCGATCTCGAAGGCCTGCTCCCATTCTGTGGCGGGCAGGACGTCGGTGACAACACTGGCGACGGCTTTGCGCAGGACCGGGTTGGAGGAGAGCATGGCGCTCATGGCGTACCAGGTCTCGAACATTTCGCGGCCGTAGATGCCCTTGAGGGTCAGCATGTGCGTGACAACCTTGCCCCAGTTGATGTCGATGGACTGGCTCGGCAGGCCCAGCATGGCGATGCGGCCGCCGTGGTTCATGTTGTCGATCATTTCCGGCAGGGCGGTGGGGTGGCCGGACATTTCCAGGCCGATGTCGAAGCCCTCGCGCATGCCCAGCTGCTGCTGTGCTTCCTTCAGGCGCGTGGTGGCGACGTTGACGGCCAGGTCTGCGCCCATGGCCTCGGCCATGGCCAGGCGCGGTTCGGAGACGTCGGTGATGGCGATCTTGCGGGCGCCGGCGTGGCGGGCCACGGCGATGGCCATCAGGCCGATGGGGCCGGCACCCGTGATGAGGACGTCTTCGCCCACCAGGCCAAAGCTCAGCGCGGTGTGGACGGCGTTGCCCAGCGGGTCGAAGATGGCGCCGAGTTCGGGGGTGATGGAGGGGTCGTGGTGCACCCAGACGTTGGATTCGGGGATGACAACGTACTCGGCAAACGCGCCGTCGCGCTGCACGCCCACGGAGATGGTGTTGATGCACATGTGGCGGCGCCCGGCGCGGCAGTTGCGGCACATGCCGCAGACCACGTGGCCTTCGCCGGAGACCTTGTCGCCCACCTTGACGTTGTTGACCTCGGCGCCCACTTCAACCACTTCGCCGTAGAATTCGTGGCCCGCAATGAGCGGGGCGTTGATGGTTGAGGCGGCCCAGGCATCCCAGGCCAGGATGTGCAGGTCGGTGCCGCACAGGCCAGTGGTGGCAACCTTGATCTTGACGTCCCGCAGGCCGGTTTCCGGTTCGGGGCGTTCGACGAGTTCGAAGCCGGCGTGTGCGCCGGACTTGTACAAAGCTTTCATGGAGGGTGCCGTGCTTTCGTGGTGCTCAGGTGCTGCGGGCGGGGAGGTTTGATGTCAATTACAACCCGCAAAACCGTTTAGCACAATCGATCATTTCTCCATCGTCGATTAAGCCGCGCCTAAACTGTAGGCTGGAGGGATGGAACTCCACCAACTTCACATGCTCCGGGAGCTGGGCGAACTGGGCAGCGTCAAGGCCGTGGCCGACACCCTCTCCGTCACGCCGTCCGCCGTGTCCCAGCAAATATCGCTGCTGCAGCGCCAGGTGGGCACGCAGCTGACCCGCCGTGAGGGCCGCAATCTGGTGCTGACGGAGGCCGGCCAGGTACTCGCCACGGCCGGCGCCGAAGTCATCGACGCCATGGCCGCCGCGAAGGCCGCCATTGGCGCCTACCAGGAGGATGCCGGCGGCACTGTCACCATCAGCGGCTTCCACAGTGCCGGGCAGGCGCTGTTCGCTCCGCTTGTGCGCCGCCTGGCTGCGATGTCGCAGCAGCCGGCGGCAACTGGCGCGTCCGACGCCGGGTCCCCGTCCCCCGCCGCAGCGCCGGCCGTGCCGCGAGTCAAGTTCTCCGACGAGGACGTGGCCCAGCACGGCTTCCCGGCCCTGACGGCCAGCTACGACCTGGTGCTGGCCCACCGCATGGACCACAGCCCGCCGTGGCCCGAGGACCGGGTCCGCGTCATTCCGCTGGCGCACGAGCCGCTGGACGTGGCGGTGGCGGCAGGGCACCCGCTGGCGGGGCGGCAATCGCTGTCCGCGGCCGACGTCGTGGGCCACCCCTGGGTCAGCAGCCGCAGCGGCTACTCCCCCGCCGACGTGCTGGTGGCCGTGGGCGCCATGGCGAGCCGGCCCGTGGAGGTGGTGCACCGCATCAACGACTATTCAACGGTTGCCGCCCTGGTGTCCACGGGGGACGTGATCGGGCTGCTGCCGCGGTACACCTCCAGCCCGGCGCTGAACCCGGGCGTGGTGCTGCGGCCGTTGTCGGGCATCAACACGCAGCGGCGGATCGACTTGCTGGTCCGGCCGGAAAACCTCAAGCGGCGCTCGGTGCTCATGGTGGCTGCGGCCCTGCAGGAGATCATGGCGGAGCTGGCCGGGGGCTAGTCAGTCCAGGAACGTGCCGCCGGGCCAGCCGGCCACCGCGGCGTTGCGGTCCATGAACTCCTCATAGCCCAGTCCGGCAACTGCGCCGGCCCACATCTTCTGCGCCAGCACCCCGAACGACGGCTTCACGAGCTGGTAGACGGCGCGTTCGTCGTAGTCCAGCAGGACCAGGTCGTTCCACACGGCGGAGGCCGCCCCCAGCAGCTGCGGGTGGCCCGGGTACAGGTTGTGCCCGGTGCCGAAGATGTGCGGCTCCCAGCCCTCGAAAAGTTCCCGGGCGTCCAGTCCCTGGCCGTGGTAGTAGTCGGCGAACGGCACAATGTAGAGCAGGTCGTCGTCGGTGTTGATGACGTTGTAGCCGTCGGCGACGGCGGCCTGGCCGCTGTACCAGCCCTTGTTCCAGGCACAAATGGTCACATCGCGGTTGTAGCCATCCGGCCCCGGAGCCCCGGCCCCGTCGGACATGACGCTCAGGCTGCCCCAAGCCACGGGGTCCTTGCCAAGCGAGCGCAGGTGCGTGCTGACGGCGTTGAAGAATCCGCGGTACGTCTCCGAGTGCCCGCGGGCGTATTCGTCGGCGCCAAAGTGGACGGCGGGGCCGCGGAACCACGGCACGAACTCCGCAAAAACGTCCTTGACCAGTTCCACGGTCTCCGGCTTTTGCAGGTCCAGCATGTCCGAGTCCCCGCCGTTCAAGCCCAGCTCCGGGCGCCAGCGGATGAAGGAGCGCGAGTGCGCCGGCACGTCGATCTCGGGCACCAGCCGCACGTGCCGCTGTTCGGCCAGGTCCTCGAATGAGTCCCACTCGGCGCGGCTGTAGGCACCGTCTTCCGCCGCAAGGCCGGCCAGCCAGGGTGAGTCGGAGGCCAGCCGGAAGCCATGCTGCGCATCGTCCCAGCTGCGCTTGGTGTCCTTGGTGATTTCGTTGTCGTTCAGGTGCACCATAAAGGTGTTGAGCTTGTACCAGCTCAGGAGTCGGATGTAGTCGCGCAGCGCCTCGAGGCGGGCAAAGCGGCGCCCCACGTCCAGCATGAAGCCGCGCACGGGATAGTTGGGCCAGTCCGTTGCGGTGCCGGCCGGCAGCGTGGTGGAGGCCGCCAGCATTTGCAGCAGGCTGCGCGTGCCCCAGTACACGCCGGTGGCCGTGCGCGCCGTGATGCGCACGCCGCCACCGTCAATCTCCAGCACATAGCCTTCGCCCGGCGCAGTGGCGTTGCCGGTGCCAAGGTCCAACTCCGGATCCAGCGCCAGGGTGACCATCCCGGCACCTTCGTCCGGACCGGTGCCGCCCGCCAGGCCTGCGACCTCGGCAATGTCGGCCAGCAACGTCTGCGCCACCCCGGCGAGCTCTTCGGGATGTCCGACGCCGAAGCCCGCACGCAGGGTGGTGGTCCCGGGCCCGGACTCCCAGCGCTGGAGCGAGGGCACCACGACGGGCGCGTTGGCTGTGGCTGAAATGGTGGTGCCGTTCATGGCAGCGGTATTTCCTTTCACGGTGTGGCCGCCGCAATGGCCGCGTTGACCAGTTCGCGGCTGCGCAGGTAGTGGACGGGGTCGTAGTCGAAGCTGTCCATGGCCAGCGGCCCGCCCTGGCCGTTGTGGTTGATGATGTCCATGACGGCGTCCCGGCCGGCGAGTTCCTCCAGCAGGGTGAAGGCCCGGTGGTCGGCCATGGCCTGGGCAAAGACCTTGTAGCGGATCGACGCCCACGGAGTGCCTGAGGTGCCCGGGTAGACCATGAAGGAGTCCCCGCCCTGGAAGCCGCCCCCGGCGCAGGTGTCCTGGAAGGGGTCGATGGGGCTCACGGAATGGACGTTGTTGTAGAAGTTGAACCCCCAGTGCAGGAATCCCGAGCAGTTCATGGCGAACAACTGGTGGCCCAGGACCCGGTTCCGGGCCGACGGCATGGCGATGAAGCGGTTGGCAACGCCCACCTCCTGCGCCGTGCAGTAGTACACCCACAGCCTGTCCATGCCGGCGTCCATGAAAGGCCCGACGGCGTCCGTCGCCACTATCGGGCGGGGCACCGCACCGCTGGTGTAAAAGGCGTAGTCACTGAGGGCATCCACCACCTCGAGCCCCTCAAGCAGGTCCGCCACAACTGCCTTGGCGGCCAGGTAGCTGGCCAGTGCCTCCTCCCCGTGCGGTTCGTCGGAGATGTGGAAGAACACCTTCTCCAGCGACCAGTGCCGGGCCAGCACGGCACGCAGTTCCGGCAGGAGCGCGGCCATGAGCGTGCGGTAGGAGGGGTCCGTGGCCGGCACATCCCAGCCAAAACGCCGTTCACTGCCAGATTCCGTGGTGACGTAGATGGCAGGGGTGAAGCCGGCCCCCCACTGGGTGAACAGGTGGGCGATCTCCAGGTGCTTGATGCCGTGGCGCGCACAGATGCCGAGCCAGCGCTCCAGGAGGCTGAAGTCGAAACTGTACTCCCCGCCGTCGTCCGTGATGCCAATGAGCTGGGTGGGCAGGCGCTCGCCGCCAACGGCAGTGTCCAGCGGCGGCGTCCACGTGGGGGTGAGCAGGGAGTTGACGCCCATGTCCGCGGCCGAGGCAATGAACGCATCAATCGCGTCCCAGTGTTCCTCGCTGAAAACCTCGACGCCGTAATAGCTCGCCAGGCCGTCGCAGTGGAACCAGTGGGAATTGACGATGGCCAGCTCGGGCAGGCGGCGGCCCAGGACGGTGATGGTGATGGTGTCCTGGAAAAGCGTCTGGCCCGTGGCCGAGGTGACGCTGACGGGAACTTCATGGCTGCCTGCCAGCGCCCCGTCGTCCACCGTGATGTCGATCCAGGCCGAGGTCCAGCCGCCGATCAGGGGCTTGATGCCGCCGTCGGGCCTGGGGCGCAGCAGGTCCGGGTAGAGGCCCGGGGTGTCGCGGTCGTAGCCGCCGTCATGGTCAGGGAAGGCTGCGAGCGCGCAGGGCACCAGCTCGGCCTGGTGGATGGCGGCGTTGGCCCCCAATGCGCCGCCAACGCTGAGCGTCAGGCCGCTCGTGGGGCGGAAGGAGCGGAGAAGCGGCGGGCGGATGGCCACCTGGAAGGAGAGAGTTTCGCCCAGAAACGTGGACATGGGCACGGACGGGTCGCGGGGCCGCGGGTCCGTGTCGGGGTGGACCTTCTCCAGGGAATCGGCGATCAGGAACGCCCAGGAATCGTTGGCGAACGGGACGTGCTGTGAATTCAAGTGGGGCGCCTTTGTCTTTGTGTGGTTGGGGGGCGGCCTGCAGCCCCGGAAAGTATCACATGCCGCGGACAGGTCACAGAAGTGTTACGGCGGGGCCGCAGGCGGTGCCCGTGCCCGTCTTGCCCCGGCCCGCGAAAGGCGATAGAACGGAACGTATGACCCCCCTCACACCTGTGACCACGTCCCCCCTGTCCACCGAACACCTCGCGGCCCTGCACGAAGTGTTCGCCGCCGATCCCGTGCTGCGCCGCACCCAGAATGCCGTGGCGCGCGTCAGTGTCGACGACCTCGCCATCGACCACCAGCTGGCCACTGCCCTGACCACCACGGTCTCGAACCGCATTGACGACTGGAAGGTCACCAACCAGAAGAAGTCAGGGCGGTGCTGGCTGTTTGCCGCGCTGAACCTGCTGCGTGCCGGGGCCAAGGAAACCATGGGCGTGAAGGAGTTTGAGTTCTCCCAGAACTACGCCATGTACTTCGACAAGCTGGAGCGTGCCAACTACTTCCTGGCCTCCATCCTGGAAACCTCCCAGCTGCCGGAGGACGACCGGCTCGTGGCACACCTGCTGCGCGACGTCATGGGCGACGGCGGCCAGTGGGACATGGCGGTGAACATCTTCAAGAAGTACGGCGCCGTGCCGAAGTCAGCCATGCCGGAAACCGAATCCTCCTCCAACACGGGCCGCATGAACGCCGTGCTGTGCCTGCTGCTGCGCCGCGGCGCCGGCGAGCTGCGCGCACTCAACGCCGCCGGTGACACCGCCGGGGTTGAGTCGGCCTCGGAGCGGATCCTCACCGAGGTCCACCGCATCCTCACCGTGCACTTGGGCACGCCGCCCACGTCCTTCGAATGGGAATACACCGACGACGCCAAGGTTTTCCACCGCGAGGGCGTGCTGACCCCGCAGGAATTCCTGGCCAAGTACACCACCATCTCGCTGGATGAGTACGTGTGCCTGGTGGATGACCCCCGCTCCGAGCACCCCAAGGGCGGAACCCTGACCGTTGAACACCTGGGCAATGTGCTGGGCGCAGCCCCCGTGCTGTACCTCAACGTGGACATTGCCCTGGCCAAGCGCCTCGCCAAGGAGGCCATCCTCGACGGCGAGCCGGTCTGGTTTGGCTGCGACGTTGGACCGCAGATGGTCCGCAAGGAAGGCATCTGGGACGCCGGCCTGTACGACTACGCCGGCCTGTACGGTGCCGAGCTGGCCATGGACAAGGAGGCCCGCGTGCGGTTCGGCGAGTCGGCCATGACGCATGCCATGTTGCTGACGGGAGTTGATGTCCTGGAGGGGCAGACCCGCCGCTGGCGTGTGGAGAACAGCTGGGGCGACGAGAACGGCGACCAGGGCTTCTACACCATGGCCGACAACTGGTTCGATGAGTACGTCTTCGAGGTGGTCGTGAACAAGAACCGGCTCTCCCCCGAACTCCGCCAGGCCCTGGCGGCAGAGCCCCTGGCACTGCCGGCCTGGGACCCCATGGGAGCCCTGGCCTGACGCCCGGTCACGACGGCGGGGCTCACGGGGCCGGTGGAACCATAGTGTGAATGGCGGCTCCGGGACCCGCCGTGTTGGCCGGGGGCGATCCCGCGGAGGCCTGCATTGATGCTGCGGCTTGCAGGGTTGCCTTCAGCATCCGTGCCGGATCGCTGCGCCCGGTTGGTGCGGAAACCCCGAGGATGACCCTGCTGTCGCCCGGCCCACGGAACTGGACCGCCACGCACCGCCAGCCGAGCATGTACTGTTCGGACTCCACCGAGGCACCGAGCTCGTGTATCTGCCGCAGGATGCCCTCGAGCTGGCGGACGGTTGCGGGGGAATAGGGAGTCGCCCGCGGCAGGCCGGTGCGCGCGACTTGTTCCAGAAGTTCCGGCCTGTGCGCCAGCACGAGGTGTCCTGCTGCCGTGTTGACAAGGTTTTTGGGGTTCGTCAGATCCGGCCACGGGGCTGCGTCCGGGGCTGGGAGCCCGGCGTCATGGACCATCTCGACAGGTGCCGGGCCGGCGGTTCCTGTCCTCCCCACGGCGCTGAACCAGGCGTTCCCGCCGCAGCGGGCCTGCAACTCGACGAGTTGCTCGTGGGCGTCCGGGAACATCCGTTGCAACGCCGCTGCCTGGCTGAAGTGGTCCAGGGCGCATCCCATGGCGTAGCCGTGTGGCGCCCGCACCAGAATCTGCCGCCGCACGAGGTCTTCGGCGATGCGACGCGCGGTGGGCTTCGGGATGCCGGTCCTGGCCGCCAGCTCGGCGAGGGGCGTCTGGAGGCGCAAGGCAACCGCGTTCATGATTTCCAAGGCCCGTCCCACCACGGTGCCGTCATCCATCTGGCCCCCTACGGTGAAACCCGTACCACTCAGTGACACGCAGGCAAGCTGCCCGCCGTTCCTTCCCCTACGATCAGGTTAAGGCCGCAGGCTTGCCAGCGGAAGAAGGCAGCCACCAGAATTTGGCCAGCCTTGGGGTGTCGCGACGCGCTGGATTGCCGGAACGCCCTCTCGACAAAACGTGAATATTTGTTTTTGGAAACATGAAATCGGCATCTTCGAAGTCACTTTCCTCCAACCCATCAAAACACCACCACCGGAACCAGGGTTTTCGCGAGCACACGCGGTGGCCTGGGACTGGTTGCCGTCCCCGGATCAGGCCATCATGAACACCTCAGTCAGTTGCTTGCACGTTCCGTCCTCACGCCCCGCCACGGGCATCGCAGGATTGCTGGTCGCCATGCTCGTGCTCGTGGGGTGCACCCCCATGGAATCGGGCAGCGGCGCCTCCACGTCGGCTGCATCGGCACCCGCCAGCCCAGCACAAGCCACGCAGTTCAACAGTGTTCATTTCTCTGCGCCACTGTCGGTCGCCGTCGATCCGCTGCTGGATCCGACACCCACAGAGGACAGCCCCGGCTTCCTTACCTGGTCTGCCAAGGATGATGACAACAATCGGGTGCGCTTCATGGTGCCCGCCGAATACTACCCCGGCGGAAAATCCCTGGCGGCTCCGCCGCCAGCCGACTACACCGCATACCTTGAAGGTCTTGCCAGTGCCGGCGTCACGTACTCTGACACAAAATCCGTCTCTGTCGGCGGCACCACAGTTCCGGTCATGACCGCGACAACCTCGCGGGCGATGGACGGAGCCTTGGGCTGTCCAACAATCGGCGCTGACCAATCGGAGGGTTGCTACGGTTTTCAGCCCGAATACGCGTTGCGCATCGCAGTCATCAACTTGGGCTCCATAAAGGGCGTGCTCGTCTGGGCACGAACGGATTCCGCCCAGCCGAACCAGGCGTTCCTCCAGCAATTTGATCGCATGCTTGAGACGGTCAGGACGCGGTGACCGGCCCCCTAGGCGGCCAGCGACACCTTCAGCGTCCGACCGTCGGGCGCCGTGGCCGAGACGGTGACGCTGCCGCCGTCGTCGGCAACCACAATGTCACGCGGCACGCCCTGCGTGGCGGTGCCCGCCAGGCACACGAGGGTGGCGAAGACGGACCGGGAACCAGTAAAGGCACCCTCGAGGTAGGGCACGCAGGCGTGCTCCCCCAGCGGTGAAAGGCCCGTTGAGGCGGCCGCCCCTGTCGCGGACCAGCCCGCCAGCGGCCAAATGGTGCTGTGCAGCCCATCCTTGAAGGCGCTCGCCCCTGCCGTGCCGCCCGGGCGTGCCGCAACGGCCAGCGACTGAACCACGGTGTCTGCCGCGATGGCGTAGCCGCCTTCGCGGACTGTCGGGGCGGCTCCGGCGGGGTTGCCGCCGTCGTGCCTTTCAACGGCGCGGGTCACCACGTGCAGCCGCAGTTCATAACTGCCGGCGGCGGTGGTCGCGGTGGTGATCCGCCACGGCGATTCGGCCTCGTCGTCGCGACCCCACACGGGCCGGTGGAAACTGGCAATGCTGTCCTCCCCTGCCGGCAGCCGGTGGATGCGCATGCGCACGGAGCTGTTGCCCGCGCTGTCCAGGATGCCGATGTGGTTGTCCAGGGCATTGTGCGGATCAAAGACGGGAGCCGTGTGGCTGGAGTAGGCCAGGCGGCTGTACTCCACGTTTTCCGGGCCCGGGCCGTAGTACTTGTCGCTGCCGTGGTTCAGGACCCGGGCAATGCCGCCTGCCGCGGTGGACGCCAGCAGGAAGTTCGGCCCCTGCGCCAGGCGAATGCTGTCGGCTGCCTCCACCGGTGAGGCTTCCTCCACAGCCGTCCACACGGGGTGCCCGGCGGGCAGCAGCAGGCCCACGAAGGCCTTGCTGGTCCAGAACGGGGAGGCCGGGCCGGAGTAAGACTGGACCATGGGAGGGAATTCGCCCTGCCACCCCAGTGACGGGAGCCCAAGCGGTTCCCCCGGTGCGCCGTAGGAGCCACCTTCGGCAAAGAACCTGGCGGCGCCGCTGGCGATGCGCCGCAGCTGGCCCGGGGACAGGGGTGAGGGGACGCCAGCCAGCTCGGCCATGAACAGCGGCGCCACGGCGGCGTAGCGGTAGATGAGTGAGCGGCCCTGGAAAACGGGAGATCCGTTGCCGCCGAAGAATCCCACGTGGTCCGGCAGGAACTCCCCAAGCCGGGCGGCAAAGCGGGGCCGCAGTGCGGCGGCCTTGTCGGGGTCTCGCGTTTCCAGCATGCGCAGCCACAGCAGCGGGTACAGGTGCATGGCCCAGCCGCAGTAGTAGTCGAAGAAGTCGCCGTCGCCGTCGCGGTACCAGCCACCGCCCACGTACCAGTCCTCGAGGCGGGCCAGTCCATGGGAAATGTGCCCCTCGTTGTGGTCCCGGCCAACCCCCGCAAGGAACTCCGCGATGATGAGCGGAAAGAGCACCCAGTTGTTTTGGTTGACCTCGCTCGTGGAGGAACCGGACAGCCAGCCGGCCACCTGGTCCTGTTCGGCAACGGTCAGCGTGTCCCACAGCCATGCCCGGGTGAGGTGGAGGCCCAGGGCCACGGAGGCGGCCTCGACCATGGGCTGGGAACGGGTCACGATGGGCGGCCAGGTGCCGGCCGTCCCTGCCAGCAGGCCGCGGCGGTACCGCTCCAGGTGCCCGTGCGGGTCCCCGCCGTCCTCCCCCGCAACACGGAATGCAGCGGCAAGGAAGGTGCGGGCAAATCCTTCCAGCCCGTCGGACACTTCACCGGCACCTGAGGGCCGGCCAGGCAGCAAGATGAGGGACAGGTCCGCACTGGCCCAGGGCCGCACGGCCAACAGCTGCGCATCGGCAAAGTGCAGCCAATGCTCCCTGCCCCATCCGGTGATGGGGCTGAGATTGGTGTCGGGTAGGGGGAAGTTCATGGTTCCGGGGGTGCTTTCTGGGTGCTGGTTGCGGACTGCAGGCGCGCTCATGGCGTTGCCTGGAGAATGACGGGCCTTGCGGCATTTTCGGGCTCGGGCGGAGGCGACGCGGGCCGGTCCATGGTGGCCTGCACGGCTTGGCCGCGGAGGAGGAACACTTCAAAGTTGTTGCCGGCCCGGGTGACACTGGGCAGGGACCAGCGGGGTTCCCGGCCGCCAAAGTTGTCGCGGATCCGCACTGTGCCATCCGTCCCGGCCACAACTTTCAGCCAGGTGGTGGCGTTGTTTTCGCGCTGCGCGGAGACCAGGTGCCCGCCCTCGGCGCGGAGGTCCCCGAAGCGGGCATCGTGCCAGCGCCACGGCATGGCGGGGAACACCCGGACCACTTCGGATCCGGCCGTGCCCGGCGTGGGGCTCCAGCTTTGCAGGAGCATTTCATGGACCACCTGCATGGCGGCAAAGTTTCCCTCGAGGGTGAAGGGGCGGTAGCTGAACTTGGAAAAACCGGATCCGCTCTGGTCGCCGTTGACGTGGAAGCCGTTGCGGGAAGTGAAGGCCTGCGTGAAGACGTCCAGGTGCCTCAGGGCCTGCTCGCCGTCGCCCACCCGGGCCCGCAGGCACCCCATCCACGACCACGAGTACCCGCACCACCAGTCGGTGCCGAGGCTGTCCCAGGCATCGAGGGATGCGCCGATGCGCCGTCGGTCCTCATCCCCTCCCTCAATGGTGATGAGGTTGAAGGGGTGGATGCCGATCAGGTTGGAGAGGTGGCGGTGGCTTTCGCGCAGCGGTGTTTCGCGGTCCAGCAGCAGTTCGCCGTCGGGGGCAACATGGTAGTCGCCCAGCCCGTCCGCCAGCTGCTGCCAGCGCCGGGCATCTGGCTGTTGGCCCAGGGCAGTGGCCATTTCCTGCAGGGACAGGAACAGCATTTTCAGGCACATGAGGTCGTAGTTGCTGTTGGGCAGCAGCCACGCCTTCTGGCTGTTGTCGAAGATTTCCGGCGAGGAGGACCGGGGAAGCACAAGGATTCCGTCGCCGTCCTCCACCAGGAGCCCCTCCATGCACTGCCCCACCTCCCTGCACCACGGATAGGCACGTTCTGCCAGGAAACTGCTGCTGCCCGTGTACCGCCAGTGCTGGTGGAAGAGCTGTGCATTCCATGCGCTCATGGTGGGAGACATGGAGTATTGGCTCCACCCGCCCAGTGGCTGCCCGGCCAGCGACATGACGCCGGGGGTGGCCAGTCCGTCCGTTCCGTAGAAGTCCCGGGCGAACTGGCGGAACGCCGGCGCCAGGTCCCACAGGAAGTCCAGGTAGCTCTCCCCCGCCTCGAAGTTGCCGGCGGCCTGGTAGGCCGAATATGTCAGCTGGGTGTTGAGGTCGTTGTGGTAGTCGCCCTTCCACGGCGGCAGTCCGCCGTGGTCCGCGGTCCAGACGCCCTGCAGCGGCATGGGCGGGGCGCCCTTGCGGGAGCCCGCCCCGTACAGGTACCGAGTCAGCTGGTGGCTGCGCTGGAGGTGGGGTTCGGGCACCTCAATGGATGATTGCGCCCAAAAGCCACGCCACCATGCCGCGTGGCCGCTGAAAATCTCGGCGTGGCCGCGGTCCAGTGCTTCGGTGCATCTCTGCCGGGCAAGGGTCAGGAGGTCCTGGCCGGGTGCACAGTCGTTGCTCGTGGTGACGGCAATGGCCATGACCCAGCCGTCGCCGTCCGGCCTGCCGGCGGTGCACACGCAGTACTGGAAGCCACCGGCGGCGTCCTGCACGTACCACTGCATGTCCGCGGAGCTGCCGGTTTGCGCGGGAGGGTAGCCCAGGGCGGCCACGGCCCCGTCGCTTTTCGCATCCGCCAAGGCGCCCTGGTCGGCGCCGCCGGAGCCTGCCGGGACCAGCCGGACGCCCGGCCTCGGTCCGCCGGCGGTGCGCACCAGCGCGAGGGGCTCGTTGGCGCTGAAGATGGCAGTGACGCAGGAACCGTCACTGAAGCGGGCGCTGGCCTGGGCATCGGCGAGGTTCAGTTCGAAGGAGTCGACGCTCGACCCCTCGGGGAAGGTGATTTCAAGCCGCCCGGCGGGGAGCTTGGTGGGCGTGAGCCCCTTGTAGTACTTGCCCCAGGGGCAGGGTTCCTCGATTTCGGCGTGCCAGGGTTGGTGTTTCCACCATTCTTCCCCGCCGCTGGTCCGCTCGTCCCAGAGGTCGCCCCGGTCCAGGGACAGGCGCAGGGTGTTCCCGCCGCCCCACAGCAGGCCGCCGAGCAGGCCGTTGCCCAGCGGCAGCGCATCCTCCCACCCGGTGATGGGGGCGGCCAGGACAAGGTTGTCCCGGCTGTGCGGCGGCGGGTTGCCCGGTCCGCCCTCGCCGTCGGCCGCACGGCCGCCGGGCCATGGCATTGACGTCATTCTTCTCCCTGAATCCAATGTCGGTGCAACGCCATGGCGGCGGCCGTGCTGGTGGGTGGTTAGGCTGTGGCCTTGACCTGCCCGTTGTTGAAGTACTCCACGAGCTCCGCCGGCAACGCCGGGACCTCCAAGGCCCCTCCCCCGGAACGCAGCGACTGCGCCGCCAGGATCCCGGCAGCCACCGCCTCACGCGCAGCAACAGGAGACGTCTCCGTGGCCCCACCCTCACGGGCAAACCGCAGGA
>NZ_JANKZF010000013.1 GCF_027568515.1 Arthrobacter sp. HY1533 | reverse complement strand
CGGCGAGGACCGCCGCCATTTCCGCGGCAACTCTGGATCCCCCACCAGATCCAACTTTTTCGTTAAAGACGACACGGTCGTTGCAACTCCTAAAACTAGGTGTTGCAACGACCGCTAGAACTCGCCCCTTCGCAGTGAAGGTGACGGCCCGCCGTCGTAGTGTTGCAGAGGCTAGCGCGAGCGCTGGCGCAGGCGGTTGACGTCCAGGATGACCACCGCGCGGGCTTCCAGGCGCAGCCAGCCACGCTGGACGAACTCGGCCAGGGCCTTGTTGACGGTTTCGCGTGAAGCGCCGACCAGCTGGGCCAGCTCTTCCTGGGTGAGCTCGTGTGCCACCAGGATGCCATCCGTTGCGGGACGGCCAAAGCGGTCTGCCAGGTCCAGGATTGCCTTGGCAACGCGGCCGGGAACGTCCGAGAAGACCAGGTCGGACAGGTTGTCGTTGGTGCGGCGCAGGCGGCGGGCCAGGGCCTGCAGCAGCTGCATCGAGACCTCGGGGCGGTTGCGCAGCAGCGCGTTGAGGGACTCGTTCTTCAGGCCGGCCAGGCGCGTCTCGGAGACGGCGGTGGCGGTGGTGCTGCGCGGTGCCGGGTCGAAGAGTGCCATTTCGCCGAACAGCTCGCCCGGGCCGAGGATGGCAACGAGTGACTCGCGGCCGTCGGAGGACGTGCGGCCCAGCTTCACCTTGCCGGAAACGATGAAGTAGAGCTGGTCGCCCTGGTCGCCTTCACGGAAGACCGAAGCGCCGCGGGACAGATCAACCTCTGCCAGTTCGTCCGTCAAAAGGCGGAACGCCTCGTCGTCGAGCGTGGCAAAAAGTGGGGCCCGGCGCAGTACCTCGATGTCCATGAAAACTCCTTACAGTATGTAGCTAATCAGTTCTGACCTAACACTGATTGTTTCAGAACTTTTCAGTTTTTGTGACCAATTTGGCATTGCAGGCGTTCGTTGTCAGCATATTGGCAGTTTGGCCCCCTGAAAAGCCCAGCCAACGCCCTGCCAGCACCGGTACCATGGGCATCCGGGGTGCGGCTTGCGTCCCGGGGCGAAATATATTCGGGCGTGGGCCCGGGAGGAGCTGTGCGCATCGGTGTTTGGTTTCTCGTGGCTTGATGCGATTTTGCTCGTGTGGCTGCTCTGGCAGCTGATCTACGGCCTGAATTCAGGGCTTGTGGCGGGTTTGGCGGGTCTGGCCGGATTTGTGGCCGGCGCCGTGGGCGCCTTTTTTGCTGCGCCGTTTGTGAGCCAGTTTGCCCCGAGTCCGGGCTGGCGGACCACAATGGTCATTGGCTCAACCATCCTGCTGATCGCCCTGGGCCACGGCCTGGGCATCAAGCTCGGGCGGTCCATCGGCCGTGGTGTGAAATCCGACTCCATTCGCGCGGTGAACCGGATTTTGGGCGGCGCCCTGAACCTTGCGGTCGGTGCATTGGTGATTTCCATGCTGGCCTTTGGCGTGTCAAACCTTGGCATCCCGGCAGTCTCAAAGCAGCTGGGCGAATCGCAGGTCATCTCCCGGATTGACGCGCTGACCCCGGATCCCGTCAAGTCGGCCGTGGCTCAGTTGCGGTCCCTGGTTCTTCAGGAGGGCATCCCGGCCCTGCTGAACCCGGACGGCAGCAACGTTGATGTGGCCGCCCCGGACGCCGACACCAACACGGCAGCATGGAACAATGCGGCAAAGTCCGTCATGAAGATTTCCGGGACGGCGTTCCAGTGCGGACAAAACCAGACCGGCACCGGGTTCGTGGTCTCGCCGGGCCGCGTGTTGACCAATGCGCATGTTGTGGCCGGGGTGGCCATGCCCGTGGTGCAGACCCAGGAACAAGGCGCCCTGCCTGCCCGCGTGGTGTACTTCGACCCCGTGCAGGACCTGGCCATCCTGGCCGTGGACGCGCTCAATGCCGCGCCGCTGCCCACCTCCGGGACGGTTCCGGCCAACACCGCCACGGCCTTTGCCGGGTACCCGCTTGGCGGCCCGCTGCAGCTGCGGCCGGCAACGGTGCTGTCTTCCGGGCCCATGATGGTCCCGGACATCACCGGCGGCAACAAGTCGCTGCTGCAGGTTTACCAGCTGGCCGGCAATGTGCAGTCCGGCAACTCGGGTGGCCCGCTGTTGGATGCCGCAGGGCGTGTCGTGGGCGTCGTCTTTGCCAAGGCAACCTCCACCGACAACGTTGGCTTCGCGCTGACCATGGAGGAGGCTGGGCCCGTCATTTCCGCCGCGCCCATGCTCAACAGCGCGGTCGGTTCGGGCACCTGCAAGGTGGGCTAGGGCAGCACCTTGTCCAGGTAGTTCACGGCAAGTTCGTAGCCGTGAATGCCCGCGCCAACAATGACCGCGTTGCAGACGGCCGACAGGTACGAGTGGTGCCGGAATTCCTCACGCTGGTGCACATTGGAAATGTGGACCTCCACGGCCGGCAGCTCCGCGGCCACCAGAGCGTCGCGCAGCGCCACCGAGGTGTGCGTGTAGGCTCCGGCGTTGATGATGATCCCCACTGCCGTGCCGCGCGCGGCGTGGATTGCGTCCAGCAGGGCGCCCTCATGGTTTGACTGCAGGCAGCTGGCACTGAAGCCGGCAGCCTCGGCAGCTGCGGTGGTGAGGCGTTCGACGTCGGACAGGCTGGCCGAGCCGTAAATGGCAGGTTCGCGCGTGCCCAGGAGGTTCAGGTTGGGGCCGTTGAGGATGAGCAGGGCGCCGCGGCCCGCGCTGGTGGTTGAGGTCATGGCTTAATAATGCCCTTAAACCACGCTGCCCGGGTCTCGACGGGCTCGACCACCGGTGGTCGAGCCCGGGACCCGGGCAGCGCTTCGTTGAACTAGGCCTTCAGGGACGCCGCGATCTGGTTCATGACCGTGTTGTCGGCCAGGGTCGAGGAGTCGCCCACCTCGCGGCCCTCGGCCACATCCTTGAGCAGTCGGCGCATGATCTTGCCGGAGCGGGTCTTGGGCAGTTCCGGCACCACCAGGATGGTCTTCGGCTTGGCGATGGGGCCGATCTCGCGTCCCACGTGGTTGCGCAGGGTGGTGACGATGTCGGCGTCCTCCACGGCTGAGCCGCGCAGGATCACGAACGCCACAACGGCCTGGCCGGTGGTCTCATCGGCTGCACCCACCACGGCTGCCTCGGCCACCGAGGGGTGGCTGACCAGGGCGGACTCGATCTCCGTAGTGGAGAGGCGGTGGCCGGAGACGTTCATGACGTCATCCACGCGGCCCAGGAGCCAGACGTCGCCGTCCTCGTCCCACTTGGCGCCGTCGCCGGCGAAGTACATGCCGTCGAAGCGGGACCAGTAGGTGTCCTTGTAGCGGTCGTTGTCGCCCCAGATGCCGCGCAGCATGGACGGCCAGGGTTCGCGGATCACCAGGTAGCCGCCGTGCCCGTGCGGGACGGATGCACCGAGCTCATCCACCACGTCCACGGCGATGCCGGGCATGGGCACCTGGGCCGAGCCGGGCTTGGTGCTGGTGACGCCGGGCAGCGGGGCGATCATGATGGCGCCGGTTTCGGTCTGCCACCAGGTGTCCACGATGGGCGCGTTGTTCCCGCCAATGACGCGGCGGTACCACATCCACGCCTCCGGGTTGATGGGTTCGCCCACCGAGCCCAGCAGGCGGATCGAGGAGAGGTCGTACTTGGCGGGGATGTCCTCGCCCCACTTCATGAACGTGCGGATGGCCGTGGGAGCCGTGTACAGGATGGAGACCTTGTACTTCTCCACGATTTCCCAGAAGCGGCCCTGGTGCGGGGAGTCCGGGGTGCCCTCGTACATGACCTGCGTGGCGCCGTTGATGAGCGGGGCGTAGGTGACGTAGGAGTGGCCGGTGACCCATCCGACGTCGGCCGTGCACCAGAAGACATCCGTCTCGGGGTGCAGGTCAAATACGGCGCGGTGCGTGTACGCGGCCTGTGTCAGGTAGCCGCCGGTGGTGTGCAGGATGCCCTTGGGCTTGCCCGTGGTGCCTGAGGTGTACAGGATGAACAGCGGGTGTTCGGAGGCGTGGCCCACGGCGGTGTGCTCGGCCGACGCCGTGCCAACCGTGTCGTCCCACCAGACGTCGCGGCCCTCAACCCAGTTGACGTCCTCGCCGTTGCGCTTGACCACAACCACGTTCGTCACGGAGTGTCCCGGATTTGCCAGGGCCTCGTCGACGGCGGGCTTGAGTGAGCTGGGCTTGCCGCGGCGGAACGTGCCGTCCGCGGTGACAACCAGCTTGGCCTCGGCGTCGTCAATGCGCGAGCGCAGGGCGTCGGCGGAGAAGCCGCCGAAGACCACGGAGTGGATGGCGCCAATGCGGGCACAGGCCAGCAGCGTGATGACGGCCTCGGGGATCATGGGCAGGTAGACGGCCACGCGGTCGCCCTTGGCCAGGCCCAGGGATTCGAAGGCGTTGGCGGCCTTCTTGACCTCTTCGGTCAGCTGCGCATACGTGTACGTGCGGGTGTCGCCGGGCTCGCCCTCGAAGTGGATGGCCACGCGGTCGCCGTTGCCGGCCTCCACATGGCGGTCCAGTGCGTTGTAGGCTGCGTTGATTTCGCCGTCCTCGAACCAGGTGGCGAAGGGCGGGTTGGACCAGTCAAGGCTCTTGGTGAACGGCTTGGACCAGGAGAGCAGTTCGCGGGACTTCTCGGCCCAGAAGGCGGGGCGGTCGGCATTGGCTTTGGCGTACTCGCCGGCCTGCACAATCGCATTGGCCGCGAATTCGGCGCTTGGCTCAAAGTGGCGGTTCTCCGTCAACAGGTTTTCCAGTGCGTCACCGGACTGGTTGTCCGCTCCGGTTGTGTCGAAAGACATCTACTATCCCTTCAATTCCATCTTGGCTGGTCCCACCCGTTGCGCATCCGCGCGGCACACTTCACTTCATCTTTTCGTAGAAGGGGTGGCACTGCGCGGAATGGTTGCCGGGGACAACGTCTGTTCCAGCTTTAACTGTAGCGCGTCCCACACTGCGGCGTGTCCGCCGTCACAGGCGGCGGGGCCAGTGGTTGCGAATCTGCGCCCAAACGCCAATTTTGGGTTCGGGGAGGCGATGGGCAGTTCTGCCCATTGCCGTCATTTTGCCCCCAAATGGCTGTGGCTCGCTAGTGTTGCCTGCCTGCGGTAACTAGGCTGGGAAGCAATCGTGACAACTGAGGAGTAAGACCATGACAGAGCAACACACGCCTTCTACCCAGGCCGCCACTGGCCCTGTGGCAGTCAGCAACGCTGCTGTTGGCCCCCTGACCATCCGGGACTTGGCCGTCCTTGGCTCCGTTGCCATCATCTTCGTCGCCTCGCTGGTGCCGATGGTTGTGACGCTTGTCGGCAGCCTGAACCTGTGGAACCTGGCCAGCCTGTTCTACATCGGCATCGGCGTCATCCTGCCGCTGTCCGTGGGCGGCTTGTTCCTGGCCCGCCGGCTCAGCCCCGAGGTCAAGGTGCGCATCGGCTCGCTCTCGATTGACCAGTTTGCCTCCGTGGTTGCCTCCATCGCCACGTTCTTCTTCTTCACCGGCACCGTGAGCAGCTTCGGTGTTGCCTACCTGGTGGGCCTGGTGGGCTCGTTGCTGCTGCTCGCCTCCACCGTGTGCGCGCGCTGGATTCCGTCCCTGGCCTCCGACTTTGCCGGCCGCGCCGAAATCCCCGCCCATGTGGTGGCGCGCGACGCCGTTCCTGCGCTCAAGCGCCCCGCAGCAGCCAAGCCCGTGCCCGCCCCGGGTGCGCCCGGTGCATTGGGTGTGCCGGCGGTTCCCGGCGCACCCAACGGAGCCGGCGTTCCGGCGGCCCAGGGCGCGCAGGCCCATTGGGCCACCCCGCAGGCCAACACCAGCCACACGGCGGCCGGCCAGATCTTCACCCCGGCTCGGGAGAATGCCCCCGTTGTGGGCACCCAGGGCACGGCAGCAGCCCTCGCGGCCGCCGCCGGAGTTGCCGCAGCCGGTGCAAACTCGGCTCCCGCCGCCTCTGCCGCCCAGCAGTCCGCCACCCAGGCGGCAACGGCTGCCGGCCCCGCGGCAACCGCGTCCGCACCGGCGGAACAGCAGCCGGCCGCGGCAGCAGGCAACATTGCCGCCACGAGCGCCATCAACACCGCGCCGGCAGCCAGCCAAACCGCGCCCGCCCCGTCGGCCGTGAACGCAGGCGCCAACGCCTCCGCGGCAGCTGTGCCGGCCGCCGTCGCCCGTCCCCAGGAAGGCGCCGTTGCCGAGAGCATGGCGACCACGCTGAACCCGCAGGTGGCCGAGCCCGCCCCGGCCCCGGCCCCGGCCCGCGAGAGCATCGCCGCCACCGTGGACCCTGCGCCGGCCGTCGTGGCCGAACCGTTCTGGTTCGCCGTGGACCGCCCGCAGAACACGATTGATGAAAAGACGCGCCAGTTCGCGTTCAAGCTCATGCCCGGCGCATGGATCCTGGCGCTGGAGGACCGCGGCAACAGCTTCCTGGTCCAGGACAGCCATGGCAAGACAGGCCTGCTGCTGGACCTGGTGGGGATCGAGCGGGCCTCGGACAGCCAGTAGGCCATGCCCGTCCCGGCCGACGAATCGGTCCTGGCACTCAAGCGCAGGGCCCGGAAGATCAACCGCGAGCTGGCGGAGCTGTACCCGTACGCGCACGCGGAACTGGATTTCCGGAACCCCTTTGAGCTGCTCGTGGCCACAGTGCTGTCGGCGCAGACCACCGACATCCGCGTCAATGCGGTGACCCCTGCGCTGTTTGCGCGCTTCCCCACCCCGCTGGCCATGGCCCAGGCACCCGTCATGGAGCTTGAGGAGCTGATCCGGCCCACCGGGTTCTTCCGGGCCAAGGCCGCGAACTTGCTGGCCCTGGCCAACCGGATTGTCGATGAGTACGACGGCGTGGTCCCCGGTTCCCTCGAAGCACTCGTCACGCTCCCGGGAGTGGGGCGGAAAACGGCCAATGTGGTGCTGGGCAATGCCTTCGGGGTCCCCGGCATCACCGTGGACACGCATTTCATGCGCCTGGCCCGGCGCTTTGGCTGGACTGAATCCACTGACCCCGTGCGCATCGAGGCCGACGTTGCCGCCCTGTTTGAGCGCCGCGACTGGACCATGCTCTCGCACCGGGTGGTGTTCCACGGAAGGCGCATCTGCCACGCCCGCAAGCCGGCCTGCGGCGCCTGCCCCATCGCGCACCTGTGCCCCGCGTACGGGGAGGGCGAGGTGGACCCCGCGAAGGCCACCAAGCTGCTCAAGTACGAGCTGGCGCCCGGCCAGGAGGAGCTGCTTGCCCGGATGCTGGCCGACGTGGACAGGGCCGCCGAGTACCGGCAAGAGTCCCAGCGCGCCGCCCGGAACCCGGAATCCTAGCCATGGACGCGCGTGCGGACCTGGCGGCCCTGGTGGGGAAGGCAGCAACGGCCACGGCCCTCCTTGACAGCCTGGGGCGGGGCCGGCCGGGGCCGTGGCAGGTGCCGATGGACCCCGCCAGGAGCCGGGCCGCCGCCGTGCTGATGCTGTTTGGCGTGCTCGACGGGGTGCTGGCCGCCTCGGACCGGCCGCTTGCCCCGGCAGACCTGGACATCCTGCTCATTGAGCGGGCCGCGACCCTGAGCAACCACCCCGGCCAGGTGGCCTTCCCCGGCGGGGGAGTGGACCCCGGGGATGAATCCGAGGTGGCCGCCGCGCTGCGGGAGGCCCGGGAGGAGACGGGGCTGGACCCGCTCGGCGTCGACGTGCTGGGAACCCTGCCGGCGCTGCCGCTGCCCGTCAGCAACTTCATGGTGACCCCCGTGCTCGGCTGGTGGGCGCGGCAGACTCCCGTGGACGTTGTGGACTACGGCGAATCCGCCCAGGTGTTCAGGGTCCCCGTCCATGACCTGCTGGACCCCGCAAACCGCGTCATGACAGTGCTGTCGCGCGGCGGGTACACGTACCGTGGCCCCGCCTTCACCGTCAAAGGTGTGGTGGTGTGGGGGTTCACGGCGGGGATCCTGAACTACGTTTTCCAGGAATTGGGCTGGGCCGTGCCCTGGGACGAAGGCCGCGAGATCCCCGCCCCCATCTGAGCATCCGGCTGGCCTGGTTCCGCTTCAGCCGGGCTCAAGGCCGGCGGTAGACCGTGACACCTTCCTTGATGGTTTCCAGGACCTTGATGTCCTGGACCGTGCCCGGGGCCGCCGTGAGGGGATCGGCGTCGAGCACCACAAGGTCCGCCAGCAAGCCAACCTTGATCATGCCCTTGCGGTCCTCCTCAAACAGCTGGTGGGCCGGGCCCGTGGTCAGTGCCTGCAGGGCCTGGTAGGCGCCGACGCGTTCACCGGGACCCAGGGTGTGGCCGGTCCGGGTGGTGCGGTTCATGGCCGTTGACGCCATGAACAGCGGGTCCAGCGCCGTCACGGGGAAGTCGCTGTGGTTGGACACCCGGAGGCCGGCCTCCAGTGCTGACTTCATGGGGCTGATGAAGGCCGCCTTCTCCTCGCCCACATTGGCCCGGTGGACGTCGCCCCAAAAATACGTGTGGTTGGTGAAGTAGCTGGGCGTGATGCCCAGGCGCAGGTAGGCCGGCAGGTGGTCCGGGCGCTGGAACTGGGAGTGGATTGCGACGGTGCGGGCGTCGCCGGCCGCCGTGGCCCCGGCCCGTTCGACGGCGTCGATGAGCTGGTCAATTGCGGCGTCGCCGTTGACGTGGGCATACAGCTGGACGCCGTGCGCCAGGGTGGTGGCGACAATCTGCGCGAAAACCTCAAAGGGCATGGTGGGTTCGCCGCGCCAGTCGGGGTTCCCACCAGGCCGCCGGTCAGGTAGGGCTCGCCCATGAACGCAGTGCGGCCCTGCGGCGAGCCGTCCTGCAGCACCTTCAGCCCGGCGATCTTGAAGCCGTTGCGGTAGCTGCCCGTGGGGTAGGCCGGATTGCCCAGCCATTGCGGGGCTTCGACGAACGAGCCCAGTGCCGCAATGTCAAGGTAGAGGAGCCCCGCATCTGCGGCTTCCTGGAAGAGGTCCAAGTCGGCGACGCCGGAAAAGCCCTCCTGGGCGTGGGTGTAGCCGTGGGAGGCGTAGTCCTGCTGCACGGCATCCAGCAGGGCCAACTTGTCCTGTGCGCCCAGGACGGGGAGCTTGGGGGCCACGAGTTCCAGGTAGGCCGTCTCCATGAGCAGCCCGGCCGGGCGTTGCGTTCCGGGCACCCGGGCAATGACGCCGCCGGCAGGTGTGGGCGTGTTCTGATCGATGCCGACCCAGGCCAGCGCCGCGGAATTCAGCACGATCCCGTGGCTGGAGACGTGGACCAGCATGAGCCGGTGGTCCGGGAATCGGGCGTCGAGGTCGGCCGCCGTGATGTGCCGGTTCTCGGCCAGGGCCTCCTGGTCGTAGCCGTAGCCGACGATCCACCCGCCCGGTGCCGTTCCCTGGGTTTTGCCGAACGCCTCCAGGGTGTCAAGGACCGATTCAATGTCGGAGCATCCGCCCAGGGGTGGCGGGCCCACATTGACCCGGTCCGCAAGGTCGAACGCGGCGGACAGGTGGCTGTGGGCGTCAACGAAACCCGGCAGCAGGGCTGCCCCCGCGAGGTCGCGGACCTCGGCCGAAGGGAACAGCCGCCGGGCCTCCTCGACGCCTCCCGTGAAGGCAATCCTGCCGGAGCTCGTGACGACGCACTCCACATAGCTGGGCTCAGGACCGTCCATGGTCAGGATGCTGCCATTGAAAAACAGCTGCTCCGGATGGACGCCGCGCGGCCCCCTGGCAGCTTTCACTTCCAGGTTGACTGCGGCAAGGCCAGGGTTGGGCGTCGTCATGCAGGGGAGCCTTTCGTTGATTTCCACGGGACCCGGGCGCCGGCCGGATCAGGCGCGCCCTACTTGGCGTCAGCGTAGCACTGCACCACTGTGACGTTGACGGGAAACTCCAGGGGGATCTTCCCGAAAATGAGGTCGGTGGCGGCCCGGGAGGATTCGTGGAGAATCCGGGTCACTTCCTCCACCATGCCCAGGGGGCAGTGCACCACCACTTCGTCGTGCAGGAACGCCACCAGTTGCGGCGTTCCGCCACCGGGCGTGCTTGCGGCGGGTTCTGCGCCCGGCAGGGCACGCAGCCGCCGCCGCAGTTCGGCGAGCCAGCAGCAGGCCCATTCGGCGGCCGTCCCCTGAACCACAAAATTTCGGGTGAAGCGGCCCCTGCTGCGCGCGATGGACTCGGCGCGGCGCTCTTCCTGGGCGGATTCGCTGCGCTGCCCGTCCCACCACTCCTGGGTGACGGCAGGGGTGCTGCGGCCCAGGTGTGTTGAGACGCTGGCCCCGCGCTCCCCGGCCCGGGCCGCCTGCTCCACAAAGCCCAGTGCGCGCGGGTACATGCGGGCCAGCTGGGGCACCAGCCTCCCGGACTCGCCCGTGGTGGAACCGTAGATGGCACCCAGGAGGGCAATCTTGGCCATGCTGCGGTCGCCGCCGAAGCCCTGGGCGGCAATGCCCGCGTACAGGTCCTTGTTGTGGCCCGCGGAGTCACTGCCTGCAGCAGCCATGGCGGTGTCTTGTGCCAGTGCGGCCAGGACCCGGGGCTCCAGCTGGGCGGCGTCGGCGACAATGAAGGTGTATCCGGGATCTGCCACCGCGGCGCCCCTGATTTGGGCAGGGATCTGCATGGCGCCGCCGCCCCGTGAGGCCCACCGCCCGGAGACCACGCCGCCCACCACGTACTCGGAGTGGAAGCGGCCGTCGCGGACCCATTGCCGCAGCCAGTTCCAGCCGTTGGTGGTGAAGAGCCGGCTGAGCTTTCGGTAGGCCAGGAGCGGTTCGATGGCCGGGTGGGTGAATTCCTGCAGTTCCCAGCTGCGCGTTGACTTGGCGTCGATTCCGGCGCGGTGCAGGGCCTTGATGAGGTCCTGGGGGGAATCCGGGTTCAGCGACGGGGCGTTCAGGGCGGTGCGCAGCACCCCCGCCAGGTCCTCCAGCTTGTCGGGGCGCGAGTGGCCGGCAGGTTCCGGGCCGAGCAGTTCATCGAGCAGCCTCCTGTGCAGGTCTTCTCTCCAGGGGATGCCTTCATACTGCATCTCCGCGGCCACCAGCGCACCTGCGGATTCCGCACTGAGCAAAAGTGAGAGCCTGGCCGGGTGTGTGGAGGAATTGACGGCGCCCCTTTGGGTGCCGAGTTCCTGCACAACATTGTCCAGGTCCCAACCACGCGGGCCGGCCTGCGTTCCGGGCGCGTCAAACAGGCTTTCCTGGCCGGACACGCCCCCGAACAGGCCGGCACGGGGAGGCTCCAGTTCAGGGGGCACGGGGAGCGCGTTGGCAGCGTAGCCGGTGGTGGCGGCGTATTCGGAGTTGCGCAGGATGTTCTGGCACAGGGCAAGGTCAAGGCATTTTTCCACCCGGACCTGTGCTGCGAGCAGCTCGGGGTACCAGTTGGCGGCCCGGTCCCACACCCAGCGGGGATGGTGCTCGGCTTCCAAGTCCCGCACGGCATCGGCCAGGCCGGGGCGCGCAACGGTCAGGGCGGCAGAGGCGGGCGTCCCGTCGTCGTTCCTGAGCTGGATCCCCGCAGTGGACGGGGCGGGGCCCGTGGCCAGCAATGCGTACATAAGTTCTATTCTCCACTGGAAGGCGCCTTTGTTCCTCCACAGGCGCAGGCGCGCGGCGACTCATCCACATTTCGGCCGGAACGGCGGACAGTTTCCGCCGTTGGAGGCAGGGTTGGCCCATGAGACAACGCCACAAGCCCCCCGGCAGCCGGTCCTCGGATCCCTGGCTGCCACAGCGGGGCACCACTGTCCTTTTGTTGTCGGCGTCCGCCGATTTGCAGGGCGCGGTGGGCCGGGTGAGTGCCGCGGCGTCGGTGGAACTCATTGTTGGCGGACTGGAGCACGCTGCGGGGCGCTGGTCCGACGTCGCGGCAGTGCTCGTTGATGCACACGAGCCTGTGGATGCGGCCGTGGGAGCCGGACTCGCTGCGTGGCGCGGCCCCACCGCCGTGGTTGGTTTTGCCCGGGACTCCCAACGGGTGTGGCAGCAGGCCGAGCGGCTCGGGGCGGACCGGGTCGCGATACTGCCCGATTCTGCCCCGTGGCTGGCCAATTTCCTGGGGTGCCTGCGAAACCCCGACGTGGGGGCCGGGGTGGTTGGCGTGGTGGGCGCCTGCGGAGGGGCAGGCGCCTCCACCCTGGCCATCCTCGTGGCGGCGGAGGCCGCCAGGCGCGGCAGCCGCACCTTGCTGGTGGACGGTGACCCATGGGGTGGCGGCCTGTGCACGGCGCTTTCCGCCGGGGACGTGCCGGGTTTGCGCTGGCCTGAACTGCTGCACGCCTCGGGATCGATCAACCCGGAGCAGCTGGCAGCCTCGCTCCCGCAACTTGCCGGGGTGTCCCTGCTGTCGTGGGGTGGGCCCCGGCAGGATTCCCTGGCCCGTGCGGCAGCTCCCGGCATGCAGCCTCAGGACAATGCGGTGCCGGATCCAGCCGGCTGCCGGACCGCCGAGGGGGAGGTCATGCGCGCGGCACGGGGGGCGTACGGGCTCGTGGTGGTGGATGTGGGGCGGAACCCCGGGGCCCTCATCTCCATGGCGCGGCAATGCAGCGGATTGCTGGTGGTGGTGCCGGCCCAGCTTCGTGCCGCCTCGGCGGCACTGCAGATGATGGACTCGCTGCCGCCCATGCCGCTGGGGGCCGTGGTCCGCGATCCTCTCGGTGAGGGGCTGGACGCCGCCATGGTTGCCGCGGCCGTGGATCTTCCGCTCGTGGGCAGGCTGCCCCGGCTCAGGGGCGTTGCCGAGGCGCTGGAAGCCAGGCGCCTGCCCGAATTGCTGCGCCGCCGGCGGGTGGGTGCCCTGCTGGGCGGCATCCTCGGGTGGATGTCCGGGGACGGTCTGAACAACCCCCGCAAGGACCGTTCCGCCGTTGTCCACGGGCCGTCCGCTGGTCCACGGTTGGCACCCCTCGGGCCGGCTCCCCTGCGAGGGGGCGCGGGACCATGAGTGCGCAGCCCAACCCGGAGCTTTCCGCGCAGGGCCCGTGGGACGGTGGCATCGATGCGCAACTGCTGGAGGTGGTCCGCCGCCGGGTCCTGGCCCAGGCCGGGCCCGTGACGGAGCTGCAGGTTGCCGCTGCCGTCAGGGAAAGCGGCCGACTGCTCGGGGCTGCGGGGTCGCTGGTGGCCATGGAGCGCATCTCGGCGGAACTCAATGGCCTGGGACCGTTGCAGGGACTGGCCAACGATCCTTCCGTGACGGACATCTTTGTCAATGCCCCTGACTCGGTGTGGCGGGACAGGGGCGCAGGGCCCGAACGGGTCGAAGCCGTTTTTTCCGGCGAGGCAGAGCTTCGGGCGCTCGCCGTCCGGCTGGTGGCCAGCGGCGGGCGAAGGCTCGACGAAGGCAGCCCTTGCGTGGATGTCAACCTTGCGGCCGGCTACCGCGTCCATGCCGTGCTGCCGCCCATCTCGGCCACGGGCACCCTGCTGTCCATCCGGATCAAGCGCCGGAAGCACCTGTCGCTGGCGCGCATGGTTGACGCCGGGAGCGTGGACCGGCTGACCGGGAGGGTCCTGGATGCCATGGTGCGAGGGCGACTGAACTTTCTCATCAGTGGCGCAACAGGTGCCGGCAAGACCACCCTGCTTTCTGCGCTGCTGGGGCTTTGCCCCGCCAACGAGCGGCTGGTTCTCATTGAGGACGCAGCCGAACTCGAACCCGCCCATCCGCATGCCGTGACCATGGAGGCGCGGCACGACAATGCTGAAGGGGCGGGTGCCGTGGACCTTGCCGAACTGGTGCGCCAGGCGTTGCGCATGAATCCCGGACGGCTCATTGTGGGCGAATGCCGGGGCCGGGAAGTCCAGGAACTGCTCATGGCCATGAACACCGGGCACAGCGGGGGCGGCGGAACCATCCACGCCAACAGTGCCGAAGACGTCCCCGCCCGGCTTGCTGCACTGGGGGCGCTCGCCGGCATGGCACCCGAGGCCGTGTTCCTGCAGGCGGCCAGCGCCCTGGACGTCGTCATCCACATGGCCCGTGTCGAAGGCATGCGGACGGTTGCCGAGGTTGGCGTGGTGGAGCTGAGCCAGGGACGCCTGTTGGTGGTGCCGGCGCTTTCCCTGCCCGGAATCCCTGGAAGCGGGGGACATGCCGCACACGGGAGCGCCGCGCAGCGGGATGCGGACGGCCAAGGGGCACCGGCAATGTTGCGGGGGCCCGGATGGAAGGCGTTGGCGGAACGGCTGGGCTTGGACGCGGAATCCCCTGTGGCCGCCAGGGCCGGCAGGGTGGCACACCGCGCCGGCGGCGGGTCATGAATGTCTCCTTGGCCCTGGTGCTGATGGGCGCAGCCTGCGCTCTCACCGTCGTGCGGCGGCAGGGCTGGCACTCGGACCGGCGGCACCCGCCCCGCTCCCGCCGACGGCTGTGGCCCAGGCCGGGGGTGCCCGCGCCGGAGTCGCTGCCGAGGCTGGTGCGGCAAATTGCCTCGCTTCTTGCCGCAGGGCGCACGGGCCCCGCCTTGTGGAGCGACCTCGCACAAGTCCTCATGGTGGAGCAGGGCCGGGTGCGCAATCCCGGACCCCGCGGTTCGCCGGGCATGGCCGGTCACGCGTTTCCCCGTGGACGGTTCGACACTGGACAGCAGGGCCCGGACGCGACCCTGGCCCTGGTGCTGGCTGTTGAACGGGCGTGCAGCCTGGGCCTTCCCGTGGCGCCGGCCCTGCGCAATGCCTGCACCGCGGCAAGCACAGGGCGGGCACCGCAACCGTGGCCGGTGATGCCACAGGAACAGCAACGGATGTGGCTGGATGTGGCTGCGTGCTTTGACGTCTGTGCGGCCAGCGGGGCACCCGTCGCCGAAGTCCTGGGGAGGCTGGCCGCAACGATCGAGGCCGAGCATGATGCCGCGGCGTTGCGTGAGACGGCGCTCGCAGGCCCCCGTGCCACAGTTCGCCTGCTGAACTGGCTTCCGTTCATGGGGTTGGGACTGGGCATGGTGATGGGAGTTGACCCCGTGGCCGTGCTGCTTGGCAGTCCTGCCGGTTGGTTGCTTCTTGCCGCAGGACTGGGGCTTGCCGCCGCTGGAAAGGCGTGGTCCTCGGCCCTCATTGCGGCCGCAGCCCGGCCGGCGGAAAGCCACGCCAGGACCGCAGCGGTGACGTCCTCCGGGCGGCGGCGTTGAGCATGGGGCCCGCCGCCATCCTTGGTCTCGCAGCGCTGGCCTGCGTGCTGCTGTGGGGACCGGAACCTGCCGGCCACGACAAGCCAAGGGCATGGCCCGCCGGGGGTGGCCGGCGAAGGGCCTCGTCCGACGATGCAGCGGGCGGGGCGGGGAATACCCGCGTTGGGGGAGTGGCCTCCGTGCCGCTCCTGTTGGAGCTCCTGGGCGCGGCGCTGGACTCCGGACTCACTGTCCAGGGGGCATTGCGCGTTGTTGCCAATGTTGCGGACCTAGGGATCCGGGAGGGCTTGTTGCGGGTCGTGGCCGGGCTGGAGATCGGGGCCTCGTGGCAGAGCTCGTGGGAGGGAAGCCTGGGGCGCGGCGACATTGCCCGCATCCACGAGGCCCTGAGTTTTGGCGCCTTGACGGGTGCCCCCGCCGCTCCGATCCTGTACGCCGAGGCCCAGCAGCACCGGACGGCTGCCGGCCGTCTCGCGGAAAAGCGCGCCGCAGCACTCGGGGTCAAGCTGGTCCTCCCCCTGGGGCTCTGTTCCCTGCCGGCCTTCATTGCGCTGGGGATTGTGCCCGTCGTGGTGGCCATGGTTCCTGCGTTCTAAAACCGTGGCGAACCGCGATTCATCCACAGGCAGGGCTGGCTGCCGTTTCATCCCCCATCTGCCGCAGGTGCCTTTTGCGCCCGGCCCCAGCCCGCAAGAGTTGTTGCAGGAGACCTGGCCATTGAGCCGGCTCCGCCAATGAGGCAACTGGAAGCAAGGAGCTGAAATGAACAGCAATGAAGCTTTGCACGGAACGGTCCCTGCGAACGCCGCCGCCGGGGACAATGTCAGGGAGATCTTTCCCGGCGCCAGCAGCAGCCGGCCGGTGGCCAACCACCCACGGCACATGCCGCGGATAGGGAGCCGGCGGCTCGGGGGCACCCTGGATGCGGGAATGGCCACGGCCGAGTACGCCATCGCAACATTGGCTGCCGTGGGATTTGCGGGCCTGCTCGTGGTGATCCTCAAGAGCGATGAGGTGCGCGGCTTTCTCATGAACATCATCCGCACCGCATTGAGCATGTAGCTGCGGGCATGAAAACGATGGCGGCCAAGTGCTGCAGCGGGCTGCGGAGGACGGCGACGGGCCAGCGCGGCTCGGCGACCGCCGAGCTTGCCATCGCCCTGCCGGCCGTCACGGCGCTGCTGGCCCTGCTGTTGCTGGGTGTTTCCGCCGGACTGCTGCAGCTTCGCCTGGAGGAAGGTGCCCGTGCCGGGGCCCGGGCACTGGCCAGGGGGGATGCCCCGGCGCAGGTGGTGGAAATTGTTGCACGGGTAGCAGGGCACGGGGCCAGCGTCACGCTCGGCAACGACGGCGGCTATGCCACGGTGATCGTCCTGGGCCGGGTCGGAGGCGTGTTGTCGGGGCTGGTCCCCTGGGAGCAGGAGGCCCGGGCCAGCACGCGCTCGGAGCCGACGTCGAGTCCTAAGCCGGGTGTGCGGACTCTTCCCGGCAGCAATGCCGCAGCGGGCCAACGGCCGGGCCGGGGAGCGGCAGGAACCCTCCGTGAACCGGGATGAAGCTGGGGCAGGCACGGTCCTCATGGCCGGACTGGCACTGGCCATGCTGCTGCTTCTGGCAGTGGTCCTGGGGTTGGGGCAGGCCGCGGTGGCCGCGGCCAAGGCAGCCAAGGCCGCCGATCTCGCCGCGTTGTCGGCGGCCGATGCATACCGGGGCCTGACCCCCGGAGACCCGTGCGATGCCGCCGCCGATGTCGCGGCGCGCAACGGCGCGGTGCTGACGGCCTGTTCCCTTGGCGGCGACCTTTCCGTCCTGGTGGAAGTGTCTGTGGGATCGCCCCTGCCGTGGCCGGCGACGGGTCTGGCCAGGGCCGGCCCCCCACCCGACACCGTCCAACCGGGCAGCCACTGACGGGCTCCGCCCCGCCCGTCTATGCGGGGGCGTTGTTGAGCAGGATCTTCAGCAGCAGCACAGCGCCAGCTTTGTCCAGGGGGTTGTTCTTGTTGCCGCACTTGGGCGACTGCACACACGACGGGCACCCGGAGGGGCATTCGCAGGCCTCGATTGCCTCCATCGTCGCCCGCAGCCAGACACGGGCCATCTCGAATCCGCGCTCCGCGAATCCGGCACCTCCCGGATGGCCGTCGTAGACAAACACGGTGGGCTGCCCGGTGTCCGCGTGGATGGCCGTGGACACCCCGCCGACGTCCCAACGGTCGCTGGAGGCCACGAGTGGGAGTAGCCCGATGGCCGCATGCTCGGCCGCATGCAGGGCTCCGGGGAACTGCGGTTCCACCAGGCCGCCGGCCAGCATGGTGGCGTTGTCGAGGGTGAACCAAACGGCCTTCGTGAACAGGTCCCGGGCCTCCAGCTCCAGCGGCTCCTCACCCAGGACCTCGTTGGAGATCAGGGCCTTGCGCTGGAACGACACCACCTGGGTGCGCACCTGGACCTGCCCGAAATGCATCTCCACGGGCCCCCAGAGTTCGTGCCGTTCCGATTCCACGACCTCGATCTGGGTGACGTCGCGGGCCGTGGTGTAGAAATCCGGGGTGCCCCGGCGCACCAGGGCGCAGTGCTCGGCCTCGTTGAGCTCCAGCACCACATAGCTGGTCCCCTGGTGGACATAAATGGCGCCCGTGTGGGCCTGGTAGTGCGACTGGGGGGACCCCATGGTCCCCAGCAGGGCCCCGGTGTCGGCCTCAATGATGTTGATCGGCCCGCCGCCGTCCTCGCGCAGGTTGACCATGGCGGCGGCGCTTTGCGGATGCGTCCAGAACCAGCCGGCCGGGCGCCGCCGCAGGTATCCCTGGGCCACGAGCTTGTCCAGCAGGGCCGGGGTGCTGGCATCGAAGATGGCCAGGTCCTGGTGCGTGATGGGCATTTCGGCGGCAGCCGCGCACAGGTGCGGGCCCAGCACGTAGGGGTTGGCCGGGTCGAAGACGGTGGCCTCGACCGAGCGGTCGAATATGGCTTCCGGGTGGTGGACAAGGAACGTGTCGAGCGGATCGTCGCTGGCCACGAAGGCCGCCAGCGCGTCCTGGCCTGCCCGCCCGGCCCGGCCGATCTGCTGGAAGAACGACGCGCGGGTGCCCGGCCAGCCTGCCACCAGAACGGCGTCGAGGCCTGAAATATCGATGCCCAATTCGAGTGCGGAGGTGCTGGACACACCCAGCAGGTCCCCGGCGCGGAGGGCCTTCTCAAGCTCCCGCCGCTCCTCCGGAAGGTATCCGGATCGGTAGGCGGCCACCCGTTGCGGCAGGCTGGCGTCCACGTTCTCAAGGAGCCTCTTGGTGACGGAGGAAATGGTTTCCGCACCTCGCCGGGACTTGATGAACGCGATGGTGCGCACGTGCGAGGAGACAAGGTTCGCCAGCAGGTCAGAGGTTTCGGCGATGGCTGTGCGCCGGGACTTGGCCCCGTTTTCGCCCTTGAACTCGGTCAGCTCCGGTTCCCACAGGGCCACGGTCGTGGCTCCGTGCGGGGAACAGTCGCGGTCCACGGTGGTGGCAGGCGCCCCGATGAGCCGGGAAAAGGAGGCCCCGGGATCGGCCGAGGTGGCCGAGGCGCCAATGAACACAGGGTTGGCCCCGTAGTGCGCGCAGATTCGGCGCAACCGGCGCAGCAGCACGGCCACGTGGGAGCCGAACACGCCGCGATAGCTGTGGGCCTCGTCGATGATGACAAATTGCAGGCGTTTGAAGAAGCGCGCCCACCAGGTGTGGTTGGGGAGGACGCCAAAGTGCAGCATGTCGGGGTTGCACAGGATGAAGTTGCTGTGGTCGCGGATCCAGCGCCGGTCGGCCGGGGCGGTGTCCCCGTCATAGGTGGCTGCGCGCAGGGTGGGCAGCTTCAGGGAATTCAAAGCGGACAACTGGTCGGCGGCAAGTGCCTTGGTGGGGGAGAGGTACAGGGCCACAGCCCCCTCGCCCTCCAAGAGACCCGGGTTGGCGGCCAGGCGCAGCGCCGCCCGGTGGATGGCGTCGAGCGCGGGCAGCTGGTAGGCCAGGGACTTTCCTGACGCCGTGCCGGTGGCGATGACTGTGTGTTCGCCCCGGTGCGCGGCCTCGGCACCCTCGATCTGGTGCTGCCACGGCTGGTCCACGCCCACAAAGGAGTATGCGCCGACGATGTCCGGGTGCACCCAGCCGGGCCAGGGCACGTGCACGGCCTGGCGCGCGGGTATCCGGTGGACATGCTGCAGCTGGGGAGGGGCTGTGCCGCCGCCCAGCAGCGAGATCAGCGAATCATTCGTGGACACCCCCTCATTGTGCCACCGGGGGCCGGGTGTGCAGGCGGAGAGGCCCGGTGGCCGTGACGGCCTGGCCCCCAACAGCTGTTACGGCGCCATCTCCGCCAGCCGCTCGCGGGGAACCAGGACTGTCATGGTGCCCAGGCTGCGCCAGCCAAGCTTGCCGTACAACCGTTGGCCATCGGTGCTGGCCAGCACCACTCCCGTGGTGACCGGATGGGCCTTGGCCCGGGCGGCCAGGGTCTTCATCATCAACATGCCGTAGCCGCGCCGGCGGTGGTGGGCCTGGGTCTGAAGGGAGTCAAAGACGGCAAAGTCGCCGTAGATGCCGACGCTTCCGCTGGCCAGCACAGTTGGCCCGCGCATGATGGCGGCGAAGAACCTCACCTGGGCCGCCGAGGCATTGTGCCGCCCGCCGATCCTCTTGACCACCAGCGACAGCTCCGGATCGCCAAGAAAGGGGTCCTGGTTGTCCTGGGTGTCCATGGAACAGGCCATGAGCTTTTCCGAGGTGGAGACCATGCCGAGCCCGGCCGCATGTGCCATTTTCACGTAGGCATGGACGTTGGGGCCTATGACGCACAGTGTCCGCCTGGGCAGTGCGGACACTTTGGCGGCCAGGGTGGCGAAGTCGAGCGGGGCGGGGTCGCAACTGAAGTACTCCCACTCACCGCCCCGGTCCGGGCGCATGGCCGCCCAGTATCCGGGGCCGGCTGTGGTTTGGTAGCTCCGCAGCGCGCTCCAACCGGCAAACCAGGCTGCTGCATGGTCCTCAAGCTCCGTGGAAGCAACCGTCATGTTTAAAGCCTATGCCCGCCGAGACCACGGTCGGTGCGAAGACCCCCGTTTGGTCGCGCAAAGTAGGCTTTAATACGTGGCTTTGAACAAAATTGTGCTCTTTTACGGCTTTACCCCCCTTTCAGACCCGGACGCGATCCGGCTGTGGCAGCGCGCGCTGTGCGAAAAACTGCGGCTCAAGGGACGCATCATCATCTCCAAGGACGGCATCAACGCAACCGTCGGCGGAGACATCAATGACCTCAAGCAGTACCTGAAGACCACGCGGGAATACCCCGGCTTCAAGAACATGGACATCAAGTGGTCCGACGGGACCGGTGACGACTTCCCCCGGCTGAGTGTCAAGGCCCGCGATGAAATTGTCAGCTTCGGCGCCCCCGGCGAACTCAAGGTTGATGAAAACGGCGTGGTGGGCGGTGGCACCCACCTCAAGCCGGAGGAACTGCACGAACTGGTTGCCGAGAAGGAATCCAAGGGTGAGGAAGTCGTCTTCTTCGACGGGCGCAACGCCTTCGAGGCCCAGATCGGCAAATTCAAGAACGCCATAGTCCCCGACGTCGACACCACCCATGACTTCATCAAGGAACTCGACTCCGGCAAGTACGACGACCTCAAGGACAAACCCGTTGTCACGTACTGCACCGGAGGCATCCGCTGCGAGGTCCTCAGCTCACTCATGGTCAACCGCGGCTTCAAAGAGGTCTACCAGATGGACGGCGGCATTGTCCGGTACGGCGAAACCTTCAAGGACAAGGGCCTGTGGGAAGGCTCCCTCTACGTCTTTGACAAGCGCATGCACATGGAATTCAGCGACGAAGCCAAGGAGATTGGCCACTGCATCCGCTGCGAGCAGCCCAGCAACAAGTTTGAGAACTGCTCCAACCCGAGCTGCCGCAACTTGAACCTGTACTGCGCGGAGTGCGCCAGCGCCCCGGAAACACTGCTCTGCCCGCAGGGCTGCACCGACTGATCCCCACCCCGGTGATCGAGCCTGTCGAGATCTGGGTCTGGACAAGCCCAGCCACCGGAACTCGTTAGGCTGGATGCATGACTGACTTCGCCACCGTGCCCGACGCCCCGCGCAGCGACAACCTTCCCGTCCTGCAGGCCCTGGCCGCAGACCTGGCCGCCATCAGCTACACGGTCGACGGCGTGGCGCAGCTCCTTGGCGAGGACGCGAACCAGGCGCTGGGCCGGGACCAAACGGTGCCCGCGGCCTTGGCCTTGCGCGGCAACACCAGCCCCTTGGCCACGGCCGTGCGGTTTTGGCTGCTGGCGGAGTCGGTTTCCGCCAATGACCTGGGACTTGCCGTTCCAGGCACTGGCGTGGCCGCGCTGATTTCGCTGGGCCTGGCCGAAGCCGATTTTGATGCGGCAGACCAACTGGGCGACGCACACGACGAGAGCCGCCCGCTTGTGGTGCGGGCCGCCGTCGACCTGCGGCCCTACGGCTGGCCGGCCAGCGAGGAGGGCGGCAACGACACCAACCTCTGGGTGGCCAGCGATCTCGGCGCCCACCAACGGCCCGGCGTCCTGCGCAAGGACCACGTCCTGGGCATTGGCCAGGCATCGCTCACCTTGGCCCAGGGCACCATGCGCCGCAATGTGGAACGCGCACTTGACCTCGGCACGGGCTGCGGAATCCAGCTGTTCCACCTGCTGCACCACGCCAGTACAGTGGTCGCCACCGACATTTCCGAACGCGCACTCGCTTTCACCCGGTTCAACCTCCTGCTCAACGCCCCGGCGCTGGGCCTGGACGCAACCGACCTGGACGCGGACAACCCCGACGCCCGCGTCTCCCTGCGCCTGGGCAGCCTGCTCGAACCCCTTGAAGGGGAGCGCTTTGACTTGGTGGTGTCCAACCCGCCGTTCGTCATCACCCCCCGCCACCGCGGCGAACAGAGCTCGGAGCAGTTCACCTACCGCGACGGCGGCATGGCCGGAGACGCCATTGTGGAGTCACTGGTGCGTGGGCTTCCGGGCATCCTGAACCCGGGCGGAACGGCGCAGATGCTGGGCAACTGGGAGATCTCCGGCGCCACGGCGGACGACGGCGGCACCCCCGTTGAGTGGCACGGCCGCCCCTCGCAGTGGCTGGCACCGGGCACGGAAGCCTGGTTCATCCAGCGCGAGCAGGTTTCCCCCGGCGGCTACGCCGAGACCTGGCTGCAAGATGCGTCACAGGGCCGCGACTCGGTGGCCTACGCCAACGCCTTTGAGGACTACCTGCTCGATTTTGCCTCACGGGACGTTTCCGGGATCGGATTCGGCTACATCCTGCTGCGCCGTCCGGCCGCCGGCGAGGCCGCCGGGGCGCCGCGCTTTGAAGAGATCCTGTACCCGATTGAGCAGCCTGTTGGACCGCACCTGGCCGACGCCCTCGAAAGGGGGCAGTGGCTCAAGGCCCACCCCGAGCTGACCTTCGAGTACCTTTTGGTGGCCCCCGACGTCACAGAGGAACGCCACCAAAAACCTGGTGCAGAGCACCCCGGGGTGATTCTGCTGCGCCAAGGTGCAGGGCTGCGCCGCACCAACCTGCTCAGCACCGAGCTGGCCGGGTTTGTGTCCGCCTGCGACGGGGAGCTCACCGCCGGGCAAATCATCGGCGCCCTCGCGGTGCTGCTGGAACGTGCGGACGGTGAGTTTGCCGACAACCTCACCGCCGAGGTCCGCAACCTGGTGCGGGACGGTTTCCTGCTGCCCGCCAACTGACGCGCAGGGGCGGAATCCGCCGGCCCGCCGGGCCGTTTCCAGGGGTGGCCGGCCGGTGGAATGGCCGCATGGAGTCCGCCTGTGGCTGGTGGGTTTTTTCTGCGGGTTTCCCAAGCAATGCGCGTTCGCGGTAAAAATATGGTGAACTAAGCTCTTGGGGACGCCGTTCGTCCACCTTTCATTCCCTGTAGGAGTACCGTGCCCAGCAAGGCAGCAGCCAGCAAGCCCAAGACCGGCAAAAAGCTCGTAATTGTAGAGTCCCCTGCCAAGAGCAAGACCATCGCCAAGTACCTGGGCGAGGGTTTCGTCGTCGAAGCCTCCATTGGGCACATCCGCGACCTGCCACAGCCTTCCGAGCTGCCTGCGGAACTGAAGAAGTCCTCGATCGGCAAGTTCGCCGTCGACCTTGAAAACAACTTCAAGCCTTACTACGTGGTCTCCCCGGACAAGAAGAAGAAGGTGGCAGAGCTCAAGGCGCAGCTCAAGGACGCCGACGAACTTTACCTCGCAACTGATGGGGATCGCGAGGGCGAGGCCATCGCGTGGCACCTGCTTGAGGTGCTCAAGCCCAAGGTGCCCGTGCACCGCATGACATTTGCGGAAATCACCAAGGAGTCGCTTCAGCGTGCCATGGGCAACCTGCGCGAGCTCGACACCGACCTGGTGGACGCCCAGGAAACCCGCCGCGTGGTGGACCGCCTGTTCGGCTACGAGCTCTCTCCCGTGCTGTGGCGCAAGGTGGCGCCCAAGCTTTCCGCCGGACGTGTGCAGTCCGTGGTGACGCGCATGGTGGTTGAGCGCGAACGTGAGCGCATGGCCTTCCGCTCGGCCAGCTACTGGGACCTGGCCGGCACCTTCACCCCGGAAACGGGCGAGTCGTTCGGCGCCAAGCTGGCCGCCGTCGACGGCAAGCGCGTTGCCTCCGGCCGTGACTTCAATGACAAGGGTGAGCTCACCGGCAAGAATGTGGCGCACCTTGATGAGGTCGCCGCCCGCGCCCTCGCCTCCGCCCTGCAGGATGTTGAATTCTCCGTCCGCTCGGTTGAGCACAAGCCGTACACCCGCCGCCCGGCCCCGCCGTTTACGACGTCGACCCTCCAGCAGGAGGCCGGCCGCAAGCTGCGCTTCTCCTCCAAGTCGACCATGTCGACCGCCCAGCGCCTGTACGAAAACGGTTACATCACGTATATGCGTACCGACTCCTCCTCACTGAGTGACGAGGCCGTCAACGCTGCCCGCAGGCAGGCATCCGAGCTGTACGGCCCGGAGTTCATCCCTTCATCCAAGCGCGTCTACGCGAACAAGAGCTCCAACGCGCAGGAGGCCCACGAGGCCATCCGCCCCGCCGGCGACTCCTTCCGCACCCCTGCCCAGGTGGCCAGCGCCCTGCGCGGCGACGAATTCAAGCTCTACGAGCTCATCTGGAAGCGAACCGTCGCCTCCCAGATGGCTGACGCCAAGGGTTCCACGGCCACCATCAAGCTGGGTGCCACGGCCGCCGGCGGCACCGCCGACGGCCAGGACGCCGAGTTCTCGGCCTCCGGCACCGTCATCACCTTCCGCGGCTTCCTGGCCGCCTATGAGGAAGGCCGCGACGAGTCCCGCAACGACTCCGACGATTCGGACCGCCGCCTGCCCAACGTCAAGGAAAACGACGCCCTGACCGCCGCGGACGTCAACGCCAACGGCCACGAGACGTCCCCTCCGCCGCGCTTCACTGAAGCGTCGCTGACCAAGGAAATGGAAGAGCGCGACATCGGACGCCCGTCCACCTACGCCTCCACGCTGTCCACCATCATGGACCGCGGCTATGTGCGCAAGCAGGGTTCCGCCCTGGTGCCCAGCTGGATTGCGTTCTCCGTGGTCCGCCTGCTCGAGCTGCACTTCACCGACTATGTGGACTACGAGTTCACGGCCGGCATGGAAACCGGTTTGGACAAGATCGCCAATGGCCAAGACAAGGGCTCGGACTGGCTCAAGCGCTTCTACTTCGGCGACGACCACGATGCCGGCCTGCAGAGCATTGTGAACAACCTGGGTGAGATCGATGCCCGCGACATCAACTCCATGCCCATCACCGACACCCTGGTGCTGCGCGTGGGCAAGTTTGGCCCGTACCTTGAAAGCACGGTTCCCACCGTGGACCCCAAGACGGGTGAAATCATCGAGGCCGCCCGCGCCAATGTTCCCGAGGACCTGGCGCCGGACGAGCTCACGCCCGCCAAGGCGCAGGAACTCATGGACACTGCTGCCCCGGAGGAGCGTGTGCTCGGCGTCGACCCCGAATCGGGGCACACCGTTGTGGCCAAGAATGGCCGTTACGGCCCGTACGTCACGGAGGTCATCCCCGAGATGACGGCCGAGGACATTGCGAACCAGCCCGTTGAGTACTACAAGAACGGCAAGCCCAAGCCGCCGAAGAAGCCCGTCAAGGCCAAGCCGCGCACGGGCTCACTGTTCAAGGCGATGAGCGTTGACACCGTCACCCTGGATGAGGCGCTGGCCATCATGAGCCTGCCGCGCGTCCTGGGCGCCGATGCCGAGGGTGAGGAGATCACCGTCCAGAACGGGCGCTTCGGACCGTACCTGAAGAAGGGTTCGGATTCCCGCTCCATCGGCACGGAGGAGGAGATCTTCACCATCACGCTGGAGCAGGCGCTGGAAATTTACTCCCAGCCCAAGCAGCGCGGCACCCGTGCGGCTGTCCCGCCTCTGGCCGAGTTCGGCGACGATCCGGTTTCTGAGAAGAAGATCGTTGTGAAGGAGGGCCGCTTCGGACCCTACATCACCGACGGCGTCACCAACATCACCGTTCCCCGCGGCACCGAGGTGGAGGACCTGACCCGGGAAACCGCCATCGAGCTGCTCGCCGACAAGCGTGCCCGCGGACCGGTGAAGCGCACGGCAAAGGCCCCCGCCAAGAAGCCGGCCGCCAAGGCACCGGCAAAGAAGAAGGCACCGGCCAAGAAGTAGTTCCGGCTCCGCCAGCATCCCAAAGAGCCCCGCACACCACGTGCGGGGCTCTTTTGTGCCCGGAGATGGCGCGTCGAAGCCCTTCACCGTCCCCGGGGGCGTCCCCGGCCGGGCGGAAGCAAGCAGTGACGAAGTGAGAAAATGTTTGAAGATGTTCGGTTTGCCGCAAATGAGATCGGTAACATCTGGATTAAATTCGATGATACCCGTAACATAGCTCACGAAGTCTCGATCTGTGGTGCGCATCACTCCTGGGGTGTTCGGCCGTTTGAAGGGGACTCAAGTCCAAACGACAAATCCAGCTTTCACGGGGAGATATGAAAAATCGCCAACGAAGAGGCCGCCATGCGGTTGTCGCGGCACTGACCGCTGCAGCCCTGGCCCTGGCCTCCACCGCCGTCGCCCTTCCAGCCGCCAACGCAGCGCCCGCCCCGGCACTGGCCCCGGCCGTGCTGGCCGTTGCCGCGCCGTCCGGTTCGGTGCCGCTGACGCCCCAGGGGGCTCCGCAGACAATTCCCGGCCTCTCCTCATGGACCGCGGCCGCAGGTGAGTTCACCCTCGGTGCGGGCGCCAAGGTGATCGGGGCAGATGCCACCCTGACGGGCGATCTCGCCACTGCCCTGTCCAGCGTCCTGGGCCGCACGGTCGCAAGGGCCGCCACCGGCGCCATTGCAGGTGACCTGGAAGTGGCCGTTGACCCGGCCCGCACGGCAGCCCTGGGCAAGGAAGGCTACGAACTGGTAGTTGGTGACACCATCAAGGTCACGGGTGCCACCGCCACGGGAGCCTTCTACGGCACCCAGACCATCCTGCAGCTGCTGGCCCAGGGCAACAAGGTCAACAAGGGCACCTCGATCGACGTTCCGCAATATGCCGAGCGCGGCGTGGGCCTGTGTGCCTGCCAGCTCACCATCTCCATGGAGTCGCTGGAGCGCACCATGAAGGACATGGCGTACAACAAGCTCAACCAGCTGTGGCTGGAGACCAAGCTCAAGTCCGATGCGTACCCGAAGGCCAACTTCTGGGCCTACTACACCAAGGCCGAGGCCGCCCAGATCACGGCGTGGGCCAAGAAGTACCACATTGAGCTGGTCCTGGAAGTGAACTCACCCGGGCACATGCGCCCCTGGCTCTACGACTACCCCGAACTGCAGCTGGTCAACAACGCCGGCAACAAGAAGGTCGAGCAGCTGGACATCAGCAAGCCCGAGGCCTTCACCATGGTCACCAAGCTCGCCGACGAATATGCCGCAGCCTTCCCGGACCAGCCCTACTGGCACATGGGCGGCGACGAGTACATGATGGGTGACAGTTACGCCAACTACCCGCAGTTCGCGGCCTTCGTGGCTGCCAACCCCGCCATCTTCCCGGCCGGCTCCGGCCCCGGCGACGTCTTCATCTGGTTCATGAACAAGGTCAACGCCCACGTCAAGGCCACAGGCAAAAAGCTGCGCATCTGGAACGACGGCGTGCCGTCCACCAGCACCATTCCCCTCGACAAGGACATTGTGGTGGAGCACTGGCTGAACTCCGGCCCCACGCCCCAGGCACTGCTCAACTCCGGCCATGACGTGCAGAACTCCGCCCAGGCCCTGTACTTCAACCGGCCCGGCAACTACACGGTGAACCTGACAGGCCTGTGGAACTCCGGCTGGACGCCGCGCACCTTCGACGGCGGCACTACAGTCACCGACGTCGCCGGCGGAGGCAAGGTCATCGGAGCCAAGCTCTCGGCGTGGCCCGACAACACTCCGGCAGCCACCGAATCCCAGGTGGAGGAGCAGATCTTCGCAACCACCCGGTTCCTGGCGCAGGCAACATGGGGCGGCCCCAAGCCCACCGCCGATTTCGCCAAGTTCACCGCACTGAGCACCACCTTGGGCCGTGTACCCGGCTACGAGAGCTACAACAGGACCCCTGTGGGCAACGGCGGCTACACCATTTCCACGGCCGGAAAGTCCGTCAATGGCAGCGGCTTGGGCGTCTCGGTTTCCGCCGCGGCCAACGAAACCTGGACGCTGGCAGCCACCAGCGACCACTACTACAAGTTGACCGCAGCCAATGGAAAATGCCTGGCGATGGCCGGCGGCGTTCTCTGGCTGCAGGCCCCCATGCAGCAGGACCTGGCCCCGTCGCTGTCCAATTGCACCACCAGCGACCGCGAGGTCAACAACCTGCAAAAGTGGGAGATCCTCAAGGTTGGCAACGGCTTCAAGATCCGCAACGCCATCACCCAGCTCCCGCTCAGCGTCAACACCGCCGGCGCCCTGACCCAGCAAGCCCACGACATTGTCCCGGCGAGTGTCTTCACCCTGACAGGCGAGGTGTCCACAAGCGTCACGGCCCCCGCCCGTGTGGTGGCTGGCGCCCCCGCCACCATCACAGTTGCCGTGGACAACCGGACGTCCACCGGCATTACCGCAGCGGTGGTCACCCCGGCAGCTCCTGCCGGTTGGACCATTTCCCCGGCGTCGGCCACCGTTGGCGACGTTGCCGCAGGCACGGCCAAGACGGCCACATTCACGGCGACGCCGTCAGACAGCGCTGCCTACGGAACCTTCACCGTCACCGCAGCCACCGCCTACATGGCTGGCGCCGAAGTGAGGGTCAGCAACTCAAGTGCCTCGGGACTGCTGTCCTGCTCTGTTGCACCCCTGCGCCCCGTGGCTGCAGTGGTGGACAGCTTCAACAATGGCGGGGGCGAGGTAACCCCGGGCACCAACGCCATTGACGGCAACCCCAACACCTTCTGGGGAACCCCATGGACGCCGTCCAACGTTCCCCTGCCGCACACCATCACGGTGGACCTGGGCAAGGAAGCGAACATTTGCGCCGTCAACGAGCTGCCCCGCCAAGGCACCTCATCGGGTGCCGCAAACGGCCGCATCAAGGGCTATGAGATCTACATCAGCAAGACCGCGGGCGAACAGGGCACCAAGGTCGCCGAAGGCGTCTTCCCGAACGCCGCTGCCCTGCAGACGGTTGTGCTGCCCGCTCCTGTCGCAGGCCGCTATGTCACCCTGAAGGCCCTGTCGGAGCAGTCGGGCCAGCCCTGGACCACCATCGCCGAACTCACGGTTGATGCCGCCGATGCCAAGGTTGAACCGACCCCGACGCCGACCGTTGTTCCGACGGTTGAGCCCACCGCGACAGCCACCGCCACCCCTTCGGTCGAACCGACGGTTGAGCCGACGGTCGAGCCGACGGTTGAGCCGACTGTCGACCCGACTGTGGAACCGACGGTTGAGCCGACTGCCACGGCCACGGTGGAGCCGACCGTGGATCCGACGGTTGCGCCCACCACGGCCACCACGTCACCGACCGCGAGCAAGACGGCCGGCGCCTCGGTGTCGTCGAAGGAAATCCAGCAGGGCCAGGTGCTGACGTTCACCGGTTCCGGCTTCCAGCCGGGTGAGAACGTCCGCGGCACCGTGCACAGCGAACCCGTGGACCTGGGCGTGGCCCTGGCTGACAAGGACGGCAATGTGACCTTCACGTGGAAGGTTCCGGCCAACTTTGCCGCCGGTGCGCACACGGTGACCCTGTCCGGGGAAACCTCCAAGCGCACCGTTGAGGCACGCTTCACGGTGGTGGCTTCCGGCAGCATTCCTGCCAGCAGCCCGGCCACCAGCGATGAGCTGGCCAGCACGGGCTCTGCCACCACGGCACTGTGGGGCGCGGCCCTGCTGATGGCCCTGCTTGGAGCAGGAATTGTCATGGGCAACCGCCGCCGGGCAGGCCTGCACAAGTAGACCGCCAGGCAACCAGCAACAGGGGCCGCCCTGCGGTGAAGACACAAAAATTGTTTCTTCACCGCAGGGCGGCCTTTGCCATGGAACGGGCCGGAGGGAGAATAATGGCCCTATGAGATTAGGCGTGCTAGACATTGGCTCCAACACCGTCCACCTGCTGCTTGTTGATGCCCGCCCCGGTGCCAACCCGGTGCCGTTCGCCTCACACAAGCGGGCGCTGAGCCTGGTGAAGTACCTGGACGCCGAAGGTAACATCACCGACGAGGGCCAGCACGAGCTCATCGAGTTCATCCTCGAGGCCTGGGAATTCGCGGCCAAGCACAAGGCTAAGGACCTTCTGGCCTTTTGCACCTCCGCCATCAGGGAATCCACCAACGGCGCCGAGGTGCTGGCCCGCGTGCAGCACGAAACCACCATCCGCCTCACCGAACTCACCGGCGAGGAAGAATCGGCCATGACATTCTTCGCCGTCCGCCGCTGGCACGGCTGGGGTGCCGGGACCATCCTGAACCTGGACATTGGCGGCGGATCCTTTGAAATCTCCCAGGGATCCAACGAACTTCCCGACCTGGCCCACTCCGTGCCGCTTGGGGCCGGGCGGCTCACCCGCGAATGGCTGGCGGAAGACCCGCCCACGGCCAAGAGCATCAAGGCGCTGCGCAAGTACATCAAGGCAACCTTGAAGGAGCCCATCGCGGCCACGAAGGCACTGGGCACGCCCAACATCGTCACGGGCTCCTCCAAGACGTTCCGGGCGCTGGCGCGCATCACCGGGGCGGCGCCGTCGTCCATGGGGCCCTATGTGCGCCGCGAACTGCACCTGAGTGACCTTGGCCTGTGGTCCCAGCGGTTGTCGGCCATGTCCTCGGCGGACAGGATGTACCTGCCCGGCGTTTCCGAGGCCCGCGCACAGCAGGTGCTCGCCGGTGCCATGGTGGCCCAGAGCGCCCTGGAGCTGTTCGGCGTCACCCACATGCAGATCAGCCCCTGGGCGCTGCGCGAGGGCCTGATCCTGCGGCGCCTGGACCAGCTGGTGCTGGATGGCCCGCTCGAGCCGCCGGCCCATGTTGCCAAGCTGCGGAACTCGGAAGCAAGGTAGCCGGACATGAGCCAATCACCCGATCACCAGCCCAGCAGCGCTGCCCCGGATCCGTCAGCGCCGGAGCCTGCGCGCAAGCCCATCCCCGTGGCGCTCTCCACAGCCTCCGTGTACCCGCTCTCGGTCCATGACGGCTTTGCGGTGGCCGCAGACATCGGGTACGACGGCGTCGAGGTCCTGGTCACGCACAACGGCGACAGCCAGGACGCGTCGGCCCTGAACCGGCTTGCCGAACGCTACGACCAGCCCATCCTGGCGATCCATGCGCCCACGCTGCTGCTCACGCAGCAGGTGTGGGGGAGTGCCTGGAACAAGATCCAGCGTTCCGCGCAGATGGCTGTCGATGTCGGCGCCGAGGTTGTTGTGGTGCACCCGCCGTTCCGGTGGCAGAACGACTACGCCGAAACATTTGCGCACGGCGTCCGGGACGTGGCCGAGGCCTTTGGCATCCGGATCGCCGTGGAAAACATGTATCCGTGGCGGGTCCGCGGCCGCGAGGCCATGGCCTACCTGCCGCACTGGGATCCCGTTCCCCTGGACTATGCGGATGTCACCTGGGACTTCTCCCACGCGGCCTCGGCCGGTGCCTCGAGCCTGGATGCGGTGCGCGCCCTGGGCAGCAGGCTGCGGCACATTCACCTAACCGACGGCATCTCGCCGTCCACCAAGGACCAGCACCTGATCCCCGGCCACGGCACGCAGCAGTGCGTTGAGGTGCTCCAGCACATTGCCGCCAACGGGTTCGACGGCGCCGTGGTCGCAGAGATCTCCACCCGCAAGGCCAAGGGGGCGGGGCAGCGTGAGGAATGGCTGGCGGAGACGCTGGAATTTGCCCGCGTGCACCTGGGGCAAAACGCGCCGTAGGGCGCCGGTGGTCGAGCTTGTCGAGACCCGCGAGCCCGGTGGTCGAGCCTGTCGAGACCCGCGTTAAATGCGAAATCGCCGGAGATGCTGCCAGTGGATGGGGGAAACACTGGCGAGTTCTCCGGCGATTTGACTGGTCTTCAGGACAAGACCAGTCCGATCATCACTCGCACCCTTATGAGGTAATTAAGAGACTACGGTTGGCAATTGAGAATAGCCGGGGCGCCAGCTGTGCGTTTGCCATTAAGCCGTACGGGAGTGGCGGCAGGGGGTTGCGCGTGCGGTCCGAGGCTGCCGGCCGGTTGCATGCGGTGCCGCGGCAAACAATGATGGAGGCATGATGACAAAGATTGTGTTTCTTGGCTGCGGTTCCATGGGTGAGGCCATTCTGGCCGGAATGCTGGCGGCCGGGACCTCCCCGCAGTCCGTGGTGGTGACGGTCCGGCGCCCCGAGCGGGCGCACGAACTGGCCACCCGGCACGGTGTCACGGCCCTGGCCTCCAACGAGGAAGCCGAGGCCAACGCCGAAGCCGTGGTGGGTGCCAACGTGGTGATCCTGGGCGTGAAACCCGTGGGGATCGTGGATCTTTGCCGTGAAATCGCCGGAGCGCTCGACTCCAATGCCGTGGTCATCAGTGTGGCTGCCGCCGTGTCGCTGGCCCAGCTGGAAGGCGCCCTGAACCCCGGCCAGCCCGTGGTCCGTTCCATGCCCAACACGCCCCTGCAGGTGGGCCGCGGCGTCGTGGCACTGTCCGCCGGGTCCTCCGCCGACGAGCACCACCTCGCGGCCGCACATTCCGTTTTTGACGGTTCCGGCGTGGTCCTGGACATCCCCGAAGACCAGCAGAACGCCGTCTCTGCCATCAGCGGATCCGGCCCGGCCTACGCTTTCTACCTCGCCGAGGCCATGGCCGCGGCGGCAGCCGAATTCGGCCTGTCACCGGAGATCGCCCAGATCCTTGCCCGCGAAACCGTGGCCGGTGCCGGCATCATGCTGGCCGAGCCCGGCGCCAACGCCACCGCCCTGCGCCGAGCCGTGACCAGCCCCAATGGCACCACGGAGCAGGCCATCGCCAGCTTCGACCGCGACGGGCTGCCTGCCATCATCAGCACCGGCGCGCAGGCCGCAGCCGCCCGGGCGGCAGCAATCACCGAAGAGCTCGCCGCCAAGTAACCCTCCCTCACTTTCCGGCGTGTTTTCCCGGACGCTCCCTCACTTTCCGGCGTGTTCTGCCGGACGCTCCCTCATTTCCCGAAAAGAAGTGAGGGAGCGTCCCTGAAAACACCCCATGTTCTGAGGGAGCGTCCTGGCGGGGTGGGGCTAGGCTGCTGCTGCCTCCATGGCCAGCAGCAGCGCCTTTGCCTCCGTGCCGCCCAGGTAGGCGCCCTGGCTGCCGTCGGAGCGAACCACGCGGTGGCACGGCACCACCAGCGGCAGCGGATTGCGCGCACACGCCGTCCCCACGGCCCGCACGGCCCGCGGGCTGGACGTCATGGCCGCCACCGCCGCGTAGCTCGCCGTGTGCCCGTAGCCAATCTCCGGCAGGTGCGCCAGCACCTCGCGCCGGAAGCCCTTGGCAAGCCGGAAGTCCAGCGGCAGGTCAAATACCCGCCGCCGCCCGGCAAAGTACTCTTCGAGCTCCCGGGCCGCCGCATCCAGCCGGCCCGGTGCCCGCAGAACGCGGGGGCTGACGGAGGTGGCCAGCTGTTCCAACACGGCATCCAGGCCCTCGCTGGCGAACGCCACGCGCAGCAGTCCCTCCGGCGTCCCGGCCAGCAGCAGTTCCCCCACAGGGGAATCGACCGTCCGGTACGCCACGTCCACGAGCCCGTCCGCAGTGGCGGCCTCCCGGAACGCGGCACCGAGGCGCTCAAGTGCCGCACCCTCGGCGGCGGCGAATCCCTCAAGCCCGGCCGGCAATTCCTTTTCCAGCATCATGTCCAGTCCTTGTCCTCATGCGCCAGCAACACGCGCAGCGCCTTCATTCCGTCGGCCGCGGCCCGGCGTGCGGCCACCTCCGAATTTCCCAGCAGCCCCGCCACGTCCGCATGGCGCAGCCCGGCCAGGTGGTGGTAGACCACAGCCTCGCGCTGCGTCCGCGGCAGCCGGGCCAGGGCCGCCCACACGGTGCCGGCGGTTTCGCCGGCCTCCACGGAGCGCACGACGGCGTCCCCGTCTCCCGGCCCTTCGTCACCCATGCGGTCCACGGGTTCCGGGACACGGGCGTTGCGGCGGTGGTGGTCCACGGCCTTGTTGCGGGCGATCGTGACGATCCACGCCTCGCGGTTCCGGACATCTCCTGATGACGGATACACCCTAAGGGCCGCAAGGAAGGTTTCCTGCCAGACGTCGTCCGCGTCGACCGCGCCAACCAGAGCCCGGCATACCCGCAACACGGCCGCCCCGTGCCGCGACACGAGCGTCTCAAAAGGAGGCAACGCCGACCCGGGCGGCGCCGGATGCACGGCATCGGCGGCGGTGGAGTCCACTAGAACAGTGCCTCGGTGTGCGTCCATGCGGGGTTCTCCAGCTCCAGCAGGAACTGTTTGCTGTCCAGGCCGCCGGCGTAGCCCACGAGCGATCCGTCGGCGCCCACCACCCGGTGGCAGGGCACGATGATGCTGATGGGGTTGCGGCCGTTCGCCGAACCCACGGCCTGGGCCATGGACGGATCGCCCAGCATCGCCGCCAGTTCACCGTACGTGCGCAGCTCCCCGAAGGGGATCTCCCGCAGGGCGGCCCAGACCCGGTGCTGGAACTCGCTGCCGGCAGGCGCCAACGGAACAGAAAATTCCCTGCGCTGCCCGGCAAAGTACTCGCCCAGCTGTTCCGCTGCGGCGTCCAGGACGGGCGAACCGGAAACCCGTTCACCGAACGTCTCCAAAGCCGGGCGGCGCTTGTGCACCGCCATGTACACAGCCGCCAGCCCGGCGTCGTTCTCCACCGCCGTCAGCGGGCCCAAGGGGGAATCAAAAACCATGTGTTGCATCATCAAAAAAACACCTCCTGCCCGGTAGACGCAGCGCGGCCCAAAAACGTGAGGTCAGGGCCGCGCGGCGAAGCGTTCCAGCAGGTCGACGTAGCCGGACACAATGAGCATGTCGCGGCTGGAGACGCGGGTGTGCGGCTGGGCGTAGGTGAAGTCCTCGCCCGGCGACTTCACGCCAACCACCGTCACGCCGTACTTGGAACGCACCTTGGACTCCTCCAGCGTGAAGCCCTGGGTCTCCTTTGGCGGGTACATTTTCACGATGGCGAAGTCGTCGTCGAACTCGATGAAGTCCAGCATGCGCCCGCCCACCAGGTGTGCGGCGCGGACGCCGGCGTCGGCCTCGGGGTAGATGACGTGGTTGGCGCCGATGCGGGTGAGGATCTTGCCGTGCGACTGCGTGATGGCCTTGACCCACAGGTGGTCGATCCCCAAATCCACCAGGTTCACGGTGATGAGCACGCTGGATTCAATGGACGTTCCCACACCCACGACGGCGGAGCTGAAGTCCTGTGCCCCGAGCTGGCGCAGCGCGTCAATGTTGGTGGCGTCGGCCTCCACCACGTGGGTGAGCACGCCGGCCCACTTCTGCACCAGGGCAGGGTCGCGCTCAATCGCGAGCACCTCGCGGCCCTGCTTGACCAGCTGGTGCGCGGTGGCGGCGCCAAAGCGGCCCAGGCCGATGACCAGCACGGGGGCATTGTGCGGCGGGCGGTTGTTGGAGTCTGTTTTCTCAGCCAATGATGGGCCTCTCTTCCGGGTAGTGGAACAGCTGGCGTCGCTGGCGCAGGGCCAGGGCAGCTGCAAGCGTGATGGAACCAACGCGGCCAAAGAACATCAGGGCGCTCAAGATATAGGCGCCCGACGGCGGGAGCTCGGCGCTGAGCCCCGTGCTCAGTCCCACGGTGGCGAACGCCGAGATGGTTTCAAAGAGCACCCTGTCCAGGCTTTCGCCGCTGATCGCCAGGAGCAGGCCGGTGGCGATCATGACAAACGTTGCGCCCATCATGATGACCGAGATGGCCACGCGCATGGTGCCCTGGGGAATGGTGCGCCCGTAGATCTTCACGTCGTTGTCGCCGCGGGCCTCGGCCACGATGGCCAGGAACATCACGGCCAGCGTGGTGACCTTGATGCCGCCTGCCGTGGAGGCCGAGCCGCCGCCCACAAACATCAGCGCGTCCGTGAGCAGCATGGTGGAGGAATTCATGGCGTTCATGTCCACCAGGTTGAAGCCCAGGGACCGGGTCATGATCGAGGCGAAAATGGAGTGTGTGACCTTGTCCCCGGTGCTCATGTTGCCAATCGTGGCGGGGTTGGTCCATTCCATGGCGCCCCAGAGCAATGCACCGGCCACGAGCAGCATGATGGACACCTGGACGGTGAGCTTGGCGTGGAGCGTCCACTTCTTGAAGCGGAAGCCCGTGGCAAGCAGGACCATCATGACGGGGAAGCCCAGGCTGCCGATGAAGCCGCCGATCATCAGCGGGGTAAGGATCCACAGATCGGCCTCGTAGGGCACCACGCCGTCGGAATGGGGCGTGAAGCCGGCGTTGTTGAAGGCGGAGATGGAGTAGAAGGTGGCATGCCAGATCGATTGGGGGAGGGACTCGCCCAGGATCAGGAAGCGCGGTGCCAGCGCCAGGGCCAGGATGATTTCGACGGCCACGGAGGTGCTGATGACAATGCGCAGCAGCGTGCCCACCTCGCCCAAGCGCCCGGCGTTCATGGCCTCCTGCGCGATGAGCTTGCCGCGCACGCCCAGGCGCTTGCTCACCATGAGGGACATGAGGGAGGCAAGGGTCAGGATGCCCAGGCCGCCCACAAAAATGCCGATCAGGATGACCAGCTGGCCAAAGAAGGACCAGTGCAGGGCCGTGGAAACTGTGGTCAGGCCCGTCACGCACACGGCCGAGACGGCCGTAAACAAGGCGTCATGAAATTCCGTGGCCTGCCCGTCGCGGGCGGCCACAGGCAGGCACAGCGTCAAGGTGAAGGCAAGGATGACGAGCGCAAAGACAATCAAGGCCAGGCGTGCGGGGGAGCTGTTGGCGACGCGGTCCACGAAGTCGCGGACGCCCACCACCACCCTCAGCGGCCAGCGGGGCATCCCGGTGGTAAGTGTTGAATTGGAAGCCACCGCTGTCCTGCCCCTCCTGCCGTAAAGTGCTGCCATGCCGCGGATACGGCAATCGTGGCCGGACTTCGATAGCCTGTGGTGGATGTCATCCATTGCCAGCTCAGGGCCAGCGGCCGTCCCGACCAGCATAGTCTGCGATGCGGCCATGTCTGCGTACAATTTTGGCCCCAACCACCCCATGTCGCCAAAGCGCCTCGACCTTACGGCCACGCTGGCGCGCGAGCTGGGAATCCTCGACCTGCCCCAGGTGGACGTTGTGCCTGCCTATGTGGCCTCCGACGACGAGCTGGCCGCCGTGCACGACCGCGACTACATTGCCGCCGTGCGCCGCGTGGGGGAGGACCCCACACGCAGCGATCCGGACCGTGGGCTCGGCACCGAGGACGACCCCGCCTTTGCCGGGATGCACGAGGCCAGCGCCCGCCTGGCCGGCGGATCGCTGGTGGCCGCCAGCGCCGTCGCCAGCGGTGCCGTGACGCGGGCCGTGAACTTCGGCGGCGGGATGCACCACGCCTTCGCCGGGCGGGCGGCCGGCTTCTGCATCTACAACGACGCCGCCATGGCCGTGCAGCGGCTCCTGGACTCGGGTACCTCCAAGGTTGCCTACATAGACATTGACGCGCACCACGGCGACGGCACCGAGAGCATGTTCTGGAATGATCCCCGCGTGCTGACCATTTCGCTGCACGAATCCGGCGTGACGTTGTTCCCCGGAACGGGATTTTCCAACGACATTGGCGGCCCGCAGGCACAGGGTTCGGCGGTCAACGTTGCCCTCCCCGCCGGGACCTCTGATGCAGGCTGGCTGCGGGCCTTCCACGCGGTGGTTCCGCAACTTGTGGAGGCGTTTGGGCCCGAGGTCATTGTGAGCCAGCACGGCTGCGACTCACACCGCAGCGACGAGCTGACACACCTGAACACCTCAGTGGACGGGCAGCGGGAGGCGGCCCTGAGCATCGCGGCGCTGGCCGACAAGGTCTGCGGCGGGCGCTGGATAGCCATGGGCGGTGGCGGCTACAGCATTGTCAGCGTGGTGCCACGCGTCTGGAGCCACCTCATGGCGATTGTGGCGGGGCGGCCGATTCCGCTGCGGACCGCCGTGCCGGAGACCTGGCGCAGCTACGTGGCGGAGAAGTACGGAATGGTGGCCCCGCTGCTCATGGGCGAGGACGCCGACACCTGGTGGCGCTCTTGGGAGGTGGGCTACAACCCCTCCGATGCCCTGGACCGGACAGTCATGGCCACACGTAAGTCGGTGTTCCCGCTGTACGGGCTCGACCCGTGGTTTGACTGAAAGGACCGCGCGCCGCGGCCCTCAAGATGCCGTGGCGGGCATATGTCGCTAGGGTAGTGGGATGGTTGCAGAAAAAGTCTTTGCGGTTATTGCCGAAAGCACCCGACGGGACATCCTCGAAGCACTGGCACAGGAGAGCAAGGCTGTGGGCCAGCTGGTCGATGAACTGGGGGTTTCACAGCCAACAGTTTCCAAGCATTTGCGCGTGCTGCGTGAAGCCGGCGTGGTGACCATGCGGGCCCAGGGCCAAAAGCGCTTCTACGGCATCAACACCGAACCCCTTGAACTGGTTTCGGCATGGCTTGACTCACTCGGGGCAGCCGCAGTCCCTGCCGCCGTAGCCCCCGCAGTAGCGGCGCCCGCGGCCCAGGCACCCGCGGCGCAGGCCGTGCGTCCCGCAGCCAAGGCAGCCGAAGCGGGCAAGGGCAGTGCGCCCGCACAGTCGAACGGCCATGAGCGCGCCGGTGCCGCCCACGTTGGCGTCGCAACAACCGTCGCAGCAGTGCCCGGAGCTGCCGCACAGGCCAGCAGGCCCGCCACGGCCGGCGTTCCCACGCAGGCATCCCGCCCCGCAGCCGCCACCGCAACCCCGGCACTGCCCCGTGTGGGAGCAGTGCAAACCGCAGCATCGGCCCCTGCCGCGGGCACACGCCCTGCTGCCGTGGCGCCTGCTGCCGTGGGGCCTTCCGCCGGCGGCACGGCGACCGGGACTGTCACGCGTCTGGCTCCAGCCATTGTGCAGTCGAACGACGTCGACGGTGGCATGCAGGGACAGATCAGCCGCAGCGTGGGCCGCGCGGCGAACAAGGCAGTGGATTTGCTGGCCAACCTGCCCGCACTGCCCAAGCTGAGGCGCAAAAAGGACTGAAAATCACTCCCCTTGGGGGCCTGCTCGGGATGATTCGGAACGATCATGCATATAGTTTCGATTTGTGAGAATAATTAGCTGAAGCGGCACGGTGACTGGAAAATTGTTGGTGAGCATATTTATGCGCCAACTTTCGGCGCCTCACCCTTTTCAGGAGACTCATGGATACCAGGCTGGAAGCCATCCGGGAGCAAGTTTTGGCCCGCAACCCCGGGGAAAAAGAATTCCACCAGGCGGTTTTGGAAGTATTTGAAAGCCTCGGCCCGGTTCTGGATAAGCATCCAGAATTCGTCGACGCAGCCGTGCTCCAGCGCCTGTGCGAGCCAGAGCGCCAGATCATCTTCCGCGTGCCGTGGATGGACGATTCCGGCCGCGTCCAGATCAACCGCGGTTTCCGCGTTGAGTTCAACTCGGCCCTCGGCCCGTACAAGGGCGGCCTGCGCTTCCACCCCTCGGTGTACCTGGGCATTGTGAAGTTCCTCGGCTTCGAGCAGATCTTCAAGAACGCACTGACCGGCATGCCCATCGGCGGCGGCAAGGGCGGTTCCGACTTTGACCCCCGCGGCAAGTCCGACGGCGAAGTCATGCGCTTCTGCCAGTCCTTCATGACCGAGCTGTACCGCCACATCGGCGAGTACACCGACGTCCCCGCAGGCGACATTGGTGTTGGCGGCCGCGAAATCGGTTACCTGTTCGGCCAGTACAAGCGCATCACCAACCGCTACGAGTCGGGTGTTCTGACCGGCAAGGGTGTTGGTTGGGGCGGATCCCTGGTGCGTCCGGAAGCCACCGGCTTCGGCACCGTCATGTTCACCCAGGAAATGCTCAAGACCCGCGGCTCCTCGCTGGACGGCCAGCGCGTGGTTGTCTCCGGTTCCGGCAACGTGGCCACCTTCGCCATTGCCAAGGCCCAGCAGCTCGGCGCCAAGGTTGTTGCTTGCTCGGATTCCTCCGGCTACATCGTGGACGAGAACGGCATTGACGTGCCGTTGCTGCGCCAGATCAAGGAAAAGGAACGCGGACGCCTGAAGGAATACGCCGTTCGCCGGGGCGCAGCCGTCAGCTACGTCGAGGGCGGCTCCGTCTGGGACGTCAACGCTGCCGTGGCCCTGCCCTGTGCAACGCAGAACGAACTCAACACCGAAGCGGCAACCCGCATGGTGAAGAACGGCCTCGTCGCCGTCGCCGAAGGCGCCAACATGCCTTCCACCAGCGGCGCCGTTGCCGTCTTCCAGGAAGCCGGCATCCTGTTCGGACCGGGCAAGGCAGCCAACGCCGGCGGCGTGGCCACCTCCGCACTGGAAATGCAGCAGAACGCCAGCCGCGACGCCTGGACGTTCGAACACACCGAGGCCCGCCTGCAGCAGATCATGGTCGGCATCCACGACCGCTGCGCAGAGACCGCGGACACCTACGGCTCTCCCGGCAACTACGTGGTCGGCGCCAACATCGCCGGCTTCGTCAAGGTTGCCGACGCCATGCTGGCACAGGGCTTGATCTAAGCTCAGCCATCTAGGCTCCGCCTAAAAACTGACCCGCAGAAAACGGCGAGAATCACTGTAAAATCGTGTATTTTCGCCGTTTTCTGCGGGTTTGTTTTTTAATGTGTTGGTGTCTGGGCTACAGAGCTGCCACGAACTACCAGTTCCGGCTTGAAAACCACCTGTCGGTGCGCGCCAGGCGTATCGACTTCCTCGCAGAGCAGTTCGACGGCTGTCCGGCCAAGGAGTTCTGTCGGCTGCCGCACCGATGTCAGGGGAACTACTGCGGATGAAGCGAAGTCGATGTCGTCATAGCCGACCAGGGCCACGTCTTCCGGTACCCGGATTGTGCGAAGCATTGTGAGTGCCTGCAGAACGCCGAGCGCCAGCAGGTCATTTGCACAGAATATGCCGTCGGGCATCTGGGCGCGTCCTCGTTCGACAAGGTGTTCGCCAGCCGCCCGGCCCTGAATTACCGTCAGCGCGTCACGCTCCAACACTTCAAGTGTCACTCCGGGGAATTCCGCGACGGCTGCCTGGGCACCTGCCAGTCGGTCAGCGACCTGGTGGATGCCCACGGGGCCGCTCACATACGCCAGACGCCGTCGGCCCTGATCGATCAGATGCCGTGCCGCCAGATAGCCTCCGGCCACGTCGTCGACAGCAACAGAGCTGTACTTTTCCGGGTCCTCCTTCCGATCCACCAAGATGGGAACCACACCTCTGTTCCGGAGGGCGTCCAGCCGGTCAAGGTTCGCATCGACAGGGGAAATGAGCAGTCCCAAGACCCGTTGCTGCTCAAAGGAATCGATGTGCCGGGCTTCCCTGGCGGCGTCGTGCCCGCTGTTGCCCAGGAGCACCAGGTTGCCCCGTTTCATGGCTTCGTCCTCGGCGCCCCGGGCGACGTCCATGAAGAAGGGGTTTCCGGCATCCAGGACGATCTGTCCGATCGTCCTGCTCTGGCCGGCACGCAACTGACGGGCAGCATCGTTGCGAACGAAGCCCACCTCGCGAATAATCTTCAGGACCATCTCCCGCTTGGCTGGTGCCACGCGTTCCGGGTGGTTCAGGACATTGGAGACGGTTCCCACTGCGACTCCGGCACGCCGGGCCACTTCGGTGATGCTGACGGCACGGGCCGCGACGGGAGAATGCTGTTGAGCCATGGTTCGTTCCTCGCCAGGGGTAGGAGTGCAAGACTTCAATACCCCACCATACTTTGAAACGTGCGAAAACATGTCCGCTGGGCCGTGGGGCCGGCCATGTCCGGGCCCCACGACACAACAGGTGACGCTACGCGAGCGGGTGAGACCGCCCGTGCGTTGCCCGCCGGATCAGCCTTTCCCGAGCGGTTGGGAGTGGCCATAGGCATAGAGTGGATTGGCCGTGTCAGATGGGACGTCCGTCCGTGAGGCGAGGACGGCGTCCATGCTGCTGGGCAGTTCGAAGGGCAGCGTGCCCTCCGGCCGGGTGTGTCCTGACAGTACTCGGGCAAGTGCCGCGTCGGAGACACCAAAGACGCCCAGGATGGCTTCGCAGAGCGGTTCGATGGGAGTCAGCACCGCAGGCCGGTCCAGGTTCACCACCAGCACGACCTTCGTCTGGGAGGCCAGCTCCGTGATTCTGGAAATCACATCGTCGGCAAAGTCCAGGCTGCCCGCGTGGAAGGCTGCTTCAAGGAAGAGTTCATCGCGTGGGGTGAACGGTGCGTTGAGCCTGACGATTGCCAGATCTGCCGCCGAGGGTTCGGATACCAGCTGGGCCGATCCAACCAGGCTTTGGCCGTCCATGTTCTCAACGAACACCCTCATGTCCGGGTCAAGGGGCAATAGGTCTTGGCTGGGCGCCTTCAGCACCACCACTGAGCGGGCTTGTGCTTGCAGTCCTGCCTCTTGGAAGAGTGGATTCCCCGCGATGGAAACGGCTGCGTCCTCGTCCACGAAGGGGTTCTCGAACAGTCCCAGCTCGAACTTGACCCGCAGCAGCCGAGTGACGGATTCGTCGATCCGGCTTTCGCTGATTTTGCCCTCGGCCACCAGCCGAACCAATGCTTCCGGGCATTCTTCGCCGCCGAATTGGTCGCATCCGGCGTCAACAACCTTGATCATGCGGTCTTCCATGGAGAGGTGTTCCACACCCCATGCGCGGGCAGGCAGGAATTTTCCATAGATCGTGCTGTCGTTCAGGAGGCCCCAATCTGTGCAGACGACCCCGTCGTAGCCGAGCTCCTTGCGGAGGAGCCCGGTAATTATTTGACGGTTGAAGCCGAACCCCACCTCTTCAACGGCCTCGCCGCGTCTCTTGAGCCCGACAGGCATCCCGTAGTAGGGCATGACGGCGCTTGTTCCGGCTGCCAGCGTGGCACGGAAAGGATACAGGTGATAGTCGAAGTTCTCGCCCGGATACACCTGTTCGCGGCCATAGGGAAAGTGCGGATCCTCGCCGTCGCGCTGCGGCCCCCCGCCGGGGAAATGCTTGGTCATGCAGGCAACGCTCGACGGGCCCACGGTCTTGCCCTGGAATCCTTCCAAATAGGCCACGGCCAAGCGGGCGGACGTTTCCGCGTCCTGCCCGAAGCCGCCGTACTGGCGCGCCCACCGGGGCTCGGTGGCCAGGTCAATGCTGGGATGAAGGGCCGCACGGATGCCAACCGCCAGATACTCCTGGCGGGCGATGTCAGCGAACCCGCGCACTGTCTCCTCGTCGCCAAGGGCGGCAAAGCCAATGGCCTCGGGCCAGGCTGAGAAAAAGCCGGCCGCGAAGGAAGCGCCCATGTTTTCCGCTGAGGCGTGGCGTGGATCGGTGGAGACTGTGACGGGAATGCCAAGCCGCGTCGATGCCGCCAGCTCCTGCATGCGGTTGTGCCAGCGGGCAGCAAGCCGGGCTGAGGGCAGCTGGTGCACATTGAAATGGCTCAGGAAGCCTTGGGTGATGAGCGCCTCCGTCCCGTGGTCCACGAGGTCTGCGGACTCCTCGCCGGGCTGAACCATGCTGATGGAATGAAACATCAGGCCGGCCTTTTCGGCCAGCGTCATACGGCCCAGCAGGTCCGCCACGCGTTCCTGGACCGGGCGGTCCGGGTTCAGATAGATTGCCTTCACGCTTCTGTCCTGGAGCTGGGTGCGGCTTCGAGCAACTCTGCCTCAGCAGCCGGACCTGTAAAGGCATGGGTTCCGGATCCCACTGTGACAGAGTCCAAGCCGGGCAGATCAACGTCGGCCGTGACGCCGTCGGGGACTGTCGCCTGGACCTGGAGGTTCCCGTCTTCATCGAGGTGCCATTCCACAGCAACAACTCCGTGCGGGGACTGCAGCGACACACTCGCTGACGTCAGGCCCGGTCCGGGACGCGGCGCAATACGGACTTTGGCGTAGCCCGGTTCCAGCGGGCTCAGCCCACCCACAACCTTGTGCAGCCAGTCTGCGACGGCGCCCAGCGCATAGTGGTTGAAGCTGGTCATTTCGCCAGGATTGATGGTGCCGTCGGGCAGCATGGAATCCCAGCGCTCCCAGACAGTGGTTGCCCCCATCTTCACCGGGTAGAGCCAGGACGGGCACTCCTCTTCCAGCAGGAGCCCGTAGGCATCCTCGATGTGGCCAGTGTCCGACAACGCGCCAGTAATGTAGGGAGTTCCAGCGAAGCCCGTGGAAACACGGTAGCCGTTGGCGCGAACCAGTTGGGAGAGCCGGGTTCCTGCCGCGGCGACCTTTTCGGGGCTGTCCAGAACGTCAAAGGAGATGGCCAAAGCATAGACAGTGGTGCTGTCGCTGTGGATGATCCCGTCCCCGTCCACATAGTGGGTGTTGAATGCCTGCTTGACCCGGTCGGCCAGTGCCTGAAAGTGTTCGGCATCGGCAGGGCGCCCCACGATGGCCGCAGCCTTGGCGGTCAGGATCGCGGTGTGATACATGCATGCGGTGGCCACCACACCCTTGTCGGCCTTGGCGGCTATGGGGTTTTCCGGCGGGGCATCGGGATCGAGCCAGTCTCCGAATTGGAAGCCAGTGTCCCACAGGCCGCTCTCCGACAGCAGCCCTTCGACGCGACGGGTGTGCGCCGCCATGGAATCGAACTGTAGTTTCAGGACCGAGGGATCTCCATAGGCTTCCCAGAGCGCCCACGGTACCCAGACTGCGGCCTCGCTCCACAATGCGGTGGATTCCGGGGCAGGGAAATGTTCCGGGTGGACGTCGTACTTGAGAATGTCAGGGACTGTGAAGGGAACCAGCCCGTTCTGTGCCTTCTGTTCAGCGGCCAGGTCCAGCAGCCAGTCCTGCAGGAAGTCCTTCACGTCGAAGAGGAAGGCGGCGGTCGGGGCGAAGACGGCGATGTCGCCAGTCCAGCCAAGGCGCTCGTTGCGCTGGGGGCAGTCAGTGGGAACATCGAGGAAGTTTCCGCGAAGTCCCCACACCACGTTGCGGTGCAGCTGATTGACCAATTCGTTGGAGCTCTCGAAATGGCCTGTGCGTTGCAGCTTGGTGTGGACCACAACGGCGTCAACGGCGCCGGCGGCCGAGTCGGTGGTCAGCTCGCCAGGCCAACCATCGATTTCTGCGTATCGGAAGCCGTGGAAGGTCTTGGTCGGTTCAAAAACATCCCGTCCGCCGGACAGGATGAATCTGTCGGTGGCTTCGGCCGTCCGCAGCAGGCGCGTGCCCAGCTCACTGTCCTCGAGCACCTCCGCGTGCCTGACGGTGATGGTGGTGCCGGCTGGGCCCTGGACGGTGAGCTTGATCCAGCCCACAAGGTTCTGCCCGAAATCGAGCAGGGTTTTGCCTGTGGGGGAGGAGAAGACGTTGACGGGCGTGAGTTCCTCCTGCCGGGTGACGGGAGGGGAAACGGGATCTGCCAAGCGGTTCACATCAAAGTCCAGAACGTGCGTACCTGTCCAGGATGAACCTGCAAAGCCAGGCCGGGCCCAGTCGTCGTCGATCAACCGGGCGTCTATGGTCTGCCCGTTGTAGAGATCGTTGGCCAGGGTCGCCGACGGGCCGGCCCGCCACGAGGAGTCGCTGGCAACCGTGTGGACAAATCCATCGGCGAATTCGATGTCCAGCTGGCCGAGGAAGCCCAATTCCTCCCCGTAGAAGCGGCTGCCGCCGTTGAAGCCGAGGAAACCGCGGTACCAGCCATTGCCCAGTGACACGCCCAAGGTGTTCTCCGCCTGCAGCAGTGGCGTGACGTCATAGCTGCCGTAGCGCAGACGCCACTCGTAGGAACTCCAGCCCGGGCTCAAGACCTCATCGGTGACTGGCTGGCCGTTAATAAACGCCTCGAAAATGCCCAATGCGGTGGCACGAAGCTTTGCCGACACGATGTCGCCATGGCCCTTCGGCAGGCTGAAGTCCTTGCGCAGGAGCGGGGCGCCTGCGAAGTCATCGTCGGAGGCGATCATGGTGGCGGTCCACGGGGTTTGGCTCATGGTGGGCAATTTTTCCTTTGTATCGAGGATGGTCTGGTTGTTCGTCATGCGACCCACATGTCCTTGTTGCCGCCGCCTTGTTCGATCTGTTGATCCTGAAGGTCCAGGAGACGACGGCGTTCGGCGCGCCGGCGTTCCTGTTCGAGCGGATTGGCGACAGGGGCGGCCATCAGCAGGCGCTGGGTGTAGGGGTGCTCGGGCTGCTCGGAGATCTGGCGGGCGGTGCCAATCTCGGCGACCGCGCCGTGGAAAAGCACTGCAATGCGGTGGCTCATGCGCCGCACCACGGCCAGGTCGTGGGTGATGAAAAGATAGGCCACGCCTGTGCGCTCCTGGATTTCAAGGAACAAATCCAGGACACGGGCCTGTGTGGACAGGTCCAGGGCGCTGGTGGGTTCATCGCAGATGATGAGTTTCGGGGACAGGGCCAACGCGCGGGCAATGGCGATGCGCTGGCGCTGACCTCCAGAGAATTCCCTGGCCAAACGCTGGCCCGCGTTGCCTGGCAAGTTCACGCTCTCCAGGAGGCTGCGGACTTTCTCGCGGCCCTGCCTCCGATCAACCCCCTGCAGGGGCTCGGACAAAATGTCCTCGATCGTCATGGCCGGATTCAAGGATGAGTAAGGGTCCTGGAAGACGGCCTGAATGTCCTTCGCGGAGCGTCGCCGCTCCCTGGGCGACATTTGGCCAAGATCCTTTCCCTGAAAGGTGATCGAACCCGAGGTCACAGGTGCGAGCCCCAAGACAGCGCGGCCTATTGTGGTTTTGCCCGATCCGGATTCTCCGACCAAGCCGACAGTTTCTCCCGGGGCGATGTCCAGGGAAACACCGCGGATGACCCGAATTGGCTCCTTTCGGAAGCCGCGAACGGGAAAACTGACGTGTAGATCCCTGATCTGAAGGATGGCGGAACTAGGTGATGATGACATGGATCAGGCTCCTTGGGCTGGAGAAGAGGTCAGGGGATCGCGCAATGTGGAGCCGTCGAGCGTGGCACCTAAAAGCATCCGCGTGTATTCGTGCTGTGGGGAGGCGAACAGTTCGGCCGCGGAGTTGGACTCCACGATCCGGCCGTGCTGCATGACGCTGACTCGATCGCAAATGTCAGCGACCACGCCGAGGTTGTGGGTTACCAGGATCATGCCGATCTGCCGTTCACGCTGCAGCTCGCGCAACAGCTCCAGTACCTCGGCCTGGACAGTCACATCGAGGGCTGTGGTGGGTTCGTCGGCGATGATGAATTCCGGGTCCCCTGCAATGGCGCCGGCAATGAGTACGCGTTGCGCCATGCCCCCGGAAATCTGGTGTGGATAGGAATTAAAGGTTCGCTCCGGATCGTTGATGCCCACCCGCGCCAGGAGCTTGAGCAGATCTGCCTTGGCCTGCTGACGGCTGATGTCCTTGACCGCCCGGAGTCCGTAAACCAGCTGCTTGCCGATGGTGAACGTCGGGTCAAGGTTCGACATGGGTTCCTGCGGGATGTAGCCAATCTTTTTCCCCAGCAGGCTCTTCTGCAGGCCCGGATCGGTGAGCAGGTTTTTCCCGTGGTACAGGACCTGGCCGCGCAGGACCAGGGCCTGTTTCGGAAGGATGCCCAGCACAGAAAAAGCGGTTTGTGACTTTCCGGATCCGGATTCGCCCACCAGTCCGTGAATTTCGCCCCTCTGAACGTCAAGGTTGACCCCGCGGACCACCTCCGTGATGGTCGTCGCGGAACTTGGGTAGCCGATCACCAGATCGGTGATGGACAGGTGTGGATCTGCGCCACCGCCCTGTGCCGCCGTGGTGACTGCGTCCCGGCTCGGAGCCGGCGTCGAAGAGGTGTAATCCCTTTGGATCTGGTGGAGCGCCTGCGCCTTAAGGGTGTGGCTGCGGGACCCGGCCGCATGCAATCCGTCTCGAATCGAGTTCCCCAACAGCGCAAAGACGAGGATGGTCACCGTCACCAGCAGGGCTGGCCACAGGACGTTGATTCCGGCGAGGTAGATGTTGTTGAAGGCTTCGCGCAGCATTCCGCCCCACGAAGGCCTGGTGGGATCGCCCAGCCCGAGGAACTCCAGGCCGGCTTGAATGCCGATACCAGCCCCAAGGACAAACGAGCTTTGAATGATGATCGGTGCGCGCACCGCCCGGAGCACGTGCCGGGAAATGATTCGAAAGTCCGACAAGCCCGAAACTTTGGCAGCATCGACGTAAAGCTCGTTGCGGACATTCACCACCAGGGCACGGACCAGCCGGAAGTAGGAGGGGGCAATCAAGACGCCGAAAACGGCCATGGCAACAAGGATGTTCGGGCCGATAACGGCGTACAAGGCGATCAGCAGCGCGAATCCTGGCAAGGCCAGGATCACATCGGCAACCCAGCTGGCGACTGAGTCAAACCAGCCGCCGTAATATCCCGCGACGAGCCCGGCGGATGCGCCAAGGAGCAGGGAGACCACCAGTACAACACAAGCGGCGATCAAGGTGCTTCCCGTGGCGAACATCAGTCGGGAGAGAATGTCCCGGCCGGATGCGTCGCCACCCAGGGGGAAGCTGCCGCTGAACGGGGGCGCATTGGTCTGGGCAAGATCAGTGAAACCCGGATCAAAGGGTGCGAGCCAGGGCGCCGAGGCACCGAAAATGACGATGGCGAGCAGAACGATTGAGCTGGCCAATCCGACAGGGGTCTTCAGGATCAGGCGAAGCACTGACTTCTTGTCGGTTGAAGCTTCCTCGGCAGCCACCGCGGCCGCGGGTGTGGTGAGATTTTCGACGCTCATGAGATCCGCGCTTTCGGGTTGACCCAGCCATTGACAAGGTCAACGATGATGTTCACTACTACAACGACAATGACGATGAACAGGACGTCCCCCATGACGGCCGGTATGTCCCCCTGAAGGGCGGCGCTGCCAATGAGTACGCCCATGCCGGGCAGCGCAAAGACCTGCTCAATCACGATGACGCCTCCCATCAGCGCGATGGTCTGAAGCGACAGGATGGTCAGGCCGGGGCTGGCGGCGTTTCGCAGCGCATGGCGGAAGATGATGTGACGGTCGGGGATGCCCCGCGTGCGAAGGGTGCGGATATAGTCCTGGCCCAGAACGTCAAGCATGGCCCCGCGGAATTGCTGGGCGGAGTTCGCCACGGCCCCGATGAGGACAGCAAGCACGGGCAGAACCAGGGACCGCGCCCAAGCAGCAGTGTCATAGTCAAAGGCCACGTATCCCGTTGCCGGGAACAGGGGGATGGTCAGTGCGAACATGAAAACAAGGCCGATCGCAATGACGAAGTTGGGGATCGCGGCACCAGCCACGGAGACAAACTGCAAGGTGCTGTCCAGCCATCCGCCACGCACGGCTGCGGCAACACCGACGATGACGCTGATCAGCATGGTGAAGAACAGCGAAACGAGAACAAGGGACAGCGTCACCGGTATGCGGGTGGCGAGCACGCTTGTCACTGCTTCATTGGTGAAGTAACTGACCCCGAGATCGCCCTGAAGGAGATTGCCCAGCCACTTGAAGTACTGAAGCAGCACCGGTTGGTCCAGCCCCAGCTGTTGGACCTTTGCCGCCACCTGTTCTGCGGTGGCGTTCTGCCCAAGAACCTGGCGGGCAATGGCTGTCCCGTTGTTGAAAATCAGCATGAAGGTCACCGCCGTCACGACGATGGTAAGCACCAGGCCGGAGAGGATTTTTCTTAGTAGAAACTGCAGCATGTGTGTTCCTTTGGCGCACCGGGTGTTACCGGGCAGCTGGAGTTGTTGATTATTTGGCCCGGCCGCAGGGCCGGGCCAAACCGTATTCGGGCCGGGATGACCCCGTGCCGTTGCTGCCTACTTGGCGGTGAACGTGAAGAGGTACGGGACCACGCTGCCGAGAACAGGGCTCGCGGCGGTGGCCTTGTCCGTGGCGTAGAAAGCTGTCGGCAGGGCCCACGGTGAAAACCATGCGTTGTCGATCAAGAACTTGTTGATGGCCTGGGCGTTGGCCTTGGCTTCTGCGCCCTTGAGCGTCTGGGCCTTGTTGATCAGCGGGGTGAGTGCCGGGTCCTGGTCCTTGGTGATGTTCCACACTGCATCGGGGGCGAGGGCCTGGACGATGTCCCACAGGGCCGTTCGGGATTCCAGGGTGAAGAAGAAAACGGGGTACTTGCCACTGAGAATTTCCAGGATTGCGGTTCCCCCGGACAGCTTCTTTTCTGTCACCCGGATGTTGAGCAGGCCAAGCTGCTGGGTGATGATCGGGTTGGCGTAGTCCAAGCCGTTGAGCGAAGGAATGGTCAGGTCGAAGCCGTCACCGAAGCCGGCCTCAGCCATGAGCGACTTGGCCTTTTCAACGTCAAACGGGTATTGGTTGATGGCGTCCGGGAGGAAAGCCTCACTTTTGTCGTTGAAGATTTGATTTGTGACTGAACCGTTCCCCTGGAACAAGGCCTTGATGATCCCTGCCCGGTCGAAGACCATGTTCATGGCCTGGCGAACCTTCACCTGGCCCAGTGCGGGGATCGTCTTGCCATTCCGGTCGCCCAGGAACAAACCGGCCCAGTTGACCTTGTTCTCCACCAGGTTTAGTCCGGATCCCTTGAGCTCGGCCGACGTTTGCGAGGTTGCCGGCGCGGCGTTGACCTGGCCAGACTTCAGGGCACTGACACGGGCTGTGATGTCCAGGAGGATCTTGAAGGCAACCTTCTCAAACGGGAATGCGTCCTTGTTCCAATAGTTGGGGTTTCGCACGAACGAGTATGTTGCGCCAGTTGTGGTTGCCGCCGCATCCAGTGTGTACGGGCCGGAGCCGACGGGCATTTGATCCCGGTTGGCGGCAGTCAAGGACGCCGTGCTGGCAACGATGCCGGTGGACAGGCACATGAACGTGGGCATCAGGCCGTTTGGCTCGGGCGAAGTCAGCACCAATGTTGTGGCATCTGGTGCCTCGACGGTCAACTTGGCAACGCGGCTGGCGTCGGAACCGCCTCCGGTCTTCATGTGCTCGATGGACGCCTTGGCCGCAGCGGCGTCGACGGCGGTGCCGTCCGTGAACTTGACCCCGGCGCGCAGCTTCATGGTGAGGACAGTGTTGTCATCATTCATCTCGAACGATTCCGCCAAGTTGGGAACGATTTCGCCGTCCGGGTTGTACTTCAACAGGGTGTCCCAGACTGCTTGCCAGATCTGGACAACTGTGCCGCCACTTTGCTGCTTTGCGGGATCGAAGCCGATGTAGTCGGCATCCACGGCCAGTGTCAGGGTCTTGTTGCTGGCGCCACCATTGGCACCCCCGGAGGCGTCCTTGGGCGAGCACGCGGCCGCCGACAGCATCACAGCGCTCAGCCCCGTGAAGAGGATCGTCTTACTAAAATTGCGCCGGCTTAGCTCGGTCATGTTCTCTCCTATGGCTGTTCCCGGGGGACTTCATTGTCCGGGAGAAGGTCAAATTGTGGGCCCCCGAGGGTTCGGGAGGGGGAAATGTTTGAAACGTTGCAAAATCAAGCAAACATGATGCCTGTCACAAAGTCAACTCTAAATTTCACATGGGAGGCCTGCCCTTGGAGGGTGGCCCATTGGCTTCCTGTCCACACCTTGACAGGGTCGCGAAGGCCGGGCTACATTTCCAATGAAACGATTCAAGAAGGGTGGCCGGAGATTGAACCGACACCATCAGCGGCAGCAGCCAAACGTATGGAAGCGAAAAACATGACTAATTTGACGGCCGAATTGGGCCGCTTGGATGACTTGGCCATTGAAGTGCCTTCGTGGGCATACGGCAATTCCGGCACGCGTTTCAAGGTGTTCGGCACGCCGGGCACGCCCCGCACCGTGCAGGAAAAGATTGCTGACGCGGCTCAAGTCCACAAGCTGACGGGTCTTGCCCCCAGCGTTGCCCTGCACATCCCGTGGGACAAGGTCGAGGACTACGACGCCCTCAGTGCCTATGCCGCGGACCTGGGAATCGGCCTGGGCACCATCAATTCCAACACGTTCCAGGACGACGACTACAAGTTCGGTTCCCTCACCCATGTGGACGCGGCAGTCCGGCGCAAGGCCATTGACCACCACTTTGAATGCATCGATGTCATGGATGCCACGGGATCACGGGACCTGAAGATCTGGCTTGCCGACGGCACCAACTACCCCGGGCAGGGGGACATGCGCGGCCGCCAGGACCGGCTGGCTGAATCCCTGCAGCAGATCTATGCCCGCCTGGGTGATGACCAGCGTTTGGTGCTGGAATACAAATTTTTTGAACCGGCGTTTTATCACACGGATGTCCCGGACTGGGGCACGTCCTACGCGCATACCTTGGCCTTGGGCGAGAAGGCGAAGGTCTGCCTGGACACTGGCCACCATGCCCCAGGCACCAACATCGAGTTCATCGTGGCGCAGTTGTTGCGCCTGGGCAAGCTTGGCTCCTTTGACTTCAATTCCCGCTTCTATGCCGACGACGATCTCATTGTGGGTGCGGCTGACCCGTACCAGCTGTTCCGTGTCATGTATGAAGTGATTCGTGGGGACGGACTGGGCGGCGACTCCGAGGTGGCCCTCATGCTGGACCAGTGCCACAACCTGGAGGAAAAGATTCCCGGCCAGATCCGCTCGGTGCTCAACGTCCAGGAAATGACAGCCCGCGCCCTGCTCGTGGATCGGGTTGCCCTTGCCGAGGCGCAGAACGCAGGTGACGTGCTGGGTGCCAATGCCATCTTCTCCGACGCCTTCTACACCGATGTCCGCCCTCTCCTGGCTGACTGGCGTGAATCCCGCGGACTGCCCGCAGACCCGATGGCCGCTTTTGCCGCCAGCGGCTACCAAAAGAAAATCAACGACGAGCGCGTGGGCGGCACCCAGGCCGGATGGGGTGCCTAAGAAATGACCAACGCAACAAGTACGACGCCGGCGCCGGCCGCCGCGGAGCAGGGCGCCGACACTGTGGCCGCCTTGATTGCCCGTTCCAACCGCCTGGGCGCCGACAAGCGAAACACCAACTACGCCGGCGGCAACACCTCCGCCAAGGGCACAACGACTGACCCCGTCACGGGCGAGCCGGTGGAGCTTTTGTGGGTCAAGGGTTCCGGCGGGGATCTTGGCACGCTGACGGAGCCGGGTTTGGCCGTGCTGCGCCTTGACCGCCTGCGCGCCCTGGTCAACACGTACCCCGGGGAAGACCGCGAGGACGAAATGGTCGCGGCCTTTGACTACTGCCTGCATGGCAAGGGCGGGGCTGCGCCGTCGATCGACACGGCCATGCACGGATTGGTTGATGCCGCACACGTTGACCACCTGCATCCGGATTCCGGCATTGCGATTGCCACTGCGGCCGACGGCGAGGAGCTGACGGCGAAGATTTTTGGCCCCAAGGTGGCGTGGGTGCCGTGGCGCCGTCCCGGCTTCCAGCTGGGCCTGGACATTGCCGCCATCAAGGCCGCCAATCCGGAGGCCGTGGGAGTGATTTTGGGCGGACATGGCATCACAGCCTGGGGCAACACCAGCGGTGAGGCCGAAGCCAACTCCCTGTGGATCATTGGGACGGCCGAGGCGTACATCAATGCGAATGGCCGCAAGGACCCGTTCGGTGGGGCGTTGCCCGGCTACGGTGCCTTGCCCGAGGCTGAGCGAAAAGCGAAGGCTGCCGCCCTGGCGCCGACCATTCGCGGCTTGGCGTCCACGGACAAGGCGGCCGTGGGGCACTTCAGCGACGACGTGGCGGTGCTGGAGTTCCTGGCCTCGTCAGAGCACCCGCGCCTGGGTGCCTTGGGCACCAGCTGCCCCGACCATTTCCTGCGCACCAAGGTCAAGCCGCTCATCCTGGATTTGCCGGCGGATGCGTCAGTGGAGGATTCCCTGGCCCGGCTGAAGGAGCTTCACGCCGAGTACCGTGCGGACTATGCCGCCTACTACCAGCGCAACGCGGCAGGTCCGGTGATCGAGCCTGTCGAGATCCAATCCGAGGATTCGGCCAGCGCAACCACCCAGTGGCCGGCCATGCGCGGCGCGGATCCGGCCATTGTTTTGGTGCCGGGCGTGGGCATGTTTTCCTTTGGGGCCAACAAGCAAACGGCCCGGGTTGCCGGGGAGTTCTATCTCAACGCCATCAACGTCATGCGCGGTGCCGAGGCACTTTCGCGCTATGCGCCCATTGACGAATCGGAGAAGTTCCGGATCGAGTACTGGTCCCTGGAAGAGGCCAAGCTGGCACGCCTGCCCAAGCCGAAGTCCCACGCGAGCCGCATCGCCTTGGTGACGGGTTCGGCGTCGGGCATTGGAAAAGCCATCGCCACCCGCCTCGCCGCGGAAGGAGCCTGCGTTGTCATCGCGGACCTGGACCTTGAAGCGGCGCAGGCAGTGGCCCTGGAGCTCGGAGGCCCCGACGTGGCCATTGGCATCCGTGCCGATGTCACCGACGACGCCGCCGTGCAGCAGGCAGTGGACGCCGCGGTGCTGGCGTTCGGCGGGCTGGACCTGGTGGTCAACAACGCCGGGCTGTCCATCTCCAAGCCGTTGCTGGAAACCACTGAAATGGACTGGGACCTGCAGCACAACGTCATGTCCAAGGGCTCCTTCCTGGTCTCCAAGGCCGCTGCGAAGGTCTTGATCGAGCAGGACATGGGTGGGGACATCATCTACATTTCCTCAAAAAACTCCGTGTTTGCCGGACCCAACAACATCGCCTACTCCGCTACCAAGGCCGACCAGGCCCACCAGGTGCGCCTGCTCGCGGCCGAACTGGGCGAATACGGGATCCGCGTCAACGGCATCAACCCCGACGGTGTGGTCCGCGGCTCCGGAATTTTTGCCGGCGGCTGGGGCGCCAAACGCGCAGCCGTCTATGGCGTGGATGAGGAGAAACTGGGTGAATACTACGCCCAGCGGACACTGCTCAAGCGCGAGGTTCTGCCGGAGAATGTGGCCAACGCGGCCGCCGTGCTCACCAGTGCCGAGCTCTCCCACACCACGGGCCTGCACATCCCGGTCGACGCCGGCGTGGCAGCAGCCTTCCTGCGATGATCGCGTTGTTCGCCGCCGTCGACATTGGGGCGTCCTCCGGCCGCGTCATTGTCGGCAGCATCGGCGGCGGCGCGGTGCAGCTGGAGGTGGTGCACCGCTTCCCCAACGGCGTCATTGAGGTTGCGGGAAGGTTGCACTGGGACCTGGCCGGGCTCATGGCCCAGGTCCTGGAGGGGCTTGCGGCGGCCGCGGACCATGCCGCCGCCGTGGGTGGGAGGATCGCCAGCATTGGGATCGACACCTGGGCCGTGGACTACGGGCTCGTCGATGCCCGCGGCGCACTGGCAGGGCCTCCGTTCAGCTACCGCGACGGGCGCGGCGCCAGGCACGTCGCCGGTGTTCATGCGTGCATCAGCCCGGAACGGCTCTATGAAACCACCGGCCTGCAGCACCTGCCCTTCAACACCATCTACCAGCTGGCCTCCGAACAGGACCTGGCTGGTAGGCAGGCGTTGCTGATCCCTGACCTCATCGCCTTCACGCTGACAGGTGTCCGGCGCAGCGAGGCCACCAACGCCTCCGCCACGGGGCTCTTTGACGCCGTGGCGGGGGAATGGGCCACGGAGTTCCTCGCCGCCCTGGAGCTGCCCGCGGACTTGTTCCCGCCGTTGATCCAGCCAGGGGAGACCATCGGCACCCTCCGTGCGGACATTGCCGCACGCACGGGGCTGCCGGCAACAACGGCCGTGGTGGCCGTGGGCAGCCATGACACCGCCTCAGCCGTGGCAGCCGTTCCCGCCAACGGCAGGAATTTCGCCTACATCTCATCCGGAACGTGGTCGCTGGTAGGGGTGGAACTCGATTCACCCGTGCTCTCCGAAGCGAGCCGGCTGGCGAACTTCACCAACGAACGCGGGGTGGATGGAACCATCCGCTACCTGCGCAATGTTGGTGGCTTGTGGCTGCTCAGCGAGTCCATGCGCGAATGGGCGCAGGAGGCGGCCGACGCCGGGTCCCCGGCATCGGCGCCCGGCCTCCTTGAGCTGTTGGCGCGGGCGGCGGCGGAGCCCGCCGGCGGCCCGCTCATCGACGTGGATTCGCAAGAGTTCATCGCCCCGGGCGGCATGCCCGGGCGCATCAACGCCGCGGTGCACGCCAGGGGAGGGACGTTGGAAACCCGGCCCGCCGCCGTCGTGCGGTGCATCCTGGACAGTCTTGCCGCAGCCTACGCAACAACCGTCCGGGACGCCGTTCAGCTGTCGGGGCAGCCCGTGGAGGTTGTCCACATTGTGGGCGGCGGATCTCAAAACGAGCTGCTATGCCAACTCACGGCCAACGCCACGGGCCTGCCCGTCATCGCCGGGCCCGTGGAAGCCACTGCCCTGGGCAATGTCCTCATCCAGGCCCGCGCGGCTGGAGTGGCCCCCGAAACGCTGGCGGGACTGCGCGGCCTTGTTGCGGCCAGCCATCCGGGCATCCACTACGAGCCGCTCGCCGTCGGGGAACTCTCCGGTTGACCGGCCTCCTGGCCGCACAACCGCACCTTTCCCGCTCACACGTGGGGTCCTGACCGCCTATGAGCGGGAAAGGTGCGGCCAGGCGCGAAAGGTGCGGCCATGGCCGGGGGCAGCTGCGGGAAATTCCGCGCTCATTTCAGCCACAAAACAAGAGCTGGGACGTAGGATGTCTAGGTAAGTGTTTGTCCGGCGCCGGAGCCGGGCCCGACTGAAACGGAAGCTGCACCATGCCCCAATTCGACCTGCCCCTCGAAAAACTTCAGGCATACCAGTCCGCGGCCGTTGAGCCTGCCGACTTTGACGCCTTCTGGGATGCCACGATCTCCGAGGCCCGCGGGTTGCCGCTGGACGCAAGCTTCACCGCCGTGGACAACCTGCTGACTGTCATTGACAGCTTTGACGTGAGCTTTGCAGGCTTTGGCGGGGACCGGGTCTTGGGCTGGCTGCACCTGCCGGCCAACCGCACCCCCGGCGAGAAACTGCCCGTCGTGGTCCAGTACATTGGCTACTCCGGCGGCCGTGGCATGGTCCAGCAGGACACCGCCTGGGCGCAGGCCGGCTACGCGCACTTCATCATGGACACCCGCGGCCAGGGCTACGGCGGGCTGCTCGGCGACACTCCCGACCCCCACGTTTCCGCCGGCGACGTGGCCCACCCGGGCCTCATGACCCGCGGCATCGCCAGCCGCGACAGCTACTACTACCGCCGCACCTACGTGGACGCCTTCCGTGCCATCGAAGCGGCGCAGTCACACCCGGACGTCGACGCGGCCAGGGTGATCCTGACCGGCATCAGCCAGGGCGGCGGGCTGGCCATTGCCGCCGCGGGCCTGGCAGCTGGCCGGCTCGACGGCGTTATCGCCACCATGCCCGACGTCCCGTTCCTGCAGGACTTCCCGCGCTCCATCGACCTGGCCGTCCGCGGGCCGTACCCGGAAATTGCCGCGTTCCTCAAGCGCCACCGCGCCTCTTACGCGGACTGCCTCGAGGTATTGAACTACTTTGACGGCGTCCACCTGGCCCGCCGCTGCACCGCCCCGGCGCTGTACTCCGCGGCCGGCCAGGACGATGTCTGCCCCGCATCCACCGTCTACGGATCCTTCAACGGCTACGGCACTCAAACGCCCCAAAAGCCCGCAAAGGACATGGTCTACTACCGCTTCAACAACCACGAAGGCGGGCAGGAACACCAGTGGCTTGCGCAGCTGCGTTACGTGGCCGATTTGCTGGCGGGATAATTTCCGGCGTATGGTGTGGGCATGACAAACCGTTGGTATGCGTATTTTTCGTTGGCTCTGGAGGGGCCCGCGTCTAACTGACACGCATCCAACTTCCTTCAGAGCCAACAGGACAGAGAAAACTTTTCTCTGTCCTTCGCCATTTCCGGCGGGCATCTGAAAAGGGGCTCGCTGACAGCCCAACCTAGGAATTCTTCCCATGAGCATCACAGCAGCAGAAACAACCGGCCAGCCCGCCACCGCAAACCTGCGCGTCAGCCACTTCACCGAACTGCCGTCGCCGGCCCAACTGGCAGAGAAGCTGCCGCTGGATGCGCACACGGGCAACGTCGTCGAACGCGGCCGCGACCAGGTCCGGGCCATCATGGACGGCGTGGACGACCGCCTCCTGGTGGTGGTGGGCCCGTGCTCCATCCACGACCCGAAGGCCGGCCTGGAATACGCCCGCCGCCTGGCCGCCACGGCCAAGGAGCACGAGGAAGACCTGCTGATCGTGATGCGCGCCTACTTCGAAAAGCCGCGCACCACAGTGGGCTGGAAGGGCCTCATCAACGATCCCGCCCTGGACGGCAGCCACGACGTCGCCACAGGGCTGGGCATGGCACGGGACTTCCTGCTCGAGGTGGCCAAGCTGGGGCTGCCCACGGGCACGGAGTTCCTGGAACCCATCAGCCCCCAGTACACGGCCGACCTCATCTCCTGGGGCGCCATCGGGGCCCGCACCACCGAGAGCCAGATCCACCGCCAGCTCACCTCGGGCCTGTCCATGCCGGTCGGCTTCAAGAACGGCACCGACGGCGACCTGCAGGTTTCCCTCGACGCCTGCAACGCAGCCAGTGCAGCGCAGTCTTTCCTCGGGATCGACGGCAGCGGCCGCGCCTCGCTGGTCAGCACGGCCGGCAACCAGGACACTCACGTGATCCTGCGCGGCGGACGCAAGGGCCCCAACTACAAGGCCGCCGACGTTGCGGATGCCTCTGCGAAGGCTGCCGCGGCAGGGGTCAACCCGCGCCTGATCGTCGATGCCAGCCACGCCAACTCCGGCAAGAGCCACCACCGCCAGGCCGAGGTGGCCCTGGAAATTGCCGCCCAGTTGGAGACCGGCGACGATTCCGCACACACCATCGCCGGCATCATGCTGGAAAGCTTCCTGGTTGGCGGGGCCCAAAGCCTGAACGTCGAGGAAGTCGCCGCCGGCACGGCCAGCCTGGTCTACGGCCAGTCCGTCACCGACGCCTGCATGGACTGGGATGTCACAGCGGACGTGCTGGCCCAGCTGGCCGGCGCCTCGCGCACCCGCCGCGGCGCCGCAGCCTAGCCGGCCGAGCGGTTCCGCTGGCGGCCATTTGAAAGAACATCTTTCACACTGGCACCTTCTGCCCCTAGAGTTGGACACGAGGGGCGGAAGGGGCCGCATCCGCCAGCCGAATTTGGATCCACCGAAAATGAATACCGAGGGCAGCCATGGCGCAGGAGCAGGATTTCTCCAATGTGAACTTCTTGACGGTTCAAGAGGTGGCCGGCCTCATGCGCGTCTCAAAAATGACCGTGTACCGCATGGTGCACGCCGGCGAGCTGCCCGCCGTGCGCTTCGGGCGCTCCTACCGGGTCCCGGCCAACGCCGTCGAACACTACCTGCAATCGGCAGTGGTGGATGGCACAGGGACGCATGGAACCCCCGGTTCGGCGCATACAGGGTAAAGGCGGTACCCTAGGAAAGATCCATTTTCGGCTTTGACCGATTCCTGAGATCGGTCGACCTAATCGTTTACGGCCTCAATCGAGGTTGTTCTATGCAGTTTGTGAGGAACTTTCATGGGTTCAGTAGTTAAGAAGCGCCGCAAGCGGATGTCCAAGAAGAAGCACCGCAAGCAGCTGCGCAAGACGCGTCACCAGCGTCGCAACAAGAAGTAAATCTTCTTTCATAGCGCAAAACACTCGTTCACCCCTGCAGTGGGCGGGTGTTTTTTGCATTCCAGGCACGACGGCGGCTGCCGTCTCGGGTGCCCGGCGCAGCTCAGCGCTTGCGGACCATCGAGATGCCCTTCCACAGGCCGTAGACAACGCCCACGCCGGTGGCTGCCTTCAGGCCCAGCGTGGCGGCGCGGCGGCCGGAGCGGAAGTCGTAGATGGGCCAGTTGTTCTCCCGGGCGTGCCGGCGCAGCTTGGCGTCCGGGTTGATGGCCACGGGGTTGCCCACGGCGGTCAGCAGGGGAATGTCATTGAAGGAGTCGCTGTAGGCCCAGCAGCGGGCCAGGTCCAGGCTCTCGCGCTCGGCCAGGGCGGTGACGGCGCGGCCCTTGGCCGGGCCGTGCAGGATGTCACCGACGATCCGGCCCGTGTAAAGGCCGTCCTCAACCTCCGCCACGGTGCCCAGCGCGCCCGTGAGGTTCAGCCGTTCGGCAATGACGCCGGCCACCTCCACGGGGGTTGCCGTCACGAGCCACACCTGGCGGCCGGACTTCAGGTGTTCCTGCGCCAGGGCCTTGGTGCCGGGCCAGATCTTCGAGACGATCATCTCGTCATAGACCTCTTCGCCCAGCTGGCGGACAAAGTCGGAGCTGATGCCGGCGGCCAGTTTCTGTGCGGAGTCCTGCACGGAATGGACGTCGTCCATGTTCTCCCCGCGCATGATGAACTTGGCCTGCTTCCAGGCGAAACCGGCGGCGTCACGGAGCGTGAAGGCGCGTTTTTGGTACATCTTGCGGGCAACATGGAACAGGCTGGCACCCTGCATCATGGTGTTGTCCACGTCGAAGAAGGCTGCCTCGCCCTGGTGCTGCACAGCAGTCGAGGAGGCCTCGGCACTGTTGGGGGTCACGTCGGGCATGGAACGAGTCTAGTCAATCCTGCCCCGGTGGGCCCCACCGCCACCGGCCTGTTTCGGTTAACTGTGGTGAAACTTTCATTTCCGGCGCCGCGCTGTGACCGCTGCGCCGGGGTTGGGTACCGTTGTTGGCATGGAGAATCCCGCAACAAGCCCCGCCCCGCCCGCCTCCGCTGTTCCGCTGGTGGAATTGCTCACGAGGTCCGGCTGCCACCTGTGCGAGGACGCACGCACCGTGGTGGCAGGGGTGGCCGGCGGGCTGGGCCTGCCCTGGCGCGAGGTGGACATCGAGGCCGACGCCGGCCTCACGGCCCGCTACGGGGAGGAAATCCCTGTGGTCCTGGTCGACGGCGTGCCGCGGGACTTCTGGCAGATCGACCCCGTGCGGCTGCACACCATCCTGGCCCGGGCCACGGGCGCAACCCAGCCTCCCGCTTTTGGCTCTGGCGGGGCCACGTCCTAGAGTTGTTGAAGGCCACGGCAGGCGTTGCAGGCACCCGTCCAGCAACCGCGCCCGGCCCGCCTGAGAATGTGGAGAGTGGTCTTGATCCCAGCGCAGAACCCGCAGGAGCGCCCGGCCGAACCGGCCCGTGAGCTCCCGCCTGCCACGGTGTCCAGGCTGACGCTGTACCTGCGAACCTTGAACACCCTGCTTGCCGAAGGGGCCGAAAGCGTCTCATCGGAGGCGTTGGCCGAGTCTGCCGGCGTGGGGTCCGCCAACGTCCGCAAGGACCTCTCCCACCTCGGTTCCTATGGCACCCGAGGGGTGGGCTACGACGTCGCCAACCTCAGCAGCCGCATTGCCCAGGCACTGGGCCTGACACACGAATGGCGCGTTGCCATTGTCGGCGCCGGAAACCTGGGCCGCGCCCTGGCGCGCTACGCCGGCTTTGAATCCCGCGGCTTCCACGTTGCGGCCCTGCTCGACGCGGACCAGATGGTCATTGGCACGGAGATCGGCTGGCTGCGCGTCAGCGACGTGGCGAACCTGGAGCCCGTGCTCGCATCGACCCGCGCCAACATGGTGGTGCTGGCACTGCCGGCGGCCGTGGCGCAGGGGATCTGCGACCGTGTGGTGGCTGCCGGCGTGCACAGCATCCTCAGCTTTGCCCCCGTGGCCCTGAGCGTCCCGGAACATGTGAACCTGCGCAAGGTGGACATGGCCACGGAACTGCAGATCCTGGCCTACCACGCCCAGCGCCTGCAGGATCCGGGGCTGGATGCGGACCGCCCCGGCGCCTAGGCTGCCCAGGGCGGGAACGCGTCAGCGCTTGAGTGCTTCCCTGCGGCCCTTGTGCTCAAGGAAAAATTCCTTGGCGGGCGTGCGGTAGAGCAGGAACACGCCCACCAGGCCCAGCGCCACCTGCACGATGACAAGCGGGTTTGCCTGCGCCAGGAAAACCAGGGACAGCCCGCCCAGCACCAGGGCAGTGGTCCTTGCCCAGCCGCTTCCGCGGCGGATTTCCCGGGCCAGCCAAAAGTAGGTGACGGCCATGGCAAGGCTGAGCACCAAGGCAAGGAACAAGACCGTGTTGACCACTGTGGGGTCCGAATACAGCTCTTCCACGCCGGGCGTGCCGGCCATGGCATCCAACAGCACCTGAAGGACGGCTGCCTTGGCCGCCGGCACAAGCAGCACCACCATCAGGGCAACCACCGACAACGCCTGCATGATGCCGGCCAAAGTGATCAGCCGGACGGCCGTGCTGACCTGGCTGGGCGGGGCCAGGTGCGGCAGCGGGCCGGATGGTGTCCCCGCCTGTGTGCCGCCAAAGCCCGGGTAGGAGACTGCCGGCGGAATGTTCTGCGGCGGGCGGCTTGCGTTCTGCGCGTCCTTGACGTCCTGAGGCGGTTCCCATCCGGCAGGGGCGTACTGGCCGTACCGCGGGACGCCTGGGGCAATCTCGCCGTAGCTCCCCGGGAGGGGAGTGGGACGCTCTTGGGGTTCTTCACCGGGGGTGCTCATGGCAGCTGCTCTTTCACTTCTGTTGCGTCCCCGGCGAACCGGGCTGGTGCGCTCAGGTGGCCAGGGAATGGGAATGGCCGCGCCGGGTGTTGCTTAAACCCTACGCGACCTCCCCTGCTGCAACCACCCGCCCCGCGGGGGTGCACCGTGGCGGGAACTAGCGGCCGCCCACGGCCCGCGACTTGAGCCAGGCCGAGGACTCCGGCAACCACATGAGCACGGCCGCCACAATGCCCAACAGGCCGGTGCCGCTGGCGCCGAGGGGGACAAGGACAAGGCTCACCACCACCATGGCCGACAACGCCAGCCGGGCCCATTGCATGCCCTCCTTGAGCTTCATGGCGCAAATGACAACGGCCACCATCACGGCCAGGCTGATGAGCGAGCTGACAAAGCCCCGTGCGGCCGATCCGGAGCCCAGGCCCAGGAACACCAGGGAACCCAGTAGGCCAAGGATGTTGAACAGGATGCCAAGGGCGGCCGTGACCAGCCAGATGATGTAGGAAATCTTCAGCAGCTGCGGCAGTCCGGCGGTCTTGAAGATTCCGGAGAAACCGCCAACGGGCATGACCTCGTTCATGGAGCGGGGCATGTCCTGGGGCATTTCAAACTTGAAGTCGCCGGCAGGCGGGGGAGGAGGTTGCTGCCCCGGTGCCTGATAGCCGGGAGCCTGGTACTGCGGCGGTGCCTGGTATCCCGGCGGCGGCGCCTGATATCCGGGCGGAGGGGCGGCGGCTCCCGGCTGTCCGGCCGGGGGCGGTGCCCCGTAGCCGGGCGGTGGCTGGTTTCCGGCGGGCTGCTCAGGCTGTTCGGGCCCGGGGTACGGCTGCTGGTTGCTCATGGTCAAAACCCTAGCGGTGCCGGGAACGCTTGCATAGAACCGTCCAACCGCGCAAAAAATGCCGGCCCGCAGCATTTAAGCGCGGGCCGGCATTTTTCGGCGGGCCACTGGGGGCCAGCCATGGGGTGAAGGTTAGGCGGCCTTGACGAAGGCAACATCCAAGGTGATGGTGACCTTGTCGGACACCAGCACGCCGCCTGCTTCCAGGGCTGCGTTCCAGGTCAGGCCGAACTCCTTGCGGCTGATCACGGTCTTGGCCTCGAAGCCTGCGCGGGTCGCACCGAAGGGATCGACTGCCACGCCGTTGAATTCGCCCTTGAAGGTGACGGTCTTGGAGATGCCGCGGATGGTCAGCTCGCCAGTCAGTTCAAAGTCTTCCTCGTCGCCGCTGACGGCGGAGGATGCGAAGGTCAGGGTGGGGAAGGTTTCCACGTCGAAGAAGTCGGCGCTGCGGACGTGGCCGTCGCGGTTCTCGTCGCCCGAGCTGAAGCTGGCGGCCTGGATGGTGGCGGTCACGGAGGAATCGGCCAGGGTCTCGCCGAGGTTCAGGGTGCCCTCAATGGCGGTGAACTGGCCGCGGACCTTGGAGATGCCTGCGTGGCGGACGGTGAAGCCCACGGTGCTGTGTGATGCGTCAAGGTTCCAGGTGCCCTGGGCCAGGCCGGTGGATTCAATGGTTGTTGCTGACATGTGGTTCTCCTCGAAAATGATCTTGCAATGCGGGAGGACCGGCCGGTCGGCGATCCTTCATGCTGCATAACCATGCGTTTGCATCTATCTATTCCCGGGATTCCAAAAAACTTTCCCGGGCCCGGATTAACCCCTTGTTCGCCTTGTTTGAGAAACTGGGAGGCATGTCCCGAGAAACTGTTCATCTTCTGCGCCACGGCGAGGTCTTCAACCCCGACGGCGTGCTCTACGGCCGGCTCCCCGAGTTCCACCTTTCCGAGCGCGGCCGCGCCATGGCGGTGATGGTTGCCGAGCACTTCGCCGCCCTGAAGAACGACGGCGGCGCACCGGTCTACCTCGTTGCCTCACCGCTCACGCGGGCCCAGGAAACTGCGCAGCCCACGGCCGAGGCGTTGGGCCTGGACATCGTGACCGACCCGCGCATCATTGAGGCCGAGAACCACTTCGAGGGTCTGGTCATGAGCAAGGCAGAGCTGCGCAAGCCCAAGCACTGGCCCTACTTCGTGAACCCCTTCCGCCCCTCCTGGGGTGAGGCCTACGCGGCCCAGGCCGAACGCATGCTGGAAGCGGCACGCGATGCCCGCCGTCGTGCGTTTGAGATTGGCGGCGACGGCGCACAGGCCATCATGGTCAGCCACCAGTTGCCCATCTGGGCCACCCGGCGCAGTGCCGAGGGCAAGCGCCTGTGGCACGACCCCCGCAACCGAGAATGTACACTCGCCTCCCTGACGTCCCTGACGTTCGACGGCGATGACATTGTGGACGTGACGTACAGCGAGCCGGCGGCCGTGCTGCTGCCCGGAGCGGCAACCACGCCGGGCGCCTGAGACCGGCGGCACACAGCTGACAATCAGCTATTCGACGTAGCGTAGAACAAAATGCCATCCCTGCGATTGCCGGGGTGGGCCCCATGAGACGAAAGACTTGCGTCGTGACTTCCTCGATGAGCCGCAGATCGCTCCTTGCCGCCGGCGGCGCCGTGCTGGCAGTGGCCCTGGCCGCGTGCACCAGCAATGACCCGCTCGCAAAGCAGGCCAGCGCGGGCGACAACAAGAACTACATTGCCGGCGACGGCTCCGTGACGGAGTACGGTGTGGCGGACCGCAAGGACCCCGTGCAGTTCAAGGCGGCCCTCTTTGACGGCTCGGCCGTGGACTCGACCAAGTTCGCCGGCCAGGTCACCGTGCTGAACTTCTGGTACGCCGCCTGCGCGCCCTGCCGCGTGGAAGCCCCCGATATGCAGGCCCTGTTCACCGACTTCAAGCCGCAGGGCGTGGAGTTCCTGGGTGTGAACGTGCGTGACGAGAAAGCCACGGCCGAGGCCTTCGAGCGCAACTTCGGCCTGGGCTACCCCAGCATTGTGGACAAGGACGGCGGCGTGCTGCTGGCCATGACCCAGTACGTGCCGCCCGCGGCCGTGCCCACAACGCTGGTCCTGGACAAGAAGGGTCGCGTCAGCGCCCGCATCCTCGGCGTCGCCGAAAAGGGCACGCTGAAGGCCCTCATCACCTCCGCCCTGGCGGAAAACTAGCGGCCGCACCACCTCCATGAACAATCCCTTCGCCGAGACAGTGCTCAGCGGCTCCATGCTGCTGGCCATGCCCGTTGCCCTGCTGGCCGGGCTGGTCTCCTTCCTTTCCCCGTGCGTGCTGCCCCTGGTCCCCGGCTACCTGGGCTATGTGAGCGGGCTCAGCGGCGCCGACCTGCAGGACCAGCGCCGCGGACGCATGTTTGCCGGCATTGGCCTGTTTGTCCTGGGCTTCTCCGTGGTCTTCATGCTCATTGGCGCCGTGTTCGGCCAGCTCGGCGCATGGCTCATGGGGCCCGACGCCGCCTGGGTCACCCAGGTGCTCGGCATCGTGGTGGTCCTGATGGGTGTGGTGTTCCTGGGTGGCTTGAGCTGGTTCCAGGGCGAAGCCAAGATCCACGCCAAGCCTCCGGCCGGGCTGTGGGGTGCCCCCATCCTGGGCGTAACCTTTGGACTGGGCTGGGCGCCGTGCATCGGCCCCACTTTCAGTGCCGTGCAGATGCTGGCGTTCTCGGACGGGCCCAACGCGGCCAAGGGCGCCTTCCTGACGTTTATTTACTGCCTGGGCCTGGGCTTGCCGTTCCTGCTCATCGCGCTCGGTGCGCGCAAGGGTCTGGGTGCACTGGCGTTCTTCCGCAAGCACCGCCGCGGGCTGCAGTACTTTGGCGGCGGCATGCTGATTGTGCTGGGCCTGCTCATGGTCACCGGGCTGTGGGGAACCTGGATCAACCAGTTGCAATTTTGGTTTGCCAATGAAGTGAGATTGCCAATCTAATGAAAGAGACAGCAGTGGAAGAACCCAAGACCGGGGCCCCGAAGGGCAAGGCGCCCAAGGGCGGCGGGGGAGACGTAGCGCTGCCGCAGCTCGGTTTCCTCGGCATGGTCCGGTGGGCCTGGCGGCAGTTGACCAGCATGCGCACGGCGCTGTTCCTGCTGCTCATGCTGGCCGTGGCCGCAGTTCCCGGATCGCTCTTCCCGCAGCGCCCCTCGGCCCCGGCGGAAGTCACCCAGTACCTCAAGGACAACCCCACCTCGGGCCCCATCATGGACTGGTTCAAGCTCTTCGACGTCTACTCCTCGCCGTGGTTTGCCGCCATCTACCTGCTGCTGTTCACCTCCCTCGTGGGCTGCGTGCTGCCACGTGCAAAGATCCACTGGAAGGCCATGCGCTCGGCCCCTCCGCGCACCCCCAAGCGCCTGTCCCGGCTGGCCGAATACGGCACGGTGGAAATCCCCGCCGGCAGCGGCATCGACGCCGAAACGGCCGTCAAGGACGCCGCAGCCATCCTGAAGTCACGCCGGTACCGGGTGGACATCCGGGACCTGGACACCGACCGGCCCTCCGTGGGTGCCGAAATTGGCTTCCTGAAGGAAGTGGGAAACCTGGTTTTCCACACCGCCATGATCGGTGTGCTGGCGGCCGTGGCCTTCAGCGGCCTGTTCGGCTACAGCGGCCAGCGCGTGCTGGTGGAAGGCGAAACGTTCGTCAACACGCTCTCCAGCTATGACACGTTCACCCCCGGAACCAACTTCGCGGACGAGAAGTTGAGCCCCTATTCGCTGCAGCTTGACCGCCTGGTGGTCAAGTACGACCGCTCCACGGAGGCCCACTACGGCCAGCCGCTGGACTTCAATGCCACCCTGACCGTCAAGGACGGCCCGGATGCCGAATCGGAGACCAAGACCCTGAAGGTCAATGAGCCCGTGGCCGTGGGCGGCACCAACGTGTACCTGGTGGGCAACGGTTACGCACCCATCGTCACGGTCAAGGACGGCGAGGGGAACATTGCCTTCCAGGGTCCTGTCATCACCATCCCCACCGACGGTGCGTACACCTCGCTCATGGTCATCAAGGTTCCCGACGCCAAGCCCAAGCAGCTCGGCTTTGTGGGCTTCTTCCTGCCCACCGCGCTGTACGACGACAAGGGTGTGGCCTTCGGCTCCGACCCCGACCCGTTCAACCCGCAGCTGAACCTCAACGCCTACACGGGCGACCTTGGCCTGGACAGTGGCGTGCCCCGCAACGTCTACACGCTGGACACGTCCAAGATGACGGAGATCAACTCCCGCAACGTGGACGCCGGCGGCATTGTGCTGGCACCCGGGAAGAGCTACACGCTGCCCGACGGCAACGGAAGCATCAGCTTCGACGGGATCAAGCGCTTCGCGGCCCTGGACATCCGGCACGACCCGGGCCAGGTCTACGTGCTGGTCTTCGCCGTGCTGGCCCTGGCCGGGCTCATTGCCTCGCTGTTCCTGAACCGCCGCAGGGTCTGGATCCGCACAGGCAACCACCCCGACGGCCGCACCATGGTCGAGTTCGGCCTGCTGGCCCGCGGTGAGGACCACCGCCTGGCCGGCGAATACGCCGCCATCAACAAGGCCCTCCACGAAAAATGGCTGGTGCCGATGGAGGCTGCAGGGCAAAATGGGGAACAAGGAACAACCAACGACGACTCCGCACAAAGCGCCACCGCGGCAAGTAAGGACCAGTAATGCCAGAGATCAATGAAGGCTTTGCCATGCTCAGCGAGCAGCTCATGCTCGTGGCCGGGATGGCCTACGCGGTGGCGCTATGTGCCTACGTCTGGGACCTGGTGACCTTTAGCCAGGCAGTCAAGAAGGGCCTTGCCGGAGCCACAACGGCTCCAAGCGAAGCCGCCCTGGTCGGGGCTGGCGCACGTGGCGCGGCAGGCCAGGACCTCGGTGCCGGCCCGCAGGACCGCGGCATCCGCCCCAGCTCCAAGACGCACAGCGGATCCGACGGCGTGACCGCCGGGGACTCCATGCGCTACGGCAAGGAACGCCGCGTCGTGGCCCGGGTGGCCGTGGCCCTGACAGTTGTGGCCGCCGTCGTGCAGGGCTTTGCCGTGCTGTTCCGCGGCCTGGCCGCCGGGCGTGTGCCGTGGGGCAACATGTACGAATTCTGCACCACCGGCTCCTTCGCCGTGGCCTTGGTGTTCCTGCTGGTGCTCACCCGCCGTGACCTGCGCTTCCTGGGCACGTTCGTCATCGGCCTGGTGCTGGTCATGATCGTTGCCGCATCCATCAGCTTCTGGACCCCCGTGGGCCACCTGGTGCCGGCGCTGCAGAGCTACTGGCTCATCATTCACGTCTCCATTGCCGTGCTGTCCTCGGCGTTCTTCACGCTCACTTTTGCCATGTCGGTGCTGCAGCTGTTCCAGTCCAAGCGTGAGGCGGCCATTGCGATGGGCAAGAAGGACAAGGCGCCCGTCATGCGCCTGGTTCCGAACGCGCTGAGCCTGGAAAACCTGTCCTACCGCATCAACGGCATCGCCTTTGTTGGCTGGACGCTGACGCTGATGTTCGGTTCCATCTGGGCCGAAAAGGCGTGGGGCCGCTTCTGGGGCTGGGACACCAAGGAAGTCTGGACCTTCGTGATCTGGGTGGTCTACGCCGGCTACCTGCACGCCCGCGCCACCAAGGGCTGGACCGGGACGCGTGCCGCCTGGCTGTCGATCGTGGGCTACCTGTGCGTGGTCTTCAACTTCACCATTGTGAACCAGTACTTCTCCGGCCTGCACTCCTATGCCGGTGTGGGCAGCTAGTCACCTTCGGGCGCCCTGCCTGTTCTGACCTGCGCCAAACTCGGGCCGGGTTGTACGCATAGCACTGTTATGCGGACAACCCGGCCCGAGTTGTACGCGGATCAGCACGCCAGCGTGTGAAAGGCTGGTGCCATGCACTCTGTGATCCCCACCCCGGAACAGCTCGCCTGGCAGCGCGACGGCCTGGGCGTGTTCTTCCACTTTGGCCTGAACACCTTCCACGGCAAGGAATGGAGCGACGGCACGCTTCCCGCCGCCTCCTTCAACCCCACGGAGCTCGACGCCGAACAGTGGGTCCAGACGGCGGCCTCCATGGGAGCCAAGTACGTGGTCCTGACGGCCAAGCACCACGACGGTTTTTGCCTCTGGCCCACCGCCACCACCGACTACTCCGTGGCCTCCTCACCCTGGCGCGGAGGGAACGGGGACGTTGTTGCCGAGGTGGCAGCGGCCTGCCGCAAGCACGGCATCAAGCTGGGACTGTACCTGTCGCCCTGGGACCGGAACGCGCCCAGCTACCCGGACGCGGACGCGTACGACGAGTTTTACCTGGCCCAGCTGCGCGAGCTCTGCAGCAACTACGGCGAGCTGGCTGAGCTGTGGTTTGACGGAGCCGGCTCGCAGGGCCGCGAATACGCCTGGGACCGGATCAGCGCACTGATTGCGGAGCTGCAGCCGCGCGCCATGGTGTTCAACATGGGCGCGCCCACCATCCGCTGGGTGGGCAACGAGGACGGCCTGGCCGCCGATCCCGTCCGCTACGTGGTCACCGAGACGGAGTTTTCCAACTACACGGTCCACTCCGCCGCGCTCACCGAGGCCCTGTACCTTCCGCCCGAGTGTGACGTCTCCATCCGCCGCGGCTGGTTCTGGCACCCGGACGACGCCCCCAAGGAGCTGGACCACCTGCTGGCCATTTACTACCGGTCCATTGGCCTTGGGGCGAACCTTTTGCTGAACCTGCCGCCTGATACGCGCGGGCTCATCCCCGAGGAGGACGTGAAGCGGGTGGCGGAATTCTCAGCCGAAGTACGACGCCGTTTCGCGGCTCCGCTGCCTGCCTCGCTTCGGGCGCTGGGTGGCGGGAAATGGGTGGCCAGCTTCGCCGCGCCGGTCACCTTCGACCACCTCCGGCTTGAGGAAGTACTGGAGAATGGCCAGCGGATTGCCGGCCACCGCATCTTCGCAGAAGCCGGCGAGCTGCTGGTGGATGCCGGCACCGTGGGCTCGCAGCGCATCCATGCCTTCAAGGCCGCCACCGCCCGTGAGCTTGTGATCCAGCTCGAGGGTGAGGAGCCGGAACTGGCCTCCGTCACGGCGTACCTGGCGGGCGTGGAGACCGTCCCCGAGATCAAGTACCTGGCCCCGACGGAGGCTCCCGACTGACAGCTGCGGCGGGGCTACTTCATGCCGCCCTTGCGGAGGCCCGGCCTGGTGTATGTCCGTGCCAGCAGGGCCAGGGCCACCGCGGCCACCATGAGGCCAAAGTCCCGCAGCGCCACGTCGTAGAACCCCGGATAGCTGAGCAGGTTGACGATGATGCCTGCCAGCCACAGGGCCACCACGTAGGCGGCGTAGCGTGGGCGCAGGGCCATGGAGACGGCCGCAATGACCTCCACGACGCCGATCGCCATCATGGTCCCCTGTGCGGTCAGCGGTGAGAGGTTCGCGATCCAGGGGGCCAGGTAGCCCTCCCAGTTGGTGAGGACGTTGAAGAACTTGTCCATGCCCATGATGAGCGGGATGGCGATGAAGCCGATCCACAGGAGCAGGAACGCCCCATAGGCGGGCTCGGCCTTGGCCCGGGCCAGTGCGTGGGAGGTCCATCCGGTGGGCGGGGCGGGGATTGAATGCGATGCCATGACTCCTCCATCTAAAAACGTTGTCTATGTTTTTAGAATGCGCCTGCCGGTGCCGCTTGTCAACGGCCACTTTTGCGCCTTGCGTCCCCGGCCGGGCGGCCTAGAGTTCCTTTAGCTGCCCGTTGTCCACGGCCCACATGGTGTCCAGGGTGACGTTTTCCAGCAGCCGGCGGTCATGCGTGACCAGCAGCAGCGTGCCTTCATAGCTTTCAAGCGCCTCTTCAAGTTGCTCAATGGCGGGCAGGTCCAGGTGGTTGGTGGGCTCGTCCAGCACCAGGACGTTGACGCCGCGTGCCTGCAGCAGCGCCAGCGACGCGCGGGTTCGCTCACCGGGGGACAGGGCACCCACGGGGCTGGTCACCTGGTCCGCCTTCAGCCCGAACTTGGCCAGCAATGTACGCACCTCGGCCTGGTTCATTTCCGGCACCAGCGTCTCGAAGCCGTCGCCCAGCGGGGTCCCTTCAGGGAACTGGCTGCGGGCCTGGTCAATCTCGCCGATGGCGACGTTTGCGCCCAAGGAGGCGACGCCGTCGTCGGGGGAAATGCGGCCCAGCAGCAGCTTCAAAAGGGTGGACTTTCCGGCGCCGTTGGGGCCCGTGATGCCGATCCGCTCGCCGGCGTTGACCTGTGCGGACACCGGGCCCAGGGTGAAGCTGCCCTGGCGCACCACCGCGGCGTTCAGGGTGGACACCACTGTGCTGGAGCGCGGCGCGGCGCCGATGCTGAACTGCAGTGCCCATTCCTTGCGGGGTTCTTCGACTTCCTCCAGGCGTGCGATCCGGGACTCCATCTGCCGCACCTTCTGGGCCTGCTTTTCGGAGGACTCGGAGCTTGCCTTGCGGCGGATCTTGTCGTTGTCGGGGGCCTTCTTCATGGCGTTGCGGACTCCCTGCGAGCTCCATTCACGCTGCGTGCGGGCGCGCCCCACGAGGTCGGCCTTCTTGTCGGCGAACTCGTCGTAGGCCTCGCGGGCGTGGCGCTTGGCAATGGCGCGCTCCTCGAGGAAGGAGTCGTAGCCGCCGTCGTACACGGCCACCTTGTTCTGCGCGAGATCCAGCTCAACCACGGAGGTGATGGTGCGGGCCAGGAACTCGCGGTCGTGCGAGACCAGGACCACGCCGCCGCGCAGGCCCTTGACGAACTCCTCGAGCCGGGCCAGGCCGGCCAGGTCGAGGTCGTTGGTGGGTTCGTCGAGCAGCACGATGTCGAAGCGGCTCAGCAGGAGCGCAGCCAGCGCCACCCGGGCGGCCTGCCCGCCGGACAGGCCGGTCATCCGGGCATCGGGGCCAACGTCCAGGCCCAGTTCGGCCAGGGTTGACGGGATGCGGTCGTCCAGGTCGGCGGCGCCACAGGCGAGCCAGTGGTCCAGGGCCGCAGCATAACGGTCATCGTCCGCCGAATTGCCGGATCCCAGGGCCTCCGCGGAGGACTCCATGGCTTCTGTGGCTGCGGTGGCACCCGTGCGGCGGCCAATGTAGTCGGCCACGGTTTCGCCCTCGAGGCGTTCGTGCTCCTGCGGCAGCCAGCCCACAAAGGCGTCCTGGGGTGCCGTGCTGACGGTGCCGCCCTGCGGGGTAGCAGCTCCCGCCAGCAGGCCCAAAAGGGTTGACTTGCCGGCGCCGTTGGCCCCGACCACGCCAATAACGTCGCCGGGTGCCACCGTAAAGGAGAGGTTGCTGAAAAGGGTGCGGTGGGCGTGGCCGCCGGAAAGGTCCTTGGCCACAAGTGTTGCGCTCATTAGTCCATCTTAAGTTGCTGCGGGCGGGCCGGGGGACCGGGCGGCGTGCATCTCACTCGCGGGAGCCGCCGCGCATGTCCCCGCTTTGCGCGCATGTCCCTGCATACGCGCAAAGCGGGGATGTACGCGCTGGCAGGCAACCCCGCGTCCGGCTCGAACGCAGCGGCCATGGGGAATGTTGCCGCACATGACGGAAGGCTTGGCGGCAAGACCTGCGGCGAGCCAGACTGGTGAGCAGAATCATGAGTCCCGACCATGCGGCCCTGGCCGGTCGGGCGGCAACCCTCGCAACCATAGTGGGGTGCCCCAGGTGACGATTCGACGCCGCCGGCACCCGCCGGGGCGTAAGTATGGCGGGATGCTGCAGCGCCCGCACGCCACAACAAGCACGGAAAGCGCGTACGGCCCAAGGTGATGCCAGGCAACAAGTCAGCGAAGCCGGCAACCCTTGGGCCGCATGTGCCGTGTCCGGCAACAAGGCACGTCAGCGCGCGGGCGTGAGGTCCATTTCCGCGCCGGCGGCGTGGGCCAGCAACTCTGCCTGCAGGCCGGCCTCGTCATAGCTGCCGGTGAAGATGGGGGTGCCGGGCTCGAACGCCGCGCCCCTGGCGAGGGATCCGGCGTCGACCGCGTCAAAGCCCAGGCGCTCCACGAACTCCAGTACCAGGGCGCGGGTGTCGTCATGGTCGCTGGCCACCGCCAGCGCACGCCGGTCCGGGGCGCCGGCGGGGCGGGAGTCCAGCTCCAGCTCGTGGTAGCCGATGTGGTTCAGCGACTTGGCCAGGCGCGCGCCCGGGATGTGCGCGAGCACCATTTCCGAGCTTGACGGGGCCTCATCCAGCTCCGGCATGTCGCCGTTGGTGTCGCGCCAGTAGTTCATGGTGTCCAGGACCAGCTTGCCGGACAGGGCGGTCGGGTCCAGGGTGCGGAATTTGTGCAGCGGCACTGACAAGACCACCAGGTCCGCCGCGGCCATGGCCTCGGCGGCCGTGACGGCCTCCGCGCCCGGCGCCATGACGGAGATGATCAGGGAAATGTCCTTGGGGTCCCCGGACGCTGCGATCAGCACGCGGTAGCCGGCCTTGAGGGCCTGGCGGGCCACGCCGGTCCCCACCTTGCCTGCGCCCAGGATGCCAATGGTTGTGGTGCTCATGCCTTGTTCTCCTTTGTGCTGCCCAGTTCGGCGTCGATGAGTGGCTTGACCTCGGTGCCGAGAAGCTCGATTGACTTCAGGACATCCTTCTGCGGCACGGAGGCCAGGTCCATCTGCAGGATGTGGCGGTCGTGGCCCATGTGTTCACGGGTAAGCAGGATCTTCTCGGCCACCTGCTCAGGGGTCCCGGCGTAGATGCCGCCCTTGGGTGCGGTCTGCATGTCAAAGCTGATCCGGTTCGGGGCCGAGAAGCCGCGTTCGCGGGAAATGCCGTCCATGAGGTGGCGCCAGTACGGGTAGAAGGTGTCCTCGGCGCCGCTCTTGGCGACAAGTCCGACGGCGCTGACCCCCACCTTGAGTGCCTTGGCGCTGTGCCCGGCCTGCTCCGCCTCGGCACGGAACAGCTGTGCGTGGCGGGCAAAGCTGCTCACTGCGCCGCCCAGAAGTGCGTAGATGACATTGGTGCCCAGACGTGCGGCCCGGACGGTGGAGCCGGGGGTGCCGCCCGTGGCAATCCAGATGTCCAGGTCGTTGCCCACGGGACGCGGGTAGATGGTGGCGTCATCCAATGCCGGGCGGAACTTGCCGCTCCAGGTGATGGATTCCTCCTTGCGGCCGGCCTCGTTCAGTGCCAGCAGCAGGGCAATCTTTTCCTCGTAGAGGGCCTCGTAGTCGTTCAGGTCGGCGCCGAAGAGGGGGTAGGACTCGATGAAGGAGCCGCGCCCGGCAGTGAGCTCGGCGCGGCCGCCGGAGAGCAGGTCAATCGTGGCGAACTGCTGGTAGACGCGGACGGGGTCCTCGGTGCTGAGCACTGTCACGGCCGAGCCGACCTTGATGTTCCTGGTCTGTGCGGCAGCCGCGGCAAGCACTGGAACCGTGGCCGAGACGGCGAAGTCGGCACGGTGGTGCTCGCCGATGCCAAAGTAGTCAAGGCCCACCTCGTCGGCCAGCCGGGCGCGCTCCAGGAGGTCCGCCATGCGCTGCTCGCTGCTGACGGTTGCACCAGTGACGGGGTTCTGGTGGACGTCCCCAAAGCTGTAAACGCCGAGTTCCATGAAGTGCTCCTTGTGGTCTGCTTGCCTGCTGCTGCCATGATGGTCCGGCCTGTTCGTCAGCCCCATTATGTGTTGTTCTACAGATCATCTTACTCAAATATGATCTGTTGTAAAGCGCAGAAGTCCGTTATGATGGGTGGCATGAGCAACACTGCAATGGCCACACAACAGCACGCCAATCCCCGGGAAGACTTTGGCTGGACCCTTGGCGTCCTGGTGCGCAACTACCAAAATGCCTCCACGGCTGCCATGGGGGAGTTCCCGCATGGCGCCCGCGGCTACCAGGTCCTTGTTGCGGTGGCCAGCGGCGAACAGCCCAACCAGCTGGCCCTGGCCCAGCACCTGGGCATCGACAGGACCGTCATGACGTACCTGGTGGATGACTTCGTCAAGGCCAACCTTGTTGAACGCCAGCTGAACCCGGCCGACCGCCGCGCCCGCATGGTGGTTGCCACGGAGACGGGACTGGCCATGCTGGCCGAGCTGCAGCGCAGCGTGGCCACAGCTGAAGAGGCTGTGCTGGGGGCGCTTGAAGCTGAGGAGCGTGCGGTGTTCCGGTCCCTGCTGCGCCGCATTGCCTGTGAAACCCCGGACGTCACCGACCATGATCTTGGCGCCTGCGCAGCCGTCGAGGAAATGCTGGGCACGGGGAAGTAGCTGCTGGCCGTCAGTCGCCTAGTGAGCGAGCCGGGCCCAGTGTGGAGCCGGGATGGAAGCTGCACTTGACCAGGCGTTGGGGCAGCGGGGCGTCCTGCTGCTCAATCCGTTCAATCAAGGCGTCCACGCCCAGGCGGCCCAGCTCATCGGCCGGTGAGGCGAGTGTTGTCAGTTCAGGTTCGGCCATGCTTGCCGTGTCCAGGGACGAGGCGATCGAGATGACGGAAACGTCCTGGGGCAGGCGGAGGCCGCCGCGTTGCAGACCAGCCACAAATCCCGGTCCGGCATCCTCGTTCAACAGCAAAACGGCCGTGGTCTGGGGGTAGGATTCGATGAATTCCCGCGCCAATGCTCGGCCACCTTCGGATGACGCCGCGCCGCTGACCATGACCCCCGTCAATCCCCGCTGAGCCGTCACTTCCCCGAAAGTGGTTCGGGTCCGCGCTATGGGTCCGTAGCCGCCCAGCAACTGGTTGCCGGTACCGCCGTCGATCAGCATGAAATTGGTGTGCCCAAGTTCCGTGAGGCGGTCAATGGCGTTTTCCACTGTGTGTTCAAAGTCGACGTCGACAAAGGGGATTCCCGAGGTGTCGCGGGTCCGGCCTATCAGGGCAAAGGGGACGTTGCTGCCGGTCAGCTCCGGGACCCGGGGGTCGTCAAGTTGCACCTCCATCAGCACGGCACCGTCCACCAAGCCCGACGACGTTAGCTCGGAGACGGCCTCGGCCTCGTTGCTCATGGGCCACAGCACGAGTGTGTAGCCGCGCAGGCGGGCCTGATCGGCGGCGCTTGTGAAGAATTGCATGGATGTTACCGAGAACCGGTGCTGGAGTGCCGGATAGAGCAAGGCCACCACATTGGTCCGGCCGCGGGCCAGGGCGCTGCCTACGGCATTGCGGCGGTAGCCAAGATCCTTCATGGCCGCTTCCACCTTGGCGCGCGTTTTGGGGGACACGGGCTTTGAGTTGTTGATGGTGAAAGAAACCGTCGCCAAAGACACGTTTGCCAAGTTGGCCACGTCCTGCATGGTTGCCAAGCGGTTCCTCCCTCATACAAAGCCAGCCGGCTGGCTCACACACATACTGACGCATGCCAGGCAAAAAGTAAAGCGCTTTAAAATGTGCTTGACAGGCGCCCCATTGCCCCGGCATGATCTATCTCACAGGAAAAGTAAAGCGCTTTACTTTTTCCTATGCCACCCCGCGGAGCACGGGTCACAACATCTTTTCTGTGCGTTGAGCCAACAGCTGCGCAACGTAGTAACACCACAACGAGCAAAGGAGCCAACGTGAAGAACCACAACAAGAAACGATTGACAAAGGCCTTGGCCATGGCAGCCCTGGTCCCCTTCGTCCTGACTGCCTGCGGCGGAGGTGCGGGCGCCGGCAGCGGTGGCGACGCCTCGACCTTGACCCTGATGGACTACTACAACAATGAGCCGGACAACCTGGCCATCAAGAAAGAGATCGAGAACTGCGCCGCGGACATTGGAGTCACCATCGAGCGCGAAGCGGTTCCCGGCAAGGACCTCATTCAAAAGGTTCTCCAAAAGTCCTCCTCCAAGACCCTGCCCGACATTTTGATGCTGGACAATCCGGACCTGCAGGAAATTGCGGCCACCGGTGGACTTGCCCCGCTCAGTGACTTCAACGTGGACACCTCAGGATTCGCCCAAGGCATGCTCGACGCCGGAACCTACGAAGGTGAAGTGTACGGCCTGGCTCCCACAGCCAACACGCTGGGCCTGTTTTACAACAAAAAGCTGCTGGCCGCGGCCGGCCTGAAGCCCCCAACAACATGGGATGAGCTCAAGAGCACCGCCTCAGCATTGACCAAGGGAAGCCAGTACGGCCTGGCCTTCTCCGGCATCGCCACCTATGAGGGGGCATGGCAGTTCCTGCCGTTCATGTGGACCAACGGCGGCAGCGAAACCGAGCTGAACTCCACAGCGAACAAGGAAGCACTGCAGCTCTACAAGGACCTGGTGGACAGCGGCGCCACCTCCAAGGGTGTCATCAACTGGGGCCAGGGCGACGTCAAGGACCAGTTCATGGCCGGCAAGGCCGCCATGATGATCAACGGCCCTTGGCAGATTCCCGCCCTCAACGAAGACCCCTCCCTCGAATGGGGCTCCGTTCAGGTACCCGTCAACAAGGCAGGCCAGACGCCCACGGCACCCCTGGGTGGGGAAGTATGGACCGTTCCGCAAACGGGAAACAAGGCCAAACAGGCCAAGGCTGCCGAATTCATCAGCTGCTTCACCAAGGGGGACACCCAGATCGCGCTCGGCACCCAGCGCTACACGGTTCCCACCAAGCCCGAACTGGCCAAGGAATACATTGCCAAGATGCCTGACATGGCCTCCTTCACCGAGCAGATTGCCAACGCCCGCTCGCGCACGGGAAACCTTGGCACCGAATGGCCCAAGGCAGCAACCACCATTTACACGGCCATCCAGCTGGTCCTGACGGGCAAGGCATCAGTGGATGATGCCTTCACCCAGGCTGCCAAGGGCTAACGCCGCCACCATTTCGACGCCGGTTCCACGGCCCCAGGGCTTTGGAACCGGCAGAGGAGCCACCATGACTTCCCTTTCAACAGACACACCCGCCGTGTCCAGAACGCTGTCCGCCAGCAGGGCCGAGGCACCGGCGCCAAGGCCGAGGCAGAGCTTTTGGGCCCGCGAAAACATTGCCAAGATTCTCTTTGTGGTTCCCGCAGGCATCTACATGCTCCTGTATTTTGGCTACCCAGTAGTCAAGAACCTGGTCATGAGCATGCAGGACTACACAACGAAGACCTTCTTCACCGGCGAGGCCCCCTGGGTGGGGTTCCAGAACTACGTCACCGTCATCACCTCCAACTTGTTTGGCCCGGCGCTGCTCAACACGGCACTGTTCACTGTGGCGTCCATTGTCGGCCAGTTCGCCATTGGCCTCGCGCTGGCATGTTTCTTCAACCGGAAGTTTCCGCTGAGCCGCTTCTTGCGGGCCATGCTGTTGCTCCCGTGGCTGCTGCCGCTCATCGTTGCCAGCGCAACGTGGCGTTCCATCCTTGACCAGGATTCGGGCATTCTGAATCAGTTCCTGGGCACCGTGGGCATTCCCGCCATTCCGTGGCTGACAAGCCCGGATGTGGCGCTGATAGCCGTCATCCTTGTCAACATTTGGGTGGGCATCCCCTTCAACGTCACGTTGCTGTATGGCGGGCTCCAGGACATCCCCGCGGAACTCTATGAGGCCGGACAGCTCGACGGCGCCACGGGATGGAAGGCGTTTCGCCACATCACCTGGCCCAACCTTCGCCCCGTTGTCAGCGTCGTCCTGATTCTCGGCGTCGTCTACACCATCAAGGTTTTGGACATCATCCTGGGCCTGACCAACGGCGGCCCGGCCAACTCCACCCAGACCATTGCCGTGCGGTCATACCAGGAATCCTTCGTCAATTTTGAGTTCGGGGTGGGTGCAGCATTCTCCAACATCCTGATCATCATTTCCCTTGTATTCGCCGTCATCTACCTGCGGGCCAATCGCCGCGCCGTCGATGAGTAGGAGATCGTCATGACTGCTCCAACCCTGAACCCAGCCGGCGTCCACGCAAGTGCTTTGCGCCGTCGAACAGTTAAGACACGGACCTCCACAGTCCTGGGAATCCTGTTCCTGGCTATCATGTTGTTCCCCATTTATTGGATGGTCAACGCCTCGCTGCAACCCTCCGGCAACACGCTCTCGGCAGACTTCTTCCCGTGGAATCCCAGCTTCGCCGGCTACGAGAAAGCCATCGCCGATCAGGGCAAGAACCTGCTGACAAGTCTTGTCATTGCCCTCGGCACAGTGGTTGTCACGCTCGCCATAGCGGCGCCGGCGGCCTACGCCCTGGCCCAATTCAAATTCCGTTGGATTAGTTGGGCGCTGCTGGCCATCCTGATTGCCCAAATGATCCCGGGTGTTGTCATTGCCAACGCCCTGTACGCCGCCTACAACAACCTGGGCCTGCTCAACTCCATCCCCGGCCTTGTCCTGGCCGATGCCAGCCATGCCATTCCGTTCGCCATCTTGATCATGCGCGCATCGATGATGAGCATTCCGGCGTCGATCATTGAGGCGGCGCGCGTGGATGGGGCAGGACAGCTGCGGGCCTTTGTTTCCATCGCCATGCCCATCGCCAAGAATGCGCTTATCACGGCAGGGCTCTTCGCTTTCCTCTTTGCCTGGAGCGACTTCCTCTTTGCCCTGACGCTGACCACAACGGATGAGGTCCGGCCAGTGACGCTGGGAATCTACCAATACCTTGGCACCCAGGTCTCCAACTGGGGCGCAGTCATGGCCACTGCCGTGTTGTCGTCACTGCCGGCCATTGTGCTGCTGGTGGTTGCACAGAAGTACATTGCAGCCGGCGCCACCGGTGGGGCCGTCAAGTAGCCCAAACAACCATTTCTCCTTTGCTAGCCACACTGACAAGAAAGTGATCACCATGCCAGAATTTGCCAGCCCCCAGACCCCCATCAAAGTAGTTGTCTGGGGCGAAAACCGGCACGAACAAGTTGAACAAAAAGTCAGGGACATCTACCCCCAGGGCATGCACACCACCATCAAGGAAGGCATCGAGGAGAACCTTGGCGCCGGCGTCAGCGTCACAACCGCCACACTCGATGACCCGGAACACGGGTTGAGCGAGGAAGTTCTTGCCGATACCGATGTGCTTCTCTGGTGGGGACACGCAGCCCACGCGGAGGTATCCGACGAAGTTGTTGAGAGGGTGCACCGGCACGTCCTGGCCGGCATGGGCCTGCTGGTGTTGCACTCAGGTCACTGGTCCAAGATCTTTGGCAAATTGATGGGCACCTCCTGCACGCTTCGCTGGCGTTCGGAGCAGGACCGGGAATTGGTGTGGACGGTAAACCCCAGCCACCCCATCGCCCAGGGTGTGCCGCACCCGTTCATCATTCCGGCCCAGGAAATGTATGGCGAGTTCTTCGACGTACCCGCCCCCGACGAGCTCATTTTCCTCTCCACCTTCACGGGAGGCGAGGTGTTCCGCAGCGGAATGACGTACAGGCGCGGATTCGGCAAAATCTTCTTCTTCAGCCCGGGCGATCAGGACTACCCCGTCTACCACCAGAAGGAGATCCGCAAAGTCATTTCCAATGGCGTTGAATGGGCCAAGACAGTCCGCCCGGAGCGCGCCGATCCGGTGCTGTTGCGCTATGAAACGGAAGACTTTTACAACGGCCGCAGCTACCAGGGAGCCATGGAGAATTGAGCACATTTACCGCATTTGAGACCGCCGGGCCGCTGCGCCTGGTGCAGGTCGGGGCCGGGGGCATGGGGCAGGCATGGCTTGACACGATCGCCGCCAACCCCGACGTGCAACTCGTGGGCCTGGTCGACCTGAACACCGACGCTGCCCAGGCAGCACTCGAGTCCCGCGGACTGCAGGACGTGGTTGTCGGCACCAGCGTCAGCGAGGTTGCCGCGGCAACGGGGGCACACGCCGTCGTCAACGTCACGGTTCCCGTGGCCCACCATCCGGTCAACGTTGAAGCCATGTTTGCAGGGCTGCCGGTGCTGTGTGAGAAGCCTGCGGCACCCACCGTGGCGCAGGCACTCTCCCTCGCAGCGAGTGCGGAGGTGAGCGGGCAGCTGCTGATGATCAGCCAGTCACGCCGCTACTTCAACTCGCTCACGCAGCTGAAGGCGGTGGCCGGGGAACTGGGCGACATCGGCGTCATCACCACGGAGTTCTTCAAGGCCCCACACTTTGGTGGCTTCCGTGAGGAGATGGACCATGTGCTGCTGCTGGACATGGCGATCCACCCGTTCGACGCCGTGCGGCACCTGACGGGGCAGGAACCCGTCAGCGTGTATTGCGAGGAGCTCAACCCGAGTTGGAGCTGGTTCAAGGCCGACGCCGCTGCTACCGCCATCTTTGAGTTCGCTGGCGGGCTCCGCTACGTGTACTCGGGCTCGTGGTGTGCCGACGGCAAGGAAACCTCGTGGAATGGCAGCTGGCGTGTGAATGGTGCGAGGGGGACTGCGCTGTGGGACGGTGACAACGCACCGACCGCCGAGGGCGTGGAGGGTGCCGCGCTGGAAATTCCGGCGTCCCTCGATGCCCCGGAGCAGATTGCCGGGTCACTTGCGGAATTTGTGTCTGCGGTGCGCACCGGTAACTTGCCCAACGGTGAGATTCACTCCAATGTCCACTCACTCGCCATGGTTGAGGCCGCCGTCCAGTCCGCCGAGACCGGCCAGCGGGTGCGCATTGACGACGTCATCGCAGCCGCCTACACGCAGGCACTGGAGTCCGAGCGAAACGCGGACGTGAAGGCCGCGTTGGCGGCTTGGGGATCGCCCCAGGCGCGGCTGTCCGGCTCCGGCGCAAGGTCCAGGGCGCTCAGCAGCTAGCGGCCTGCAGCCCAGTCGCGGGGGAGCGGCCAGCACCGTTCCCCCGCGTGGACTGGGTTCGCCCGCCTCAGCTTTCCGCCGGGGATCCCAGCGAAAGCCAGTTCTCCCGCGTGGCGATTGCGGCGGCATCGGCATCCCCGGTGGCGGCCAACTTGATGATCTCGGCGTGCGCGGTGACTGAATGCAGCGCGGCCTGGGAACTGAAACGTTGCCGCTCGACCCTCCGCAGCACCGGCATGGCCTGCTCCAGCACAAGGGGGACCATCTCGTTGCCGCAGGCGCCCACCATGGTTGCGTGGAACTCGTCGTCGGCAGCCAGGGCGGCATCGGCGTCGTTGTCCTTGATGGCCTCGGCGAAGCGCGCATTGGCGCCGGTCATGGCAGCGAGGTCAGAGGGAACCAGCAGCGGCACGGCCAGCCGGGCCGCCAGTTCGTGCATGGCCGCAACCACCTGCTGGGCGTTGACCGTGGAGCCCGGGTCCAGCGGCGCCACCATGGTGGCCCTGCCCGGCTGGGAAACAATCAGGCCGGCCCGTTCCAGGCGCAGCAGGGCCTCGCGGATCGGCGTGCGGCTCACGCCCAGCCAGGCCTCCAGCTCGGGATCGCGCAGGCGCTCGCCGGGGGCAAAGGTGCCGTCAACAATGGCGTCGCGGATGGATTCGTAGACGTCGTTGCGCAGCAGGGACCGCTTGTGGAGTCCGGCCGGCGGGGGAGTGGGCATGCAACATAGGATATATCGCCACCGGAACGCGGGCCCGAAGGCGGGCTCCGCGACGGGTTCGCACCAGCTGGCCCGTTTCCTCCTGGGCACTAGGACGCAAAAGTCCTGCACCAGGACTTCTTGGTGCAGGACTTTAGGTTTAAGAGCCTAGGCGCGAGCCGAGGCTACTTTGCTTACGGCCTCTGCGACTGGAGTGTCACCGTCGGTCAGCTCGACGATGACCCGGGACAGGGCTGGGTTGTGCAGGGCTGCGTCGATAAAGGCAGCGATGTTGTCGCGGCGGACGTTGCCGTATTCGATGGCAACTCCTGCTTCAACCATTCCGTTCCCGGGCTCGTTGGTCAGGAGTCCTGGGCGGACGATGATCCAGTCCAGGGTGGTGTGCGAGAGGTAGATGTCGGCCGTCTTCTTGACGCGCATGTAGTGCTCAAAACCTTCGCCAAGGCCGTTGCCGCGCTCGGATTCGGGGAAAGCGGATACCAGCACGAAGCGGGCCACGCCGGCGCGCTGTGCGGCCTCGGCTGCCTTCTCGAGACCCTTGCCGTCAATGAGGGAGGTCTGCTCCATGCCCGTGCCATGGGCGCCGGCTGAAAAGACCACAGCCTGGTGCCCCGAGAACTTCTCGGCCAGAACTTCGACCGAGTCGGCGATCAGGTCGCCGACCACCGGTGTGGCACCGGTTTCAGAGATGATCCCGGCCTGTGCGGGATTTCTGTGCATGCCGGTCACTGCATCGCCGCGCTGGGTCAACAGCTTCGCGAGCCGATGGCCAACGCCGCCGGCAGCACCGATTTGGAAGATCTTCATGGTTGGTTCTCCTTCTGGTTCCGGCGCAAGACTAGAGCGCGTAATCGTACTGAACAATGAAGCGGGGGCTGGCGCCCAGCGCGACGGCGGCATTGTTGGGCCATGACGCGTCTCGCAGAAGGGCCCGTCCGAGGAAGATGGCATCAGCCTGGCCCGAGGACACCAGCTCCTGCGCCCACTGCGGATCGTCGATGCGTCCGACCGCCGCCACTGGCAGTGCGGATTCGCTCCGGACTTGTGCCGCCAGGGCAGTTTGATAGTCGCGGGTGTGTGGGATGGGTGCTGGCTCAAGGCCGCCGGAGGATCCGTCGATGAGATCAACCCCGCGCTCGCCGGCCCACCGTGAGAGCTGGATGGAATCGGTCACGGTCCATCCTTGGCGGTCGTTCGAGTCGTCCTCGCTGATCCAATCCGTGGTGGAGATCCGCAGGAACAGGGGCAAGTCTTCCGGCCAGATTGCGCGCACCGCGTCGATGACTTCAAGAACGATCCGAGCGCGGTTCTCCAGGCTCCCGCCGTATTGGTCTTGACGCCGGTTCGACGCCGGGGAAAGGAAGGAGTGCAGCAAGTAGCCGTGGGCTGCGTGGATCTCAACGACCTGAAAACCCGCCAGGAGGGCGCGGCGGGCACTGTCAGCAAAAGACTGTACGAGCTCGCCGATTTCCTCAACCGTCAGCTCACGTGGTGCCGGATGGCCTGGGAAGCTGTCCAGGCTTGGTCCGACTGTTGTCCAGCCCAGCTGGTCTTCGTTCAGCGGAGCCCCGCCAAGCCAGGGCCGGTCGATTGATGCCTTTCGGCCCGCATGGGCAAGCTGGATTGCCGGCACAGCGCCGGCCGCCGTGATTGCAGTGGCCAATCGAGTAAAGCTCTCGATCTGATCATCGCTCCACAGCCCCAGGTCAAAGGGTGAAATTCTTCCGTCGGCGCGAACGCCGGTGGCTTCCAGCATGACCAGTCCGGCGCCGCCCGCAGCGCGGGAAGCGTAGTGACTCAGGTGAAAATCTGTGGGCCGTCCCGCCAGCGAAGGCGCCGGGTCGGCGGCGTAGGTGCACATCGGTGACATCCACACACGGTTCGGGATGGTGAGCTTCCGTAGCTCCAGGGGCTCGAAAAGCTCAGCCATTTGACACTCCATTCACATTCAAAACTAGTACGAGATCTTTCGTACTACGAAATTTATCGTACAATAGAGTTCTACGTCAACCGAGCAACCAGGAGACTGATCGCGGATGCGCAATCTCATTCACCCCGAGCAGAATGAGCTGAAGTTGGACGCGGTGCTGTCCGCATTGGCCGATCCGGTGCGTCGGCGGATCGTCAGTCAGTTGTCGGATGGCCATGACGACCAGGCCTGCATCGCCTTCGAGCTACCGGTTAGCAAGTCAACCTCCACGCACCATTTCAGGGTTCTTCGTGAGGCCGGCGTGATCGAACAGCGCTACCAGGGCACTTCGATACTGAACACCTTGCGTGAAGCGGACCTTGAGGCAAGGTTCCCGGGCCTGCTCCCGTCAGTTCTGGTCGCGGCCCGTGGTGATCTTCTTCCCATCGGCGATCTTCCGCTGTAGCCCGTGCTCTAACCATTGACAGGGACGTCTTCGCGGTATGCAATATATTGCATACTAAAAGTTTGAATTCCCCACCGCGTGGATAAGGACGTCATGGCCCTCTCAGATTTTGAACGCTACCCGCTGACCTTCGGCCCCAGCCCCATCCATGATCTGTCCCGGCTCAGCGCACACCTTGGCGGTGCAAAGATCTGGGCCAAGCGCGAGGACGTGAACAGCGGCTTGGCTTTCGGTGGCAACAAGACCCGCAAGCTGGAGTACATCGTCCCGGATGCCATTGCACAGGGCGCGGACACCCTGGTCTCGATCGGCGGCTACCAGTCCAACCACACGCGCCAGGTGGCGGCCGTCGCCGCGAAGCTGGGCATGAAGGCACGTCTGGTGCAAGAAAACTGGGTCGACTGGCCGGATCCGCTCAGTGACCGCGTGGGCAACATCCAGCTCTCCCGCATCATGGGCGCCGACGTCCGTCTCGACTCGGCCGGTTTCGACATCGGCATTCGCAGTAGCTGGGAGCAGGCCATCAAGGAGGTCCAGGATGCCGGCGGAAAGCCGTACCCCATCCCGGCCGGAGCCTCCGAGCACCACTTGGGCGGGTTGGGCTTCGCCAACTGGGCCTATGAAGTGGAAAAGCAGGAGGCGGACATGGGCGTCTTCTTCGACACGATCATTGTCTGCACTGTCACCGGCTCCACCCATGCCGGCATGATCGCCGGGTTCGCTGGCCAGGACCGCCCGCGCCGTGTCATCGGCATCGACGCCTCCGCCACGATCGAGAAGACCCGGGCGCAGGTGGCCCGCATCGCCCGCCACACCGCGAAACTCATCGGGCTGGGCCGCGAACTTCGCGACGAGGAAATCGACGTCAGGGAAGGCTGGGCTGGCGACCTGTACGGCATCCCGGTGGAGTCCACCATGGAGGCCATCCGTCTCTCCGGATCCCTTGAGGGCATGATCATCGACCCCGTCTACGAGGGAAAATCCATGGCCGGCCTTATTGATCTGGTCCGCAGCAAGGACATTGCGCCCACGAGCAACGTCCTCTATGCGCACCTCGGCGGACAGCTCGCTCTCAACGCCTACAGCGGCCTGTTCCGCTAGGCCACCCCGCGTCCAAGCACGACGCCGGTCACTCGCCGTCCCCTAACGCTCCCTCACCAAATGGGCTCCATGGCGAGACGCTCCCTCACTTCTTGGCGTCATTTGTACGACGCTCCCTCACCTGCGCCCGGGCACCTGCCGACGCCACCCCTCATAGTGAGGGAGCGTTAGCGTGAAGTGCCCCAAAAGTGAGGGAGCGTTGGATTCAGGGTTGTGGCGCGGCCTCCTGCGGAGCGGCCGCGGCCTGCTCGGACTCGAGCCGGTCCAGCTTCGCCTCGTAGTGCCGCTGGCGCCGGGCCTCGGCGAGCAGCTCGGTCCAGTACGCGGCCTCCCTCGCGCCATCGACGCAAGCCACCAGGCTGCGGATGAGCCGGTTCTTGGGGCGCGCGGCCAGCCTGTACTCGAGCGGGGTCATGTGTGCCGACTGCGGCTTCCGGAAGAGCAGCAGCAGGGAAGGCACCAGCCATAAAAAGTAGCTGAGCAGCGACATCAGCACATGCGCGTTCTGCGTGGCCGCGGCGGTGAGCGGGCCGGCCACCACCAGCAGCACCACCACGAGCAGCACCCCGGCGTAGGCCAGGCCCACGCCGGGGTGCGGATTGCTGCGGTAGAGCGAGACGGCCAGCGCGGTCACTGCGGCGGTCGCAACACCGAGAGCCGTCAAGGCCAAGGCGGCAAGGACAATCCGCAGGGGCGTGAATCCGCTGTGCAGGACCAGGGAGACCAGCGTGATGGCCAAGCCGCTGCCGGTCCACCACACCACTCGCTGGAGAATTTTCCCGCGGTCCACGCGGATCCGGTTCCGGGAAGCGACGCCCCACATGCGCTCCCACCGGTGCGTGTGCAGGCGCATGGAGGTGGTGAGGTGGAATTCGTCCACCTCGCGCTGCACCGCGGTGTCGCGTTGGCGGACCACGGAGAAGATGACCAGCATCAGGCACAGCATGCCCAGGAAGAACTTGGGCCCGGAATCGGGGTCGTCGGGCAGAAACGCCACGTTGTGCAGGGCCATCCACATGGTGGCCGCGGCCGCAATGCCCACCAGCAGCGTCAATAGTTCCAACAGTTCATCCAGCGCCATGACCTGCGATTCATTCGCCATGCCCAGCGGATTCCGCCCGCTGAACACGAGCGCCACAAGGGTGGTTGCCGTGGCGCTGATGATCCAGCCCAGCGAGTCAATGCCGAAGTTGAAGGTTTCGGGGTTGGTGAAAGGGGCAAGCACGCGTTCCGTGAAGCGGGCCCACACCACGTTGAGGTCACCAAACTGCGCCACGACCGCCGTGTTGAGCGGGTGGTGGATCTGCAGGATCAGCAGGCACAGCAGCCAGCCCAGGAACAACAAGGTGAAGATCTGGCGGCGCTGGCTGCGTTTCTCACGGTGAAAGTCGGAGACGGCAAGCATTGAATGTTCCTGACCCGTGCCCACGCATCCCCCTTGCTTGACCGTATCTTCGTGAGCCTAGCCCAACGCCTGCCAATTTTCAGGGCACGACGGCGCCCGCCGGGCCGGGCGTTGTCCTCACGTGCGTGAGTGGGCTAGGGTGAATCTTTGTGAGATAGACAAGGCAGCCCCAGCCCGCGCAGATCGCCCCGCCTCGCAGCGGACGGCTTGATCGCGCCAAGTCCGCCTGCCAATCACAAATCACCAAGAAGGCCGTAGTGCGCTCGTTTCCCTATAAAACCGCCAAAAAACCAGACCTCCGTTCCCCTGGCAGATACCTGCTGTGGCTGGCCAGTGAACAGCGCGGGACACTTCTTGTGGCCATGCTGTACGGCATCATTTGGACGCTGTGCCAGGCGTTCACCCCCTACATCCTGGGCCAGGCCATCGACCAGGGCATCCTGCCCGGCGACTTTGGCAGGCTCTCCTTCTGGGTGGGCCTGCTCGTGGCGCTCACCCTGCTGCAGTCCGTTGCCGCGACGCTGCGCCACCGGGCCTCCGTGAGCAACTGGATGCAGGCCGCCTACCGTTCGGCCCAAACCGTGGGCTACAAGGTCACCCGCAGCGGCGACGCGCTCCCGCGGAAATTCTCCACGGGTGAGGTGGTCTCCACCACCGCCTCCGATGCCATGCGCATCGCCGAAATTTTCGACGTGGCCGCCCGCCTGGCTGGTTCCGTTGCCGGCTACCTGCTGGTGACCTTCCTGGTCTTCCAGACCTCCTGGCAGCTGGGCCTGGTGGTGCTGCTGGGCGTGCCGTTCTGTGGCGCCATGCTGCTGTTCGTCATCCGTCCCCTGCAGCGCCGCCAGAAGGAACAGCGGGAGGCCGCAGGTAAGATGACGGCACTGGGTGCGGACACCGTGGCCGGGCTTCGCGTTTTGCGCGGAATCGGCGGCGAGCACATCTTCGTTGACCGCTACCGGGAACGCTCGCGTGAAACCCAGCTGGCCGGCAACAAGGTGGCCTACTCGCTGGCCGACCTCGACGCCGTCCAGGTCCTGGTGGTGGGTGCCTTCAGTGTGGCCTTCACCTGGATCGGCGCGCTGCAGGCCGTGTCCGGGCAGATCGAGGCGGGCCAGCTCGTGGCGCTCTACGGCTACGCTGTCTTCCTGGTTTCGCCCATCCGCACCGCCGCCGACGCCGTGTCCCGCTTCATCCGCGCCCACGTGGGGGCACGCCGCATCATCGACGTGCTGGCCACCCCGTCGGCCGTGCACGACGCCGGCCCAACAGTTCCGGCGCCCGTCTCACCGAGCGCTTTGCTTGACTCGGACTCCGGCGTGGTGGTGGCCCCGGGCGGGCTGAGCGCCATTGTTTCGGGGGACCCTGCCGAGTCCGCAGGCCTGGCCCGGCGGCTGGGCCGTTTCGAGGACGCCGTGCTGCAAGAGGCCGAGGTGCGCTGGGGCGAGGCTGCCCTGCACCTGATGCCGCTGCGCGAGGTGCGCTCGCGGATTGTGGTCTCCGACGCCGAGCCCCAGCTGTTCACGGGCACCCTGCGCGAGGAGCTGGACCCGGCCGGGCGGCACAGCGACGAGAAGATCATGGCCGCCATCCGCGTGGCCAGCGCCGGTGATGTCCTGGACGGGCTGGAATACGGCCTGGATGACGAGGTCACGGAAAAGGGGCGCGGCTTCTCCGGCGGCCAGCGCCAGCGCCTCACACTGGCCCGCGCCCTGCTGACGGAGGCCGAGGTGCTGGTGCTCGTTGAGCCCACCAGCGCCGTCGACGCCCACACCGAGGCAAGGATTGCGCAGGCCCTGCGCCGCAAGCGAGGCACGCCCGGCCACACCACAGTGGTGGTCACGGCCAGCCCGCTGCTGCTCGGCGCCATGGACACAGTGGTGTTCCTGAAGGACGGCAAGCTGCACGCCCAGGGCACGCACCGGCAGCTGCTGGAGACAGTGCCCGACTACCGCCGCGTGGTGGTCCGGGGTGAAGGCATGGATGGGCACGGCACGTCTGCCAACGGCACTGCCGCGGACGCCGCGGTGGGCGCCAACGCAACAAACGGCGTCGGACATTCCAACAACAACGGAGGGGAAGAGTAATGGCCGGGACCATGCTGCCCGTGGCGGATTCCGCCCAGGTCAAGGCCGAGGGGCTGCGACTGCTGCGCATGCACCAGGGGCCGCTGGCCGCCGTCGTTGGCCTCTACGTGGTGGCCGCCGTGGCAGGCCTGGCCGGACCGTTCCTGGTGGGCCGGCTCGTTGACGCCGTCAGCGAAGGCACCACAGCGGGGTTCGTTGCCCTGGTCGCGGCAGGCCTGGCCGGCTTTGTGCTGGTCCAGACAGTGCTGGCCAGGCTGGCGCGGCGAAAGGGCATGGTGCTCGGCGAAAAGGTGTTTGCCCAGCTCCGCGAGGAGTTCATGGAGCAGGTCACCTCGCTGCCGCTGTCCACGGTGGAAAAGGCAGGCACCGGCGACCTCGTCTCGCGCACCACCAACGACGTCGAATCCGTCTCGCACACGGTCCGCTTCGGCGTGCCGCAGGTGCTGGTGTCGGTGGCAACCATCGCCCTGACGGCCGCGGCCGCCTTGCTGACAAGCCCGCTCGTGGCGCTCGCGCTGCTGGTGGGGGTGCCCCTGCTGGTGCCGGTCACGCGCTGGTACCTCAAGCGGGCCACGCCCGGCTACCTGGCCGAACGCGAAAGCTACGCCGGGCTCAACGGCGCCATCACCGAGACCATTGAGGGCGCCCGCACCGTGGACGCACTGAGCCTCGGCGCGCACCGGCGCGGCCGGATCGATGCCGCCCTGAGGAACTGCTTTGAGAAGGAAAAGTACACGCTGGGCCTGCGCACAGTGCTGTTCCCCGCCGCCGAGTTCTCCTTCTGGCTGCCCGTCGCCGCCGTTCTGCTCTGGGGCGGCTGGCTCGCCTCGCAGGGCACCGTCACCACGGGCATGGTGGCCACCGTGGCACTGTATGCCATGCAGTTGATCGACCCCGTGGACACCCTCATCATGTGGATTGATGAGATCCAGGTGGGTGCGTCGTCGCTGGCCCGCATCGTGGGCATCCGCAATGTCGACGCGGACCGCACGGCCACGGATGCCGTCCCGGCCGGGGAGGAAATCCTGGTGGACAAGGCCCGCTACGCGTACCGGCCCGGGCATGACGTGCTGCACGGGATCGACCTGGAATTGGTGCCGGGGGAGCGGCTGGCCATGGTGGGCCCGTCCGGCGCGGGCAAGTCCACGTTGGGCCGGCTGCTCGCGGGCATCCACGGGCCCACGGCAGGCTCTGTCACGGTGGGCGGCGTGCCGCTCGTGGACCGTCCCCTGGATGAACTGCGTGGCGAGGTTGCCCTGGTGACCCAGGAACACCACGTGTTCGTGGGCACGCTGGCCGACAACGTCCGCCTGGGCAAGGCCGGCGCGAGTGACGCCGAGATTGAGAAGGCCCTGGCCGACGTCGGCTCCCTCGCCTGGGTGCGCGCCCTCCCGGACGGGCTTGCCACGGAGGTCGGCTCGGGTGCGCACACGCTCACCCCGGCCCAGGCGCAGGAGTTGGCGCTGGCCCGCCTGGTCCTGGCCGATCCGCACACGCTCGTGCTGGATGAGGCCACGTCGCTGATCGACCCTCAGGCCGCGCGCGACCTCGAGTTCTCGCTCAGCGCCGTGCTTGAGGGGCGGACGGTTGTGGCCATTGCGCACCGGCTGCACACAGCGCACGACGCCGACCGGGTGGCAGTGGTTGAGGCCGGACGGATCTCGGAGCTTGGCTCGCACGACGAACTGGTTGCCAAGAACGGCTCCTACGCCGCGCTGTGGCACTCCTGGCGCCAAGACGCCTAGCAACGGCGGACGCCCTGTTGCCGTTGGCCCGCCCTGTCGCGGCGGCGGCAACAGGCGTAACGTTCAGGAAAGGGGGCACGCCGGACCGCCCCGGCCCGGTGCGAAGAGCTTTCAATGCAAGAGGAGTTCGCCGTGCCTGACAAGCAGCCGCACCACCATGAACACAAGAAGATGGACAAGGGCCACGCCATCAAGGCCAAGCGCGCCGAGAAGAAGGCCCGGGGTGCTGCGGATGAGTCCGCGGACCCGGTGGCCCATATCACCAAGAAGAACAAGCAGTAGGGGAAGCGCGGGCCGCGGCCGGTCTATATGCGTATGCATGGAATAGTCCGGCCGTGGCCTGTGTTGTGCCGAACATGGAAACAACTTTCAAGAAGCGCATAGGCTTCCTGTCCTTCGGCCACTACGGGACGGGCCGCGGCTCGCAGACCAACACGGCCGCCGATGCCCTGCACCAGGCCATTGACCTGGCCGTGGCCGCGGAGGAACTGGGCATTGACGGCGCATTCTTCCGCGTCCACCACTTTGCCCGCCAGCAGGCGGCGCCCTTCCCGCTCATGGCCGCCATTGCCGCGCGGACCAGCCGCATTGAAATCGGAACTGGCGTCATTGACATGCGCTACGAAAACCCGCTGTACATGGCAGAGCAGGCCGCGGCCACGGATCTCATCAGCGACGGCCGGCTGCAGATCGGTGTGAGCCGTGGTTCACCCGAGCCCGCCGCCAATGGTGCGGCCGACTTTGGCCACTACCCGCTCGACGGCGAAACTGTGGCCGACATGGCCAGGCGCCACACGGCGGCGTTCCTCCACGCAATTTCCGGCGCCGGCATTGCCGAGCCCGGCCAGCACGCCTACATGGGCGGGGAGCGCCTGCTGCGCATTGAGCCGCAGTCGCCGGGCCTGTCCCAGCGCATCTGGTGGGGCGCCGCCACGCGCGACACCGCCGAGTGGACGGCACGCCAGGGCATGAACCTCATGAGCTCCACGCTGCTCACCGAGGACACCGGCATTCCGTTCCACCAGCTTCAGGCCGAGCAGATCCAGCGCTTCCGGGACGCATGGGCGCAGGCCGGCCACGGCTTCACACCCCGCGTCTCGGTCAGCCGCAGCATCATCCCCGTGGTGGACGACGTGGACCAGATGTACTTCGGGCTGCGCGCCCAGGCTGACAGCAGCGACCAGGTGGGCATCATTGACGGGCTGGTTTCACGTTTCGGCAAGAGCTACATTGGCGACCCCGCCGAGATTGCCGCTGAACTGGCTGCCGACGAGGCCGTGCAGGCAGCCGACACCCTCATGCTGACCGTCCCCAACCAGTTGGGCGTCGCGTACAACACGAAGATGCTGGAAAACATTGCCAAGCACATTGCACCGGCGATCGGCTGGGAACCGGCCAGCGCCTAGCGCAACAGCGCCACGAAGAGCCGAGTGCCGCCGTCGTGCATGAAAAGTACGACGACGGCACCTGGCTTTGGCGGATGGGGCCGGCTCTGCGGTGGTGACGTTACGGCGGACCATCGGGGAGTGTCTGATGTGGGGCCAGGGAAGCAATCACCATGAAGCGCAGGCCATGACGGAAAGGTGCCCCAATGGCGCGGGAAACCGGTTGAATGGCCGGAGGTGATAGGTGCGCAGTGATTTCAGCTGCATAATTGGGGCATGGAAGGCCTGCCAAGGGATGGGAACCGCACGCCGCTGATTCTGCTCGGCATTACGGTGCTGTTGGTTGTCGCCGCGGTCGTGCTGGTGTTCACCCGCGGAACCAGTGCCACGGTGGATCCGAATTCCCCCGAGGGTGTCGTGCAAAGCTATGTCACTTTATTGCTGGCGGGCGACCAAGAACAGGCTGCCGCGTTGCTGACGGCCCAAGCAGCCAATGACTGCCCGGTCGGGGCGAATCCTGGCCAGTCGAACGTCCGCGTTGCACTACTGTCCACGACGCTCACAGGCTCCGGCGCTACGGTCCTGGTTTCGATCACCGAAACGAGTGTCCGAGGCCCCTTCGGAGTGGGCGGTTCAGGGTACGAGGATTCCTTCACGCTAGTTCCGCGGCAGGATAGCTGGGCCATCAACTCCGCACCTTGGCCGCTGCTGGCCTGTACCGAGGCAGGGGTGAAGTGAGATGGCCGCCTCCCCGCAAATAATGGGCGTACAGGCCGCGGGCGCGCTGCCGACGGTGCGACGCCTGATTGTTTACATTCTCTTCTTTACACTCGTCACAGTCGCGGCCATTGGTGCCTCGGGGCTGCTGGCACTTGTTGTGGACCCCGGGCAGCTGGCAGGGACCGACCGCACATCCGCACTGGCCCGGTCGATCGCGTTCCTGGTCATCGCGGGCCCGCTGGCAATGCTGCTTTGGCGGGCGCTGTCCAAAAGGCTGGGGCAGCCGGCTGAATCCGGGGCTCCCGCCTGGGGCCTTTACCTGGCGGCGATGTATGCCACGGCCCTGACCACGGCAAGCACCTCGCTGTTTTCCCTCCTGGGCACACTGGCCTCGGGCCATACGGGAGGCTGGGCGCAGAACTTCGCGCGGGCGCTGGTCTGGTGCGGGGTCTGGTGGTGGCACCAGCGGATCTGGCGCAACGCCCGGATCACGCCCCGGGTCCTCGCCAACCTGCCCGGGATCCTGGGCAGCTGGTACGGCCTGGTCGTGGGCTTCACCGCGGTGGCATTTGCCTTGTCGGCGCTCTTTTCCGCAGCGCTTGGCACGTTCTTCCCCGCACCCTCGATCGGCAGCCCCTGGTGGACGGGCATACTGGCGCAGTTGCCATGGATCGCCGGCGGCCTGGCCGTGTGGTGGTGGCATTGGGTGCGCAGGGGCATGGGGTTGGTGCGCGGCGGGTTCGCCGATGTTGCACTGGTGCTCGTGGGTGTCTTGGGTGCCGGCGCCGCAACGCTGGGCGGCACCGGGTACCTGCTGTACACGCTGGGCAATGCCGCACTCCGCGGTCCATCGCTGCAGCTGCTTTCTCCTGCACCGTTGGCGCTGGGAACGGCACTTGCCGGGGCCCTGGTCGCCAGCCTCGCGCCGCATTGGTTTGCAGGACGCCTGCCCAGCACATTGGAAGCCGGGCGCCAGGTGGTTTCCGGGCTAGGCCTGGCAGCGGCTGCCGCGGGGCTCGGGGTCTGCGTCAACGCAGCACTTGCCGCACTGGCTCCGCCGCTGGCCGGCGACAACACCCAGAGCCTGCTGCTTGCCGGTGCGATCTGGCTGGTGCTTGGCGGACTGACGTGGTGGCGGGCCTGGCGTCCTGGGCAGCCGGCGGATCCGCGCGCGCGTAGGGTCTACCTCGTCGCGGTCTTCGGCATCAGCGCCGTGGTCGCCCTGATCGCACTGCTGGTGGCGGGATTCCGGATCTTCGAGTTCCTGCTGGATCCCGACCGACTGGCCTCGGGCCTGCTTGACTCGGTCCGTGCGCCAATCGGGCTGCTCACGGCAACCGCACTGGTTTCGGTGTACCACTTTGTTGTATGGCGGGCGGACCGCACGGTGCTGGAAACCACCGACACCCAGCGGGATGGCGCCCTGGAGTCGATCCTCCTGGTGGCCGGAGGCGACGCCGATCCGCTCCGTGCAGCGTTGGCGAAATCGACAGGTGCCCGTGTCCGGCTGCTGGCCAGGGCCGGCGACGAATACCAGGCCACCGAGGAAGAGCTGGTCGCGGCAATCGCCTCGGTGGATGGTGCGGGCCCGCGGATCATGCTGCTCATCGACGGGCCCGGCTCAGTGCGGGTCATCGAACTGGAATAGAAGCTTGAATTCTTGGGCTTTCAGTCCATGACTGCGGCCACGGCCTCGATCTCCACCAGCTGGTCGTCGTAGCCAAGCACGGTGACGCCCATGAGCGTGCTTGGCGCGTCGTGCTCGCCGAAGGCCTCGCGCACAACATTCCAGGCTGACACAAGATCCGCCTGGCGTGATGACGCAACCAGCACGCGGGTGCTGATGACGTCCTCGATGGTGGCCCCGGCCGCGTTCAGTGCACCCACCATGGTTTCGATGCAGGCGGCTGCCTGGCCGGCGTAGTCTCCAACGGCCGCCGTCGTGCCTTCGCAGGTCAGGGGGCATGCGCCCGCCAGGAAGATCAGGCGGGCGTCTTTCGGGGCGGTCGCGGCGTAGGCGTACTGGGCAACATCCGCCAGGGTCTCGGAACGGATCAATTTCACGGCACTGGTCATGCCACCGATTGTTGCAGACGCACCGAACCCGTTTCACGGAACCAGCTGCCGCCGTCGTGCCTCAGAAACAGGCACGGCGGCAGCTGGATTTGGCCCTCCGGGCACGGTGGTAAAATCGGGAGCGGAGCAATCCCCCTTAACTTTTAGCGACATTGGACCACCATTGGCCGAATGCATCGCACAAGATGGCAGCGAAATTCCGCCGCCAGCCGCCCACCACACCCTAGAGTCGGGAACCCATGAGAAGAACCGCACACCAGACCCCGCCCGCCCTCGCCGACGGTGCAATGCGCATCGTGGCCCTTGGTGGATTGGGGGAAATCGGCCGCAACATGACCGTCTTCGAATACGCCGGAAAGCTGCTTATTGTTGACTGCGGCGTGCTCTTCCCCGAGGAGCACCACCCGGGCGTGGACGTCATCCTGCCCGATTTCTCCTACCTGAAGAACCGCTGGCAGGACGTGGTTGGCCTGGTGCTGACCCACGGCCACGAGGACCACATCGGCGGTGTCCCGTACCTGCTCAAGCACCGCGGCGACATCCCCGTCATCTCCGCCAAGCTGACCCTGGCCTTCCTGAAGACCAAGCTCGAAGAGCACCGCATCAAGGGCAAGATGGTCCAGGTCAAGGAAGGCGACCGACGCAAGTTCGGCCCGTTCGACGTTGAATTCCTGGCCGTCAACCACTCCATCCCGGACGGCCTGGCAGTTGCCATCCGCACGCCTGCCGGCCTGGTGCTGGAAACCGGTGACTTCAAGATGGACCAGTTCCCGCTGGACAAGCGCATCACCGACCTGGCCGGCTTCGCCCGCCTGGGCGAGGAGGGCGTGGACCTGTTCCTGCCCGACTCCACCAACGCCGAGGTCCCCGGCTTCCTGGCGGCAGAAGCCGACCTGATCCCGGCCATCGACCAGGTCATGCGCACGGCCCCGCGCCGCGTCGTGGTTTCCAGCTTCGCCAGCCACGTGCACCGCATCCAGCAGATCATTGACTCCGCCCACAAGTACAACCGCAAGGTTGCCTTCGTTGGCCGTTCCATGGTCCGCAACATGGGCACCGCCCGCGAACTGGGCTACCTGAAGATCCCGCGCGGCATGCTCGTCGACGCCAAGGAACTGGAGCGCATGGCCCCCAACAAGGCAGTGCTCATCTGCACCGGTTCACAGGGTGAGCCCATGGCCGCACTGGCACGCATGGCCAGCGGCGACCACCAGATCAACCTGACCGACGGCGACACCGTGCTGCTGGCCAGCTCGCTGGTTCCCGGCAACGAGTCCTCGATCTACCGCCTGATCAACGACCTCACCAAGCAGGGCGCCAACGTTGTCCACAAGGGCAACGCCAAGGTTCACGTCTCCGGCCACGCCAGTGCCGGCGAGCTCGTGTACTGCTACAACCTGGTCCGCCCGAAGAACGTCATGCCCGTGCACGGCGAGTACCGCCACCTGAAGGCCAACGCCGAGCTGGCCATCCGCACCGGCGTGGACCCGAAGAACGCGTTCATCGTTGAGGACGGCACCACGATCGACCTCAAGGACGGCGTCGCCAAGGTCACCGGCAGCGTTCCGGCAGCCTACGTCTACGTTGAGAACATGATCCCCGGCGCGGCAACGGAGGAGTCCCTGCAGGACCGCATCCGCCTGGCCGAGGACGGCGCCGTCACGGTGTTGCTCATCGTCAACCCGGACACCGGCAAGATCGAGGAAGACCCCGAGTTCTTCTCCGTCGGCTTCAACATGACGGACAAGGACATCGAAAAGGCCATCGGCATCGTCGAAAAGACCCTCACGGGCCTGCGCGGCGAGAAGACCGGCCCCGGCGCCGAGAAGGCCGTTGCCCAGGGCCTGCTGCGCTGGTCCGACCGCTCGCTGCGTCGCAAGCCCGTCTACACGGTCATCATCGTCGAGGCGTAAGCCACCCGCTTTTCGCTCGGCCCACGTGCCGCCGTCCGTGCTTTCAGGCACGACGGCGGCACGTGCGTTTAAGGGGTGGCTCACCTTGTGCTGGACTACTGCGCGGCCCCGCCCCTCAGACGCCGCACCACTTAGTGTCGTGTTTTGCCGAACGCCGCACCACCTCGTGGGGAATTTCATGGCGGCATCGGCCCGCAATTTCGCCAAGGCGGCCGGGTGGGCCGCGTCGCGATCTGGACATCATTCTGCGCGGCAGATCCACCGGATTAGAATCGATGAAACGGGAATGGAGACCTACCAGAAAGGGAATCAGATGGTGAGTGAGCATGCCAGGCGCAACGACCTGCTCATCCAGAAGATTGCCTACATGTACCACATTCAGGGCCTGACGCAGGCTGACATAGCGTCATCGGTCAACTTGTCCCGCGCCACTGTTTCCCGGCTGCTCTCCGAGGCACGACGCCGCGGAGTGGTGCAAATCCGCATCGGCCCACCCATCGACCGCCTGCCGAAACTGGAGAAGGAAGTCCAGAAGCAATTCGGTCTGGCTGGATGTGTCATTTCCATGGACCGGCCGCAATCGCTTCAGGAGCGGGCCAACCAGCTTGGCTATGTAGCTGCCCGCTACTTGGAGGCTTCCCTGTCAGGAGCTGTGCAGCTTGGCGTGGCGGCCAGCCGCACCCTGGCGGCAGTGGCCTCGGCTCTGGAGCCGAAAGCCGACTCCGAGCTGACCGTCGTCGACCTTCTGGCCTGCCCGCCCAGGGTGGACCGGGACAGCGACGAGCGGAACCATGTGGGTGAAAACATCGCACGGCGTCTCGGGGCGGACTTCAAGCCGCTGCCGGCCAATTTCGTCTACCGGGAAGCTGCGGCAAGGGACAGGGCCATGGAAATGCCGGAAGTCCAGGCCGGGCTTGAGTGGGCGAGGGCCAGCGATGTTGCCCTGCTTGGATTGGGCTCGATGCAACGTTTTGATGGAACGGGAAGCTACAGCCCGGTGTCCCCTGCTGCGCTTGCCGATCTGCAGGGCCTTGGCGCCGCAGGCCACCTGTGCGGCCATTTCTTTGACGCCAGGGGAGTGGAAGTGGAATCCGAGCTGTCCTCCCGGATTATCGGCATATCGTTGCCGGAACTGCTGGGGATTCCCCGCCGTGTGATGGTGGTGGCAGGTTCCCCGAAGGTGGGATCGCTGGCGGCCGCCATCCGGGGTGGATTCGTCAATGAACTGGTGACTGACGAATCCACCGCCAGGGAATTGCTGGCAACAGCTACCCGTTGACACCAAACTTTTCGCGCGGGTCAATGACCGGGTACCCGGGCGCCACTGGCACGGCGATGCCCTGGTCAAAAATGTCCAGCCGCCGCTGCCGCCCGACCTCCTCGCTGTGCTGGGTCAGCAGTTCAATGATGTTTCCGTCAGGGTCGGAAATATAGATCTGCTCCACAAAGTCATCCCTGACCCGAGGGCCGCCAACCCTGGATTCTCCGCGCTTGGCCAGCGCATCCAGGAATGGCTCAAATGAATCAACCATGACGGCAAAGTGGCTGCAGAGTCCCGTGCGCAGCTCGTCGTGGTCCCAAACGATCGATTCCTTCTTGAGCTTTCCCGGGGTGCTCTCCTGCACCACATGCACTTCCACATTTCCGTTGTGGAAATAGGCCCCGTGAAAAACAAAGTCGGTGGGGCGGATGATCTCCGTAAACCCCAGGGCATCTACGTAGAAATCGCGTGTGGTCTGGAGATCCGAAACGACGAGGCATACGTGGTGCATTGCCATTTTGAACGACATAGTGGAATTTGCCATTTCAACTGCTTCCTTGAGGTTGATGGTTTCCTTTTGAGTATCCGCCGTCAAAGGCCCCACAAGAACAACTCGGCCACTAATTCCCCGAAGCTGAACAAATGCTCGCCGTACCGGGACATTTGACGGCTCGGCGTTCAAACCGAGCTCGGCCACCGCCCGGATCGAGAGCCCAGCGGAGGCCAAATGTGCCGAATCACGAGACTTTGTTCATCATTGCCAATATTCAACAATGCGGGGTTCACAGGCCCGTGATTGAACTTGATACTTGAGGCAGTCCAAGAGAACAAACGATTTCGAGAGCCCCTAATTGAGGCGGCCTCCTGTGAGTCGGCCGGCCTCGTGGCATATCCGGCCATGTGGCCAGGCACCAATGAAGCCGGCAGAAGAACATATTCGTATTTCGGTATCCACTGAGGAGTTCCCACATGAAGCAATGGCGCTTGCGTGTTGCAGCAGCACTTTTTTCCATCCCCCTCCTGGCTGCCGCCACGGGGTGTTCGCCCTCAAACACGGATGCGTCTCCGTCCGGTGGGGCCGCAGGATCGGGCATGCATCTGAAGGTTGGCGTGGTCCCGGGCATTGATGTTGGCCTTTTGGACATCGCAATCGAGAAAGGGTACTTCAAGGATGAGGGTCTGGAGCTTGACCTGACCGACGTTCAGGGGCCGCAGGTTGTGACCGGCGTGGTTTCGGGTCAGTTCGATCTGGCCTACGCCGCGTATGCGCCGCCGCTGCTTGCACTGGCGAGCGGCACCAAACTCAAGGTGGTCTCCGGCCTTGCAACCATCGGGGCCGAAGGCCACAATGGCGGAACACTGGTTCGCAGCGATGCGGGCATCTCGCGCTGGAAGGATCTGCAGGGCCGCACGGTCGCGGCAACGTCGCCTCGGTCGCTCACAGCCCTGACGTTGCAGGCCGCCATCAACAAGGCCGGCGGAGATCCTTCAAAGCCCGTGAAGATCGTCCCCCTGCCGCAGGCCCAAGTTGCCCGGGCAGTCTCCGAAGGCACCGTCGATGCTGCCGCCGTTGCTGCACCGTTTGATGTCCAGGGAACCGAACAATTCCCCAACCTGAAGATTCTGGGCGACTCGACCGCGTTCGTTCTGCCCGAGGGCTCTGCCTACACCGGCTTCTTCACCACTGACAAAGTCCAGGGCTCCATGGGGGATGCAATCAAGGCCTTCCAGGCCGGCATGGTCAAGGCTGTTGAGTATGGCAATGCCAATCCCAAGGAAGTGAAGCTCAAGGGCGCTGCACGCGCAGGCCTCGACGAGGCCCAGGCTCTTACCCTTCCGGACTCACATTTCTCCGTGGATGTGGATGCTGCCAGCCTTCAGATTCTGGTTGACGCCATGGTCCAGCAGAAATGGATCACCAAGGCACCGGATCTCGCCAGCTTCGTTACCGGGTGATGCAAGTGCAGAATCAGCGCTCATTGACATCCAACAGATGGGTCCGGCTCGGCATCAGCCTGGGTGGGGTTTTGGCATTCTTCATCCTGTGGGAAGGTGCCAGCCGAACAGGGTGGCTGCGCCCCGATGTTGCTCCCTCTTTCATGGACACGGCAGCGGAACTGGGCAGCCTCCTCCCGCAGAGTGACTTCCAGGCAGCAGTCCGCGACACCTTGTCGGCGTGGCTGTTCGGGTTCGCCGTCACGGCCGCCTTGGCAATCCCGATCGGTTTGCTCTTCGGAGCGAATCCTTGGGCATGGAAGTGGTTTCACAGCACATTTGAAGCGGTGCGACCCATTCCACCGATTGTGCTGTTGCCGCTGGCCATTCTGGTCATGGGATCCGGCCGGTCGTTCACCACAGTCATGATCGGCCAGGGCGTGTTCTGGATCATCCTGCTCCAGGTGACCTATGGATCAACTGTGATCGCGCCCGTCGCCTTGGACACGGCCACCGTGTTCAGGGTTGGCCCCTGGCGTCGCTACCTGATATTCCGCCTTCCGTCGGCTGCTCCCATCATCGCGACGGGACTTCGCATTGCTGCAGGCATCTCCCTCGCGGTGGAGATCATGAGCGAATTGATCGGCGGCGTCCCGGGTGTCGGGCAGCTTTTGATCTCCGCCCAGGCCGGCAATGACCTTCCGCTCATTTATGCGTTGACGGGGTTCACCGGCCTGCTCGGGTTGATCGTGGCAATCCTGTTTCGTGGGCTGGAACGGTTTGCCCTGAAAAACCATGGACCCAAAGGTGGTGCAGAGTGAAAGAAATTCTCCTGGCGGTCAGGCACAGCAGGTGGCTGAAGTTCATTGCCCTGCCACTGGTGCTCATTGTGGCCTACCAACTCTGGGCCAGCAGTGCACAGAGTCCCTTCTTTCCCACGGTGGGCGTCATAGCTGTCGCCTTTGTGGAGACCTGGGGCGGGGATGGGTTCGTGGAAAATGTTGTTCCGAGCCTGACAAACCTGGCCGTCGGGTACATTTCCGGTGTGATTCTGGGCCTGGTCCTAGGAGTTTTGCTGTCAAGGATGACAGTGGTCAGAATCGCCGTAATGCCCATAGTTTCCTTCCTGCTGGCGCTCCCGGCGGTGGCACTGGTTCCCCTGTTCATCACTGTTGCCGGCATTGGCCCTGCCATGTCCCAAAGCATCATTGCCTTCGCTGTCACGCTGTACGTTCTGGTTAACACGGTTGACGGCCTGGTCAAGGTCGACAGCGGCCTGGTTGACGTCAACCATGTGTTTAGGATTCGGGGATGGCGGCAGATACTGCTGGTGCTTTTGCCTTCCATTGCCCCCCGCTTGCTGGGCGCTGGGCGTGCAGCATTGTCGCTCTCAATCCTCATCATGGTCGTCAGCGAAATGGTGGGGGCGTCCGCGGGAATCGGCGCAGTGACGCTTTTGTCCCAACAGTCATTTCAATACTCAACCATGTGGGCCGGCATGGTGATGGTCGCGGTATTGGGCATCGGGCTCAACGCCCTGTACCTCATGTTTGAACGACCCATGCTCAGGCGATCCGGCATTTCGCCAATGGCCAGAACTATTAAGTAGGGACAACCACCATGAATAATGTTCACCAGGAATCCGCAATGGCCAGTTCTGCCAGCCGGACATCCCTCGTCGAAGTTTCGGACCTGTCCATCACCTACGACGGACGTTTTGGGAAGCACCTTGCCGTCAGCGGCGTGAACTTTGATGTCAGGCCCGAGGAGCTCATTGCCCTTGTTGGACCGTCAGGCGCGGGCAAGACAACCATCCTCCGATGCATCGCCGGACTCCTGTCACCGGACGGCGAGGACAGCATCAAGGTTGACGGAAAACCGATCAAAGGCCCAACAGAGGGCATCTCCGTTGTGTTCCAGGACTACAGCCGTTCGCTGCTGGCTTGGTTGACGTTGCAGGGCAACGTCATGCTGCCACTGAGGGCACAAGGTGTGCCGAGGGCGGAAGCCAAGAAGCGCGCCCGTGAGGCGTTGGCCGATGTGGGCCTCGGCGGGAAAGAGACGTGGCATCCATGGCAACTGTCAGGTGGCATGCAGCAGCGCGTCGCCATCGCAAGGGGACTGGCCTGCAATCCCCGAATCTTGTTGATGGATGAACCCTTCGCTTCTGTCGATGCACAAACGAGGATGGACTTGGAAGACCTGGTCCTGAAGATCAAGAACGAATTCAAGATTTCCATCATCGTTGTCACGCACGACATTGACGAAGCCGTCTACCTGGCGGACAGGGTGGTGGTCTTGTCCAAGTCGCCCTCCACGGTCAGTCGCATCCTCGATGTCGACTTCCCGACGCCCCGGACACAGGAAGAAACCCGGGTTCTCCCGGAGTTCGGTGAAATCCGCGCTGTCGCGCTGGACTTGGTCCGGCATCCCAAGACCGAGACCGTCTAGCCAGCCCAGGAGACCCATCATGAAACTCAGTACCGTCCCCGATCGGCGGGAGCAATGGCTTCGGCAAGAGCAGCCGTTCAAGGCATCAAAACGAGACCGTCCGGCACAACCAAACGTCATTTTCATCTTTGCCGATGACCTCGGCTGGGGCGACCTGGGCTGCTACGGCTCCCTGCACAACGACACTCCAGTCCTGGACCAGCTGGCAGCAGACGGGGTCAGGTTCACCGACGCCTACGCAGCCTCCCCCACCTGTTCGCCTACCCGTGTGGCACTCTACACAGGCCGATACCCGGGACGGCTGCCGGTGGGCCTGGAAGAACCCCTGCTGAGCCGCGACGCCGAGCATGGAATACCGGCCCAACACCCAACATTGCCTTCAATGCTGAAGGACACCGGCTACCAAACGGCCATGTTCGGAAAGTGGCATTGCGGTTGGCTGCCGTGGTTCAGCCCACTGGACATAGGGTTTGAACGCTTCTTCGGGAACATGGACGGTGTCCTTGACTACTATGGACACGTCGACAGCAAAGGCATGCCTGATCTATATGAGGGCAAAGAGCCAGTTGAGGTGGTGGGCTATTACACCGACATCCTGTCCGACAAATCAGTGGACTACATCCGCACCCGGGACACCTCGAAGCCTTTCTACCTGCAACTGAACTACACGGCCCCCCATTTCCCCTGGGAGGCACCGGGAGATGAAGCGGTCAGTGAAAAGGTCCTCGCCGCCATCGACACCAAGGGGGCCCGGGGAATGTTCCACTTTGAGGGCGGGTCCAGGGACACGTACAGGCGCATGATCAAGGCCATGGACGACGGCATTGGCCGGGTACTGGAGGCCGTCGACGACGAGGGCATCCGGGACAACACCATAATCATTTTCGCTTCCGACAACGGCGGCGAAAGGTATGCCTTCCTGTGGCCATTTGTCGGCGAGAAGGGGGACCTGGAAGAGGGCGGGATCCGTGTGCCGTTCCTGGTCAGGTGGCCGGCCGCACTCGACGCCGGTCAGGTCAGTGGGACGCCTGTCGTCACCATGGACTGGACGGCAACCATCCTCGACGCCGCCGGAACTGCACCCCACCCAGACAAGCCCCTCGACGGGCAGTCGCTGCTGGGCTGGCTGGTGGACGGGAACAGCGAACCCGAGGATGCACTGCTCTGGCGCACCCGGGGACAGGGGGCGGTCCGAAAGGGCAGGTTCAAGCTGCTTCATGACCGGGTGGCGAAACCCCTGTGGCACAAGGACGACGACTTTGCAGGTTCACGCACACGCCTGTTTGACCTGGGCACAGATGACCGTGAAAAGGCAGACGTTGCTGAAATGCATCCCGAGGTGGTCCAGGAATTGCTTGGGTTGTGGCGGACCCTTGACGCCGAGCTGATGCACTATCCGGAGCACGAGGAAGTCGAGTTGGAACAGGGAAACGGGTTGGCCGACTGAAGGGCGCACCCATCGAACGCTACGCGCGTTGAGAAGGCCAGGTTCCCCGTTCACGCGGGGAACCTGGCTTTTGCCGTTGCTGCCGTCGGATGCAGCGAAACCGGGGCAAACGGAAATGGACTCCACACCCTCAAGGTGTGGAGTCCATTTCCTTGCTTGCAGGGCAGGCGCCGTTGGCTGTCCTGCAGGTCTTGCGCCTACGCGCTGGTTTCGGCGGCAGCCTGCCAGCGGCTGAGCTTGTCGTTGAAGGCTGCCGTCTCGGCAACGTCCCGGTTGACGATGAACGGAGGCGCGATTCCGGATGCCACGTTGATGATGGCACGGACGCAGCTGGAACCGTTCCCCAGCGACATCTCGTCCGTCCAGGCGAGGCAGTGCGGCGACAACGTCACGTTCTCCAGGTCCAGAAGCTCGTTGGCCACGGGCTCTTCCTCAAACACATCCAGGCCGGCAGCGGCGATTGTTCCGTTCTGCAGCGCCCTGATCAACGCCTGCTCGTCCACAATGGGCCCGCGCGCAATGTTGATCAGGGACGCCGTTGGCTTCATCTGGGCGAAAAGCGCATCGTTGACGATGTGGTGGGTTGCTTCGGTCAGCAGGGCCATGATCACGAGGGCATCGCAGTTTTTTGCCACGTCCTCCAGGTCCATGAGCTCCACACCGATCTCCTGGGCGCGTTCCGGCGGGCAGTAGGGGTCGTAGCCGATGCACCGGACGTCGAACGGTTCAAGCAGCCGGATCAGTTCACTGCCGGTATTGCCCACGCCGAGGAATCCGATTGTCTTGCCGGTCAGTCCGGTGCCCATGTAGCTTTCCCGCAGCCCCCACTGCTTTTGCCGCACCAGGCGGTCCTTGACCACTGTGTGGTGCCCCACCGACAACAACATTGACAGTGCCGCCGTCGCAACGGGCCGGCGGGCGCCGTCGGGGGTGATGGTGGCTGCCGTGCCTGCGCGGGTGCACGCCTCGAGGTCGACGGCGTCGTACCCCACACCGAAGCGGGCCAACAGTGCCGGGGGATTGGCAACGCCTTCGAATGACGCAGCCGTGACCGCCGGCGCAGCGTAGAGGATCGCGTCATAGCGCTCCATCTGCTCCGGGGTCAGTGTGGGCTCCAAGGCATCCATGTACTCCCAGGGGATCCCCGCGGCGTCCAGTCCGGAAAGCCCAATGTCGCCCCAGACGTTCTTGCCGTCTGCGCCAAGAAAATCCCTGGAGATTCCGACCGAGAATGTCATTAGAACACCGCAATCGGGTTGACCGGGGAGCCGGTTCCGCGCGGAATGTTCAGGGGCGCCACAACGAACATGAAGCGGTAGCGTCCCTCGTCCTTGCATGCCTGGCCCAGGGCCTCGAGGTCGAGGTTGTCCAGCAGCGGCAGCCCCATGGCTGTGATGGCAAGAATGTGGACGGGCGAGTGGATGCCCGGTGTGGGGGACGGACGCACATCCGAATCCCCGTCGCCGCCCAGCACGCTCGGGCGGCGCTCGGCAAGGAGCGGCATGCAGTCAACGTGCAGCCCGGCACTTGAGTTGGAAGGGTCCCAGACGCCCCATTCACGCTGCCGGCGGAAGTGCCCGGTCCGGATCAGGACGGCGTCGCCCGGCTGGATCTTCACGCCAAGCTTTGCCTCCGCCGCCAGGATGTCCTCAGCGCGGATTGCCGTCCCCGGCTCAAGCCAAGGCTCGTCGAACAGGACAGTAAAATCGAGCAGCACGGCAGGGGTGACCAGGGTGCCAAGCTCTGTGACGGAACCAAAATCCGCACCAACGGCTGTGACGACGTCGCGGGAATTGTTCCCGTCGTAGAGCTGGCCCTTGTAGGCAATGTGGCTCAGTGCGTCCAGGTGGCTGACCGCCTTGCCGTGGTAGTCAACGCCAATGAAGTCCTTGTTGCAGGATGGCTCCGGGGCCTCACGGACGCCAAGGTCCGTCATGTAATGGAGGGCAGGGTTGGCGTTGCCAGGTCCGCTGGTGGTGTTCCACGGCAGGGCCATGGCCACCGTCCGTCCACTCTTGACCAGTGACGCAGCCTCGATGGCCGCTGCCGGGCCCACTGCCTCCCAGGCGCCTGCGGACGGGTTTTCATTCCGGCCCCAGGTCTTGACCTGTTCAAAGAGCTGGTCGAATTCCTGCTGCGAAACGGCGGGCCCGCCAATTGCAGCTGTTTCATCGGTTAAATCATCAGTGGCTTCGTGAGGCCGCATGCCTGGGCTCCTTGGTGACGCGGGATGAATAGGTGTACGCGGCACCGGACAATCACTTGAATGTGAGGCGCCACACGCAGCCTAAAACACCCCATGACCGCAACGGGAGGTTATTGGGACAAAAGCCAGCAAGTTGGACAATTGACGCCATAAGGCGAATTAAGTTGGGCACAACGACCGTTGTTGAACCCACGGTGGCATGGCCGCCGCGGGCCCTTAGTGGTCCCCGCGGAGCCGGTCCATGTCGCGGCGGTCCTTCTTGGTGGGGCGGCCGGTGCCGCGGTCCCGCTGCGGCAAGCCCAGGGCCGGCAGCACGGGGCGCGGGGGAGTGTGGTCGGTGAAGCAGTGCGCGGCAGCCTCGGCCCCAACGCGCTTGTTGATCAGGCGGCGGACTTCCAGGATCCGGTCGTAGCCGGGTTGGCGGACGCGGATCGTGTCACCCGGGACAACGGTTTGCGAGGCCTTCGCGTTGGCATCGTTGAGCTTGACGTGGCCGGCGCGGCAGGCCGCCGTGGCCATGGAACGCGTCTTGTAGGCACGGATGGACCACAGCCATGCGTCGATGCGCACGGACGCTGGCTCGCTCTTGGGAATGCTCATGGTGCCATCCACTCTAGCGGGGCGCGCCGAGTCTGACGGAACGCTGCGGCGGAGACGTTGCGCAACGTCTCCGCGGGCAGCTTTCCGTCAGACTCGGCGCAGGAGAGGTCAGCCCTGGTTGCTGAACGCCGCGTCGAAGGACAGTGCGGACGGGGCAAAGTCGAACTTCTTCAGTGCTGCGAGGGCCTCGGGTGCGCCCTGCAGCCGGTCCATGCCGGCGTCCTCCCACTCGATGGAGATGGGGCCGTCATAGCCAATGGCCGTCAGTGCGCGGAAGGACGATTCCCAGGGCACGTCGCCGCGGCCCGCGGAGACAAAGTCCCAGCCGCGGCGCGGATCGCCCCACGGCAGGTGCGAGCCCATGACCGTGTTCCGGCCGGTGGGGCGCAGCTTCGTGTCCTTGCAGTCAACGTGGTAGATCCGGTCCTTGAAGTCCCAGATGAAGGAGACCGAGTCGATGCCCTGCCACATGAAGTGGCTGGGGTCCCAGTTCAACCCGAACGCCTCACGGTGCCCGATGGCTTCCAGCGTCCGGACGGTGGTCCAGTAGTCGTAGGCGATTTCCGAGGGGTGGACCTCATGGGCAAAGCGCACGCCGCACTCGTCAAAGACATCAAGGATGGGGTTCCAGCGGTCGGCAAAGTCCTGGTAGCCGGCCTCGATCACTGATTCCGGGACGGGCGGGAACATGGCCACGTACTGCCAGATGGAAGAGCCCGTAAAACCGACAACTGTCTTCACGCCCAGGGCCTGGGCCAGCCGGGCGGTCAGCTTCATTTCCTCGGCCGCGCGCTGGCGGACACCTTCCGGGTCCCCGTCGCCCCACACCTTGGAGCCAACAATTGCCTGGTGGCGGAAGTCAATGGGGTCATCGCACACCGCCTGGCCCTTCAGGTGGTTCGAGATGGCCCACACCTTCAAGCCGTAGCCCTCCAGCATGGCGAGTTTGCCGGCGACGTAGCCGGGCTCGTCCCAGCGCCATGGGTCCAGGTGGTCGCCGGAGCAGGCGATTTCCAGGCCGTCATAACCCCACTCGGAGGCCAGCTTGGCCACTTCCTCGAGGGGCAGGTCGGCCCACTGGCCGGTGAACAAGGTGTACGGGCGGGCCATGGTTCAGTCCTTTGACGAGGGGATGGAAACGGTTTCGACGGTTTCGATGGTTTCGACAGGCTCAACCACCGAGACCACCGATGCCGCCGAGACCACCGGGACGGTGGCGCCGCCGGCAGCGGAGGATTCCTCAATGGCTGCCAGGACCTGCTGCACGCCCAGGCCCTCCTCGAACGACGGCGAGGGGTCGGTCCCGTTGGCAATGTGCAGCAGGAAGTCGCGGATCTGGTGGGTGAAGCTGTGCTCCCAGCCAATCACATGGCCCTGCGGCCACCAGCCGGAAATGTACGGGTGCTCCGGTTCGGTGACCAGGATGCGCCGGAAGCCCTGCACCTCGATCGGCTCTGAGCCGTTCAGGTAGTGCAGCTCGTTGGGGTTCTCCAGGTTGAACGTCAGTGACCCGGCCGTGCCATAAACCTCCAGGCGCAGAGCGTTCTTCTGGCCCAGCGCCACCCGGGACACGTCAACGCTAGCCACGGCCCCGCCGGCCAGGGACAGCGTGGCCCAGGCGGCGTCGTCGACCGTTACGGGTTCGGGCCCCTCGGGGCCGGGCCGCTCAGTGGTGAAGGTGTGCAGCCGCCCAGACACCCCGGTGACGGCGTCGCCCAGCAGGTGCTGGACCTGGTCAATGGCGTGTGAGGCGATGTCGCCCAGCGCACCCGAGCCGGCGGTTTCCTTGCGCAGCCGCCACGTCATGGGGGCGTCGCCGTCGGCCAGCCAGTCCTGCAGGTACGACGCGCGGACCTGCCGGACGGTGCCCAGGCCGCCGTCGGCAATGAGCTTGCGGGCCAGGGCGAGTGCCGGGACTCGGCGGTAGTTGAAGCCCACCATGGAGCGGACGCCGGCGGCGCGGGCGGCCTGTGCCGCGGCCACCATGGTCTCCGACTCGGCCATGGTGTTGGCCAGCGGCTTCTCCACCAGCACGTGCTTGCCTGCGGCCAGCGCCGCAACGGCTATTTCCGCGTGCAGCCAGCCGGGCGCACAGATGTCAACGATGTCGATGTCCTCGCGCGCAATGACCTCCCGCCAGTCCGTGGCCGATTCGCTCCAGCCGTACTTGGCGGCTGCCGCGGCCACGGCTTCGGCATTGCGCCCCACCAGGACCTTCTGCTCAAAGGCGGGAACGTCGAAGTGGTTGGCCACGGTGCGCCAGGCGTTGGAGTGCGCCTGGCCCATGAACGCATAGCCGATTGCGGCCACGCCAAGCGGGCGGGACTGGGGGGAGGTCATGTGTATTTTTCCTAGAGGGTTGCTGCGGTCGGGTTCCAGTCCACGGGCACGGGCTCGGAAGCCGGTGCCGTGCTGGCCACGGTGACAAATTCGCCGCTGTCCACGGATTCGGTGATGGAGACCATGGCATCAAGCACGTGGTAGGCCAGCTCGCCCGTGGCCCGGTGCGGGACGCCGGCGCGGATGGCGCGTGCCATGTCCAGCACGCCCAGGCCGCGCCCGTCGGCGGGGCCCTCGGCCGCAATGGCGGTCCAGTCCTCCTCGCCACGCTTGCACAGCTTGATCTCGCCGTCGAAGTTGTTCGGGTCCGGCAGGGAGATGGTGCCCTCGGTGCCTGTGATCTCCACAAATCCCATGCGGGCCTTGGGGGACTCGAAGCTGTAGACGCTGTGCGAGGACGCGCCGGATTCAAACTGTGCGATGGCGCTGACATGCGTGGGAACCTCGACGTCGAACACCTCGCCTTCCTTGGGGCCGGAGCCCACCGTGCGGGTGGGGAATGCGGTGCTTCCCACGGCGGCCACCTTGGCGATGGGCCCGAAGGCCTGCACCAGGGCAGTCAGGTAGTAGGGGGCCATGTCGAACAGCGGTCCGGCGCCCTGCTGGAACAGGAATGCGGGGTTGGGGTGCCAGGATTCGGGGCCCGGCGACTGGAACATGGTCAATGCCGTGAGCGGCGTGCCGATCTCACCGGCGTCGATGAGCCGGCGGGCCGTCTGCAGTCCCGCACCAAGGAAGGTGTCGGGGGCGCAGCCCAGGCGGACACCAGCGGCTTGGGCTTCCTTCAGCAGGCCCAGTCCGCTGTCGCGGTCCAGGGAGAACGGCTTTTCCGTCCACACGTGCTTGCCGGCGCGGACGGCCGCGGTGGCCACCTCCACGTGGGCTGCCGGGATGGTCAGGTTCACGATGATTTCGACGTCGGGGTGGTTCAGCGCTGCGTCAACGCCGCCCGAAACCTCAATGCCGTATTCCGCGGCACGCGCTGCGGCGGCTTCCTCAAAGAGATCCGCAACTACCAGGACCTTGACGTCCGGGAAGGTTGTGAGGTTGTCCAGGTACTGCTTGCTGATGTTTCCGGCGCCGATGAAGGCTACGCCGACGGGTCCTGTCTTAGCCATTGGGGATCAGGCCTTTCCTGCATTGAGGAAGGCAAGGCTTGCGGCAATGCCCTCGAAGATGTCGCCGGCGTAGTCGTCAAACTCCACGACCCCGACCTCCAGGTGCTTGGCCGCGCCAATGACATCCCAGATGGGAACCTCGCCCTGGCCCGCGGGCAGCTGGGCGGAGGTGTCCGTGTTGAGCGGGCCGTCCTTGATGTGAATGTACTTCACGCGCTCGCCCAGCTTGCCAAGGATGTCCACGGCGCTTTCCCCGCCCACGGACACCCAGTAGGTGTCCACCTCCAGGACCAGCTCGGGGTCAAGCAGGGTTTCAAAGTACTCAAGGGCCGTGGTGCCGTTGATCTTGGACTCCAGTTCCCATGCGTGGTTGTGGTAGCCAACGCGGACGCCGTATTCGGCACCCTTCTTGGCTGCCGCGTTCAGGCCGTCGGCAATCTTCTGGATGTCCTCTTCGGTCTGCCACTGATCGGCGGGAATGAAGGGGTCAATGACAGTGGTGATGCCGAGCTTGTTGGCTGCGGCAAAGATTTCATCCTGGTCGGCGCTGAGCAGGGGTGCGTGGCCGGACGGAGCGGTGATGCCGTGCTGCGCAAAAGCTGCGGCGAGGGCGTCGGCCGTGGCCGCGAAGTTGTAGGGTTCAACCTTGGTGAAGCCAAGTTCGGCAACGCGGGCAATGGTGCCGGGAAGGTCTTCCTCAAGGGGCTTGCGGACCGTGTACAACTGCAGGGAATACGTCATTGAAAACTCCTTGAAGGCATGAATGTGTGTCCACAAATCAACCTAGGGGAACTTTTGACGATGGTCAAGCAAAAGTTTGCGAAACACGCCCCCTTTCTCGGATTGTGACAGATGTAAGCCCGCGTGCTATTTATTGGGCATGCCAAAGTCACCAGTCCAGCCACGCCCGCGACAAGCCGCCCCCAGCCCGGCCGGCCCTGCTGCCGCGGAGCCGTTCAGCCACTCACGGGCCGGTGACGTCTTCCAGATCCTGCGTGACGGGCAGGCACGCACCCGCGCCGAGCTGGCCGAAATCACCGGACTGGCCCGCTCCACCGTGGCGGCGCGCATCGAGGCACTCAGTGCCGCCGGACTCATCGGCCCCGCAGGTGAGGCAGTCTCCTCGGGCGGGCGTCCGCCGTCGCGCTTTGCCTTCCACCCGTCATCGCGGGTGATCCTCGCCGTTGACGTTGGTGCAACGCACGTCCTGATCGCCCTGACGGACCTGGGCGGGCGCGTTCTCAGCGAGTTGCGCGAATCCATGGACGTCGCGGCCGGCCCCACCGACGTGCTCGACGCCGTGCTGGAGCTGTGCACGCAGGTCCTCGCCCGGGCCGGGCGCCACGAACGCGAGCTGGTGGGCATCGGAATTGGGCTGCCCGGCCCCGTGGAGCACTCCACCGGGCGGCCGGCCAGCCCGCCGATCATGCCCGGCTGGGACGGCTTTGACGTGCCGGAGTACGTGCAGCGGCGCTTCCCCACCGAGGTGCTGGTGGACAACGACGTGAACATCATGGCGCTGGGCGAGCGTGCGAACTTCTGGCCCGACGCCCAGGACCTGCTCTTCATCAAGGTGGCCACCGGCATTGGCGCCGGCATCATCAGCGGCGGTTTGCTGCAACGCGGCGCGGACGGCACGGCCGGGGACATTGGCCACGTGCGGGTGCCGCGCGGCGGCGAGGTGCTGTGCCGCTGTGGCAACTACGGCTGCCTGGAGGCCATGGCATCGGGCCCGGCGGTGGCCGCGGCCCTCAACGCCGGCGGTGTCCCGGCAAATACAGGCGAAGACGTGCTGGAACTGGCCCGCCGCGGAAACCTGGCCGCCATCCAGGCCATGCGCCAGGCGGGCCGCGATGTGGGCGATGTCCTGGCGGCCTCCGTGAACCTGCTGAACCCTTCCGTCATTGTCATTGGTGGCGGGCTGTCCTCGGCCGGCGAATACCTCATGGCCGGGGTCCGTGAGATCGTCTACCAGCGCTCACTGCCGCTGGCCACGGCACGGCTGCGGATTGTCCAGTCCATGGCCGGGGACCACGCCGGCGTGCTGGGTGCCGGGCGAATGGTGGTTGACCACGTGCTGTCCCCGGCGTCGGTGGAACGCCTGGTCACCGCCCACGCGCAGGCCTGATCAAGGTGGCATCCCCCTCCGCCGGCAAGGTGACCATCAGCGACCTGGCGCGCCGGCTCGGCATCTCCAAGGCGTCGGTCTCCTACGCGCTGAACGGCCAGCCGGGGGTCAGTGACTCCACCCGCGCCCGTGTCCTTGAGCTGGCCGGCGAGCTGGGCTGGTACCCCAGTTCCAGCGCGCGGGCACTGTCCCAGTCCCGCAGCGACGTGGTGGGAATTGTGCTCTACCGCGATCCCGAACAGATCGGTGCGGAGCCGTTTTACATGAGCATCCTGGCCGGCATTGAGGGCGTTCTCGGCGCCCGCGACATGAGCCTGATGCTGCGCATGGTGGACCCCCTCACCGTTCCCGAAGGGCAAAACCGGGACCTGGCCGTCTACGAGAGGTGGGCGGGGGAGGGGCGTGTTGACGGCGTCATCCTCTTTGACCATGTCCGCGAGGACCCCCGCCCGCCACTGCTCGAGAGCCACAGGCTCCCGTATGTGCGGCTGGGTGTCGGCCCTGAAATTGCCCCGTCGGCCCGGAATTCCAACCTCACCGTGTCTCAGGCGGTGGATGTTGCCACAGTGGTTCAGGCGCTGCACGAGCGCGGGCACCGGCACGTCGCCTTCGTCTCCGGCCCCGTCGAGCTGTTGCACGAGGAGACCAAGTCGGCGCAGATTGTGGATCAGGCCGCCCGCCTGGGCATGACGGTTGTGCTGTGCCCCGCCGACTATTCCGCGGACGACGGCGGCACGGCCACCATCGCTGTCATGGCCGGGCTCGCGCCGGGGTCGCCCGAGTTCCCCACGGCGGTCATCTATGGCAACGACCTCATGGCCGTGGGCGGGCTGCAAGCCCTCAAGCGCCTGGGTCTTGACGTTCCGGGGCAGGTTTCGGTGTTGAGCTGGGATGACTCCATCCTGTGCAGGCTGAGTTCCCCCGGAGTGGCCGCGCTGGGACGCAATGTGGCGGACCTGGGCCGGAATTCCGCCCTGCTGCTCCTGGACCTGGTGGCCGGCCATGAGCCGCGCAACATGGCGGCACAGCCCGGCGTCCTGCAGTTGCGCGAGAGCCTGGGCAACAACCCCTTCGGATAGCTGCCGACGTCTCGGCGGCACCCAAACTGCGATAACGAATCAATAACAAACGCCCAACAGTGAACCGGTTCAGTTACTCTGGTTACATCGCCTTTTGTGGGGCAAAAATGCCTGGATTCCGGGCAACTTTGGCCCCCATGGCTCATTTCCACGGGCCAATATCCGCCACCGCGGCCTTCCTTGAGATGCCTCGAATCAATATGTTAGGAAATATTTCACGACTTTTGATTGACCATCGTCATAAGTTCATCTAGGTTTGGTTTCACGTCGGGTGCCACGAGTTTCGGCGCCCGCCATTTTCGAAGATTTGCGGATATTCCCACCCACAGACAAGGAAGTCACGGAAGTGAAATTACGTACTTTTGCCGCAGCAGCGGCCATTGCGGCACTGACCATCACCGCCACCGGATGCAGCGGCGGCAGCGATGCCGGCTCGGGCAGCTCGGACGGCAAGACCCTGACCTACTGGGCCAGCAACCAGGGCACCAGCCTGGACAACGACAAGGAAGTTCTCACCCCGCAGCTGAAGAAGTTCGAGGAAGAGACGGGCATCAAGGTCAACCTTGAAGTCATCGGCTGGAACGACCTCCAGACCCGAATCCAGACCGCCGTGACCTCCGGCCAGGCACCCGATGTGCTGAACATCGGCAACACCTGGGCTGCCTCGCTGCAGTCCACCGGCGCGTTCATGCCCTTCGATGACGCAGCCTTCACCGCAATCGGCGGCAAGGACAAGTTCGTCAAGACCGCCATGGACACCGGCGGCGTCCCCGGAGAGGACCCCACGTCGGTTCCCCTGTACGGCCTGGCCTACGGCCTGTACTACAACAAGGCCATGTTCAAGGATGCCGGCCTGACCCCGCCCACCACCTGGGAAGACATGGTGGCCGCCGCCAAGAAGCTCACCACCGGTGACAAGCACGGCTTCGCCCTGGCCGCCGGCAGCTACACCGAAAACTCCCACTTCGCGTTCATCAACGCTGCCCAGAACGACTCCGAATTCTTCGATGCAGAGGGCAAGCCCACGTTCACCTCGGACGGCGTGGTCAACGGCATCTCCCGCTACCTGGACCTGATGCAGACGGACAAGGTGGTTGACCCGGGCAACGCCCAGTACGACAACGCAACCAAGGCCGTCAACGACTTTGCCAACGGCAAGGTTGCCATGATGCTCAGCCAGAGCAACGCCAACAGCTCCATCGCCTCCCAGGGCATGAAGGATGATGCCTTCGGTGTTGTGGCCTACCCTGCCCCCGCGGGCGCCAAGGAAGTGGCCACCATGGTGGCCGGCATCAACATGTCCATCTTCAAGAACACCAAGAACAAGGACTCCGCACTGCAGTTCGTGAAGTTCATGACCAGTGAAGCCACCCAGGCCGCCCTCGACAAGCCCTTCGCAGCCCTGCCCGTGCTGGCCGGGGTGACGCCGAGCTTCACCGACAACGCCGAACTCGCCAAGACCTTCTCCGACATTTACGAGAACAAGTCCAAGCCCCTTCCCCTGGTCGCTGCCGAGGACCAGTTCGAGAGCACAGTGGGCAAGGCCATGAACCAGATGTTCGCCACGGTTGCCTCCGGCGGCACCGTCAGCAAGGACGACATCAAGGCTGCGCTGACCACGGCGCAGGAAGCAGTTGAAGCAGCGGGATAGCACCTCCGAGCAAGCTGCACAGCACTACCGGCGGCGGGCTGCCACAGGCACCCGCCGCCGGGCCCCTCAACTGTTCATGAAAGAAAGGTGAGTGTTCGCAGTGTCTGCAACCACCGCCATAAAGAAGTCCGACCCCGCTCCTGGGCCAGCCGGCAAGAAGGACCGCCAGCCCCGCCGTGCCGGTTGGTGGCTGCCCTACGCGCTGCTGGCCCCCGCCGTCATCTTTGAACTCGTCATCCACGTCATCCCCATGCTGACAGGCATCTGGATGAGCTTTCTCAAGCTCACCAAGATGTTCATTGCCAACTGGGGCAACGCACCGTTCGTTGGCCTGAAGAACTACCAGGTCGCCCTGGACTTCGACTCCTCCGTGGGGCTGGGCCTGCTGAAGTCCTTCGGCGTCACCGTCGCCTTCACCGTCCTCGTCGTCGGCCTGTCCTGGGGACTGGGCATGGCCGCTGCGGTGGCCCTGCAAAAGACGTTCCGCGGCCGCGCCATTTTCCGCACCCTGTTCCTGATCCCCTATGCCCTGCCCATGTACGCCGGCGTCATTGCCTGGAAGTTCATGCTGCAAAAGGACAACGGCGCCCTGAACCACCTCATCTTTGACAACCTGGGCCTGCCCGGCGACAAGCCCTTCTGGCTCATTGGCGACAACGCCTTCGCTGCCGTGGTCATCGTCGCCATCTGGCGGTTGTGGCCCTTCGCATTCCTGATGCTGATGGCCGGGCTGCAGTCCGTCCCCGCCGATGTCTACGAGGCCGCTTCCGTTGACGGTGCCAAGCCGCTGCGCCAGTGGTGGAACATCACGCTGCCCATGCTCCGCCCGGTCAACATGTCCCTGGTGCTGGTCATGTTCCTGTGGACTTTCAACGACTTCAACACCCCGTTCGTCCTGTTCGGCGGATCCCAGCCGCCAGCCGGCGACCTGATCTCCTTCCACATCTACAACGCCTCATTCCTGACCTGGAACTTCGGCTCCGGTGCCGCCATGTCAGTGTTGCTCCTGCTGTTCCTGATGGTTGTCAGCGGAATCTACGTTCTCTTCATGAACCGGAGGAAAGACAATGCATGACACAACCGGAACCAAGGTCTTCAGGGTCGCCACCATCACCCTGCTCAGCATTTTCACCATCATCCCGATCTACGTCATGGTCATCTCCGGCCTGAAGCCCCTGCAGGATGTGCAGGGCGCGTTCTCGTGGTGGCCCACCACCTTGACCATCCAGCCCTACATCGACATGTGGAAGACGGTCCCGCTGGCCGACTACTTCGTGAACTCGGTGATCGTCTCCACCGTGTCCACGGTGCTCTCGCTCATCATTGCCGTCTTCGCCGCCTACGCGGTGTCCCGCTACACGTTCCGCGGCCGTTCCCTGTTCTCCGGAGCCGTCCTTTCCACGCAGATGCTGCCAGGCGTGCTGTTCCTGCTTCCGCTGTTCCTGATCTTCGTGAACATCAACACGAACTTCGGCGTCCAACTGGTGGGAACCCGCGCGGGGCTGATCATCACCTACCTGACGTTCTCGCTGCCGTTCTCCATCTGGATGCTCGCCGGGTACTTCAACGGAATCCCGCGTGAGCTCGACGAAGCCGCCAAGGTGGATGGCTGCGGTCCCATGCGGGCCCTGTTCAAGATCATCCTGCCCACGGCGCGGCCCGGCCTGGTGGCCGTGGCCATCTACAGCTTCATGACCAGCTGGGGCGAGGTCCTGTTCGCGTCCGTCATGACCACCGACGCCAACCGCACCCTGGCCGTGGGCCTGCAGCTCTACTCGACGCAGACCAACGTCTACTGGAACCAGATCATGGCCGCCTCCGTGGTGGTCAGCATCCCGATTGTCATCGGCTTCCTGCTCCTGCAGAAGAACTTCGTGGCAGGGCTGACCGCTGGCGCCGTGAAGTAATCCCCACCAGCTCCCCAGTCTCGTGCCTCGACTGGGGCCCCTCGCTGGCGTGGGCCCAGCAACCAGCTCGCAGTCGCGGGCCTCGACTGGGACCCCTCGCTGGCGTGGGCCCAGTAACCGGGTCCCAGTCTCTAGCCTGTCCGAGTACGACGGCGGCACCCGGGTGGGTCTCCCTGACCCACCCGGGTGCCGCATCCCTTTTGGTGGTGCAGTGGCAAAAGATTCCGGCGCCAGTGGGCCCCGCATGAGCGTTCCGGCGCACCGGCCAGCAAATTGCTGTCTCGTCATGTGGACACTTTTGATTGACCGTAAATTTAAGTTCGATTAGGTTGGTCAAGAGAGCGTCGTCTTCATGGCGCACTGTGAATTGACCGTCCGGGTTACGGGCCGTTTTCAGCCATCAAGAAAAGGTAATTGAGTGAGTGATATGACTGTGCCGGCAACCCTCAAGGTTGGTGTTGTGGGCGTTGGCTGGGCAGGCCAGCAACACATCGAGGCGTTCAGCAACGTGGCCGGGGTGGAGGTTGTTGCCGTGGCCGGCATGGAGGCCGAACTCCTGGCCCAGCTCCAGGCCCAGTACAACATCGCCCATGGCTTTGCCCGCTGGGAGGACCTGCTGGAACTGGACGGGCTGGACGCCATCAGCGTTGCCGTTCCCACCTTCCTCCACGCACCCATCAGCATTGCGGCCCTGGAACGCGGGCTGCATGTCCTGAGCGAAAAGCCGCTGGCCCGCAACGGTGAGGAAGGTGCGGCCATGGTTGCCGCGGCCCGCCAGGCCGGCCGCGTCCTGGACGTGGTGTTCAACCACCGCCGCCGCGGAGACATCACAAAGCTCAAGACCATCATCGACGACGGCGAACTGGGCCGCCCCTACTACGCCAAGGCCTCCTGGCTGCGACGCCGCGGGATCCCCACGCTTGGCAGCTGGTTCACGAGCCCTGAACTGGCCGGTGGCGGGCCCCTGGCCGACCTCGGCGTGCACGTGCTGGACTACGCACTGCACCTGCTGGGCGAGCCCAAGGTCATCTCTGTTTCGGCGTCCGCGTATTCCGAATTGGGGCCGCGTGGACTGGGCGGTGGCAGCAATTTCACGGCTGCATCGGCCAACAACAAGTTTGAGGTCGAGGACTTCGCCTCGGCCTTCATCCGCCTTGAGGGCGGTGTCACCCTGGTGGTGGAGGCTGGCTGGGCCAGCTACCGTGACCCCGCAGACCTGATGGACTTCCGCGTCTACGGGACCGACGGCGGTGCCGAACTTCGGGTTGCCCATTCACTTGAAGTCGCGGACTCCGGGCTGAAGATCTTCACCGACAAGGAAGAGGTCAACGCAGACTATGCGGCCGAAGTTCCGGCCGACGGAAACCACCAGGCCGTGGTGGACGAGTTCATTGCGGCCATCCGTGGCGGTGAAGAAGTTTGGGGCGAGTACGACGGCTCTGTGGCGCTGACCCGGGCACTGATCATTGACGCATGCTACAAATCCGCACTCGAACAGCGTGAAGTGAGGCTCTAACCATGGCTGAAAAACTCAACATCCTGGTGTGGAACGAAGGCGTCCACGAACTCAACAACGAACCCGCCACCATCGGCAGCATGTACCCCACAGGCATGCACGGCGCCATTGCGGAGTCGCTGCGGGAGTTCTACCCCAATGCCAACATCACCACCGCCACCCTGGCCGACCCCGAGCACGGCCTGAGCGAGGAAACCCTGGCCACGACCGACGTGGTGCTGTGGTGGGGCCACATTGCCCACGACGCCGTCTCCGAGGAAGTGGTTGAGCGCATGCAGCGCCACGTGCTCGGTGGCATGGGGTTGGTTGCGCTGCACTCGGCGCATTTCGCCAAGATCTTCACCCGCCTGCTCGGCACCACCTGCTCGTTGAAGTGGCGCAATGAAGGTGAACGGGAATTGGTGTGGACCGTCAAGCCCTCCCACCCGATCGCAGCGGGCATTGAAAGCCCCATCGTCATCCCGGAACAGGAAATGTACGGGGAACTCTTCGACATCCCCGAGCCCGACGACCTGATCTTCATCAGCTCCTTCACCGGGGGAGAGGTGTTCCGCTCCGGCGTCACCTTCTCACGCGGCAAGGGCAGGATCTTCTACTTCAGCCCCGGCGACCAGGAGTACCCCGTCTACCACCACCCCCAGGTGCAGCGGGTCATCGCCAACGGCGTCGGCTGGGTGGCACAGCCCGGGCAGCACCGCCAGCAGCCCGAAGTGACCAATCCGGCCCGCGAATCGTTCCTGCCTTGAGCCGCCGGCTGCGGCCCGGCCAACGAGCTGAGCTGCAGATCATCGAGGTCGAGACGGGCGCGGCGACGCTCCGTTTCTCCTCCGACGAGCTGTTGTTTGAGGCGCCGAACTGGAGTCCCGACGGGAAGAGCCTGCTCATCAACGGGGACGGTCGCCTGTTCCGCCTGGCGGCCGAGGGGACCGGCGGGCTTGAGGAAATTGGGCTGGGCGGCATTGCCGAGATCAACAACGACCACGTCATCAGCCCCGACGGCGCCACGGCCTACGTCTCCAGCGAGGATGGCCACATTTATGCGGTCGGCCTCGACACCGCAACCGTCGACGGCGGTGGCCGGGATGCGCCGCGCCGCGTCACGAATGACAACGGTGCGGGCTTCCGCCACTACCTGCACGGGGTGTCCCCGGACGGCGGAACCCTGGCCTACATTGGCCTCACCGTGGACGGCGGGAAAGTTCGCACAAACGTGTTCACGGTCCCTGCCGCAGGCGGCCCGGACATCCAACTCACGGATGACGACTTCCCCGACGACGGCGCCGAGTTCTCGCCCGACGGGGCATGGATCCATTTCAATTCCGAACGCGGCTCAAGCGTGCCGGGCCATGCGCAGTTGTTCCGCATGCCGGCAGTAGGCGGCACCCCGGAGCAGCTGACCTTTGACGAACAGGTCAACTGGTTCCCGCACCCTTCACCGGACGGCTCAAGGATTGCCTTTGTCAGCTTCCCGCCGGGAACGCTGGGGCACCCGGCGGACGTGCCCGTCGTCGTGCGGCTTCTGGAGAAAAACGGCACCGTGCGGGAGCTGGCCCACGTTTTTGGCGGGCAGGGAACCATGAACGTGCCCAGCTGGTCGCCAGACGGCCGCAAGATCGCGATTGTCGCCTACCCCTTGGCGGAAGCTACGGAATGGTCCCCAGGGTGAGGTTGGTGGTGGCTGTCTTGCCGCCGCGCACATAGCTCACCTTGAGGGTGTCCCCGGCCTTCCTGGCCAGCGTGACTTCCGTCAGGACCGCGATGCTGGTGGCCGGCCGCCCGTCCAGGAGGGTGACGATGTCGCTGCGCTTCAGCCCGGCCTTGTCTGCGGGGCCACCTGGCTCCACGGACTGCAGGTACAGGCCGTCCTCCACGCCAAAGTGCTCTGCGGCCTCGGGCGGCAGCGGCACGGCGCTCACACCAAAGTAGGGGTAGGCCACCTTGCCCGTGTCGATGAGTTGCTCGGTGATGCGGGCCGCGAGGTCAATGGGGATGGAGAACCCAATGCCCACGCTGCCGCTGGCCACCTCGAGCTCGTTGGGGATGGTGGCGATGGCACTGTTGATGCCTATCAGCTTCCCTGCGCAGTCAACCAATGCGCCGCCGGAGTTTCCGGGATTGATGGAGGCGTCGGTTTGGATGGCGCCCACCAATATGGCGGTGGAGTCGTCGTCGCTCGGGACGGGCACGTTGCGGCCCAGTGCGCTGACAATGCCTGAGGTCACCGTGCTGGAGAGCCCCGGGGAGCGCCCAGCGCAACCACCGGCTGACCCACCAAAACGTTGGCCGACTTGCCCAGTTCAACAGTGGGCAGGCCCTTGCTGGACTTGACCTTCAGGACAGCAAGGTCCGACTTGGGGTCACGGCCCACCAGCTCCGCCTCCGCGCTGTTGCCGTCGCTGAACAGCACCTCAATGGTGCCGCCGGTGGCCGCCGCGGAGATGACATGGTTGTTCGTCATGATGTAGCCCTCCTTGCGGACAATGACACCACTGCCCACGCCGCTGGCGTTGCCGTTGCTGACGGAGACGGTGACGACGCCGGGCAGCACGCCTAGGGCAACCTGGGTCGCGTCGCAGGTGCCGGCCACGGATGCCGGTGCGGCTGCCGGGCGGGTGAGAAGCGTGCCGATCCAGCCACCCGCAAGTCCTGCCACAAGCGCAAGGGCCACGGCAGCCGCGACCACTGCGGGGAGAGGAAGTCGCCTGAACCAGGCAGGGCTTTGCGGTGTTTGCATGGGATGCTCCGATCGAAAAAGGCCGCCGGGGCGGTGGAATTCCCCATGCTACGTCATGCCGTGCCCGGCCAGCGGCAGCCCGGGCCGGTGCTTGCAGGGGACACAGAAAGGGCCGGCCGGAAGAATCCGGCCGGCCCTTTCGGCACTTTGATCAAGGAAGGCAACGCCTAGATGGCGCAGCCGTCCGGGCCGCACGCCTCGGCGTCGGAGCCGCCGGCGGACACCATGGTCAGCGGGTTGGCTTCCTGCCACGCCTGCTCGAGCGCCTGCGCGAACAGCTCGGCCGGCTGCGCGCCGGACAGGCCGTACTTGCGATCGATCACGAAGAACGGAACACCCGTCACGCCCAGGGCGCGGGCCTCGGCGAAGTCGTGGCGGACGTCGTCGGCGTACTTGTCGGTGTCCAGCGCCTCGTTGATGTCGGCGGCGGACAGGCCGGCGTCGGTGCCCACCTTGACCAGGGCCTCGCGGGCACCAATGTCCACGCCGTGCTCAAAGTGGGCCGAGAGCAGGGCTTCCTTGACGGCGTCGCCCAGGCCGTTTGCGGCGGCCAGGTGCAGCAGCTGGTGGGCGTTGAAGCTGTTGGCCACCACCACGTCGTCGAACTTGTAGTTCAGGCCTTCACCGGCAGCCTGCTCGGTGACGTGGGCAAACATGCCCTTTACCTGAGCCGGGTCCATGCCCTTGCGGTCGCTGAGGTAGCTCAGCTCGGTGCCGTCGTAGTGCTCGGGGATGGTGGGGTCCAGCTGGTAGCTGCGCCACTGCACCTCCACGGAATCCTTGTGTGCAAAGCCGTTCAGGGCGGTTTCAAAGCGGCGCTTGCCAATGTAGCACCAGGGGCAGGCCACGTCGGACCAGATCTCAATCTTCATACTGGCGGCAACGGACGGGCTTGGCGGATTATTCCAAGACGTTGCTCACACAGGCTCGCTCCCCGGCCGCCCCCACAGCTCGAAGGCCCGACCACCGGATCGGTGATCGAGCCTTTCGAACTCGGAAATTATGGCTGCCCCGCCGGGACCCGGATCTCGGGCCTGCAGTGGCGTCGCGTCCAGCTGGGGCAACCAAATCTATGCTGCCGCGAGCTGCCGTTCGCGCTGCTCGGCGTGGGCGTGCAGGTAGTGCTCGTAGGCGGAGGTGGTCAGGAAGGCCGGGAACTCCTCGCCCAGGGCCACGGCTTCAAAGATTTCCAGGGCGTCCTCGAAGCGGTCCTCGTCAAAGCGGGGGAGCCGGGCGAATTCCTCCTCCAGCAGCTCCTTGACCCAGTCGTAGGTGATGAGCTCGCCCGTGTCGGTGATGGCCTGGCTGTGGATCCACTGCCAGATTTGCGAGCGGGAGATTTCCGCTGTGGCGGCGTCCTCCATCAGGTTGTTTAGGGCCACGGCACCGTGGCCGCGCAGCCAGGACTCGATGTACTGGATGCCCACCCAGAGGTTGTCGCGGATGCCCTGCTCGGTGATGTTGCCCTGGGTGGCCTCAACGTTCAGCAGGGCCCTGTCGTCGAGCTCCACGTCCTCACGCGTGCGGCTGAGTTGGTTCGGGTTCCAGCCCAGGGCCTCGTCGAAGACCTCCATGGCAACGGGGACCAGGTCGGGGTGGGCCACCCAGGAACCATCAAAGCCGTCATTGGCCTCGCGGGTCTTGTCCGCCCTGACCTTGGCCATGGCGTTCGCGTTGGCCTCCGGGTCGCGGCGGTTGGGGACGAACGCCGCCATGCCGCCGATGGCCATCGCCCCGCGGGTGTGGCAGGCGCGGACCAGCTGCTCGGTGTAGGCCCGCATGAACGGGGCCGTCATGGTGATCTGGTTGCGGTCCGGGAGCACGAAGCGCGGGCCGCGGGTGCGGAAGTTCTTGATGACTGAAAACAGGTAGTCCCAGCGGCCGGCGTTCAACCCTGATGCGTGGTCCCGCAGTTCGTACAGGATTTCCTCCATCTCGAAGGCGGCCGTGATGGTCTCGATCAGGACGGTTGCGCGGATGGTGCCCTGTGGGATGCAGAGCAGGTCCTGGGCTTGGATGAAGATGTCGTTCCAGAGGCGTGCCTCGAGGTGGTTTTCAATCTTCGGCAGGTAGAAGTACGGGCCCTTGCCCTGGGCGATGAGCCTCCGGGCGTTGTGGAAGAAGAAGAGGCCAAAGTCCACAACGCCGCCGGCCATGGGCTTGCCGTTGATGAGCAGGTGCTTTTCCGGCAGGTGCCAGCCGCGGGGGCGGACCACAATGGTGGGCAGTTCCTCGGCCGGAGCCAGCTTGTACTCCTTGCCCTCAGGGCTGGTGAAGTCGATGCGCCGCTCCAGTGCATCAATGAGGTTGAGTTGGCCGCGGATCACGTTGCCCCAGGTGGGTGTGGAGGAGTCCTCCATGTCGGCCAGCCAAACCTTGGCGCCGGAGTTGAGGGCGTTGATGGTCATCTTCCTGTCAACCGGGCCGGTGATTTCCACGCGACGGTCTTCCAGGCCGGGGGCCGGGGGTGCAACGCGCCAGCGGGGATCTTCCCGGATGGCGGAGGTTTCTCGCAGGTAGCGGGGGTCGGTGCCGCTGAGGATCTGGGAGCGGCGGGTCCGGCGGGCTGCCAGCAATTCGGCACGCCGCGCCGTGGTGGTGCGGTTCAGTGCTGCGATGAAGTCCAGGGCCTCGGGGGTGAGGATCTCTTCCTGGCGGTGGATGGGCGGTGCTGTCAGGGTGATGCCGTTGAACGTGATCCCGTTCAGGCTGTTCGTTGAGTTCATGGGAGTTCTCCAAGTCTTGGGGCGGTGGTCGGGCCTGTCGAGATCTAGACCTCGAGAGGCTCCTGGTCTCGACAGGCCCTCGGTCTCGACAGGCTCGACCACCGGGAAGTGTTAGTGGAACTGCTGGGCTTCTGTGGAGCCGGCCAATGCGAGGGTGCCGCTGTTAGGGTTCAGCGCTGTCGCCACCAGGTCGAAGTAGCCTGTGCCCACTTCGCGCTGGTGCTTGGTTGCGGTGTAGCCGCGGGATTCGGAGTCGAATTCACGCTCCTGCAGTTCGACGTAGGAACTCATGCCGTTGCGGGCGTAGCCATGGGCAAGATCAAACATCGAGTAGTTAAGGGAGTGGAAACCAGCCAGGGTGATGAACTGGAATGTGTATCCCATGGCGCCGAGCTCCCGTTGGAACTTGGCGATGGTTGAGTCGTCCAGGTGCCTTTTCCAATTGAACGACGGCGAGCAGTTGTAGGCGAGCATCTGGTCGGGGAATTCGGACTTGACGCCTTCGGCAAACTTCGCCGCGTGCTCGAGATCCGGGGTTCCGGTTTCCATCCAGATGAGGTCGGAGTGGGGTGCGTAGGCGAGGGCCCTGGCGATGGAGGGCTCCAGGCCGTTCTTGACGTGGTAGAAACCCTCGGCCGTGCGCTCGCCGGTCAGGAAAGGCTGGTCGCGCTCGTCCACGTCCGAGGTGATCAGGGTGGCCGCCTCGGCGTCGGTGCGGGCAATGATGACCGACGGGACGCCGGCGACGTCGGCCGCGAGCCTTGCCGCGTTCAGCGTGCGGACATGCTGGGCCGTGGGGATCAGGACCTTGCCGCCCAGGTGCCCGCACTTCTTTTCACTGGCCAGCTGGTCTTCCCAGTGGACACCCGATGCGCCGGAGTCGATCATGGACTTCATGAGCTCGTACGCGTTCAGCGGGCCACCAAAGCCGGCCTCGGCATCGGCAACAATGGGCACCAGCCAGTCCTCAACGCTCTGCTTTCCTTCGGAGAACTCAATCTGGTCCGCACGGAGCAGGGCGTTGTTGATGCGGCGGACAACCTTGGGCACCGAGTCAACGGGGTACAAGGACTGGTCGGGGTAGGTGTTGCCGTTGGAGTTGGCATCGGCGGCGACCTGCCAACCGGACAGGTACACGGCCTTCAGGCCGGCCTTGACCTGCTGGACTGCCTGGTTGCCGGTCAGCGCACCCAGTGCGTTGGTGTAGCCGCCGGGTGCTGCGCTGCGCAGCTGCTTCCACAGCTTTTCGGAACCGCGGCGGGCCAGTGTGTGTTCTTCCTGGACCCGGCCACGGAGGCGGACCACATCGTCTGCGGTGAAGGTGCGCTCCACGCCGTCCCAGCGGGGGTTGGCTGCCCACTCGAGTTCAAGGGCGGCCGCAGCCTCGGTGTTGCTCGGCTCCGGCGTCGTTGCGGGGTCAAATGCTGCGGTCATGGTGTTCGCTCCTTTGCGGTGTGGATCCCGTGGTCTCGGCGGCGTCGGTGCCTCGGTGGTTGAGCCTGCCGAAACCGAGAGAACCTTGGGATCCGTGGTTCTTCTTCGTGATTTCAACTATTCAGTGGTTTTCAAGGGGTATCTAGGGGCAAATGCTGGAAAGATTCGCACTTCTTCACGTATCCTCAAGAAATGAGCAATGTGGGCTGGAACACAGGTGAAATGCGGGAGCCGCGCGGCGGCAATGCGGCCGCGAACGGCGAACTGGACGTCATTTCACTCGGGCGCCGGGTGCGGCACCTGCGCAAGGCGCAGGGCATGACCCTGGATGATCTGGGCGTAAAGGTGGGCGCCGCGCCGTCGCAGCTTTCACTCATCGAAAACGGCAAGAGGGAACCCAAGCTGGGGCTGCTTCAGGGACTCGCCGGGGCACTCGGAGTGGGGCTTGAGCAACTGCTGGGGGCCGAACCGCCCAGCCGGCGGGCAGCACTGGAAATTGAGCTCGAACGGGCACAGCGCGGACCGCTCTACCAGTCGCTGGGACTGCCCACGGTCCGCGTCAGCTCGCGGCTTTCCACGGAGGTGCTCGAGTCCCTGGTGGGCCTGCAGCATGAGCTGGAGCGCCGGCTCGATGAGCAGTCGGCCACCCCGGAGGAGGCGCGCCGGGCCAACAACGAGCTGCGCATGGAAATGCGCGAGCGCAACAACTACTACCCGGAGATTGAACGGCAGGCGCAGGAGCTGCTCAAAGCGGTGGGCCACGACCGGGGGCCGCTGTCCCACCACGTGGCCGCCGACGTGGCCGAGCACCTTGGATTCGACTTGCACTACGTGGGTGATTTGCCCCATTCCACACGCTCCGTGACGGATTTGAAGAATCGAAGAATTTATCTCACACACGGCCAGCGCGCCGACCATGACCCCCGTTCGGTGCTGCTGCAGGCGCTGGGGCACTACGTCCTGGGGCACCAGACGCCCACCGACTACTCCGACTTTCTGCGCCAGCGCGTCTACACCAACTACTTTGCCGCTTCCCTGTTGATGCCCGAGCGGGCCACTGTGGACTTCCTCAAGGAGGCGAAGGCGGCCAAGGAGCTCGCCATTGAGGACATCCGGGATGCGTTTGCGGTCTCCTATGAAACGGCCGCGCACCGTTTCACCAACCTGGCCACCGAGCACCTGGGCATCACCACGCACTTCCAGAAGGTGCACGAGTCCGGCATCATCCACAAGGCCTACGAGAACGACGGCGTGAACTTCCCCGCCGACCACACCGGAGCCATCGAGGGGCAGGCCGTGTGTCGTTTCTGGACCTCGCGTGCCGTCTTTGACGTTCCGGACAAGTTCCGCGCCTTCAACCAGTACACCGACACCGCTGTGGGGACCTACTGGTGCACGGCCCGCACCGAGCGGCATTCCTCGGGCGAATATTCGCTGAGCATCGGCGTTCCCTATGAACACGTCAAGTGGTTCCGGGGCCGGGAAACCACTGAACGCTCCAAGTCCCGGTGCCCTGACCCGGGCTGCTGCCGGCGGCCACCGGCGGAGCTTTCGGCCGAGTGGGCCGGCAACGCCTGGCCGTCCACGCGCGCCAACTCGCACCTGCTCGCCGCCATGCCGCAGGGGGCATTTCCCGGCGTGGACGAGACCGAGGTGTACCGTTTTCTGGCCGCACACGAGGGACGTTAGGCGGCGCACACCAACATTCCACGGTTCTTCGCCTGACGTTCACCCTGCGCTGATGCTGCGGCCAGGGCCCGGGACATAACTTGAAGGGGTCAGCAACACCCCAAGAGCAAAGGAACTTCCATGGCCGCGCACCGCATACCCGTTGTCCTGACCACCGCCGGTGCCGCCGGCAACAATGAGGACGTGGTGGGCGACAACGTCTCCGTGGTCAACGCCATGAACCGCTCCCTGGTGGGCACCGATGACATCGCGCCCAACGCCCTGCGCAGCTATTTTGTGGACTTTTACATCACCCAGGCTCTCGACGGCGGATTCGCCCAGTATGCGTTCATGGCACCGGATCGGGCGGAGCTGGACCGCTGGGTGCGCGAGGGTCTTGCGGCCATGGGGGCGGCGGCCCACCTGGAACTGTTTGACCGCTGTGCGGGGCTGTACGACCGAATCGCCGAGGACGAGCTGGAGGGCTTCCTTGGCGACGGGGCCGGAAGCCTCCGCTCTGACGGTGCCGCGGCAATGGACGATCTGGACGCGGAATTTGAGGACCTTTTCGAGGATGAGGATGTCACGGGCCTGAACGCCGCATGGCTGCGCGGGCAGCCGTGCCTGCTGGTGCTGGACGAGCCCGGGCTGGCCGCCCACATTGCCGAACGGGCGGCCGGGATCTTGGACCTGGAGGAACGCCGTGACGCCGGGGATTCCTCGGGCGCAGCCTTGCCGTAGGGTCAATCCCATGAAAGATCTCAAATGGACAGCCAAGGCCCCTGCCAAAGCATCGTGGCAGGCAATGCCCTTCGCCCCCGGCGTGTACAAGATTTACCTGACGGGGGCGCTGCCCAAGGATGTCGACTGGCCCGCGGAGCTGGCACCGCTCAAGCGCGGCGACCTGCTGTATGTAGGCAAAGCCACGAACCTGCGCAGCCGGGCCAAGCACCACGCCGTGCAGACGTCCAAGTCCACGTTCCGCCGTTCGCTGGCGGCCATCCTGGGCCTGCAGTCACAGTGGCATGGCCGGTCCGCGCATCTGCGGCTGACGGACGTGGATGAGGAGGTGCTCAGCCTCTGGATGGAGAAGAACCTGGGCATGCAGTTTGCCCTGGCAACGGACCCGGAGTCCCTGGCAGAGCTTGAGGATGGCCTGCGCGAGGAGCTGTGCCCGCCGCTGAACCGCGACGCGCGTACCCCGGAGCAGCTGCACGTCTCGGCCGTCGCGGCCGTTGCCCACCGCAACGCCCTGCGCGACAAGGGCTAATCGGCCAAGGCGAGGTCCCGGCGTCGGACTTAGTCCATGGACGACGCCGGGACCTCGCCTTGGGTGCGCGGCGGCACCCCTTGATTGGCGCCCCGAACTGGCACATGATGATCAAACAGATCAGGCGTGCGGAGGGAGTGGCGAAGGTGCAGTTCCACCAGCACGGCTATGTGTCCGGGGACCCGCGCATCAAGCCCGCGGCCGGAACCGGGATCGACCGCCCGGCGGAGCTGCCGGAGCTGATGGATGTCCTGATTGTGGGTTCGGGGCCCGCCGGCATGGTCACGGCGGCCCAACTGGCCGCGTTCCCGGGGATCAACACCCGCATCGTGGAGCGCCGCGGCGGGCGGCTGGAGATTGGCCAGGCCGACGGCATCCAGGCCCGCAGCGTGGAGACATTCCAGGCATTTGGCTTTGCCGAAAGGATCATCGCGGAGGCGTACCGGATCACCGCGACGGTCTTTTGGAAGCCGGACCCGGCGGACAGGTCCACGATTGTCCGGGCTGCGCGGGCGCCGGATGACACCACGGGCATCAGTGAATTCCCGCACTTGATTGTCAACCAGGCACGCGTGCTGGACTACTTTGCCGAGGTCATGGCGTACTCGCCGGCACGGATCAAGCCCGACTACGGCTGGGAATTCCGCAGCCTGTCCATCGACGAATCCGCTGACTACCCCGTGGCCGTGACCCTGGTGGGCACCCAGGGTGAGTCGTCCGGCGTCGAACGCGTTGTGCACGCAAAGTATGTGGTGGGCGCGGACGGGGCACACAGCCCGGTTCGGGAGTCGATCGGGGCCCGGCACAGCAGCGTGCATGCGAACCACGCATGGGGCGTCATGGACGTCCTGGCGGTCACGGACTTCCCTGACATCCGCTCCAAGTGCGCCATCCAGTCCGAGGATGGCGGCAACATCCTGCTGATCCCGCGCGAGGGCGGCTCGCTGTTCCGCATGTACGTGGATTTGGGCGAGGCGGAAGTGGATGGGAGCCACAGCGTCCGGAACACCACCATTGAGCAGATCATTGCAAAGGCGAACAAGATCCTGCACCCGTACACGCTGGACGTGAAGAGTGTTGCCTGGAACAGCGTCTACGAGGTGGGGCATCGGCTGACCGACAGGTTCGACGACGTCCCGCTGGAGCAGCTCGGCACGCGGCTGCCGCGGGTCTTCATCACCGGCGACGCCTGCCACACGCACAGCGCCAAGGCGGGGCAGGGCATGAATGTCTCCATGCAGGACGGCTTCAACCTGGCCTGGAAGCTCGCCCACGTCCTGGAGGGCTTGAGCCCGGCAAGCCTGCTTGCCACGTACTCGGCCGAGCGGCAGGTCATTGCCAAGAACCTCATCGATTTTGACCTCCAGTGGTCCAAGCTGATGGCCATGCGGCCCGAGGACATGGAGGATCCCACCGAGTTGGAGGACTTCTATGTGCGGACCTTCGAGTTTCCGGCGGGCTTCATGACCCAGTACCAGCCGTCAATGATTGTCGCCGGGGATGGGCATCAGGACCTGGCCACGGGATTTCCTGTGGGCAAGCGGTTCAAGTCGGCGCCCGTGGTCCGGGTGGCGGACGCCAACCCGGTGCAGCTGGGCCACCACCACAGGGCCGACGGGCGCTGGCGCATTTACGTGTTCGCCGATTCCGCCGCAGTGGGGGATCCCTCGGCGCTTTCGGATTGGGCGCACTGGCTGTCGACCTCGGATGAGTCGCCGCTGCTCCGGTACACGCCCGCCGGTTCTGACATAGACAGTGTTTTTGACGTGAAGCTCATTGCCCAGCAGGACTTTGAGGGGGTTGACCTGCGCCGGGTCCCGGCCACGTTCATGACGCGGACCGGGCCATTCGGCCTCATCGACTACGAGCTGGTGTATGCCGCCGACCCGGCGAATGACATCTTTGAGGCCCGGGGCGTCAGCCGCGACGGCGCCGTGGTGGTTGTCCGCCCGGACCAGTACGTGGCGAATGTGCTGCCGCTTCAGGCGACCGGCGAGCTGGCGGAGTTCTTCGCGGCGATCATGCAGCGTAGCCGCTGATCCTTGGGGTTGTGCCCTTGAGCCCTTGCACCAATTCGGTATTTGTACTTTACTAATAGCATGTCAAGAATACAGGCCCAGCAGGATGCCCAGATCATCCGCTCGGCACTCCCGCTGCTCACCCTGACACTCATTGGGGAACGGGAGTCGTACGGGTACGAAATTGTTGAACGCCTCTCCAAGCTCGGCCTGGAGGTCTCCACCGGGCTTGTGTACCCCGTGCTCGCCAGGCTTGAGCGCGACCGGCTTGTCACCACCCGCTCCGTGGCGTCCAATAGCGGCCCACCCCGCAAATACTTCACACTCACCCCTGACGGGCAGGCTGCCCGCGCCTCGGCGCGCCAGCAGTGGCAGCTTGTGTCCACTGCTGTCCACAACGCCCTCACGCCGGAAGGAAACTCGGATGACTGATTCGCCTCACACCAAGGAACTGCGACGCCGCCTTCGCGACCGCATGCGAATTGAAACCTATCTGACGCGCCTGGAATGGCACCTCGAAGGAGTCATGCCAGGAGCCGAGCGCAAGGCCACCGCTGAAACACTGCGTCGGGAACTCATGGCCGACCCAAGGAACCTGGCCATGGCCCTTGCCGACCTCGGTGCGCCAAGGGTTCTCGCGGCGAGGTATGCCGATGAGGGGCAGCAGCGCCCGCAGTGGTCCATCGGAGTCATTGCCGCGGGAATTGCACTTCTTGCCTACTGGGCGGTGTTCCTGTCGTACACGGGAGGGATGCTCGCGGCGGTGGACAGTGCTGCGCCGGCAACAGCGCACTCCACTTTCCTTTTTATCCAGGTCGAGGCATTCTCCAGCGCCGACGGGTTCGGCATTGGCTGGACCAGCGGATGGGCCTGGCTCGTGGTTCCGGCCGCCATCGCCGCCATCGCATTCCTGGCAGGTTCCCGAGTCTGGCGGGCCCTGCCGCGAGGCTGACAGTGGCGTCATTCCGAGCTGTCAAGCCGCTCGTTCGAACCAGTCGACGGCCAGTTCAGCGACCGCAGCGGGCGCGTCGTCAGCCATGAAATGCGAGGCGTCGTCGACATAGCTGAATTCGGCATGATCGGCGTACCTGTCCGGATTGCCGCAGATGCGCCCCATGTTCTCCTCGGTCCAGGGGCGGTCGAGGCGGCCGAATGCGAAGAGGGTCGGCACCGTGAGCCGCCGGCGGCGGTAGACGCCGCGAGCCAGGCGCATGGCTTCAGGCAGGATCATGCGGCGGGTCAGCGGACGGACAGCGCCGTCGATCTCGGGCCGGCGCATCGGGGCAAGGTGCGCTTCGGCGGTTGCCTCCGGCATCGGGTGGGCGAGGTATGCCTCCGAAAAGACCCCTCGGAGCGAGGCGCCCGGACGATGCCAGATGAACCTGGGCAGGTGCCGGAAGCCCGCGGCGACTCTTGGGCTGAAGGTCATGAATCCCGGCGGAACTGAGAGCTCCACTGCCGTGAGCACTCGCTCGGGGTGGTCGTAGCTCAGCTGCATTGCGGTGATGGCGCCCATGTCGTGGGAGACGATGTGGGCGTGCTCTATGTGGAGTGAGTCGAAGATGGCGAGCAGGTCGCTGAGGCGGGTCTCGCGTTCGACGCGCGGGTCCTCGGCCACGGTCCAGCCGGCCCCACGCAGATCGGGGCAGTAGACGCGGTAGCCGCTCGCGGCAATGGCCGGCGCAATCGCGTGCCACTGCCACCAGTGCTGGGGGAATCCATGCAGGAGCACCACCGGTTCCCCTTCTCCGACGACAGCCAGGTGAGTATGCAGGCCTGGCGACTCAACCACAAGGTGTTCAAAGCCGAAAGCCTGCGGCAGTGGCGGCGACCAACTCGGTGTGGGCGTGTACATGGCAACTCCTTATTGCAGTGGAGATACTATGTTCATAGTAGACCTTGTGGAGAGGGGTGTCGATGGTGGCAACCACCCGGCAGCGCGCGCTCGAAGCGGCCGTGGAGCTGCTTGGCGCCGAAGGAATCCGGGCCCTGACCCACGCCCGGGTTGATGAACGGGCGGGCCTTCCGCTGGGATCGACGTCGAACTGGTTCCGGACCCGCCGGTCACTGATCGGTGGCGTTGTTGACTGGATCGCCGAGCAGGAGCGGGCCGACCTGGAACCAGCAGGCATGCCCGAGATTCGTGGGGTCGAAGAGCTGATTGACGGCCTGTGTGCCATGGTCGAGCTGCAGGCGGGGCCCTTTGCCGCGCGCACCCGCGCCCGCTACGCGCTCTTTCTGGAACTCGCCGGCGACCCTGGGCTTGGGGAGCCCCTGCGTAGGCAGCGCCGGGAATTCGAGAGGTGGACCGAGGGGATCGTCACCGCTGTCGGCATCATGGATCCCGTGCCGGCAACCAGGGCCCTCATGGCGCTTGGCGACGGACTGCTCCTGCACCGGCTCACTGTCGACCCGGGACTGGAGATGCGTCCCGCGATTGAACGCACCGTGCGTGCCCTTGCCGGCTCCTGAGCTACTCCACGCGCCCTCCCCAGCTCAAGACCCACGAAGGATATGAATGGCTCTAAATGCTGAGAGGGCAGGTGCGGCTCATTCTGGGACCCCAGAACCTCATCCTCGATGCGGGTGAAGCTGCCGGCGGCTGCGGGACCAGGCGCCCGCGTGGAGGCCCAGCTCTGGAATATGTTGGCCCGCCTTGGTAGCTTCAACGCATGGCCATCAAACTTGAGAACGTGGGCATCGCCGTTCGAGACCTTGAAGCAGCAATCTCCTTTTTTACCGATCTGGGCCTGACTGTCATGGGCCGCGACACCGTCAGCGGAGACTGGACGGACACCGCCGTCGGACTGGATGGAAACCACGCCAAGATCGCGATGCTCCAGACCCCGGACGGCCATGGCCAACTCGAGCTCTTCGAATACATCCACCCCCAGGCCATCGAGTCGCACCCAACCCGGCCCAATGACATCGGCATGCACCGGGTGGCCTTTTCCGTGGACGACATCGACGAATCCCTCGCCATAGCCGCCAAACATGGCTGCTATCCGCTTCGCGGCGTTGCGACCTACTCAGACATCTACAAGCTCACCTACCTCCGCGGCCCCAGCGACATCCTCGTGATGCTTGCCCAGGAACTAAAAAAGGCCTGACCCACCCATTTCCGCTGCGTGTGAGCCGACCAAGAGGACCTTCGTGAAAAATGGTGCCATGAAGGACTTCATGCAAGCACTGACGTGCGGAATTCTCGGGTCCATCGGCCCCGGGCACCGACTAGTTGCCGTGGACGGGGTCGACGGCAGCGGCAAGACCATTTTTGCCGCCAAGTTGGCTGCCCAGATCCGGGACCGCCCCGTCCTCGTCATCCACGCCGACGACTTCCTAAACCCCTCCCATGTCCGGCATGCCAAGGGACGGGCTTCACCGGAGGGCTTCTGGAATGACACGTACAACTACGCAGCCCTGCACGATCGGGTGCTGACGCCCCTCGGTCCGCACGGAGACGGATGGTATGTCCCGGCGTCGTACGATCCGGCGACTGACGGCACGATACCGGCGGAGGCCTGTCTTGCGCCGTTGAATGCATTGGTGCTGGTGGAGGGCATGTTCCTGCACCGTGACGAGCTAGCCTTCCGCTGGGATGTCTCGGTGTTCCTTGACGTCCCTTTCGCTCACACCGCCGCGCGCATGGCGGCCCGAAACGGCAGCAATCCTGACCCGGAACACCCAACGATGCGCCGGTACGTGGGCGGCCAGCGACTCTACTTTGAAGCGGCACGCCCGTGGGAGCGGGCCACGTTCGTCGTGGACAATTCCGACTTCACCTCACCAAGGATCATCCGCCCCGGAATGGCTTCAGCTGCCCGCCAGTGACGCCCAACTGGGCACTTGAGGCTGTGGCAGGATGTTGGGGTGAATAGCCTCAATGACAATGTGGAGCTGGCGGTGGGCTCCGATCCGCATGCCGTGCCCGAAGCGGCCCTGATCTGGGCCCGGGCCACGGCTGTGCGCGACCGGCGTCCCGAACCCGCCACGGGTGATGACAAGATTCCCGGGATTCAGCGGCGCCTCCGCCTGGAAGGAGCCAAGCTGCTCCTGGCCAGGCGCAACGGCAAATGCGTTGGATTCACGCTCTTTGCCCCGCGCGAAGAAAGCCTGGAGATCTTTTACCTTGCCGTGGATCCAGACTCGTGGGGCAGCAGCGTGGCATCGGCCTTGCTCGTCTGGGCGGAAAACCATGCGCACAGCATGTGCCGTGCCAGCTTGGAACTGTGGGTCATCAATGACAACGCGCGTGCGCTCGGCGTGTACGCGCGGGCGGGGTTTGTGGATGCCGGACAGGTGAAACGTGACGAGACTTCCGGCCAAATTGAGAGACGGCTGGTCAAGCAAATTTGAAGGTTCATCCCTTCGGCCGCCGCTACCTGTCGAGGGCGTAGGGTGGCCGCATGATCCTTCCCGCTGTCCGAGACCCGCGGTTGGTGAGCCTCAAGCGTGGCGGGACGCTCACCGAGGCAGACCACCGGTTGCTGGCGGTCTGGGCCGCCACCTGCGCCGAGCATGTGCTGCATTTGTTTGAGGAATCGAACGGCGGGGACTCCCGGCCTCGCGACGCAATTGAAGCGGCTTGGGCCTGGGCCCGCGGCGAAGCAAAGATGATGAACACCCGTGCGCTGGGCGGGCACGCCATGGGTGCGGCCCGCCCGCTCCGAGGCGCGGCGCGTTTTGCCGCCTACGCTGCCGGCCAGGCGGCGTGCGTGGCGCACGTTCCTGAGCACGATCTTGGTGCCGCTGCATACGCCATCAAGGCTGTTCAGGCTGCGGCGCCGCGGGGAATGGAGAAATCGGTGGGCCTGGCAGAGCGAGATTGGCAGCGCCAACAGATTCCCGGCGGACTCTACGACCTGGTTCTCGAGGACCAGGCCCGCCGCAACGGCATTTGCTGGTCCGTGTTTGGCGATTGACAAAGCGATGGACCCTAGCTGGCTGCTCCCCACGGGGGTAGGGTGACGATAAATGATTCATTCGCGATTTATTGGGGGAGTTGGCAATTGTGAAGAAGCTACGGAAACTGCCACTGTGGGCGCTCATTCTCTCACTCTGCGTGGCCGCCGCATCAGCGGCTTTCGTTGTCAGCGGCATTGTCAACGCAGTTACCGGTGCAGGGTCAACGCAAGTTTTCTTTGACGCTGTCATTGCCGGCGCACTGGCACTCGCTGCATGGTCCGTGGCCGTCAAAGGAAACCCCGAGCTGTCGCGGCACAGCGAAGTCCCGCCCAACCGTCGCAGCCCCCTCGATTGGTGACTTCGGCTGCCCAATATCCTCGATAGTCTTGGAAGATGGCAGCCGGCTTCGGGTGCACATTGCTGTTCCCGGTGACCGAGGACCAGCTTCGCCAACTGTCCCGGTAGTGGTTGCAATGCCTGGCAATCCCCAGCCCATCCACGGGCCGTCCCAGGGCGGCGGGCGGAGAGGAAACCCCATGGCCAGTGCAACAACCATCGTGAACGCGAGGGTGTTCGACGGGACACAACTGCAGGAATGGACCTCGGTGCGTTTCGTTGACGGTCTGATCACTGAATGCTCTGTGGACTCCGCTGCCCAGGCAGGCGACGAGGTGATTGACGCCGCGGGCGGCACCCTGCTGCCGGGGCTGATCGACTCCCACGTGCACTTGGTTCCCGGCGCCCTCGAACAATCGCTGACCTTTGGTGTCACCACCGTTCTGGACATGTTTAGCAAGCCTGAGTTGGTTGCGCGGGCGAAGGAGCAGGCCAGGTTCCGCTCCGATCTGGCTGATGTGCGGTCCTCGGGCATCGGAGCCACCGCACCCGACGGGCATCCGTCCGCGATGTACGCGCCATTCCCAACCTTGACGAGTGCCTACCAAGCCGAGCAGTTCGTTGCGGAACGGCTTGAGGAGGGCTCCGACTACCTGAAGATCATCTCCGGAACCGGTGGGCTGTGGCCCTCGCTGGATTCCGAAACCATCAACGCGCTCACCGCCGCCGCGCACGCCCGGGGCCTGCTCGTCGTCGCCCATGTGAGCTCGACGGCGGGTGTCGAGCAGGTGGTGTCCGCCGGCGTCGACGTGCTTGCCCACGTTCCTGCCGACGCCGAGATGGACCAGGCGCTCGTTGCGCGCATTGCCAGGGCCGGAATCGCTGTCGGCCCGACGCTGGCCACCATCGAGAACACGCTTGGTGAAGCTGGCGGAGCGGCGGTGGCGGCCGACCCGCGCCTCGCAGAATTCCTGGGGGAGGCGTGGGCGCACAGGCTCAACTCCGGGGCGCCGAGCCTGGGTGGGCGCGCAATGCCGCCCTACTCACGCGCCGAAGGCAATGTACGGCTGCTGGCGGCGGCCGGTGTCACGCTGCTGGCGGGCACGGATGCGCCGAACCCCGGGACCGTGTTCGGGGCCAGCCTGCACAGGGAACTGGAACTCCTGGTTCGGAGCGGGCTGGGCCCGGCACAGGCCCTGGCCGCCGCCACATCGGAGCCGGCCCGGGTATTCGGCCTCAGCGACCGGGGACGCGTGGCGGCTGGGTTGCGTGCAGATCTGGTCCTCGTTTCCGGGGACCCGCTGCAGGACATCACCGCAAGCCGCTCCATCGAGCGGATATGGCGCGGCGGCACGGCCTGTGATCGGGGCGCGTTCGTGGCAAGCGCCGCCGAAACGGAGCAACTCGACGCGTTCGACGCCCAAGTTGCCAAGGTTGTGGCGGCCGTGCGCGAGCGCAGGTCAGACGTTCGCCCGGGGCGCACGGCAAAGTCATGAGGTTCAACGGCGTCGGACGAGCCTGAAAATGAGCGGCAGGGCCACAAAGCCGAGCAGCCAGGCTGCGCCGCCCCACACCAGTGCATCGCCCAGGAATGCGAGCCAGTTGTAGTCGGTGGGGACCTGTTCCAGGCCGCTCTTTCCGCCTAGCCCCAGCGCCACCTCCTGGGGGTAGTCAACGTAGGGGGATTGCGAGTGGTCTTGGGCCATCCACGGAAGCGGAAACCCAAACTCGACGGATCCAAGGTCGGCCTCTGACCTCACTGTTGTCGTATTGGCCAGGCAAATCCACCAACTCACCACACAGCCGAGGACCAACGCGCCCAGCAATCCCAATGCAGCGCCCAGCGTCGAGCGTGTCGGGGCGTCGGCCGGGGGAGACTGGTGGGGAAATGGCATGGCCCAAGGCTACCCGTCGGAGCGGCACCGAATCGCGAAGGAAACGGCGGCTTGAATCCGGGGTACCCGGACGGTCCCATCCTCGCTAGGCTTTGGGCAAGGACGGGAGCGGGATTTCTATGCAACGAACCTACCCACAGGGCGTACCGAGCTGGATCGACACGGAACAGCCGGACGTCGACGCGGCAATCGAGTTTTACGGTGGAATCTTCGGTTGGACATTCCAGGACGTCATGCCGCCTGACGCGCCGGGCCGCTACCTGATAGCCAGGCTCGATGGCCAGGATGTTGGCGGGATGGCCGGCACACAGAAAAGTGCCGCGGCGTGGAACACGTACATTGCCGTGGACGACGCCGATGCCTCCTCGGCTCGGCTGCTCGCCGCAGGTGCAAAGCTGGAATCGCCTCCGGCCGACGCGGGGGAAGGCGGTCGCGGGGCAGTCCTTTCCGACCCTGAAGGCGCCGAATTCCGCATTTGGCAGGCCAGGCGGCGCATGGGGTCACAGGTGGCCAATGTGCCAGGGGCCTGGAACTTCAGCGATCTCCACACCTCTGATTCCGGCGCCGCGATCGCGTTCTACGGCGAGGCGTTTGGCTGGCAGGTTGATGACCTCGGCTTCGGCAAGCTCATCCGCCGGCCCGGCTACGGCGACCACCTTGAGGCGACCATCGATCCCGGCATCAGGGCGCGACAGGCCAATGTGGCCACCCCGTCTGGCTTCGAGGACGCCATTGCATGGATCGCGGACGCGGCCCCCAATGAACCACCTCGCTGGCATGTCTCCTTTACCGTGGCAGACCGGGACAAGACGGTGGCTGATGCCGAACGGCTCGGTGCCACCGTCCTGGGCCAAAGCGACGACTACTGGACCCGCTCGGCCCTAATCCGCGACCCCCAAGGCGCCGTGTTCACCGCCAGCCAGTTCACGCCCCCGTCCTCCTAGCGGAGACTTCGATCAAGCCACTGGCGCAGCTGCGCCTCCTCGCCGCTGCCCGTGGTTCTCAGCCGCAACAGGGGAATGTGGTGGGTGGCGCAGATGGCATCTTTGAGTGCATCCCGCCGCGTCTGCGCCGGGTTGTTTTCATGGAAGGCGAACCCGTCAACCTCGATCGCGAAGGCCAGCCTGTTCGTGATGCGGTTGTAGATAACAAAGTCCAGAGTCGTGGCGCGGTGCCCCACATAGGCCGCCTGGTCTGCCGTCAGCCGGGTCTGATCAGGGAGCAGATCGCGCAGGACCACCTGGTTCGTGGCCACGAAATCGGTGTACGCGTCCTCCGCCAACAGATCTTGGAGCACTGTCCAGACAATGTTTTCAGAGGCGAATTCGGAGGTTTGGATCAGCCGGGCGGCCAATTGATTCAACCGCGGTGAGTAGTCCCGGTAGAGCAGGTCGAAAACCGAGATGATGGTGCTGTCCACCACCTCCTGGCCCGGATTGTTGTACTGGATCCAGTGGACCAGGTCCCGAAGATTGCGGCTCTGTGGCAGCATGTTGTGGGTGGTGACCAGCACGAACTGCTTGGCGGCCCGTGACACGGCCACATTGACCAGGTGGGGATCGTCCACGAAGTCCAGGGCCTTCTTGTTGGACTCCTGCCCGTCCAGCACGGTGCTCATGATGACGATGTCCTTCGCGCGGCCCTGGAACTTGTGGACAGTGCTGGACTGGATGCCCGCCAACTGCTCGGAGAACTTGCCCGCCTGCTGCCGGTAGGGTGTGGCAATGCCAATCTTGTCCGGGTCCACGTCGGCAAAGTATTCCTTGATGACCTCCTGGGCCACCACATCAATCTCGCGCTGGTTGCTCCGGCCAGGTTCGTGGTGCACCCGCATGTGGTTTCCCGGGGTGGTGCGCACTATTCTTAGCGGCTGCACCCCGGCATCAGAGGACGTGTAGGGCACCAGCTGTCCGTTGTAGAACTTCTTGTTGCAGAAACTGATGATGGCCGGATCGCAACGGTAGTGCTCGCGGAGCATGGTTCGGGGGAGGCTCTCGCCGTGCAGGGCGATCATGGACGACAAGATGTTGTGCTGCACATAGTCATAGGCGGTCGCCGGTGCGGGGCCCGCGCCGGAACCGGCCTCGGTGTCCGGGATGTGCTGGAGTTGCTGGAGATCGCCCACAACGATCACGTTCCGGGCATTCTTCAGGGCCAACCCCGCGGTAAGGAGGTCCACCTGGGAGGACTCGTCGATGATCAGGTAATCGAGCAGGAAGCCCCGGGGCAGGCTGTTTCCCAGCGAATGGCAGGTGCTGAGGATGACGGGGTAGTCCAGGACGAACTTCCCGAAATCCTGCTTGTACCTGGCGGGGCTGAAGACCGTCCGTGGAATTTGGGCATAGCGCCGATGCAGCAGGCCACGGAGTGCCTGGTTGGAAAGCCGCCGTTGTTCCTGGGCCAAGGCACTCATGTCGGCATTGGCCAGAGCCTGCTCTGCCTCAACAATCCTTTGCTCCAACTCATTGATCTTGTTCCCGTAGTACGCCCTTTGCAGTTGCAGTACGGTGTCAGTGCTTCCCGGGTCAATGCCTCTCGTGGAGCCGTACTGGAAGTATCTCCTGATGCCTTGAACCAGTCGCCGGACGGGGTTCCGCTCTGCACGGGAGAGCGCCGTTTCCGCCAGGAAGTCCAAGATGCGCCCGGACGGCCGCTTCAGGAGCCGGTGCCCCTCGAGCCCGGACGGGCTGTGGCTCTCAAAGTGCTGCTGGAAGTGGCGGAACTCGAGCTGGTACGCATCGTGCTCCTGCCGCAAGTGGGCAAGCTGCAGCTCCGTTTCCTGCAACACCTGCAGACGGCGGCCGACGTCGGCAATTTGCTCCGCCGCCGGCAAAGGCTCGGCACCGGCTCCCAGCAAGCTGTCAATATGTGCGTTCCTGGCATCCTGGCCCTCAAAAAACTCGGCTCTCTTCTCACTACGCCCCAATCCGGCCACCACATGGCCGAACCCTTCGTCTTCAAGCTTTTCCCTGACGTTGTCCACCGCTGAGTTGTTGTAGGAAACGATCCCGACCGTCGCCCCGGGCGTGGCAATGATGTTGGCAACCAGGTTCAGGATGGTCTGTGTCTTGCCGGTGCCCGGCGGCCCGTCAATGACCGAAACGGTGTTGGCCAGGCATGTGCCGACCGCCTCGCGCTGGCTCAAGCTGGCGGAAAACGGGAAAAGCAGGGTGCCTGGCGTTGTTGCCGGTTCAATGGCCGCCCCGCTGAGGAAACTGCCCAGGGCACTCTTGGAGTCGACAAAGCCCAGCCGTTCATAGGACAAGCCGAGCGGGTCCGTCGGGGCGAGTCCGGCCACGATCCTGCGCCAGTAGCTGAGAATGTCCGCGGCCCGGGGCAAGGCCGTGGCGTCTTGGCGGAATTCCACCTCGTGGTCAGGCCGGCTGGCATAGCCCTCCCCGCTGTCAGTCGTGTAGACGATGTGCCACCAAGATGCATCCGGGCCATCAAATCGCCAGGCCTCGACGGCGTTCTCCCACATGGCCCCGCTGACAGCCACGCGCATTCCCGCGGCCAGCGGCCCTCCTGCCGGGTTGCCCACGACAGCCACGTTTTCCGTACGGTGCTTGTATTCCTTTTCGCCGCGGGCGGAGCGGTAGGTCAGCCAGGTGTAGCCCGGGTCTGTGCGCACCTGAAGCACGTCGGAGGACTTGTCGGCGAAGGCCCCGCCGCCACTTGGCCGGACAAGGACCGCCTGGCGTCGCGGGTCTGTCACGGCGGCTCCTTGCGGCTCGGTTGCTGCTCCTGGCTCGAAGTCTACGCACACCGCCTGGCCGGAAACGTCAGGCTATGGGCCACCCAGGATGAATTCGCCCACGCGTGTTGTTCCGTCGGATTCGTAGACCGGAACACTGACCGACTTTCCCTTGTGCTCGTTTTGCCAGGCGATGGCCTCCTCGGGGCTCTTGAAATCAGCTCCGCCGGCGTTGTCCAGCTCGGCGCTCCGGGCGTAGCCAACTTTCCCGTTGCTTGCGACGACGGCGATCAAGTCCGGGGTGCCGTTGCCGTTCTGGACGCCATAACTTTCTCCCCGGGCATTGGTGCCCCATTCGGTGGTGGTTTGCCGCACGTAGCTGGCCTTGAGACTCCAACGTGCGGCCGGGTCCGCCGTGATGGTGATGGTGTGCTGGCCCGCAGAAACGGGAATGCTGTAGCCGCCGCTGAAGGACCCGGTGCCAACATCCGAGTCGGAACAGACAATGCTGGCGCCGTCCTCGAATGCCAGCCGGCCGGGGGAAAGGCAGGTCAGCTCGATGGCAACATTCGTGACGCCCTCGGGAATGGGGCCCAGGTCAACGGTGGCTGACCCGGTGTAGCTTCCGGTCACCGGCGCGGCCAGCGGTGTGACGGCATCGCCGCCGGGAAGGGTGAGAATTCCGGCCGCGGCAGCTCCAATCCCGCCCAGCAGGCCGGCCCCGGCAAATACCCCCGCCCCCATCCACAGCCGGCGGCGCCGTCGCATCCGGGGCAGGGCAGACTCCTCTACCCGGGACACCAGAACGCGGCGCAGGGCCTTGCTGAAAGTGTCGTCTGCGCCTTGTTGGTTCATGGCAGTTCTCCGTTCATCATCGGTTGCCGGGCCCCGTGGCTTGGTTGGCCCATGGCGCCCTTGAGCCGCTCACGGGCCCGGAACAGCCGCGTTTTGGCGGCCGACGGCGTCAGGCCCAGCACGGTCGCCGCAGCCGCAACCGTGTAGCCCTCCAATGCCACCAGCGAGATCAGTTGCTGATCCATCGCACCAAGGCCGCGCAGCGCAGCCGCCAGCTCGTGGTCAACAGCCTCGAGGGGGTTGCGCAAGAGAACCTCCTCCAGGGGATCACCGGCGTCGTCCGGCCGGGGGAGCGAGTTGAGAAGCTTGCGGTAGCGGAAGGCCGACCGTCGCGAGTTGCGGGCCACGTTGGTGGTTGTCACCAGCAACCAGGGCAGAATCGAACCGTCCACCAGCCTCACCCTGTCCCTGCGACGCCACAGTTCCAGGAACGCCGTGGCCAAGACGTCTTCGGCGTCATGGCGCCCGGGGCAGAGGCGGTGGGCGTGGCGGAAAACCCGGTCCCTGTGCCGGTCGAAAAGCAGGCCAAAGGCGTCGCCGTCGCCATTGAGGCTGCGCGACCAGAGCTCCCCATCGCTGAACTGGTTGTTCCCCATGCCCTGTATTGTCCGGCAGGAGGCGAAAGGTTTCAGGCAATCGGCGGCCAGCACCATTCATGCCGTGGCGGCAGTGTTGATTAACCTGCAGCGCCCACGGAACCTTGCCGGGAAAGTGGCAATGTTCCGTGGGCGCAGAAACCGGCGGCTGGACCGCCGGGCGGACAGCGTTAGCGGCGGACCGTGTAGCTGGCCAGGACTCCCTTGTGGTCCGTGGGCCACGGCGCATCGGCCAGCAGGAACTCGTCCTTGCCGGGCTCAACCACGCGCTGGTTCCGAACGATGGTTGCGCGCGGTCCCACCACGTGTGCATCCGTCAGCTTCAGCCGGGAATCGGGGTGGTGGAAAACGTAGTCAATGCGGTCCCGCTCATCAGCCTCGGGCGCCCAAGTCAGGACGCTCACGGGGGAATTGGGGTTGCTGGCGGGCCACGTGAATCCAGGGTGGGTCACGGGGTTCGGGTGCTGGCGACGGTAGGCATCCACGTATCCGGCATCTTCCAGTGCCTGCGTGGAACCCCAGCGCAGGACCACGCCATTGTGGTCGAACAGCTGCGCGGTGCGGTGCGTCCAGTCCAGTGTTGAGGGCTCATTGAAATCGCCGCCCAGAATCACGGCGCGTCCAAGGTCGCGCTCCTTTGCCGCGTCGGCGATGAACTGTGCGATCACCTGGGGGCGTCCGGAGGCCTCATTGACCCGGTGCACTGCAGCCGCATCGGTCACCGGGCCGCTGGGAATCTTGTTCCAGCCGTACTGGGAAAACTCGCCGCTGGGCGAGCCCGGGCCATAAGCGCGGGGCAGGTACGTTGCGTACCACCGGTACTGCAGGTGGGCTGCGTAGGCTGCGATTTCAACGGAACCCACTGTCACCACCGCCTTGGCCATGTAGGGAAGCGAGGTCGCCTCGCCGATGGGGTACGCCGAGATGATGGCGTTGTCCCCGGTGATCCGGTACTGAAAACTCAGTCCCTGGGCATTGAGCTTGGCCACGATGCTCGGCGTGGTCTCATTGGCTTCCGGGATAAAGACCAAGGTGGCGCCGGATTCCTTGATGATGTCCGCGATCATGCCGACGCCGCCGGCGATCTGCTTGCCGCCGTGCCAGGCATTGAGCACCAGGACCTTGAGTGTGCTCTTGGACGGTGCTGCCGTTGCCGTGGCGGCTCCCGCCACGGAAAGTGCGCCTAGTGCCGCGGCGCCGGTAATTCCTCGAACGATGCTGCGGCGTGAAACCTGGTTCATTGATGACCTTCTTTGGTGGATTGGGTTTCACACGCTAGCAGGACTGAATGATCGTGACTGGCAACTAGTGGTATGCGTCAAATTAACTCAAAGTGAACATTAATCGCCGCGCCGCTACTGCGGAATGTAGGCGGCGGCCAGGCCCTCGCTGCCGCGGGCCAGCAGCGTGACGTCGGCGCCCACCAGGATGAAGTCAACCCCGGCATCCAGGTAGTGCCGCGCCGTGGCTGGCGCAAAGGCGTTGACGCCCACGGGCTTCCCGGCAGCTTTCGCCGCCGCTATGCAATGTTCGACGGCGGCCAGCACCTCGGGGTGTTCCTGCTGCCCCAGCCAACCCATTGAGGCGGCGAGGTCGGCCGGGCCGAGGAAGACGCCGTCGACCCCGTCCACGGCCAGAATCCCGGCCACGTTGTCCACGGCCTGCGCAGATTCCAGCTGCACCATGACGGTGATGGTGGACGATGCCTGCCCCGCATAGTCCGGGAACCGGTTCCAGCGTGAGGAGCGGGCCAGGGCCGAGCCCACCCCGCGCACACCCTCCGGCGGGTACCGCGTGGCAGCCACGGCCGCCGCAGCCTCGGCCGCAGTGTGGACCATGGGGATGAGCAGCGACTGCACGCCGATGTCCAGGTACTGCTTGATCACCACGGTGTCGTTGACCGGCGGGCGGACCACGGCCGTGACGGGATGGCCTCGCACCGCCTGCAGTTGGGCCAAGATGCCAGGAAGCCCGTTGGGTCCGTGCTCGCCGTCAATCACCACGGCGTCCAGGCCCGAACCGGCACAGATCTCCGCCACGAGCGCGCTGCCCGAGTTCACCCACATGCCCACAAGCGGCCGGCCGGCGGCTGCGAGCGCATCCTTGAGCGAGGGGTCGGGGGTTACTGGAAATGGCATGTGATGGTCCCCAGCCTTCCGTAGTCGGCAAAAATGGTGTCGCCCCGGCCAAGCCACAGCGGGCGGGTGAAGGAGCCGGCCAGGATGATCTCCCCGGCCTTGAGCGCTTCCCCGTGGGCGGCGAGCTTGTTGGCCAGCCAGGCCACGCCCGACGCCGGGTGGTTCAGCACGCCCGCGGCCACGCCTGTCTCTTCCACTACCTCGTTGCGGAACAGGATGGCCGCGGCCCAGCGGAGGTCCACGGCGTCCGGCTGCACGGGTGTTCCGCCCACCACCATGGCGCCCAGGGCTGCGTTGTCACTGATGGTGTCCACAATGGTCCGCCCTTCCATCTCAATCCGGGAGTCCAGGATTTCCAGGGCGGGCACCACGTACTCGGTGGCGCGCAGCACCTCGGGCAGGGTCACATCCGGTCCGTGGAGGTCCTCCTTGAGCAGGAACGCCAGCTCCACCTCGATGCGCGGATGTGTGTAGGCGGCCCAATCCACGGTGCAGCCGTTCTCCAGGATGGCGTCATTGAAAATGACGCCATAGTCCGGCTCCGTGATGCCTGTGGCCTGCTGCATGGCCCGCGACGTCAACCCGATCTTGTGTCCGGCCACGACCCTCCCGGCCGCTTCGCCGCGTTCCCGCCACAGCTTTTGCACCCGGTACGCGTCCTCCACGGTCATGCCCGGGTGGCGGGCGGTCAGCAGCGGCACGGGGGTCCGGGTCCGCCCGGCCTCCACGAGCTCGTCGGCGATTGCCTCAATCGTGGCGTCGTCAAGCACGCCCGGCCCCGTCACAGCTGCCCGCCCAGCTTGAAGCCCCGGTTCTCGCCGGACCCGCCGCCGCCGGACCCATCCGCGGGCGGCCGTGTATACGAGAAGCCGTCGGCGCCCACCGTGACGTCCTGCTCGGAGCTGCCTGCGGCCCTGCGCAGGGGCTGGAGGTTTCCGTCCAGGTCCAGGACCCGGGAGGCGTTGGTGTACCAGGACGGGACTACGGGGTTGCCCCACCAGTCGCGGCGCTGGTTGTCGTGGACGTCCCAGCTGACCACGGGGTTGTCGGGGTCGCCCGTGTAGTAGTCCTGCGTGTAGATCTCCACGCGGTGCCCGTCCGGGTCAAGGATGTACAGGTAGAACGCGTTGGACACCCCGTGCCTGCCAGGGCCGCGCTCAATCCGGTCGGAGATGCGCAGGGCGCCCATCTTGTCGCAGATTTGCAGGACATTGTGTTTCTCGTGCACGGCGAAGGCGAGGTGGTGCATGCGCGGCCCGTCGCCGCCGGTCAGTGCTGTGTCGTGGACTGTCTGCTTGCGGTGCATCCAGACCGCATAGGTGGTTCCGGCGTCGTCCCGGATGTCCTCGGAGACACGGAAACCCAGCCCCTGAAGGTACTTTTGGCCGGCCTCAACGTCGGGGGTGACCTGGTTGAAGTGGTCCAGCCGGACCAGTTCACCGGCGCTGTAGAGATCGTAGCGCTGGGTCAGCCGCTCCACGTGGGTGGTCTCGTAAAAGAACTCGTAGGGAAACCCCAGCGGATCCTCCACCCTGACGGCGTCGCCAATGCCCTTGGTGAAGCCGTCATTCCGCCGCTCCGTGCGGCAGCCCAGCTCCCTGTAGTAGGCCTCGGCCAAGTCGACGTCGGCCGCGGTCCGCACCCGGAAGGCTGCCACGGCGGTTGCTGCCACGGGCCCCTGCCGCAGCACCAGGTTGTGGTGGATGAACTCCTCCAGCGTGCGCAGGTGGATGGTGTCCGCATCCTCGCAGGTGACATGCAGGCCCAGCAGGTCCACATAGAACGCTCGGGAGGCGGCCAGGTCCGTCACCACGAGTTCCATGTAGGCGCAGCGCACAATGTCCGGGGCGGGGGTGGGGATGGTGCCGGTCATTTGGCTGCCCCGAATTTGGGTGTGTCCACGTGGCCCAGCGTGATGTGGACTGCCTGTTGCTCCGTGTAGAAGTCGAGGGAACGGAAGCCGCCCTCGTGGCCCAGCCCCGAGGCCTTGACCCCGCCAAAAGGCGTCCGCAGGTCCCGCACATTGTGGCTGTTCAGCCACACCATGCCGGCCTCCAGTCCCTGCGCGAAGGTGTGGGCGCGGGTAAGGTCGTTCGTCCACACATAGGCGGCCAGGCCGTACTTGACGCCATTCGCCAAGGCCAGCGCCCCGGCGTCGTCCGCAAACGGGGTGATGGCAACCACGGGGCCGAAGATCTCCTCCTGGAAAATCCGCGCGTTGGGCCGCACATCGGCAAACACCGTGGGGGAAACATAGTTGCCCGTCTCCAGTCCGGCGGGGCGGCCACCGCCGGCCAACAGCCGGCCCTCTGATTTGCCGATGGCCACGTACTTCATGACCTTGGCGTAGTGCTCGGGGTGGACCAGGGCGCCCACCTCGGTGCGCGGATCGTGGGGGTCGCCCACCACAATGTTCCGGGCCCGGGCCGCGAACTTCTCGCAGAACTCGCCGTAGATGCTGCGCTCCACGAGGATGCGCGAGCCGGCCGTGCAGCGCTCGCCGTTGAGCGAGAACACGCCGAACAGGGCCGAATCGACCGCGGCGTCCAGGTCAGCGTCGGCGAAGACCACGCACGGGCTCTTGCCGCCCAGCTCCATGGACAGCCCCTTCAGGTTCGGGGCCGCATTGGCAAAGATGGTCTGCCCCGTGGTGGTCTCGCCCGTGAAGGAAATCAGCGGCACGCCCGGGTGCTTCACCAGGGCGTCCCCGGCCTCCTCGCCCAGGCCGTTGACCAGGTTGAAGACGCCGCGCGGCAGGCCGGCCTCCTCGAAGATGCCGGCCCACAGGGAAGCCGACAGGGGCGTGAACTCGGCCGGCTTGAGCACCACTGTGCAGCCGGCGGCGAGCGCGGGCGCCAGTTTCCAGGACTCCAGCATGAACGGCGTGTTCCACGGGGTGATGAGCCCGGCCACGCCCACGGGTTTGCGGTTGACGTAGTTGATCTGCGCGCCGGGGACCTTCATGGCGTCGTCGAACTGCGCCACCACCAGGTCCGCGAAGAAGCGGAAGTTCTCCGCCGCGCGCCGCGCCTGCCCGCGGGCCTGGGTGATGGGCAGGCCGGTGTCGAAGGTTTCCAGCTCGGCCAGCCGGTCTTCGCGGCCCTCGACGGCGTCGGCAATACGGTTCAGCACGCGGGCGCGCTCGCGGGCCTTCATTTCCGGCCATGGCCCTTCCCGGAACGCGCGGGTGGCTGCTTCCACGGCGCGGTCAATGTCCGCTTTTTGCCCTGCCGCGGCCGTTGCGTAGTTGCTGTTGGACACCGGGTCCAGCACATTGAAGCGCTCCCCGCCTGCCGAGTCCACCCAGGCGCCGTCAATATAGTGCTGCAGCTGCGTGGGGAGACTGTCAGGGATGAAATGGCCGGTCATGGCTGGGCCTTCCTGTTCGGATGTGTTGCCGCCCAGTCGCGGAACCGGGCCCGCCACTGCGCGTCCAGGGGGAACAGGCCCTCCACGCCGTGGCCATCTGCCACCATGGCGGCGATGAATTCCTCCTCGTGTTCGGCGGCGATGGCGGCGTCCGCCACTTCCTCCGCGTACGACGGCGGGATGACCAGCACGCCGTCGTCGTCGCCGACAATGATGTCGCCGGGCTGGACGGTGGCGCCGCCGCAGGAGATGGTCAGGTCCGTGTCCCACGGTATGTGCTTGCGGCCCAGGACGGCGGGGTGGGCCCCGGCATGGAAGACGGGCATGTCCAGTGCGGCCACGGCGGCAATGTCCCGCACGCCGCCGTCGGTCACGATGGCCGCGGCGCCCCTGACCTGGGCGCGCAGGGCCAGAACGTCGCCCACGGTTCCGGCGCCCGTTTCGCCGCGGGCCTCCATGACCAGCACGTCGCCGTCGTTGAGGGTGTTGATGATGCGTTTCTGGGCGTTGTAGCCGCCGCCGTGCTGGGCGAAGAGGTCTTCGCGGTTGGGCACGAAGCGCAGTGTGCGGGCGGTGCCCACGATCCGCAGGCCCGGCCGGGTGGAAGCCAGGCCGTCGATGCTCACGTGGTCCAGGCCGCGCTTGCGCAGCTGGGCGCTGAGGGTGGCGGTGCCAACGGATTCCAGCTTGAGGCGCAGCGTTTCAGCAAGGGCGGGAGGCGCGCCCTTGGCCTGTGCGGGCGGGGCGGAGGATGCAGTGGGGAGCCCGGCGGCCTCCGCCGAGCCCCAGGCCAATTCGCGCTCGGCATCGGTGGCCCGGGGGACACTGCCGTACGGGGCCATGGGTGTCTGGCCCTGGACCACAGTGGTGCGCAGCCTGCCGGTGGAAAGCCCCATGACGGGGACGTCCACCTCCACCTCCACCACGTCCCCCGGCAGGGCAACGGAGGACCCTGCCGGGGTTCCCGTGAGGATGATGTCGCCGGGTTCCAGCGTCATGAGCTGGGACAGGTCGGCCACAATCTGGCTGAAGGGAAACAGCAGCCCTGCGCTGCTGTCCTCCTGGACGGGGCTGCCGTTGAGCCAGGTCCGGACGCGAAGCCCGGTCGGGTCAATGCCCGCGGCGGGGATGAGCCCGGGGCCAAGCGGGGTGTAGCCATCGCCGGACTTGGAGCGGACGTTGGAGCCCTTGTCCGCATACCGGAGGTCGTGGACGCCCAAGTCGTTGGCCGCCGTGACGAAGCCAATGTGCGCCCAAGCATCGGCGGGGCTGACGTGGCGGGCTGCGGTTCCCACCACGAGGGCTATCTCCCCTTCAAAGGCCAGCAGTTCACAGCCGGCCGGGCGTTCCACCTGCGCCCCGTCCAGGCTCAGCGAGGAGCTGGCCTTGAGGAAATAGGACGGCTCTTGCGGGGTGAGGCCACGTTGTTCGGCGCGCGAGCGGTAGGCCACATGGACGGCAATGACCTTGCCAGCCTGCCTGAGCGTGCCTGCTGAGACCTGTTCCAAGAATCACTCCGATGTGTTTCTCGCATGTTGCGCCGCGGCCGGTGCCGGCCGCGGCGGGGAAGCAGGTCCCCCGCCCCAAGGGGCCGGGGGACCACATGCTCTAGCTTCCGCCGCCACCGCCGCCGCGTCAACCATGCCCGGCCGGGCGCGGGAGGTCTTCTATGCCAGGGTTGCCATGGCTGCGCCGAGCCGGCGGATGCCTTCGCGCAAGGATTCCTCGCTCTCGAAGGAGAAGGCGACACGGAACTGGTTTTCACCGGCTGCATGGGCGAAGAAGGCGCTGCCGGGGACAAAAACCACTCCGGAGTCGATGGCCGGCTGGAGCAGGGCCTCGGTGGAGATGCCTTCGGGCAGGGTGATCCAGGTGAAAAAGCCGCCGGTGGGCCGGGTCCAGGTGGTGCCGGCGGGCATGTATTCCGCCAGGGCGTCAAGGGTGGCCTGGCAGCGGCTCGCGTAGGTGCGGCAGGCGTCGCGCACGTGCTGGCGCCAGTCGAACCCGGAGATGTAGCTCTCCACCAGCATCTGGCTCAGCACCGACGGGCAAATGGTGGTGGCCTCCGCCGCCAGCTGGAGGCGCTTGCGGACCTCTGCAGGGGCCAGGACCCAGCCCACCCGCAGCCCGGGGGAGAAGATCTTGGAGAAGGAGCCCAGGTAGATCACGTTCTCGGGGTCCAGGGTGTGCAGGGCTGCCTTGTAGCTGCCATCGAAGCTGAGCAGCCCGTACGGGTTGTCCTCCACAATGGCGATGCCCTCGGCGCGGGCAATGTCCACAATCTCCTGCCGGCGCCCCACCGCAAGGCTGGTGCCGGCCGGGTTGTTGAAGTTGGGGATGGTGTACAGGAACTTGATGGTCTTGCCTGCGGCCTTGAGCGAGGCAATGGCGGCCCGCAGCTGTCCCGGCACGAGACCTTCCTCATCCATGGGGACCTGGACCACCTCGGCCTGGAGCCCCTCGAAGGTGCCCAGGGCGCCCACATAGCTGGGCCCCTCGGCCAGGATCACGTCGCCGGGGTTGCAGAACAACTTGGTGATGAGCTCGAGCCCCATCTGCGAGCCGGAGGTGATTTGCACGTTTTCGGGATCAGCCTCGATGCCCTCCAATGCCATGACCTCACAGACCAGGGCCTGGAGTTCCGGGGTGCCGGCGCCGGAACCGTATTGCAGCGCCTCGAGCCCGCGTTCGGAAATCAGGCTGTGCGCCATGTCTGCAATCCGCTCCAGCGGCAGCCCGGCAAGGTCCGGGTTTCCGCCGGCCAGCGAGATCATGTTTGGCTGCATGGACACCTCGAACACCTCGCGCACGGGGGAGGGGTGGTAGCCCTCGGCCCGGTCGGCAAAGCGGAGGGTGTGCAGGGAGATGCTGGCGGTCTCTGTCATGGCGTCCTTTGTGGAGAGAAAGTGTGGGGCGGCGGTGTGCACAGCTAGAGGGCCGGTTCCTTGAGTTCAAGGTCCCGGCGGACAAAGCTCTGTTCATCGATGCCAAATTCGTGGGCGGCGAAGCGCCGCAGGGTGTCAATCATCTTGGCCGGGCTGCTGTCGTAGATGCCGTTCAGGGCCTGGATGGCCAGCCCGTCAATGACCGCAAGCAGCAAGGTGGCGAGAACCTCCGGTTCATGGAAGGGCTTGATCAGGCCCTCCTGGACGGCCTCGTCCAGGGTTTCCTCGAAGATCCGCCGCCATGCAAGCAGAGTGTTGGCCACATGCACGCGGATGTTCGGGTCCTTGTGGGCCGCCGAGTAGACCTCGATCCAAAACCCCCAGGCCTGTTCAAAGGTGGCCTCGCCCTCCACGGCAAATGTCAGCAGGTCGTGCAGCCGTTCAAGGGCCCCCGTCCCGGCCGAATGGATGGTTTGCCATTCCCTGACGGACGCCGTTGTCCTGTATTCAACGGAGGCCAGCACCAGGCGCTCGCGGGTGCGGAAATGGTGCTGGATCATGCCCACGCTGAACCCTGTCGAGTCGGAGACGGCCCCGAAGGTGCAGCCCTCGACCCCTGATCCGGCGATGATGTCCGCCGCGTGGGCGGCAATGGTTTCACGCCGCTCGGCGATGGCCTCGTCGGTGACGGCATGTGTTCGCTTGCGTTGACCCGGATTCATGGTTCTCCCTTGACGTTGCGCGAATGGATGCCCGCGCACGGATGGTTTCAGCCTAGCTGTGCAGCGCCGGGGCGGATCTGCGCCCCGGACTGTGTTCCGGCAAGCCGCGGCAATGCCGGCTGCCAACGGGGCTCTTTGTTGCGGACAAGCCTTGACAGTGTCCCCCGTCACACAAATAATAAGTTACACATATTATTTACACAACCCTACATTCTGCCAATGGAGACATGATGAAGAAGAACCCCCTCCTGACCAAGACCGCATTGCTCCTGTCGTCAGCCCTGCTGGTTTCTGCGCTGGCCGGGTGCACCAACTCAGAGGCGCCGGAGCCGGTCAGCGACGCATCGGGGGGAGCCGCCGTGGCGCTGGGGGCCGGAGGGCAGGACGCGGCCAAGGCCGTGAAGGCCGACCCCGCTGTCCAGGCGCTGTTGCCGGAGGGCATCAAGGCCGCCGGGAGCATGAAGCTCGTGACCGATCCGACCTATGCGCCCATTGACTTCACCGACAACAGCGGCAACATCATTGGCCTCGAGCCGGACATGGCCCTGGCCGTGGCCAACAAGATGGGCATCAAGATTGAAATCACCAAGGGAGACTTCAACGGCATCCTCGCAGGCCTGGAGTCCAAGCGCTACGACGCCTCCTGGGCTGCCTTCTCCATCACCCCGGAACGCACGGCCGCAGTGGACATGGCCAGTTACATGAAGGGCGGCACCTCCGTCATCGTCAAGAAGGGCACCGAAGGCGACTTCCACGAGATCCTTGACCTGTGCGGCAAGACAGTCACCGCACAGACCGGCACCACCCAGGCACTGACAGTCATGCCAAACTTTGAAAAAGCCTGCACCGATGCGGGCAAGAAGGCCATCACCCCGCTGCTGCTGCCGCAGCAGGACAGCGCCAACCAGGCCATTGCCTCCGGCCGGGCGCAGGCCATGCTGGCCGACAACGCGCTGACGGCCTACTACTCACAGATCCAGCCCGACGCCTTTGCCCAGGTTGACTCCATCCTGGTGGACCCGTCCCTGGTGGGCGTCGCCATGGCCAAGGGCGACGGCAAGCTGGTCAAGGCCTTCTCCGCAGCCATCCAGTCCCTCATGGAAGACGGCACCTACGGCAAGATCATGGGCGCCTGGAACCTTGCCCCCTCGTCAATCGAGAAGTCGGAAATCAACCCCACGGTGGTGGGCTAATTGGCTGAATCAACGCTGGAGGTGCCCGTGGAGCGTTCCCACGATTTCCTGTCCCTGACCACCAAACCGATCCTCAAGCGGCGCCGCCCGGGCCAGCTTGCCGCCGTCGTCGTGGTCCTTTTCGCCATGGTCTACGGAGTGTGGACGCTGTTCACCAACCCCGGCTTTGGCTGGCCAACCGTGGGCAAGTACCTCTTCGACAAGCGCATCCTGGGCGGCCTGCTGGTCACCCTGGAGCTGACAGTCATCGCCATGGTGATCGGCTTTGTGGTGGGGCTGGTGGTGGCCGTCATGCGCATGTCGGACAACTGGCTGCTGCGTGCAGTGTCCGGCGCCTACATTTGGTTCTTCCGTGGCACGCCCCTGCTGGTCCAGCTCCTGTTCTGGGGATTCGCGGCAGTCCTGTTCCCCAAGATCGGGCTGGGGATTCCGTGGGGCCCCACCTTCATTGAATGGAACACCAACGACGTCATCTCGCTGTTTGCCGCCGCAATCCTCGGGCTGGGCCTCAATGAAGGCGCCTACATGGCGGAGATTGTCCGGGCCGGACTGCTCAGCGTTCCGGCAGGGCAGTCGGAAGCATCCCGGGCCATGGGCTTCAGCCGCCTCAACACCCTGCGCCACGTGGTGATCCCCCAGGCCATGAAGGTCATCATTCCGCCTGTGGGCAATGAGGTCATCTCCATGCTCAAGACAACGTCGCTGGTCATTGTGATCGGTGTGGGCGACCTGCTCTACAACACCCAGCAGATCTACGCCCAGAACCTCAAGCAGATCCCGCTGCTGATTGTTGCCAGCCTCTGGTACATCCTGCTGACCACCATCCTGACCATGGGGCAGTCCCGTCTGGAAAAGAAATACTCCAAGGGCAACGCCCTCCTGCTTGGAAAGGCCCAAAGATAATGTCAACCGTGCAGTTTCTCAACGTCCACAAGAGCTTCGGGCCGGTGGAGGTCCTCAAGGGCATCAACCTCACGGTGCAGGAGCAGCAGGTGGTCTGCCTCATTGGCCCCTCCGGATCCGGAAAGTCCACCCTGCTGCGCTGCGTCAACCACCTGGAAATGACGACGTCGGGCGCCATCACCGTGGGCGGGCGCATGATCGGCTACGACGTCCACGGGGACCGGCTCCGGGAGGCGTCGGCGCAAGAGATCGACAGGCGCCGCTCCAAGATCGGCATGGTCTTCCAGTCCTTCAACCTCTTTGGCCACATGACCGCCAAGGAGAACGTGATGTTTGGCCCCGTCAAGCTGTTGAAAATGGGGAAGAAGGAAGCCCAGCGGCACGCCGAGGAACTCTTGGCAAAGGTGGGGCTGGCCGACCGCATGGACAACTACCCGTCCCAGCTCTCGGGCGGCCAGCAGCAACGCGTGGCCATAGCCCGGGCACTGTCCATGAACCCGGACGTCATGCTCTTTGACGAACCCACCTCGGCACTGGACCCGGAACTGGTGGGCGAGGTCCTGGACGTCATGAAGCAGCTGGCCCGCGACGGCATGACCATGATTGTGGTGACCCACGAGATGGGCTTTGCCCGGGAGATGGGTGACGTGGTGGTGTTCATGGACAACGGCGTGATCGTGGAACAGGGCGACCCCCGGGAGGTGCTGGGAAACCCGCAGCACGAACGGACCAAGTCCTTCCTGGCTAAGGTCCTGTGAAGGCCCGGGTTGAGCAGGGGCTGCGGGAGAACTTTGCCGCCGTGACGGCCTTCAGCCACAAGCTGTACCGGAATCCCGAGCTTGGGTTTGCGGAGTTCCAGGCGGTCAAGTGGCTGGCCGAGGAGCTCGGAAGCATCCCCGGGGCGCGCGTGCAGGCAGGGCTCGGGGCGCTGCCCACGGCCCTCAAGGCAGAGGCCGGATCGGGTCCGCTGGTCCTGACCATCTGCGCCGAATACGATGCCCTGCCCGGCCTGGGCCACGCCTGCGGCCACAACGTGATTGCCGCCGCCGCGCTGGGCGCCTTTGCCGCCCTGGCCCCCGTGGCGGACGAGCTGGGCATGACAATGCGCCTGCTCGGCACCCCGGCCGAGGAAAACGGCGGCGGCAAGGTCCTGATGCTGGAACAGGGGGACTTTGCCGGCACCCACGCCGCCATGATGATCCACCCCGGCGACGTGGACGAGGTGGAAATGCTTCCCTACGCCTGTGCCGGCTACAAGGTGTCCTACCTTGGCCGTGGCGCCCACGCCTCCGCCGCACCCTGGGAGGGGATCAACGCACTGGATGCTGTGACGGTCGCCATGACCGCGATCGGCCTGGCCCGGCAGCAGCTTGAGCCGGGCCAGCAAATCCACGGATATGTTGCTTCGGCCGGGACCGCGCCCAATGTCATCCCGGACCGTGCCACGGGGGAGTGGATGGTCCGTGCCCACGATGTTGATTCCCTGGCCAGGGCCACAGCGGTCCTGAAACGGTGCATGGAGGCGGGCGCGCTGGCAACAGGCGCCACCCTGGAGATGGTCCAGGACGGCCCCGTCTATGCCGAATTGCGCACAGACCTTGCCATGGCCGGGCTGTTCGCCGCCAATTCGGCGCGCCTGGGCCGGCCGCTCACGCCCGCCGGGCGCCGCGGGGGCTCCACCGACATGGCCAATGTGTCCCACGAATACCCCACCATCCACCCCATGATCAGCCTGGGCGAGGGCTGCCCCGGCATCCACGACAGCGCCTTTGCCGACGCTGCAGCATCGGCACTGGGGGACCAGGTGGTGTGGGACGGCGCCCTCGCCATGGCCTGGACGTGCGTGGACCTGGCCACCGACCCCGCACAGCGCAGCCGGCTGCTGGCAGGCCAGGCCTAGCTGCACAAAGGCGTGGGCCCGGGCCGTGGAAATCACGGCCCGGGTCCACGCCTTTTCTGTGTGGCGGGCGGAAATCAGCCAGCCACGTACAGCAGCTGCTTGTTGACGAACTCCTCCATGCCCAGCGGGCCCAGCTCCCGGCCGTAGCCCGAGCGCTTCACACCGCCGAACGGCATGTCCGCGCCTTCCCCGGCGGCGGCATTCACTGCCACCATGCCGGAGTTGATCTGCTGGGCCACGGCCAGTGCGCGGTCCGCATCGGGTGCGAACACGGCGCCACCCAGCCCGTAGTCGGAGTTGTTGGCCAGCTCCACTGCCTCGGCGTCGCTGGAGACCTTGTAGACAACCACCACGGGGCCAAATAGCTCCTCGCTGAAGGCGCGCATGCCCGGCGTGACGCCGCTGAGCACTGTGGGTGCCAGGTAGGCGCCGGCCTGCCCGGCCCTCGCCCCTCCGGCGTGCAGGATTGCGCCCTTGTCCACGGCGTCGTTGATTTGCGCCAACAGGCCCTCAACGGCAGTCTCGGATGACAACGGAACGTACGTTCCGGCGTCGTCCCCCGTGGGGTTGCCCGGGGCCAGTGCGGCGGCCTGGCCGGCCAGCTCGGCCACGAACTCGTCGTGGATGTTGTCCATGACGATCATTCGCTTGTTGGAGTTGCACGCCTGCCCGGCGTTCTCCATGCGCGTGGCAAAGGCTGCCTGCGCGGAGGCCTTCACATCGTCGCTGGCCAGCACAATGTAGGGGTCCGAGCCGCCCAGTTCCAGGACCACCTTTTTCAGGTTGCGCCCGGCAATCTGGGCCACGGCGGCACCGGCCCGTTCGGAGCCGGTGAGGGAAACACCCTGGATGCGGGGATCGGCAATGATGGTCTCGATCTGGGCGTGGGAGGCAAAGAGGTTGATGTAGGCGCCGCGCGGCAGGCCGGCGTCGAGCATGAGCTGCTCCATGGCCAGGGCCGAACGGGGGCAGTTCTCGGCATGCTTGAGGATGATGGTGTTGCCCAGCACCAGGTTTGGGGCGGCAAAGCGGGCCACCTGGTAGTAGGGGAAGTTCCACGGCATGATGCCCAGCAGCGGGCCCACGGGGCGCTTTTGGATGACGGCGCGGGCTCCGTTGATGGCCTTGATGGGCTGGTCCGCGGCCAGGCCCGGGCCTTCCTGGGCGTAGTAGTTGAAGATCTCGGCCGATAACTCGGCCTCGCCCACCGATTCGGACAGGCGCTTGCCCATCTCCTCGGTGATGATGGCGGCCAGCTGGTCCTTGCGTTCCTCGAACAGTTCGGCAATGCGGCCAACGACGGCGGCACGCTCACCAATGGGGGTGGCACGCCAGAGCTGGTAGGCGGATTCGGCGGCCGCGAGGGCCTCCTGCACCTGGTCATCGGTGGCGGTGGGGAATTCTTCCACGACGGCCCCGGTGGCCGGGTTGACCACCCGGTAGCGCAGGGCGGCGGGGCTGTTTTGTGTTGGCGTCTGGGACACGGAAGGGCCTTTTCTTTCAGTCATCAACATCCGGCGCGGTGCCGGCTAACAAGGTGTGGATACGGCACAGGGCCGGACCGGCTTGGTGGCCGGTCCGGCCCTGCGCTCATGGTGCGCCAGTCTACTGCCCGGCGGCCTTGGGATACCAGACCCGCCCGGCGCCGGGGGCGGCCGAGTAGTCGGGCCAGGCGAACTCCACCGGCGGCATGAAATCGGCCGGCAGCAGCGCCGGGCTCGGGTCCTCCGCGGTGCGTTGGGAGAATTCGGCCTTGGCCGCATCCACCAGCTCGGGGCGGGTCAGCAGGTCCACGAACGTGCCGGCAATGGTCTTGCCAGCCACATCGATCGTGGGGTCAATCGTGGCAGGGATGCCGCCGAGGGCGTTCATGACCCAGCCCGGGTAGGCGCCCTGGCCCGGAGCCGGCTTGAGCGCAGGCCGGGACACGTAGAAGCGGACGGTGGGCGCGTAGTGGGTCATTTCCACGTAGTCGTCGCTGGTCCAGTTCTTCTGCCACGGGGCCAGGTGCTCGCGCAGTGCGGCCTCGGCATCCTGCGGGCTGATGAGGGCCTCGCACTCGTCCAGGAACGGCTTGTCCATGGGCTCCATGCCCAGGGTCTGCTGGATTTTCTGGGCCGCGGCAATGGCCTCGGAGCCGTACTGCGGGGCGCCCACCTGCTCCAGGTTGTTGTACAGGGCCTGCGCCAGCACATGGTTGGTGCGGCCGGGGCGGTTGCGGGCAACCCACGTGGTCTCCAGCCGGCAATGGGCCAGGGCCGCCGCATGCTCGGCGTTGCGGTCCAGGACGGCCAGCACGTGCTCGGCCATTTCCAGGGTGGGGCAGCGCCAGGAGTACTGGATCTGCGCTATCCGGGCCGGCAGGTTGTCGGCCGTGGCCTGTCCCTGCGTGAAGATGGCGTCGGACAGGGACCAGCCGCCAAAGCTGGGCAGCATGGCATCCTGCATGACGCGCGTGGACGTGTACATGCTCATCAGGGCAACGTTGGCGCCCGGGGCGCGCGCCGCAGAGTGCGAGGCCGGGATGGGCGAGTTCGGGTTGGCGGACAGCTGCCACGTCTCCGGCTCGTCGCACACAAACGTGAAGACCTTGCTGTAATAGCTGCCGCACTGGGTGTCCCAGCGGGCCGTGTTGCACAGTGGCAGCATGTAGAACGGGTGGAAGCTGACAATCGCGTCCACGCCGTCGTAGTATCCGCGCAGGCCGTGGACCACCTTGGAGCCCTGGACCTTCTCGGCCGGCTCGCCCGTGTACTTCAGCGTGCCGGCGATGCCGTGGACCTCCATGGCGTGCTTCGTGCCGAGCAGGCCGGCGAGCGTTGAGATGCCCAGCGCCGAATGCGGGTCCGTGTGCCCGGGTGCGTAGGGGCTCAGGCCCTCGCGGGGTTCAGGGTCCGTTCCGGCGGACTGGCAGTTGCCGGGCACGGCGTCGTATTCGGCATACGTCAACAGCACGGGGCCGCCGTCGCCGTGGGACCACTCGGCGCTAAACGCCGTGGGCATGCCGGCGCTGCCGGCCTCCACCGTGAAGCCCTCGGCGCGCAGCAGCTCAACGTACCACTGGGCCGACTTGTACTCGCGCCAGGCCGGCTCGGCCAGCTCCCAGATGTGCTTGTGCCAGACGGACAGCCTGTCCATGTTGGCATCAATCCACGCCTGCGCGGTGCCCTTGGCCGCCTGGCTGATCTCCGTGCCGGCGGTGCTTGACTGTGTGGGGGTGAGTGTCATTGCTGCGTCCTAGTTTGAGGCTGCCGGGGCGGCGTACGAGAAGAGTTCCACGGGCACATGCAGCACGTGCAGGCCGCGTCCCTCCACGGCGCTGCGCAATGCCGGGGCAAAGTCCGCGGCGTCCGTGATGGCGTGTCCCGTGCCGCCAAAGGCGGTGGCCAGGGCTGCCCAGTTGGGCTGGACCAGGTCCACGCCCACGGCCGGGATGCCGCGGTCGGCCTCGTTGGAGCGGATTTCGGCGTAGCCGCCGTTGTCCACGCACACCACCACCAAGTCCAGGCGCTGCTCCACGGCCGTGATCATTTCCTGCACGGCGAACATGAGGGCGCCGTCGCCCAGGATGCACACCACGGGGCGTTCCGGCGAGGCAACCTTGGCGCCGATCGAGGCCGGCAGTCCGTAGCCCAGCGTGGCGTAGGCCGGTGTGTAGAGGAAGGAGTGCGGAGATTCCTGCGGGATGAACGACGCCGTGCCCAGATAGGTGATCTGCGAGGAGTCCCCGCCCACAATGGTGTTGGCGGGCATCACGGAGGCGGCCAGCTCGGCGATGCGGCTCAGCTCGGGGGAGAGCGCCCGGGCCTGGGCGCGCAAGGCTGTTTTCAACTCTGAAAGGTCGACGGCGGCACGCGCCTGGCTGCCGATCGCGCCCAGGAGCTGGCGCAGCACGGCGCCGGAATCGCCTGTCAGGGCAATGTGGGAGTCGATGTTCTTGTTGGCCTGCGAGGCCAGGATGTCGACCCGGATCACCTTGCCCCGCGGGGCCAGCTTGCCGCCCCACATTTCAGATTCGCCCACCTTGGAGCCGACCACCAGAAGCACGTCGGCGCCGTCGCACAGTTCCTGGGCGGCGGGCAGGCGGATGTCCGAGCCCAGGGACAGCGGGTGGGTTTCGGGCAGGGCACCCTTGCCGTTGAGCGTGGTGACCACGGGGGACTGCAGCAGTTCGGCCAGCTCGGCCAGGGTGCGCCCGGCCGGGATGGAACCGCCGCCGGCCAGGATTACGGGACGCACTGCCGCGGCCAGCAATGCTGCGGCCTCGGCGACGGATGCGGTGTCGGCTTCCTGGGCGGCCCGGCGCGGCTTGGCCTCGAGCAGTTCAGCGGGGGCGTCGGACAGGCTCTCGAGGATGTTCAGCGGCACCTCGATGTGCACGGGGCGGGGACGGCCGTAGCGGAAGATTTCGAAGGCGTCGTGGATGGCCTGCACGGCCTCGCTGGCCGAGTGGACGCGGCGGCTCCATTCCACGATGGCACCGGCGGCAGCCGTGGAATCCTTGGTCTCGTGCAGGGATCCGATGTCGGCGAACTCCTCGCCCTCCGGGACGCCGGGGGAGAGGATGACCAGCGGCCGGGACTCGCAGTACGCGGTGCCCGCGGCCGAGAGGGCGTTCAAGAGCCCGGGGCCGGAGGTGGTGATGACCACGCCGGGCAGGCCGGTCTGCTGGGCCCAGCCGTCGGCGCCGTAACCGGCGCCCTGCTCGTGCCGGGTGGTGACGGGGTGGATGCCCAGGGGTGCCAGGTGGCGGTAGAACTCCAGGTTGTGCGTGCCGGGGATGCCGAAGATGGTGTCCACGCCGTAGTTGCGCAGCGTCTTCAGGATGGCGTAGCCGGCGTTGTTGGTGACGGGCACCGGTGCCGCGGTGCTTTCAGCGGCGGGGGCTGTGGCTTGTGTTTGCATGGGTGCGGTCCTAGGAGTTCACGGAGTAGAGGGAGGGGAGGGTGGCGGCCAGGGCGGGTTCGTCCAGTTCTGCGGTGAACTGGCAGCTGCCCCCAATCCAGGTCTGCAGCACGCCGATGGCTGCAATGGACTCGGCGGCGGTGGCCAGCGGGTCCTGCGCCAGCACGGCGAAGTCGGCCTTCTTGCCCACGGACAGCGAGCCGAGGTCATCCTCGCGGCCCAGTGCAGAAGCCGCGTTGATGGTGTGTGCGGCCAGGGCGTCGGCGGCCGTGATGCAGAGGTTGTCCGGGCCCAGCTTGTGGCCGTTGCGGGTCACGCGGGTCACGGCGGCCTGGATGGCCTCGAGCGGGCGCGGTTCGGCCACGGGTGCGTCGGAGCTGATGGCCATGGTGACGCCGGCGTCAATGAACTCGCCCAGCGGGTTGAAGCGTTCGCCGGGGGTGCCGATGGCCTGCTGCACGCCCTCGCCCCAGTTGTAGTAGTGCTGGGGCTGGTTGACGGGGCGGATGCCGGAGGCAGCCATGCGCGTGATCTGCTCCCTGGTGGGCAGCCCGCAGTGCTCGATCCGGTGCCGGGCGTCGGCGTCGGGGCGTTCGGCCAGGGCCGACTCGATGGCGTCGATGACCATCTCAATCGCGGTGGGCGACTGTGCGTGGGTGGCCGTCTGCAGCCCGGCACCGTGCGCCTTGCTGATGAGCTCCTTGTATGCGGCGGGCTCGTGGTAGAGCTGGCCCGTGCGGCATGGGTCGCCCACGTAGCCGTCGGGGAAGTAGGCGGTCCAGCCGCCCAGGGTGCCGTCGGCGTACAGCTTGATGCCGGCGAAGCTCAGGTGTGCGTTGCCGAACTGGCCGTGCAGGCCCATGTCCAGGGCGTCGTCGAGCAGGTGGGAGAGCAGGTACATGCTGACGCGGACCTTGAGCTGGTTTTCCGCGGCCAGGCGCAGGTACATGTCGAACTCGCGGCGGGAAACCTGGGCGTCGCCGATGCTCGTGACGCCGCCGGCAAGGAAGCTCTCCTGGGCCACGCCGAGCTGGCGCAGGTGCTCCGCGGGCTCGTCGCCGAGGTGGAAGTTGGGGCCGTGGTGGCCGATCTTGACCCCGTCAACGCCCGTGAGGATGTTGCAGGCGGCGTCGGAGAGCTCGCCGGTGAGCTCCCCATGGCCGTCACGGAAGAACTCGCCGCCGTCGGGGTTGGGGGTGGCGGCCGTGATGTTGTTGATGGCCAGCGTGTGGGAGTTGACCACGCCGCCGTGCCCGGAGGCGTTCATGAGGTACACCTCGCGGTCAAGGGCCACGGCGTCCAGCTCAAAGCGGGTGGGGTGGCGTTCCTCGGCCAGGTTGCGGTGCTCGTAGCCGTAGCCACGCACGGGCAGGCCGTTCGGGATGGCCTTGGCGGCTTCCTGGAGCAGGGCAACAATTTCCGGAATGGTGGAGGCCTTGTCCGGGCCGCAGTCCACCCAGCTCATCATCTGCCCGTACATGAGCGGATGTGCGTGGGCGTCGATGAAGCCGGGCACAATGGTGGCGCCGGGGAAGTCGCGGAAGTCAGGGTATTCGCTTCCGTGGGCCGCGGCTGCCTCGCGGCAGTGCGCCAGGGTGCCGACGGCGGCAATCTCCGGGCCGATCATCAGGAATGCCTCGGCGGTGGGCTTTGCCGGGTCCATGGTGTGGATGCGCTCGGCGGTGACAATCACTGCACGGTGCCCAAACGGGCGGCTTTCAAAGGCGTTGAGTTTACGCATGGTCTTCTCTCCCGGCGGTCGGGGTTGCGGATGGGGTGTGGGGGAGCTCGGCGACGGGGGAGTCGGGGCGTCCACCGGCCAGCCAGGCGGCCACGTTCTGGGCCTGCTGGCGCACGTACTCGCCCTCCGTGAAACCGGAGTAGTAGGCCACGTGCGGGGTAATGAGGATGCGGGGGCTGCCCAGCAAGGGGTGTCCGGCCGTTGGCGGCTCAGCATCCAGGACGTCCAGGCCCGCCCCGGCGAGGTGGCCGGCGTCGACCGCGTTGCGCAGGGCCTGCGAATCAACCAGGGCGCCGCGGCTGACGTTGAGCAGGAAGGAGCCCGCCGGCATGCCGGCCAGGAATCCGGCGTGGACCATGCCGGCCGTTTCCTCGGTGAGCGGCATGTGCAGCGAGAGCACGTTGGAGGTGGCCTGCACCTCCTCGAGCGTGGTTCGGCGGATGCCTGCCGAGGCCAGCCGCTCCCGGATCTCCGGGGTGTCCGGCAGCACGGGGTCGTAGCCCACGATCTCGCCAAAAATGGTCTTGGCCATGTCGGCGAAGCGGGTGCCGATGCGGCCCAGGCCCAGGATGCCCAGCCGGGCCTGGCTCAGGCGCGGCGGAACCAGGGTGTCCCGGGCGTTCCAGTCCCCGGTCTGCACGGCATTGCTGTAGAACGGCAAGTTCCGCACCACGGCGAGCGCCAGGGCCAGGGCGTGGCTGGCCACTTCCTCGGTGGCGGCACCGGGGATGTTGGTGACCCAGATGCCGCGCTCGCGGGCTGCATCAACGTCAATGTTGTTGAAGCCCATGGACAGCAGCGCAATGATCCGCAGCGCCGGCATGGCATCCATCATCTCGGCGGTGACGGTTGCGTAGCCCACCAGCAGGGCCGTGGCGTCGTGCGCGGCGGCCGTGATCGTGGCCGGGTCCGTGCTGTTGAGGTAGTCGACGGCGAAGCCGGCGTCGGTGAGGACGCGCACCCCGTGGCGGAAGTCGACGTCGTCCATGTCCGTGTAGACGGCCCGGAGAACCTGGGCCGGGGTGGTGGCGGGGCTCTCGAGGAGTGCGCGGTCAGTGGACATGGCTGAGGAACTTCCTGGTGCGTTCGTGCTGCGGGTTTTCAAAGAACTGCTCGGGTTCGGCCTGCTCCACGATGACGCCGCCGTCGAACAGGGTGACCTCGTCTGCCACGCGGCGGGCAAAGCGGACCTCATGGGTCACCACGATCATGGTCATGCCGGACTCGGCCAGGTTCTCCATGACCTCCAGGACCTCGCCCACCAGCTCGGGGTCAAGGGCGGAGGTGGGCTCGTCGAAGAGCATGACGGAGGGGTTCATGACCAGGGCGCGGGCAATCGCGACGCGCTGCTGCTGCCCGCCGGAAAGTTCGGACGGGAAGTGCTCGGCGCGGTTGTCCAGGCCCACCTTGGCCAGCATGTCGCGGGCCTGCGTGCGGGCTTCGTGGTGCGAGACGCCCTTGACGCTGGTCAGGCCCAGCATGACGTTGCGGACGGCGCTCAGGTGCGGGAACAAGTTGAAGCGCTGGAAAACCATGCCCACCTCCTGCCGCTGCACGGCCAGCGCACGTTCGGGCAGGTGCAGGGAGCGGCCCTTGTGCTCCTTGCTGCCGATCCGGGATCCCTTGAGCAGGATCTGGCCGGAATCGGCCGGTTCCAGCAGGGCCATGAGGCGCAGCATGGTGGACTTGCCGGAACCCGAGGGGCCCAGGACGGCCTTGACTTGGCCCTTTTCAATGTCGAATTCGACGCCCTTGAGCACGGGGTTGCCGTTGTAGCTCTTGTGGAGGTCCCTCACCTGGAGGATGGGTTGCTTGGTCATGGAACGCTCCTGCGGCGTTTGGGTGAGTGTGCTCATGAGATGCCCACCTTGGTCTCGATGCTGGCGTCGGGCGTGGTTGTGGTCTTTGCCTTGGAGGTCCAGGCGAACTTCTTCTCCACCATGTTTTGGATGAGGGAGAGGATGGAGACGATCACCAGGTAGTACACGATGGCCGCTGCATAGTATTCGGCGTAGCGGAACGTGATGTTCACGCCCACCTGGGCCGTGGTGAGCAGCTCACGCAGCGAGATCACGGAGGCCAGCGAGGAGTACTTGACCAGGCCGATGAACTCGTTGCCGGTGGGCGGAAGGGCGATCCTGATGGCCTGCGGCAGCACCACCTTGAACATGACCTTGGCGGGGGACATGCCCAGCGCGCGGCCGGCCAGGGCCTGCCCCTCGTCAACGCTCAGCAGGGCGGAGCGGATGATCTCGGACATGAAGGCCGCTTCCACCAGGCCCAGGCCCACGGATGCTGCAATGAATGGCGAGAACCAGTCGGCCCGCAGCGCCGGGAACATCTGCGGCAGGGCGTTCCACATGATCAGCAGCACCAGCAGTGCCGGGATGGCGCGGAAGAACCACACGTAGAAGTGGGCAGGCGCCCGCAGGTACGGCTGCTTGGCCGTGCGGCCGATGGCCATGAAGAAGCCGATGACGGTGGCCAGGATGAGCGAGACGATGGCGACGGCCACCGACAGGCCTGCGCCCTTGATGTAGTCGGCGCTGACCAGCTGCGCGAAGAAGATATTGGGATCAAAAAGCATTATCTATGCCCTCTCAAGAAGATTGGTGGACGGCGCGGATGCGGCTACTTGACCTCGAGGATGGAGGTGTCGAGGTTGTACTTCTGCGCAATCTTGCCGAGCGAGCCGTCGTCCTTGAGGGCCTTGAAAGCGGTGGCGATGGCGGGCGTCATGGTGCTGCCCTTCTTGCTGAAGACGCCGAAGGTGGTGTCCGGGTCAAAGACTTGGCCGGCCATTTCCAGCTTGCCCGCGTTCTGCGTCACCATGTAGGCGGCGGCAACGTTGGTCTCCACCAGGACGTCGGCCTTGCCGTTGAGCACGGCCAGGACGGTGTCGGAGGTCTTGGGGTATTCGGTGAGTGCCGGGGCGTCCTTGCCCGCGGCCTTGCACTCTTCGCCCATGGCCGTGATGGTGGCGGCGTTGCTGGAGGCAGCCTGGGCCACCACCTTGCGTCCGCACAGGTCCAGCTTGCCCTTGAGCTCGCCGACCAGGCCGGGGGCAGCCAGGGCTGCCGGGCCGGCGTTCATGATGGGTGCGGCGTCGGCAACCTGCAGGCGGGCCGGGCTGGTGTAGAGGCCGCCCAGGATCATGTCGCAGCGCCCGCTCTGCAGGCCGGGCATGAGCCCGTCAAAAGAGGTGACCTCGAACTTGACCTTTACACCCCAGTAGTCGGCCAGTGCGCGGCCGGCGTCGGCATCAAAGCCCACGATGTCGCCGCCTGAACCGTCCGCGTAGTACTCCAGCGGAGGGTACTCCGGGTCGATGCACAAGGTGACCTGGCCTGCCTTGACCAGGTCCTTGGGAGTGTTGGAGTTTCCGGTTGCAGCTTCGTCCCCCGAAGCAGCTGAACAGCCGGAAAGTGCCAGCAGGCCGATGGAGGCTGCGGCAGCAAGTTTGAAGAAGTTCGCCATTGTATTTCTCCTGTGAAGGGTGGTGCGGCACGGTTGCCGCACCGGTGGGGGTGACTAAACGATTGTGTGACACAGCCCACCCAATGTCAACATATTTTCAGCAGATGAGACGATTTACCTTAAATCTGCACGATTGATTGCTGATTTGATGAACAAGATTTCAGAATCCAATGAGTCGAAGTAAATTTTTGACCGAAACATCCGATGTACTGATATAAAGATGGAATGAACCAACTGGACACATTGCTGGTGCACCAGCTGCAGGCCGATGGACGGGCCTCCTACAGCGACCTGGCCAAGTCGGTGGGGAGCAACCGCGCCATGGTTGCCTCGCACGTGAATGAACTGCTCGCCTCGGGCAAGGTCAAGGTCATTGCGGCCGTGCACCCGCGCGTCCTGGGGCTGGAGGTGCTGGCGCACCTGTCGGTGCAGCTTTCCGGTCCCAGCGAGCCGGTCCTGCGCGGCATTGAAACCCTCGATTCGGCCGTCTACATCTCCGAAACCACGGGAACCCACCAGGTGGTCGTGGAAATCCGCCTCGGCACCATGGGCCAGCTCTATGAGACCGTGGCGTTCATCAGCGGACTTCCGAACGTGTCCGCCGTCAACGTGCTGCTGTACGAGCGGGTCATCCGCAGCTTGTTCCTGGGCGAGGAGCCTGTCCTGGAGCGGTTGTCCCTTGACCAGACGGACATTGACATCATGCGCATCCTGCAGCACGACGGACGCAGGGGATTCGCCGAGATTGGCGAGGCCATCGGCGTCTCCATGAGCACCTGCCGCTCCCGGGCGCTGCGGCTGCTGGATGCAAACATCATGCAAATCGGCGCCATCACCCGCCGCGAGGGGACCAGTGACGCCATAGTGTTCGGTTGCGGCATCGCCCTGGCCGGCAACGCCTCGCAGGAGGTCGTGGACCTGCTCGCCGAGGTGGAGGGCGTGGAATTCGTGGCCCGCACCATTGGCCGCTACGCCATGGTGTGCACCATTGCGACGAGTTCGCAGCTGGAATACAACCACGTGGTGGCCCGGATCAGGTCGCTGCCGGGAGTCCGGCACGTGGAGACGTGGCTGCACACCAGGATCGTCCAGGAGCGTTACGAAAACACCCTCGACCAGCTGGAGACGCTTGGGGGCCGCTAGCTGTTTGCTTGATAAATTTCCGCGGGCGCCCCCCACCTTCCACGTGGAAGGTGCGTGCCGCCGTCGAACTGGGGGAAATCAGTCCTGTTCGGGCTGCTGCGCCTCGGCGCCGGGGCCGGTTGCGTTGATGGTGAAGTCGTCCTTGAGCATGTCGAAGACATCGATGCGCCAGGCCGGCGGGACCTCGACGAATTCGCCCACGGCGACCAGGCCCTCCTCCGCCCAATGGGCAATGTTCTGGGCGATCGCCAGCACATCGGGGTCGGCGGCGTCCGGGTTTTCGAGGGCCTCGATGAGCAGCGCGGCGGCGGGTGGCTCCTCCGATGCTGCCTGGGTCAGCCAGTCGGCCATGTCCAGGTGCCACTCCTCGTAGACGCCCTCCTCGGTCCCCTCGAGGGTGACGATGTAAATGAAGTGGCCCACCAGGTCCGCCACGGCCTGGAGCATGTCATCCTCGGCGTCCAGGGCCTGTGCCTCCGGCGTGGGGCGGAGGTGGTTGTCCTCGACGGCCACCAGGCCGGCCATGTTCAGCAGTTCCCAGTACAGGGCCAGCCGGGCGGAATTGCGGTCCTCGTCGGTGGCGAAGTTGGCCGCGGCGGCGAGCTTGCCGATTCCGCTGTGGGACAGGGCGGCAATGGCGTCGGGGTGGTCCGCCATGGTGCCTTCATCCGTCAGCTCGCGGCCGTCGCCCAGCCACGCAAGCAGGGCAAGCGAGTTCTTCCAGAGCGGGGAGTTCACGGCCGTTTCAACGATTTGCTCACGGCTGAGTTCCGGGATGAAGACGTCGGCAAACTCCCAGTCCCCCGGGGACACCTCGCCGGATTCTGCCAGCGGCCCGCCGGTCTGCTTGCACGCCTCGAGAACCGCCTGCAGCTCCTCCGGGGCGCCTGTCCACAGATGGGCTGCCGCCAGGTAGTTCACGTAGTCGCGGACGCCGCTGCGCATGCCCATGACGCCCATCGGGTTGGCGTCAGCCATGACGTCCATGACCTCCTGGACCGCCGCCGGCACCAGGGCCGTGGGGTCAACCTGCGGCTCCACGATGCGGTACATGTCGAAGAAGTCGTCAAGGATCAGCAGGCTCATGTCGATTGACGGCTCCGGGCGGCCCTGGGCTTCCAGCCAGTCAGCGAATCCGGGCGACAGGGCCAGCATGGCGCGCTCCAGCCGGGCCTCGGCCGAGGTCACGGCGGTGGAACGGGTTGCGGCGTCGGCGGCCGCCTTGGCGGGGTTGCCGAATCGGGACTTCTTGGTGCTCTTGGGCTTCTTGGCCACTGCAATCCTTGGGTTTCGTGGGAAGGTTCCCTACAAAGGTAGCCCCAAAGCCCCTCAACGCCGCATCACTTAATGTCGGCTTTCCCGTGACGCAGCACCACTTAACGTCGCTTTTTGGCCAACGCCGCACCACATCCTGGGCCCGTCGGGAAGGTGCGGGCCCTGGGTGGTGCCGCGTTGGCGGAAAGGGGACATCTAGTGATGCTGCGTCGGGAAAAAGGGGACGATAATTGATGCGGCGTCGGAGGAGCGGGAGGGGGTGGAGGGGGTTTGTTAGGCGGTGAAGGGGGTCAGCACGATCTTGCCCGAGCCGTGGCCGGACATGCTCGCCGTGAATGCGGCGGCGGCTTCTTCCATGGGGAAGGTCTGGCCAACGTCGACGCTCAGCTTGCCGGCCTCGACCAGCGCGCTCAGCTTCTCCAGTTCGGCAGCTTCGGGGCGGACCCAGATGTACTGCCCGCCATGCTGCAGCACCGTCCAGTCGGCGATCGAGGCGAGCTTGCCGCCTTCCTTGAGCAGGGCCAGGGAGTCCTCCAGCACTCCGCCGGCGAAGTCGGCCACGGCGTCGACGCCTTCCGGGGCCAGTTCACGCACGCGCTCCACGAGGCCGGCGCCGTACTCCACGGGCTCGGCGCCGAGTTCACTCAGGCGGCTGTGGTTCTTGGCCGAACCGGTGGCGATGACGCGGGCGCCGGCCAGGGTTGCCAGCTGGATGGCGAAGCGGCCAACGCTGCCGGAGCCGTTGTGGATGAGCAGGGTCTGGCCCGCTGCCACGCCCAGTGCGTTGAGCGTGCGCTGGGCGGTCAGCCCGGTCAGGGGCAGAGCCGCGGCCTCTTCCCAAGACAGGGCGGCGGGCTTGTGTGCCACGAGGGCTGCCGGCAGTGCCATGAGCTCGGCAAAGCTGCCGCCCTGCACGGAATCGCGGCGGCCGTAGGCGTAGACCTCGTCGCCCACCTTGAACTCCGGGGTGTCAAAGCCAACGGCCTCCACCACGCCGGCCACGTCCCAGCCCGGGACCACAGGGAAGTGCACGTCCATGAATGGGTCCAGTCCGCCGGACATGATCTTCCAGTCCACAGGGTTCACGCTGGCCGCCTTGACCCGGATAAGGACTGCGCCCGGCCCCACCTTGGGTGTGGGCAGTTCGCTCTGCTCCAGGACCTCGGTGCCGCCGTACTGTGCGTAGCTCATGGCCTTCATGGTTGAACTCATGGGAGTGGTTCCTTTCCGTGGGTGAAATCTTGCTCTGTAGTGGCAAACCAGCGGAATATGCCGCTGATTCCCACTTTCAAAACTTTTTGTACCGGACAGTCCACAACTTTCGGTGTTGACGGGGCCCAGAATCCGCGGAATCCCGCGCCCGCAGAAGCCTTTTGCCGGGTCGGCACTAGGCTTCCACTATGAGCGAGATCACCGCACAGCGCTACAGCTACGGGGGAGATGCTTCCCAGTGGGCAGAGCTGTACCTGCCGCACGGGCCAGCAGTGGCCGGTGTCGCGGTGGTCATTCACGGCGGCTACTGGCGCAGCGCCTACGCAGCAGACCTGGGTGCGCCGCTGGCCGCCGACCTGGCCCGGCACGGGGTGGCTGCCTGGAACCTGGAGTACCGCCGCATGGGCAACGGCGGCGGCTGGCCCGCCACCTTCGAGGACATTGCCCACGGCATCGACGCCCTCGCCGTTGCGGCAGAAGAACACGGCCTTGACCTGGGCTCCGTGGTGGTTCTGGGCCATTCGGCCGGCGGGCAGCTGGGCGTCTGGGCCGCCGGGCGTTCCGCCTTCCCTTCCGGCGCGGTGGGTGCCCAACCCGCGGTGGAGGTGACCGGCGTCGTCAGCCAGTCGGGGCTGCTGAACCTGGCGCAGGCGCAGCAGTTGGGGCTCAGCAGCAATGCCGTGGCCAATCTGCTGGGGGAGAACGTTGCCCTGGCCGACCCCATGTCCGCGATTCCCCTACATGTGCCGGTGGTGGCCGTCCATGCCAAGCACGACGCCGACGTCCCCGCCTCCCAGAGCGAAAGTTACGTTGCCGCTGCGGTTGCGGCGGGCGCCGATGCGCGGCTGGTCTGGGTGCCGGGGGACCACATGGACTTGATCGACGTCCATTCGGAGTCGTACGCCATCTGCCGGGATCTCGTGTTGGGGCTGCTGGGCCGGGCGTAGGGTGGACGGGTGAGCGCATCGGCAAAAGGACAAGGCATGCCCAAGAACACCCGCAAGATCGAATCCGGCATTGAGACGGACTTCAGCGACAAGATGAGCTACGGCAGCTACCTTGCCCTGGACACGCTGCTGAGCGCCCAACGGCCCGTCAGCAAGCCCGAACACCATGACGAGATGCTGTTCATCATCCAGCACCAGACCTCCGAGCTGTGGCTGAAACTGGTGCTGCATGAGCTGCGTGCCGTGCGCGCCTACCTCATGGAGGACAACCTTCGGGCGGCCATGAAGGGCGTGGCCCGGATCAAGCACATCCAGCGCTCCCTCACCGAGCAGTGGAGCGTGCTGGCCACGCTGACGCCCAGCGAATACGCGCAGTTCCGCGGTGACCTGGGCTCCTCCTCGGGCTTCCAGAGCTACCAGTACCGGGCCGTGGAGTTCCTGCTGGGCAACAAGAATGCCGGCATGCTGAAGGTGTTTGCCGGGGACCAGGTGGCCCAAGAGCTTCTCGCCGAACTGCTGGAAAGCTCCAGCGTCTATGACGAGTTCCTGCGCCTTCTGGCGCGCCGCGGCTTTGCCGTCCCCGCCGAAATCCTTGACCGCGACGTCACCCGCGCCCACGTGTTCAACGCCGAACTGGTGCAGCTGTTCAAGGTGGTCTACGAGGACCCGGATGAACATTGGGACCTGTACGAGGCCTGCGAGGAGCTCGTTGACCTGGAGGACAACTTCCAGCTGTGGCGTTTCCGGCATATGAAGACCGTCATGCGCACCATCGGCATGAAGCACGGCACGGGCGGCTCATCCGGCGTGGGCTTCCTGCAGCGCGCCCTGGACCTGACGTTCTTCCCGGAACTGTTTGCCGTGCGGACCGAAATCGGCCAGTAGGCCTACGCCGAGGGGGTCTTTTCCGTTTCCTTTTCGCTGCGCTCGGCCCAGCGGCGCTTGGCAGAACCGTCCAGGGCGGCCTCCACCCAGCGCCCCATGCCGGCGTACGCCCGGGCCCTGATGTCGGCGGGGGAGAGGAAAACGTCGTGGAAGGCCCCCGGTATCCGGTGCAGCGTCACGTCCTGCCCCAAATCCAGCGACCGCTTGGCCACGGCGTCAACATTCAGCACCACATCCGCAGCCAGCGCGGTCGATGACCACTTGGGCTGCAGGTAGCTCTTGTCGGAGAGCATGACCAGGACCGGGGCCGTGACGTCGAAGCCGCGGGCCAGCTGCGCCTGTGCCTGGAACACGGCATTGAGGAAAGCGGGCGTCACGGGGAATCCGCGGTCCGGGCGCCATTCGGAGGAGTACTCCCATTCGCCGTCGTACTTCTTGGAGACGGCGCGGGTGTAGAAGCCGGGGTCGATGGGCGGCAGCGGCGCCAGCGGCTTGAACTTGGTCCTTGCCTGGATCAGCGGCGCCACCATGGCCCGCCCCACCTCGCTGGCCTGGAACTCCAGCCACGGGCTGTTGAGCACGACGGCGGCCGCCGCACCCGGGTGCCGGGCCGCCCACAGGCTCAGTGTCAGCCCGCCGGTCGAGTGGCCCAGCAGGACCAGCGGCCGGTCGCGGGGAGCCGGCGGGGCCGCTTCGGGGTGGTCCCGGCCGGCCAGGGCGTCGAAGGCCCGGCTGAGCCGGTGCCGGGCCTCCTCCAGGAACGCCGCCTGGAAGCTTTGTTCGTCCGCGGCTTCCTCGGGGGCCGGGAGGTCCAGGGCCTCCTCGGTGACCGCGCTGCGCCCCATGGCCGCAAGCGCGGCGGCGATGTCGGCGTCGTACTCGGTGAGGGCCGAGACCTGCCCGGGCACCTGGCCCGGGCGCAGGCTGCGGCCGTAGTTGTGCAGGTCCAGGGCGTAAAAGCGGGCCCCGGCCCGGTGCCAGAACTCGGCCAGTTCCCGCTGGAAGAAGTAGTCCGACCAGCCGTGGACGTACAGGACGTCGGCCCCGGCCAGGGAACTGGCCTGCCACGGCGGGGCGTCCCCGGCGTAGCGCACCAGCGTGGCCGGGGACCCGGCGGGCAGGTCAAGCGTCAGCTGTTCAAAGTCGGGCCCGAGGACGTCCTGCTCCCAAGTACTCATGCCTCGATGCTAGCCGCTAGGACCAGTAGCCCAGCGCAAACTCGGCGATGACCACCGAAAGCAGGAACGAAGCCGTGATCGCGACCAGTCCCACGGGGATGATCTTCCAGCCGATGTTGCGCAGCAGCGGCACGTCCTTGCCCAGCGACAGGCCAGCAAGGGTCAGCATGACGGTGGCAATGGACAGGAAGTCCACGGCGGACACCAGCTTGGTCAGGGATTCCGCGGCGAAGAACCACGGGCTGGAAACGTAGGCGCCGATGGTGGTGATCCAGATGATCGCCGAAATCTTCCGCGACACCTTGGCCAGGAACAGGCCCAGCAGCACCAGGCCCATCAGCACGGCGTAGCCGCCGAACACGTTCCAGTGCAGGCCCTTGGCCGCGACGGATGCCGTGGCCAGGCCCAGGACGGCCAGCACACCCAGGGACAGCCACAGCGGCAGCTTGACCTCGGCGGAGGACTGGGCCACCCTTTCGCGGAAGGAGCGGTTGACGTCGTCGTCCGCAGAAGCGGAAGCGGAAGCGGCAGCGGTTGCGGTGGTGGAGGCGGCGGCCGGGGCAGTGGCACCCGAGGCGGAAACAGTTTCGAGGGCTGCGGCCGCGCTGCGGCGGGTCAGCAGGCGGTAGAAGCGCTCGGCCAGCGGCAGCGAGACGTACAGGCCAACGTACACGCCCAGGATGGTGGTGATGAGGTTGGAGACGGCGGCCATGCCCAGAATGGCCTGCTGGTCGGCCGGGTAGGCCTCGATGATGCTCGCGGCGGAGGCAGCCATCATGGAACCGGAGCCAACGCCGGCACCCATGGCCAGGGCCAGCGGGTTGAAGATGTTCCAGTTGGCCACCAGGGAGGTCAGCAGCGTGATGAACACGGCGCCAAAGAGCGTGCCGAACACGTACATGGCCAGGACGCCGCGGTACTGGTCGGAGTCGGCGCCGTACTTTTCCGAGACCATGGCGAACGACGGTTCGCGGTCAAGGGAGAACGTGGCGCCCACGGTGGCCTTGCCCATGCGCAGCAGCACGGCCAGCGGCAGGGCCAGGAAGACGGTGCCCAACAGGTGGCCGACCTCCTGCAGCAGTAGGGCCGGGCCGGCCTTGATGAGGACGGGCAGGCTCGGGCCGATGTTGAAGGCCAGGCGTGCCACGAGCAGCATCACGGCGACGCCCACCAGGGCCGAGGCCACCTTTTGCAGGTTCAGGCCCAGCGGCTTGAACTTCTGCACAGAGATCAGCAGGCCGGCAATGAGTCCCCAGACCATGGGGAAGATGACGATCGAGCCGATGCCGACGTTGATCTTGGCGGAGCCGATGAGTTGCACGGCGACGGCGATGATCAGTGCCAGCAGCGCAATGGGCAGGGTTTCCTTCATGCCGGCCTTTGCCGGTGCCGTGGTGGTGCTCATGCTCGTGTTCCTTCGGTTTCTGCAGGGGTGGGGGTGCCTGCCGCGGTGGCGGCGTTGCGGTGCGCGGCGGCGATGAAGCGGCTGCGCTGCTCCGGGTTGCTTGCCGCGCCGGCGGCCGTCCAGGCCAGGGCTGTGGCGGCCTCAAACATGACGTCGTACGCCTGCGGAGTGTCGGCCAGGGCGGCGAAGGCGTGGGAGTGGATGGGCACGTTGGCGCCCGGGATGCTCAGCCACGGATGGAGGCTGGGGATGGCTTGGGAGATGTTGCCCATGTCGGTGGAGCCGCCGCCGAGTCCGGCAGCCGGTGAGGTGTCCTTGCCGAAGTGGTCCATGGCGGCCGTCCAGTGCGCGGCCAGCTCGTCGTCCTGCAGGAGCGGCTCGTACAGGGGCTCGGTGGACTCGAAAACCAACTCCGTGCCGGTGGCCAGCGCGGCGCCCTCAAAGCAATTACGGACGCGGACCAGCAGGGATTCGTACTCCGGCAGGGTGAAGGCACGGCACTCGAATTCCACCACGGCCTTCTCGGGGATGATGTTGGTGACGTGCCCGGCCTCGGCCACGTACATGGCCACACGGTGGTCGCCCGGGATCTGCTGGCGCAACAGGCCCACGGCCACCTGGCTCAGCACGGCGGCGTCGGCGGCGTTGACGCCCAGGTGCGGTGCGGCCGCGGCGTGGGCGGCCTTGCCGGTGAAGGTGGCGCGGTACCGGCCCACGGCCTGGGCGCTGGTGCCGGCCGGGTTGTAGGTGATGCCGTCCTGGACGGGGTGGACCATGAGTGCCAGCCCCACGCCGTCGAACGCGCCGTCCTGAAGCATGAGGACCTTGCCGCCGCCATGCTCCTCGGCGGGCGTGCCGATCGCCTTGAGCGTGATGCCCAGCGCGTCGGCGTGCGGGGCCAGGGCCAGCGCCGCAGCCACGGAGGCGCCGGCGATCAGGTTGTGCCCGCAGGCGTGGCCGATCCCGGGCAGGGCGTCGTACTCAACGCACAGGGCAACCGTGAGCTCGCCGCTGCCCGCCGTGGCGGTGAAGGCCGTGGGCAGCCCGGAGGTGCCGGTCTCGACGTCGAAGCCGCCCTCGCGGAGCAGCTCAACAATCGCTGCGGAGGAGCGGACCTCCTCGAAGGACAGCTCGGGGTCGGCGTGGATGGCGCGCGCCAGCTGATGGACTTTTTCGCGCCAATGTTCGACGCCGGTGGCCAGCTGGGCGTTCAGCCCGCCTTCGCTTGGGATGGTGTTGTTGCTCATGGGTGGGGTTTCCTTGCGGGGACTTTGGGAGCGGGTTTGGGGGAGGAATGGGAGGGGACGGGCCGGCACTAGTCCAGGTGGATGTCCAGGTCCGCCCACAGCTGTTGCGAGCGGCGGATGGCCTCGCGGCTGCGTTCCGGGTGGGCCGCCTGCATGCCGGCAAGCAGGGCGTAGACCACCGAGGTGGTGGCCGTGACGGACTGGAAGAAGGCGATGCCTTCGGACGGGACCACCAAAAGGTGCTCCGCAATGGCGGCCAGCCGGCCGCGGCGCATGTCGCTGATGGCCAGGATCGTGGCCCCGGCCCGGTGGGCGGACTCGGCGGCGGCGATCATTTGGCCAATGGAGCGCCAAATGTTGATCACCACCACAACATCGCCCGGACCCAGGGTGTTGGTGCTTGTGACGAGGTGGACGCCGCCGCGGCTTTCCAGGGTGATGGGGTAGCCCATGGTGGCGCCGAGGTGGGCCATGACGCCGGCCGGGGCGGCGTAGGAGCCGTGGCCGAGCACCAGGATGGACTTGGCCGCGGCGAGCGTGGCAATGGCCGCATCCACCTCGGCGGGGTCGTTGGCATCCAGCGTCAGTCGGAGGTTTTCCATGTCCCGGGCCAGTGCCGCGCGCAGCGGGCTGATGTGTTCGCCGTGCTGCACAAGGGTGTCTTCGGTGGAGATCTTGACCAGGTAGCGGGAGCGCAGTTCCCGCTGCAGGTCAGGCCAGCCCTGGAAGCCCAGGTTCTGGGCGGTGCGCACCACTGTGGAGTTGTTGACCTCGGCCCGCCCGGCAATCTCCGCAATCTCGGCGTAGGAGGCCAGCTGCGGGTTGCGGATGATCACCTCGGCCACCCTGCCCTGCGCCTTCGGCAGTGCGGTGCCGGCCATGATGTCATCAAGCCAGTCAACGCCGGGGCCATTGAGGTCCATGCGGGTGGCGGATTGCGCCTGTGTTGTGTGGGTCACTCTGCAATTATGATTGCACAAATGTGATTTGCGCAATCCCAATTGCAAAAGTCCATCAGGTGGAACGGTGTCGCCGAAAGCACAGTGCCCGCCCGGGGACTTGGGGCGGCGGCTGTGCCTATGCTGGGATTGCGCCCCGGTGCGGCCCAGCACGGGCGGCCTGTGGCGCCTGGATCCAATGCAATTTTTTGACATGGCAGCGCACCGGGGACGTGCGCGGCTTGAGGAAAAGGGTGGCGAAATGGCGTTGTGGCAAGAGGATTTTCACGGTTGGGCCCAGGCCTGGGCAGCGGTTCAGAACCTGGAGGCGGCCGTGGACGGGGACGTGGCCACGATTGGCACCCGCCAGGTGGTGAGGTGGACACCCGGGGCGGACGCGCCACTGCCTGGTGAGGGTGCCGAGTTGCTTCTGGCCACCGATGATCCCGCCGCAGCCGCTGGCTTTGCCGCTGCCAACGGCCTGCACGCCGGCCCAGGGCTGGTCCTGCTGGCTGCCCAGACCGACGACTTGGACCTGGTCCCGCAGCTGCCTCCGGAGGCCAACTTGGCCGAGGCTCCCATGGAAAACTACGACCTTGTGGAGATCGCCCTGTTCGACCGCCCCGTGGCCCGTGGCCGCCTGTCCGTCAACGGAGACCTCGGCGTGTTGGCCGGGCTGTCGGTTGACCCAGGCCACGAGGACCTGCTGCTCCAGCTCGAGCAGGCCATGGTGGCCGGGCTGGGCGAGGAGGCGTTCACCCACGGGGCCGGCACGCTTTTCCTGGTGGCCGGGGAGGACCAGGCTGCCCGCTTCGCAGCGGAGGAGGGCTGGAGCCGGGTGGCCCAGCTGCTCAGCTTCACCCGCTAAGAACTGACCCGACCACAGGAAAAAGCACGACGTCGGCACCTGGCCAGGTGCCGGCGTCGTGCCCTTGCTGTGAGTGCCGCTAAGGCTGGTGCTCCATCATGAGCCGCTTGTTTTCCGCGAAGGACTCCGCCGTGCCCTCGTCGAAGGCCGTGCAGTTGCGTCCCACGAGTGCCTCGACGGCCTCCTCGATGCGCGGCGTCTCTGCGGGCTGGCCGGCCTTGATCCGGCCCTTGGCGTCGACCACAATGTAGCCCCATTCGTACAGGGCGTCACAGCCGAGGGCACAGGTGAGCATGGCGTTGTGCTCGAAGTCCAGGCGCTCCTCGTCGGTGCTGTCCGGGCGGGGCTTGATGTGCCCGGCAATGAGCAGCCGGGCCGGGAACTGCTCCCCGCAAATGGCGCAGGGAGCGGTCAGGCGCCCGCGCAGCAGGTTCTTGCGCAGGTGGGCCTGTTCCAGGCGGATGGTGGTCAGGGTCTTCTTGTCGGGCTCGTCGGCGCCCCAGGCACTGCCGGGCAGGCCGCGCAGGCTCGTGGCGGACGACTGCGGGGCGGTGACCCCGGCCTCGGCCAGGAGCTCCTGGCCCTCTTCCGCGCTCAGCGGTGAAATGTAGCGCTGCTGCGGCTTGCCGGCGGCATTGAACGGCTTGGGCTCATCGGTTTCGGGTTCCTCGGTGCCGGTGATGTCCGCGGCACGCTCACGGTGCAGCTGCAGGTTTTCGGCCAGCGGGTGCGTCCGGACAAGCCAGCCCATGTTGGGTTCGTCGGGATGTTTTTCGTAGCCTTCGGGCCGTGGGCTGTCCTGCCACCGCTCCAGGACCACGCTGACCGCGCGCACATAGGGGCCAAAGTAGTTGAACACCACATCACCCTTGCGCAGCTCCTTGATGAGCTCGCGGGTGCCGTCCGGGTCCCCCTGCGGGTCGGGACAGCTCCAGAGCGTCCCTTCGTGGATGGCTGTTTCATAGTTGCGGCCATGGCTGACCCACCAGTACTTCATTGAGCGACTCCTTGGCTTCACTTGCGTTGGCGTTCGTCGTTCATTTCAGGGTAGCGCCTTCGCCGCCGGCATGCCCGTTGCCGGCGAAGAAAATTGGGGCGCCCCGTGCCGGCCATGGCAGAATGGAGGGTGGCCCGGGTGCAGACGGGCCCAGTGATAATACAGCCGGCCGGCCCCGAGGGGCGCGGCATGAGCGAACCACTTAGCTACAGAAATCCGAGACTCAACATGTCCCCGCTGCAAGGCAATGCTTCGGCAACCCCCGTTAAATCCCCAGGCTCCGCCGCCCCCACCTTCGCCGCCGTCGGAAGCCCGTACTTTGGGATCCTGCTGGCGTGCATGGCCGTGATTGTGATCCTGTCCAACATCGGCGCCTCCAAGGGTGTGCAGTTTGGCCCCATCATCACCGACGGCGGCTTCTTCCTGTTCCCCTTCGCCTACATCCTGGGCGATGTGATCAGCGAAATCTACGGCTTCAAGGTCAACCGCAAGGCCATCCTGACCACGTTTGCCCTGTCCATCTTCGCGTCCCTTTGCTACTGGGTCATCATCGTGCTGCCCGGCTTCACGGACGACTACGGCATGGCCAAGCAGCAGGCCCTGCAGGATGCCCTGGGCCCCGTGCCGCAGATCGTCCTGGCCAGCCTGCTCGCGTTCCTGGCCGGCCAGACCGTCAACTCCTTGATCATGGTCCGGCTCAAGGCACGCCACGGGGAACGCAAGCTCTGGGTCCGCCTCATGGGCTCCAGCGGCGCCGGCGAATTCCTGGACACCCTGATCTTCTGCGCCGTGGCCGCGCCCGTGATCGGCATCGTGGGCTTTGGCATGTTCGCCAACTACGTACTGGTGGGCTTCCTGTACAAGGTGGGCGTGCAGTATGCGCTGATCCCCGTCACCTCGGCGGCGATCGGATGGTTCAAGCGCCACGAACCGTCCTACGTGGCAGCTGCTCCGGCGGCGTAGCATTTCGCCGAGTCTGACGGAGAGGTGCTGCTGGAGACGATGCGCAACGTCTCCCTCGCAGCGTTCCGTCAGACTCGGCGCACGGGGTCCGCTTTCCTCAACGCCCGGTCACGTCCGCGGGGCCCTGTTGGCCGCCGGATCCACCGGTGCGGCCACGGCTCCAATGGTCAGGTGGGCGCGAACAGCCATGGCCATCGGCACGAACGTTGCAAACAGGGCCACTGCCCCAACTATGGTTGCCACCGGCCCGCCAAGGAAATTGCTGACGGCAAAAACCACGGCAGCGACGGGAACCCACACCGGCACGGCGCGGGCCATGCGCAGTCCCAGTGACAGCAGCAGCGTCCCGAGCACCAGGCCTGCCAGGAACACCCAGAGCAGGATGCTGCCCAGAATGTAGCCGTCCTCGGCCGCGACGAATTTTTCCACAGCATCCGCGGAAAGCCCGGCGTCTGCCCCGGATCCCAGCACGCCAAAGAACAGGGCAAAGTGCCCCACTCCGACGGCAAGGCCGGTGGCCAGCAGCAGTGATCCTGTCACTGTCAGTGTGTGTCCGCGGGCGGGGGCGGCTGCTGCAGCGGCCAGGATCCCGGGGATCCACAGGATTGGCCCGGCGATCGCCAGTGCCGCGGCCAGCAGCCACATGCCGGGGTTGCCGGAAACCATGGACAGGAGGGCGCCGAAGCCGTCGCCCTCCGGCTGGTTTGCCAGTGCCACGAAGTTTCCGGCCACGAGCGTGGCGGTGCCAAACAGGATGCTGACGGCGGCAATGTTGCGGTCCAGCCATGGGATGGTCATTGGATTCACCTTTCTGAAATGCACTTGAACTGACGGCTCCAGCATGGTGCCGCCGCCCTTCGCGTGCGTCAGCACTCCGGGTGAACTTTGGCCGTGCGCATCCGCCAAATGGGGGACGACGGCGTCAGCACCGCAGCCCTACACTGGGGGCATGGCCCGCTTGATCGCCGCTTGGCGCAGTGCCCGCCCGGGAGGTTTTCCGGCTCCGGACCTGCTGCTGTGCGGGTTCCTGCTGGCCGTGGCCCTGGCGTCCGTGATTTCGGGACAACCCGATGAAGGTCCTGCCGCGGTGACCATTCCGGCTGCTGTTGTCATGGCCGGATCCATTGCCTGGCGGCGCAGGGTGCCACTGGTGCCAGCCGTGGCCTGTGCCGCGGCCAACCTGTTCCAGTCGTGGCTGGCCCAGATGCCAGGGTCCCTGTGGTCGCTGGTGGTACTCGCCATAGCCATGTACTCGGTGTCTGCGTGCAGCACAGAGGCCATGGCCGCGGCCTGTGGGGGCCTGCTCCTGGCGGCGTTGCTGGCAGGGGAATGGCTAGGCGGCGGTTCCGACTTCTTGTTCATTGTGCTGCTTTTTGGCGGCATCTGGTTGCTGGGCCGCGCCGCAAGGATCTGGCGCAGCCGGCTCACCCACCAGCAACTGCACGAGCGCGATGCTGCAAGGTTGGCCGTGGCAGAGGAGCGCCTGCGCATTGCCCGGGAGCTCCACGATGTGCTGGGCCACAGCATGAGCGTCATTGCCGTGCAGGCCGACGCCGCCCAAGCTGCCCTGGACCGGGCACCGGAACTGGCCCAGGAACCGTTGCGGGTCATCCATGCCACGGCCCGCGGCTCCCTCGCCGAAATCCGCGCCTTGCTGGACACCTTGCACAATGATGACGCGCAGGATGGGCCCGGGCCCGGCCTGGCCGAACTGCAGTCGCTGCTGGACGCCGGCCGGCTCGGCGGACTGGAGGTGTCAGGCAGCATCGGCGAGCAATTGCCGCAGTTGTCTCCGGCCGCAGGCTTGGCGGTCTTCCGTGTTGTGCAGGAATCGTTGACCAATGTCCTCAAGCACGCCGGCCCCGTCCCGGCCAGTGTGACCGTCACCCCCGATGGTCCCGGCGTGCGTGTCGAGGTCCGCAACGGACCAGGCGCTGGTGAAGGTGGCCGGGCCCCGTGGGCTCCCTCGGGCTATGGCCTGCAGGGGTTGCGGGAGCGAATCCGGCAGGTCGGGGGCAGTTTCTCGGCCGGTCCCGGGGACGACGGCGGCTGGCTGGTTGCCGCCGTCGTCCCGGCCGTCGCCACATGGCAGGGGACCGATCCATGACAACAATCCTGCTTGTGGACGACCAGCAGCTCATCCGGGATGGCTTCAAGCTCATGCTCAACCTCGAGCCGGACCTGGATGTGGTGGGCGAGGCTGCCGATGGCAGGGCGGCACTGGCATTGGCGGCACGGCTGCATCCCGACGTGGTGCTCCTGGACATCAGGATGCCCGTCATGGACGGGCTCGAAACCACCCGCAGGCTGGCAGCCGCACACAGCAGCGCCGCGATCCTGGTGCTGACCACCTTTGACCTGGACGAGTATGTGTACCAGGCACTGCGCGACGGCGCTCGCGGATTCTTGCTCAAGGACGCGCCGCGGGAACAGCTGGTCCACGCAGTCCGGGTGGTGGCCGGGGGTGAAACGCTACTGGCCCCGGCCATCACACGCAGGCTCATTGAACGCTTTGTCCGGCGTCCGGCGGGCGGGCAGCCTCCGGCGGTGGCGGCGCCGTTGACCGAACGTGAGCAAACAGTGCTTCGACTGCTGGCCCACGGACAATCCAACGCTGAAATGGCCGCCGAGCTGGTACTGGGCGAGGCCACCGTCAAGACCCACGTGGCCCGGATCCTGGCCAAGCTAGGCGTGCGCGACCGCGTCCAGGCGGTGATTGCCGCCTATGAGAGCGGATTCGTTGAACCCGGCGCCTAGCGGTTCGGGTAGTACCGGCGCAGGGTCTCGGCCTTGAACTCGAAGAACGTACCGTCCTCAATGGCGAGGCGGGCGTCGTCGACCATTTTCACCACGAAGCGCTCGTTGTGGATGGAGATCAGCGTGGCCGACACCATTTCCTTGGCCTTGAACAGGTGGTGGATGTAGGCGCGCGTGTAGTTCTGGCAGGTGTAGCAGTCGCACTCCTCTGACAGCGGGGTGAAGTCGCGCTTGTACTTGGCACCGGAGAGGTTGAAGCGGCCATCCGGGGTGTAGAACGCCGAGGTGCGGGCCACGCGGGTGGGGGAGACGCAGTCAAAGGTGTCGGCGCCGTTTTCAATGGCCGTGAAGATGTCGTCCGGTTCCGAGATGCCCAGGAGGTGGCGCGGCTTGTTCTCCGGCAGTTCCTCGGAACACCAGCGCACAATGGTGCCCAGGTTTTCCTTCTCGAGCGCCCCGCCGATGCCGTAGCCGTCAAAGTTCATGTCACCCAGATCGTGGGAGGCCTTGCGGCGCAGGTCCTCGTACTGGGCGCCCTGGATCACGCCGAACAGGGCCTGGTAGGGCTTGCCCACGCGTTCCTCGGTGAGGCGGAAATGCTCCTCGATGCATCGCAGCGCCCACAGCCGGGTGCGCTCCAGGGACATTTCCTGGTAGCCGCGGGAGTTCAGCAGCGTTGTCAGCTCGTCAAAGGCGAACATGATGTCCGCGCCGATCTTGTGCTGGACCTGCATGGAAACCTCTGGCGTGAAGCGGTGCATGTCGCCGTTGAGGTGGGACTTGAACCAGACGCCGTCGTCGTCAATGTGTGCCAGGCGCTCCTTGCCCACGGCCACGGAATCGTCGGCGCCGGCCTGCGGCGAGGCGGCCGCGGCGTCCATGTTGATGACCTTCTTGAAGCCCGAGCCCAGGCTCATGACCTGGAATCCGCCGCTGTCGGTGAAGGTGGGGCCCTGCCAGTTCATGAAGCTGCCCAGCCCGCCGGCCGCATCCAGGATGTCCGCTCCGGGCTGCAGGTACAGGTGGTAGGCGTTGGAGAGCAGTGCCTGGGCGCCGAGTTCCGTCATGGATTCGGGCAGCACTGACTTCACCGTAGCCTTGGTGCCCACAGCGATGAACGCGGGGGTCTTGATGGTGCCGTGGGGCGTGGTGATGACGCCGGTGCGGCCCTGGAACTTGCCGCCGTTTTGCGCAACAGCGGCCTCGTCGGGGGAGCACGTCTCGTTCAGCCGGGTGGTGACCTCGAAACTGAATTCGGCCTGCGACGCCGGCCCGCCGGGGGTGGTGTGGGGTTCGGTGGTGTGCGCTGGCATGAGGAGATCCGTGACGGTTTCTGGGGTGGGCATTGTTCCATATTGCCAGTCTTTGCAGCCTCCCACAGCACCGTGTGAGAAGAACGACGGCGTTGCCTGCCTCACGCAACACGGCGCCACCAAGGCGTTCCCCCGCTCCGCAACGCAAAAGAACCGGACAGGGGGAACGCTTTTCCTGCCGGGGGCCTTAGCGCTTGGCGTCCACCAATGGGGCTGCCTGGGCCGCTGCGGTTTCGACCTTCTTGCGCGGAATGAGCGCACCCAGCACAACGGCGACGGCCGCGGCCAGGATGGCGATCAGGAACGTTGTGTGGAAACCCTCCAGGGTGGGTACTGTTGCCGGCCCGATGGACATGGTCATGTTGGCCAGGACCACGCCCATCACGGCGGCCGAGGTGGACGTGCCCACGGCGCGCATGAGTGAATTCAGGCCGTTGGCGGAGCCTGTCTCCTGCAACGGGACGGCGCCCATGATCAAGGCGGGCATGGCGGCGTACGCCAGGCCAATGCCTGCACCGATGATCATGCCGGCGGCAATGACATGCCACACGGCGTCGGTCAGGAAGAGCGCCAGGACGTAGCCGGCGCCTATGACAATGGCGCCGGCGATCAGGGTCACCTTGGGGCCGCGGCGGGCCGACAAGCGTGCCGACACAGGGGAGAGGGCCATCATGACCAGGCCGCCCGGGGCCATGGCCAGGCCGGCCTGGACCATGGACAGTCCCAGGCCGTATCCGGTGGCGGTGGGTGCCATGAGCAATTGCGGGAAGGCCAGGCTCATGGCGTACATGGCGAAGCCGACGGCGATCGAGGCGAAGTTGGTGAAGAGTACCTGGGGGCGGGCGGAGACGCGCAGGTCAACCAGCGGTGCGGGGATGCGCAGCTCGAAGATGCCCCACAGGACAAGGATGACCGCGGCGGCGGCAAAAAGCCCAAGCGTCAGGGCGCTGCCCCAGCCCCAGTCCGAACCCTTGGTAATGGGCAGCAACAAGGTCACGAGCCCGGCGGCAAGGCCCGCCGCGCCCACGCCGTCGAACCTTGCCGGCGTGCGCAGCGTGGACTCGGGGAGAACCACAAGAACCAGCACGAGAGCCAGGACGGCCATGCTGGCTGCAGCCCAAAACAGGACGTGCCAATCGGCGTTCTGTGCAATCAGAGCTGAGATGGGCAGTCCAATGGCACCGCCAACGCCCATGGTTGCGCTGATGGTGGCCACGGCCGAGCCAACCTTTTCGCGGGGCAGTTCGTCGCGCAAAATGCTGATGCCCATGGGAATCACGCCCATGGCCAGGCCCTGCAGGATCCGGCCTGCCAGCATCATGCCGAGCGAGCTGGTGAGCGCGCAGATGATGGAACCCGCGACCAGCAGCGCCAGCGAGATGAGCAGCATGCGCCGCTTGCCGAAGATGTCGCCCAGGCGTCCGGCAATGGGCGTGACAATGGCGCCGGCCAGCAAGGTTGCGGTGATGATCCATGAGGTGTTGGTGGCGGAGGTGTGCAGGAGTGCGGGCAGCTGCGGGATGAGCGGCACCACGATGGTCTGCATGAGCGAGGCAACAATGCCCACGAATGCCAGGACGGCGACGGCGGCGCGTGGCGAGGGCGATTTTTTGCTGGGTGTTGAACTGATTTGACTCACTGGGCTCCTGAACAAGGGACTGCGGCACGCAAACGGCGCTATTGCATCATACAATCACTTTGCACAATGCAAACAAATTGCATGACGCAATGGCTTGCTAAGCTTGAACCGAGGCCCGCCCACACCCAGGGAGACACATGACGGACGCCGACGATTCGGTAAGGCAGTTGCAATGCGAGCTCATGTTGCTGTCGCGCTATCAGCTGCGTCCCCAACCCCGGGACGTGCCCATGATTGAACGCTCGGCCTATTTGCTGCTGAGCCGGCTTGAGCTGGTGGATCCAATGACGCTCAAGGAGCTCTCGCATGCCTTGCGCCTTGACACCTCCACCGTGCATCGCCAGCTGGGTGCGCTGTTGCGCTTGGGGTACGTGGAATACGTTCTGGGCGCCGCAGGCGAGGTGGCCCGCCGTGTAGCTCCCACCAAGGAGGGCTTGGCTGCCCTGGTTCAGACAAGGTCAAGCAACGAAGCCGGGCTCCGGGACGTCGTGGGCACGTGGCCCGAGAAAAAGCGGCAGCAGCTCATGCTGCTGTTGCGGGAGTTCAACCAGGATGTGGAAACCATCGAGGATGCGCCTTGGCCGCGGCTCGGGGATGCCCCGCCGCAGGGGGCTGCCCAGGGCTGAAGCAGGGGCGGGGTGTCATTCGTCGGGGAAGTGCTCCTCCATGAAGCCGTCCCACTGGGCGCCGATGGCCTCGAACGCGGCCGCACCAAGGCCGTATGTCGAGGCGATGACCATGGCCCCGGGGTGTTCACGGATGCCCTCCACCCTGTCCTGCCGGGCCAGGATGAGCAAGCCGTCGCCGTGCTCGGCGTAGTCCTCAACTGTCAGTCCCAATTGGCTCTCACTGCGGTAAAAGACCTTGCCGGAAAGCGTTGCCCCCGTGTTCAGGGTCAGCTCATACGGTTCGCCGGGATCGGGCAGCCAGCCGGTGTCGATGCCCAGCGCATCCCACAGCTTGGCGTGCGCGGCACTCAGGCCGTCCACGTAAATGGTGCGCCGCGGCGTCTTGGGGTGGTGTTCCAGCGCGAACTTCAGCTGCTGCATGAACATCGACCACCCGGCGGTGATGTCGGCGTCGTACTTGGCCCACTCGCCCGTGGCCACGCCGCGCGTCATGGTCAGCAGCGTGCCGTCCGGGTGGGGCTCCAGGACGAAGACGTCACCCATTTCCAGCTCAAGGCGCAGGTGGTCGCCGCCTTCGGTGACGTTGGACTCGTAGATCTGCTTGATCTCCGCATCCAGCCCCTCCATTTCCCAGCCGTGCCACTGGGCAATGCGGGCGGGCTCGCGGAGCATGCGCCAGACCTGCTCGGCGTCGGCATTGACAAGGACTGAGAGCTGGGTGGTCTCCATGGTTGGTAATCTACGCCGGAACCGCCCAACGGGCTAGGGTGCCGCGCGGGCGCCCATTCGGTTGTCCATGGCCGACGCCGGCAACGCACCGTCCGCGCGCAACGGAACTTCCGCCGTCGTGCTTCATAGGTGAGGGAGCGTCGGCCGAAACGCGCCTAGAGGTGAGGGAGCGTCGGCCGAAACACGCCTAGAAGTGAGGGAGCGTCGGTGGTGGGGGAGGCTAACTAGCGGCCCAGACCTGCGTAGGAGATGGCCTGGCGGACCAGGGCGCCGCGGCCGCCCACGAACTCGGCCTGCACGCCGGGGCTCAGGACCTCCTCGGGGCTCATCCAGGTCAGCTCCAGGGCATCCTGGCGAGGTTCGCATTCGCCCGTCACGGGGATGACGTAAACCATGGCGACCGCATGCTGGCGCTCGTCCGTGAATCCGGTCTGCGACGGGGAGGGCAGGTATTCGGCCACAGTGAACGGCACGGGGCTAACGGGCAACTGCGGGAACGCGAGCGGGCCCAGGTCCTTTTCAATGTGCCGGATCAGGGCTGCGCGGATGGTCTCGCGGTACAGCACGCGCCCGGAAACCAGGGTGCGGACCATGGAGCCTTCCTCGTCCGCCTGCAGCAGCAGCCCCACCTCGTTGACGTAGCCCAGCGGATCCAGTCGCACCGGAACGGCCTCCACGTAAACCATGGGAAGCCGGTTTCGGGCCTCGTACAGGTCCTCGTTGGACAGCCAGCCGGGATAGGGATCGGGTGTGCGCACGCTCATACCTAAGTTCTACCCCATCCCCGCCGTGCGCGCCGCCTCGGCCGCGTGAATGTGCGGTGAAAATCCGTCACTGCGGCGCGGCACTGCCCGACAGGCGGGTGATTTCAAGGTCGACGCCGGACACCGCGCCCGCCGCCGTGGCCACGAAGCCGCCGTTCTTGGCACGGAACAGGGCGCCGCCGCCGGGGCGTTCCGCGACCAGGCGTGCGCCGATGTCCGCCAGGACCTTGTTCGCGGCTGCCGGATCCGGGGTGCGCCACGTGGCCGTGACGGCCAGCGGCGTGTCCTCCGCAGGCAAGCGCAGGTCCGTGGAGGGATCCGCCAGGAACGTGAAGCCGTCGGGGGCAGTGACGCGGGCGGTGCTGCCATGCCGGGAGTCGACAAGTTTCGCTGCCGTTCCGTCAGCGAGGGTGCGCCGGACAAAGATTTCGCAGTCGCGCACCTCAAAGCCGAGGTTCGTGGTGCCGTCCTCCGGGCTGCCCGCCTCCGCCGCGTGCACGCCCACCTTGCCGCTGCCGGAGTCGAAGACCCGCCAATTGCCGTGGTTCTCCACGCAGAGCAGCCCCTGGGCCTGAAGATCTGCGCTGAACTCGTCGATCCTGGAGGTGAAGTGGATGGGGCGGACGCGCAGCATGGTGTCTCCTGGTGGTTCCGGGTGTCAAAGCAATATTAGTGTTGAGCCATGGCCGAACTTCCTGAACTGCTGCTGCCCGATGCCGCTGCCTGGCGCGAATGGCTGGTGGAACACCACGAATCCAGCCCCGGCGTGCGGCTGGTCCTGCACAAGAAGGGCGGCGACGTCACGGAGCTGACATACGCTGCGGCACTCGATGAGGCCCTCTGCTTTGGCTGGATCGACGGCGTTGCCGGCAAGCGGGACCATGCCAGCCAACGGCGCAGATTCACCCGGCGCACCAAAACCAGCAAGTGGTCCAAGATCAACGTGGGCCACTTCGAGCGGCTCTCGGAGGAGGGCCGCATGCGCCCGGCCGGGGTGGCCGTCGCGGACGCCGCCAAGGCGGACGGGCGCTGGGAAGCCGCCTATGCGGGGCAGGCCAGTGCCGTGGTCCCGGACGATTTGGCGGGCGCCATTGCAGCCAATCCGCAGGCCCAGGCCATGTTTGAGGTGCTGACAGCCACCAACAAATTTGCCCTGATCAACCGCACCATCAGCGTCAAGACGCCCGCCGTCCGGGCCGCCAATGTTGAACGGCTTGTGCAGATGCTGGCCCGGGGCGAGACGCCCTACCCGCAAAAGCGCCGGCCCGCCGCCCAAGGCTGAGGATTCCGGTCCGCCGAAGAACCGCCCCTGGCTGACGCCGTGTGCGGGATGGCACTACCGTTGAGCCATGGCCGAACTCCCTGAACTGCTGCTGCCCGATGCCACTGCCTGGCGCGAATGGCTGGCGGAGCACCACGACTCCAGCCCCGGCGTGCGGCTGTTCCTGCACAAGAAAGGCGGCAACGTCACCGAACTGGACTACGCCGCGGCACTCGATGAAGCCCTGTGCTACGGCTGGATCGACGGCGTCGTTGGCAAGCGCGACGACCACTCCTTTGTGCGCCGCTTCACCCCGCGCACCAAGGCCAGCAAGTGGTCCAAGATCAACGTGGGCCATTTCGAGCGGCTGTCCGAAGAAGGCCGCATGCGCCCGGCCGGGGTGGCCGCCGCGGACGCCGCCAAGGCCGACGGCCGCTGGGAGGCCGCCTATTCCGGGCAGGCCAGCATCGAGATGCCGGCCGACTTTGCCGCAGCCATCGCCGCCAGCCCCCGCGCCCGGGCCATGTTCGAGGTGCTGACCGCCACCAACCGCTACGCGTTCCTGTACCGGATTGCCAACGTCAAGACCGAGGCCGCCAGGAAGGCCAACATCGCCCGCTTCGTGGCCATGATGGAATCCGGCGAAACCCCGTACCCGCAAAAGCGCCGGCCCGCCGCGGACAGCTGAACCTTCCGGGGGCCGGCGCCGCCCGGCCCATGCGGCCCGGCTCTGGCGGTGCCGGGCGGGTGCAACTAGCGTTGGTGCATGATCGAGCTTCCCGAACTGTTGCTCCCCGGCGCATCCCCCTGGCGGGCCTGGCTGGCGCAGCACCACGCCTCCAGCCCCGGCGTGCGGCTTGTCCTGGGCAAGAAGGGCGGCACGGTCACGGCACTGGACTATGCCGGCTCGCTCGATGAGGCGCTGTGTTTTGGCTGGATCGACGGCGTGGTGGGCAGGCGCGACGCCGGCAGCTACTTCATCCGGTACACGCCCCGGACCCGGACCAGCCAGTGGTCCATGAACAATGTGGACAGGATCGGGCGCCTGTCCGCCGCTGGACTGCTGGAGACTGCCGGGCAGGCCGCCGTCGACGCCGCCAAGGCCGACGGCCGCTGGGAGGCGGCCCACGCGGCCCGGGCCGCGGCAGACATGCCGGCCGAGCTGTCCGCAGCCATCGTGGCGAACCCCGCGGCCCAGGCCATGTTCGGGGTGCTCACGGCACTCAACCGCCAGGTGCTGGTGTACCGCGCCGCGACCGCACTGGCAGATGCGGATCCGGAGGCGGGGGCCGTGGCGGTTGCCGGCCTCGTGGACATGCTCGCCGCGGGGGAGGCGCCGTACCCGCAGAAGCGGCGGCCGCAGGGCCTAGGGCGTGTCTCTTAGAGCGGTGAGCCAGATGGTGAGGGCGCGGAGAACGGCTCCGTCTCGGTAGGTAGGGGCGAGTTTGTCGTAGCGGGTTGCCAGAGCGCGCCATTGCTTGTAAGTGTTGAAGT
>NZ_JANKZF010000012.1 GCF_027568515.1 Arthrobacter sp. HY1533 | reverse complement strand
GCGCTTTCGGCGGGTGTTCCAACACCTGCCGAAAGCGCGAACGCCGGCTTTTCTGCTGCCCGGGCGGGTGGCGCTACTTGCCTGCGTTGCGCTTCTCTGCAGCCTTGAGCTGCTTGCGGATGTTGTGGCCGCGCAGGCCCAGGGACGCCATGTGCGCCAGGAGCCCCACGCCAATGAACGGCAGGGCAATGTAGGTCATGGACGGCGTGGACGTCACGGCACCAAGAATGATGATCACGATGCCGATGAAGGTCAGCCCCATGCCGCCAAAAACAGCGTATTTGTAGGCGGGCGGAGCGGTTTCCCAGAAGTCGTTTAGCACGCTGCCCAGTCTACCGGGCCGGGCGGTGGCTGGGCCCACGCCGGCCAGGTTCCCGGAAAATCGCGCCAGCGATTTACCGGGCCGGGCGGTGGGGATCAGAAAAGGGACTCCTGGAGTGCCGGGATGTCAGTGGTGTAGTCGCCGAAACGGATCTTGCGCCCCTTGAGCGCGCCGAGGTCCGCCAGGAATTCCCCGTCCACGCCGTCCAGGCCAGCCAGTGCGGTGGGCCCCAGCATGGAGTCGATCCGGATGCCGTGGCGGCCTGTGTCCAGCGGTTGCGGGTAGGCGGTGCGCCGGCCGGGAACTGCCACGGCCTGCGAGAATTCGCTGCGCTGCCACGGCTCATCGACAGTCTCGAAGCCCTCCAGCGCCAGTTCCGCCACGTAGCCCCGGACGACGTCGGCCATCGCCTTGTTGGTCTGCTCGAGGTGCAGGGGCGGCCGGGGCTGCAACAGGGCGGCGAACTTGGCGGCGCCGCGCACAAACTGGGTGGGCGGGAGATTCGTGGAGACGGAGTCCTCGAGGTGGCGCACCACGGCACCGTCGCGCGCCCTGGCCACATAGCGGGCCACAAGCGCCCCCTGCTCGGCCAGGCGGCTCCATTTGCTGCGTTCGGATGCCGTACCCACCTTGGTGGTTCCGTCGGCGAAGGTGGCAATGTACAGCCAGTGCTGCTGCGACAGATACGCCTTCAGGCCCGGCGATGCCTGGCCGCTGCGGTGGAAGTCGTGCATGGGCCGCATCTGGTCCTTGGCGAAGCAGGCACCGCATTGGTAGCCGCGCTCCGCCGCCTGGCTTGTGGGGCAGGGGAAGTGCTGCGGCTGCCCCGATTCCTCCACCCGGACGAACCCCAGGCACCATCTGGCGGGCACGCCGTCGCCGGAGAGCACCTCAAACCTCAGCCACCGCCCCGGCAGCAAAGGCATCTGCGCCGCGCCGTCGTCCGTGGTGAGCGAGAGGGACGGGCCGTCCGGGGTCCAGGAGACTCCGCGGACCAGCCCGCCGCGGGTCTCGACAGGCTCGACCACCGGATTGCCAGGCTCGACCACCGGATCGACAGGCTCAGCCACCGTGGTTAGAGCGAGGGCTGGACGCCGTAGGCGACGGCGAGCTTCATGATCTTCTCGGCGCGGCCCAGGCGGGGAAGGTCGGAGCCGTCGCGGATCACGCCGCCGCGGGCGTTGAAGTCATTCATGAAGTCGGTGGCCCAGGCGACGTCCGACGGGGTGGGGCTGATGACCTCGTTGATGATGGTGGTCTGGTCCATGGCCAGGGCCAGCTTGCCCGTCATGCCCATGGAGACCGTGATGGCCGACTGCTCGCGCAGGATGGGGTGGTTGTTGCCAACCGTGGGGCCGTCAATGGGGCCGGGCAGGTTGCCCACGCGGCTGGCGACAACCAGCTTGGCGCGCGGGTAGGCCATGGCCTCGCGGTCGGCGGCCATGCCGGTGTCGCGGCGGAAGTCGCCGGAACCGAAGGCGAGGCGGAAGGCACCCTCGGCGCGGGCAATGTTGTTGGCTTCCTCGATGCCCAGGGCGGACTCCACCAGGGCCAGGACGCGGGTCTTGCCGTCGAGGCGGTGGTAGGTCTCCTTGACCTGCTCTGCCTGTTCGGTCTTGGCCAGCATGACGCCGAGCAGGCCGGGGGTGTTGCGCAGGCCGGCGACGTCGTCGGCCCAGAAGTCCGAGTGGACGTCGTTGATGCGGACCCAAGCTTGGCCGCCCTTGCGGAGCCATTCGATGACGTCGGCACGGGCCGCGTCCTTCTTCTTCGGGTCAACAGCGTCTTCAATGTCAAGCACGACGGCGTCGGCGCGGGAAGCGGCGGCCTCGTCGAAGATCTCGGGCCGGGTCGCGGGCACCAGGAGCCAGGAGCGGGCGATTTCTGCCGGGATGTTGCGGGTGCGTACGGGCGTGGGGGCGGCTTCGTTGCCAACAGGGCTAGACATGTATCTACCGTATACGGCAATCGATTCAGATTCGATGTGCCGTCCTACAACTTCGCGCTAGATTGACTGGCCGAATGCACCAGTTTTCGGGGGTTTTTTGTAGACCGGTCTAGTAGGCGGGTTCCGCGACGCATCGTTCCTACCCGGTTGCCGTGGGCCCCAAGTAGCGCAGCAGCTTGGCAAAGTCCTGCTTGATAGGGCCTTTCGGCGGAATGAGGGCCTCGGCATCCATTGCCTGTTCCAGCTGGTTTTGGCTCATGCCAGACAGGGACCAGCCTAGGGGTGCGGCCAGGGCAGGGACGCTGTTGGGCGCAACAACAACGACAGAACGATTGCCTAGCGCAGCTGCCACGCTTTTCGCGGCCGCATTGCAAACGCTGGACCCTGAGCTGTCCGGACAAACGTTGGAGCTCTCCTCCAAGCGTTGAATCCACGCTGCAGATGCGCTCTGCAGGTGTGTGGCACCGTAGCCAACAATGGGCACCAGAAATTCCGCCGTGGCTTTTGGCGCCCTTGGCACAATGTCGGATCCGGGTGAGTTTTGCAGGAACAGAAATACCGGAACCACAATCTGATCAGCGGCGGCCATTTTGGCGCAGGGATCTTCTTCGCCGGCGGCGGGGTTGGATGATGGGCTGGCAAGGGCCACGACACATGTGTTGTGGGCCAGAACTTCCTTCTGCAGAACCGGCCAGATGTCCGTGATGGTCCCCAATGCTGAGGCTTCTGAGTACCCCCCGTCGATGAGCTGGAATCCCCGATCCGTGGAACACTCAACCCCGCCGCTACCGTTGGCCACCGGGGCAGGAATCCGGCCGCCGGGGGTGATGATGGGAAAGCGCCCAGACAACATGGTCGCAGTGGACCAGCGGAGGTTTATCGGGCATTTGGTGTCCCGATCCAGGAGGTCCACGGACAAGGGGAAGCCTGTGTCGTCCGTACAGTCAATGCCTTGAGGGCGAGGCAAGGTTGTCACGGCCGTCTCGGGAAGGTTCAGTTGACTGACCACCACCCGGCAACCCGTTCCAGTGTCTGTCGAATTCAGCAAGAGCGCCCCGGCCGGCCCAGCCACCGTCGCGCTGAATGGTGCGGCGAGTTTGTCTGCAGATTGTTCCCACAGCGATTCGACCAACCCCGCCCTGTCATTCCAGGCGAGCAGGTACTTGCCGGTAGTGGGGTCGCGGAACCGGGTGGGGATCTTGAGGCCTGTCACGGCCCCGACCATGTCTCCAGCCATGGCTCCAGTAACGGCTGCCGCGAGCGGCCCCGGTTTTGCCAGCTTCTTCATCGTCTCAACCGCGTCGTCTCCATACAGGCTCGCGAGTGACAAGCCGAGTGATCCACCGCTGATCCCCGAAGACAATAAGACAGACTCCTTGGCACAATCATCCGCATCAGCTAACTTCTCGAAGGCCCGCACCGTCCAGCTGGCGGCACGAATTCCTCCACCTTCTGCCGCCACCAGGATCATGGGCCTCACTCGAGTTGATGATTCACCGGAACCCGAAGCAGCATGCGTAGCACTGCCGTCTAGACCCCGGACGCATGGTCCACCCTTTGCCAGCCATTCGTTTAGGGCCGTACGGACCGTATTGCGCCCATCCACGTTGACCGCTGAGGTTTTGGTACCAGTTGCGATTTGTGGGGCCGGCCGCACGTTGTGGAGGCTTGGTGTCCCCCCGAGAGCGGTGCCAACAAGAAAAATGACGGCGATCAGTGATAGAACCGGGTTGGCTTCAAGGCGCATGCTGTCAAACAACCTCAACGGCATTTGGTCCTGCAGCGAGATAACCAAAACTCCTATGAGGAACGCCCACCCTCCCACAAGAAGCACCGCCGTCCCCGGCACGCCAGCGATGCCGCTTGTTTGAGCGGGGAACACAGCAAAAAATGCTAGCGAAACAACGAATGAAATGAGGAGCGTATGCTTCACTGTTCTGGTTCTTGTAGTATCAGGTTCCCTCGGGTCCATGCAGCCACGCCATGTGAGGCGGACAAAGACAGCGCCGACGGGAAAGGCCAACGCGGAAACCAGCATTCCGAAAATCCAGTAGGTCAATGCCGCGCGGTTATCGAAGTCCACCGGCTGCCCTTGGGCCAACATTAGGGCAAGTGGAGCAGTGAAGGACCTAACCAAGGCCATTCCCGAAACGGCCAGGAAAACCATGGCCAGGACGTCCCCACCGCGCCAGGCATCCCAGGAGCGCAAACGGTCTGCCTTCTTGATTTTTGGTTTCTGTACCTTGCGACCGCATTTATCCATGATCCAACTCGCGCCGGCCACACCCGCAGGCACGACAAGGAGGCAAGCCAACGGCCATCCCCAAGTCCAGTAGTCACGCGCGGGCGAATTCCCCACTATCAAAAAACCCAACAGTAGAAGAGCTGGGGGGAGGAACCACAGCAGGTACTTCGGATCATCGCGCGGGAGACTCCCAGGTACGCGTTTGGTGACCCTGCGATGAGGATGATAAATATCCCAAATCAATTTGCTCCGCATTCGCCCGACGAAAAACAGACCAAAGACCACTGTGAGCACAATAAGACAAGTCAAATAGAACGGCATGGGGTTCGCTTCAATCCATGCCCGTTGAGTGTCTGGCAGCTGGTCGGCGACTCCCTCAACGGGCAGCAAGGCTAGATACACCAGCAATAAGACCGCTGCGACCGTGATCCTGTGGATGAATAGCGCCTGCCACGTTCGTCCGAGGGAATGAAAAAGCAATCTCCGCAGCGTGGGATAGGCACATACCCCAACGACCAGAATGGCGAGGGACGCCCACTTCACGGTTGTCACGTTCTGGGCCACCAGCAGGATTCCGTGACTCGGGACGGGCGCCTCTGCACCAGGAAGGTTTATCCGGTGGAGAGTGATGAATTGGAGCACGTTCTCGGCTACTTCCGAGGCAAATACCACGAGTACCAGGCTTCCAGCCCAGGGCCAGCGCCAAAAGATCAGCAGCAAGAGGACCGTGTAGACGACCGTAAAGAACAAATCCAGGCTGAAATAGCATCTCAGTAGAACTGCTACTTGCTGGCCGATGTCATGGTCGGTCTGATACAGAGTCTGCCATATTGCCCAGTTTTCCTGTCCCAGACTGGAATCAACGCTCTGAATTGAACTGGCGGACGCACTGCGGCCTATCCCCGTTGCAGCGTCGGCGATCAGCCGATCCACTTCGGCCATGGCAATCCATATTGTCAGTGCCAGGGCGGCAAGACTTCCCAAGACCCACTTGGTCATGAGTTCTTGATGCTTCTTTTCCCATTCTGCAAAGTGCAATTCAGGCTCGGACACCGAGAGTGGACTGGTGAACCAACTGAAGAATGCTTTCATGGCCGGCTCCTGACACCGAGGCACTACACATCACAGCACGATGACTAAAGTGGACACCCGCAATCTCGTGGCGTCAAGGGGCCGCGTTGACTCAGTCAGGCATGATCATGGTGCGCAGGTCCAGCTGCCGCAGCACCCGGTCAACCACCTCGGGGTCGGCCTCCGGCTCGTTGCGGGCGCTGAGGACCTCGACCCGGGCGGCGTCCAAGGCGATGGTTTGCACGGCGATGGCTAGTTCCCGGCCCCGGCGGCGTCGTTCGTCGGTGTCCTCGTTCTTCAAGCTTCCGTCCAGGAGCTCGGCGTGCAGGCGCTTCATCTTGTCCTTGACCAGCGACAATTTTTCCGGCGGCAGGTTCTTGATGACGTCATGGTCGCGCAGCGCGGCGATGGCTGCCTCCTGGGCGCGCAGGGCCAGGACCTTGGCCGCCTCACGTTCCTCCACGCCGTCGTCAGTGGCCTTCAGGGCCCGCATGAGCCAGGGCAGCGTCAGCCCGGGCAGGACCAGGGTGGTCAGCAGCACGGCGCAGGCAACCACAATGATCTCGTGCCGGGCGGGGAATGCCTCACCCGTGGGCAGCACGGTGGGCAGGGCGAGGGCCAGCGCCAGGGTGGCAAGCCCGCGCATGCCGCACCAGGTGAGGATGACGACGTCCTTGAGGCTGGTGGGCGGGAGGTCGCCGTCGTGCTTCCTGGACAGCAGCGCCAGCAGGCCAAACCAGAGGAACCGCACCACAATCACCAGCACGCTGATGGCCACGGCCGAGGGCAGCATGCCCCAAATGGCCGAGCCCTCCTCCTTGATGACTTCACGCACCTCCAGGCCCACCAAGCCAAAGGCGAGCCCCGTCACGAGCAGCTCCACGACGTCCCAGAAGGCTGCGCGGGTGATGCGCTCGGTGGCGTCCTCGGCCCGTGCGTGGCGCTTGATTTCCAGCGCCGTGACGACGACGGCGATGACCCCCGAGGCGTGCACCTCCTCGGCCAGGATGTAGGCCGCAAACGGGACAACCAGGGTCACGGCGCTGCGGGCCACCGGGGAGGTGATGAGCTTGGTGATCAGCCCCGTCACCCAACCCATGAACATGCCCGCCGCCACGGCAATCACGGCTCCGAGCAGGAACTTGCCCACAACGCCCACGCCAAACGGCTGCCCGTCCATGGCGCCGGCCACGGCTGCCTGGAAGATGACGATGGCAGCGGCGTCGTTGAACAGGCCCTCGCTCTGCAGGACTGTGATGAGCCTGCGTGGCATGTGTACGCGGCCGGCCACGGATTCCACCGCAACAGGGTCCGGCGGGGCGCACATGGCGCCCAGGGCCAGGGCTGCGGAGATGCCGATGCCCGGGATGAGCAGCCACGCGGCACCCGCGACCAGGGCCGTGGAGACCACCACGAGGGCCACCGCCAGCATGATGATGGTGCGCCAGCGGATGCGGAACACGGCCCAGGAGCTTTTCTGCGCCGTGGCAAACAGCAGCGGCGGCAGGAAGATGGGCAGGATCAGCTCGGGGTCGATCCGCAGGTCCGGGAAGCCTGGAATGAAGGTCAGGGCCCCCGCCATGATGAGCATGAGCACCGGGTAGGGCAGCTTGAGCTTGTCCCCCAAACCAACGGCGAGCACTGTGGCGAAAAGGAGTCCAATGATGAGTACTAGCTGTTCCACCGTTTCACTCTACGGGGTCAGGGCCTGGCCAATGGGCACCGTGCCGTCACTGAACTCAACAGTGCGCAGGATGGTCCCGGGGTGTTCCAGCACGGCCGCGGCCACGAGTGCCGTGTTGGCCCGGGAGGTGTTGCGCGGTGTGGCTGGCCCGCGTTCGACGGCGGGAGTCGGGTCGATCAGGCCGCTCCCCGCACCGTCCGTCAGGGCGCCGGGGGCCAGGATGGTCCAGGCCAGCTGGCTGGCGCGCAGGTGGGCGTCGGCGGCCGCCTTGGCTTCCGCGTAGGCAAAGAAGCTGTCCTCCGGGGGCACGCCGTGGTCCGTGCGGGCGCCAAGGTAGGAAACCATGATGTAGCGCTGGACATCCGCTGCAGCGGCTGCCTCCATTGAAGCGATGGCCGCATCACGGTCCACCGCATAGGTGCGTTCGGGGCTGCCACCGCCGGCCCCTGCGGACCAGATGATGGCGTCCTGCCCCAGCATGAGCTCGGCGAGTTCGGCCACCGAGGCAGAAGCAGCGTCGTGGACCACGGGTGTGGCGCCCGAGGCCACCACCGCGTCAATGTGGGCGGGATTGCGGATCACGGAGGTCACCGCGTGGCCGGCCTCCTTCAGCAGCGGCGCCAACAGCAGTGCCACCTTTCCGTGCCCGCCGATGATCAGGACGTTTCGCATTGCGGCTCCTTGCATCAATCATGATGTGGCTGTTGCTGGCAGCCTACTCCACGGCGCAGGCGGCGGGCCCGACGGCGTCCCTAGCGTTTGGCCCGAGCCGCGTCCGCCTTGTGGCGGTCGCGGTATTGTGCCGGGGTGATGCCGCGGCTTTCCTTGTAGGCCCGGCTGAAGCTCTCGCCGCTGTGGAAGCCCACGGTCTTGCCGATGCGGGCCAGGCTGGCCCCCTGGCCGTAGGCGCGCAGCAGGACCTCGGCCTCATCGAGCCTGCGTGCCCGCAGGATTGATCCGACAGTGGCATTGCGGCCTTCGAACACCTTGTACATGTAGCGGCGGCTGACGCCGGTCTCGGCAACGATGGCGGAGACGTCGTAGGCAGGGTTGGAGTAGTTGGCCGCAATGGCCGCAAACACCTTCCTGCGCACCTCCTCCGCCGGGGCGTCGATGTCGGTGTGGCGCTGCAGGTGGCGGCCGAGCATCCCCACCACCAGCTCAAGCAGCGCCTCCTCGATGTGGATGGGGCGCCGGTCCAGGGCGTCGTCCTGCAACTCAAGCGTGCTGTCCACCAGTGCCCGCACGCCGGCCACCAAGGGGCCGCCCGCCCACGACTCCGCCGCCAGGGCATCCGTGGCCACTCCCCTGCGCTCAAGGTAGTCCAGCGGAACATAGAGCATGGTCGCATCGATGCCGTCCAGGGCGTTTGACCAGTAGCTTTCCTTGGGGAGCAGCGTGACCACGGAGCCCTGGCCGGCGGTGGCGGTCCGTCCACGCTGGCTGCAGGTCAGGCCGCCCTTGTGGATCAAGACAACCAGCACAAAGTTGTCGTAGCCGTCGCCGAGGTGCTCCTCATCGCGGTACATGATGGTTCCGTCGCCCTGGGCGCGTGCCAACAGGAGCCGTTGGCAGGACCAGGTCTGGACGGTGGCGTTGAAGCCTGTCTTCTTGTGCGGGACCAGCCTCCACGGCTGGTTCAGCGCATCCAGGGCGTCTTCCCCGCGCAGCACCGCACCCTTGCGGAACTGTCGGCGGTATTCCACCATGTCAGGTTCCATCAACATCTTTGCCCCCAAGCCAAAAAATTGCCGCCAGCCGTTTCCGCATGGGCGGCCGCCATGCCACACTATCGCAATCAAAATGGCGGGGTACAAGAAAAGCCCCCTTCCGCGTAATGCGGAAGGGGGCTTTTTCTGTAGCGGCACCGAGACTCGATCTCGGGACCTCACGATTATGAGTCGTGCGCTCTAACCAACTGAGCTATGCCGCCCCAAACGAGACCGGCCCGTGCCACCCCGGCCAAAACCGTCTTGACACGAGCCTTCTCATTTGCGAGCCCCCCACCGGAATCGATCCGGTGACCTCGTTCTTACCAAGAACGCGCTCTACCACTGAGCTAGGGGGGCAACGAAGAAATACTCTACCAGCGGTTTAGCTGGATGCGAAATCGGGGATAGCTGCAATTGATTCCGGACCGCCAGCCGGCGCCCTTTCGCACGTCCCAGAGATTCTCTGCGTGGGCAAAAACCCCGGAAACACGGGGCAGGACGGCCGCGCGACGCAATGCCCATGAGTTGCGTCACATGGCATTTTCCGGCCTTCCAGAGGCACCAAAAAGGCCGGCCGCCCCGCAGGGCAGCCGGCCTCAATTAGTGCCGTGGGGCGTGGTGTTTACCACTTGCCCTTGCTGTTGTAGTTTGCTCCGCCTTCGTGGCGGGGACGGCGGTCGCCGCCGCCATGGCCGGTGTGGCCCTGGCCGCGCTCACCGCGGTCGTTGCCACGGTCCGAGCCGCGGTCGTTGCGGAAGCCGCCACGGTCGCCGTCGAACTTCTTCTTGAAGCCGCCCTGGCCGCGGTCGTTGCGCTCTCCGCCGCCCTGGTAGGGGGCGCCGTTGCCTGAGGGGCGGCGTCCCTTGTCCAGCTCGAGGTTGATGAGCTCGCCGCTGATGCGGGTGCGGCTCAGTGCCTTCCACTGGTCCTTGCTCAGGTCTGCGGGCAGCTCCACCAGGGTGTGGTCGGAGCGGATGTCGATGCCGCCGATCTGTGAGGAGGACAGGCCGCCTTCGTTGGCAATGGCACCAACAATGGAGCCGGGCATGACGCGCTGGCGACGGCCCACCGAGATGCGGTAGGTGGCGTTGCCCTCGGTCAGGGTGCGGGTCGGGCCACGTGAGCCGAAGCCGTCCTTGGCGCGGTCCTTCTTCTGGTACTCCGGGGCAGCCGGCAGGTCGTTGACCAGCAGCGGCTGGCCACCCTGCGCCATGACTGCCAGTGCGGCGGCAATCTCCGAGGCGGGAACGTCGTGTTCCTGCTCGTAGGAGGCGATCAGGTCGCGGAACTTGGCAACGTCCTTGCTGGCCAGGGTTTCGGTGATCTTCTCAGCGAACTTGCCCAGGCGCAGGGAGTTGATGGTTTCAGCGGACGGCAGGTGCATCTGCTCCACCGGCTGGCGCGTGGCCTTCTCGATGGCGCGCAGCAGGTACTTCTCGCGGGGCGTCATGAACAGGATCGCGTCACCCGAGCGGCCGGCGCGGCCCGTGCGGCCAATGCGGTGCACGTAGGACTCGGTGTCGTGCGGGATGTCGTAGTTGATGACGTGGGTGATGCGCTCCACGTCGAGGCCACGGGCGGCAACATCCGTGGCAACCAGGATGTCGATCTTGCCGTCGCGCAGTGCCTCAACGGTGCGCTCACGCTGCTGCTGGGGGATGTCGCCGTTGATGGCGGCAGCCTGGAAGCCGCGTGACTTCAGCTTGTCGGCGAGGTCCTCGGTGGCCATCTTGGTGCGCACGAACGCGATGACGCCTTCGAACTCTTCAACCTCGAGCACGCGGGTCAGGGCATCCAGCTTGTGCGGGCCCATGACCTGCAGGTAGCGCTGGCGGGTGTTGGCGCCGGTGGTGGTCTTGGACTTGACCGTGACCTCAGCCGGGTTGTTCAGGTACTGCTTGGAGATACGGCGGATCTGGCCGGGCATCGTGGCGGAGAAGAGGGCAACCTGCTTCTCGGCCGGAGTCTGGGACAGGATCTGCTCGACGTCCTCGGCGAAGCCCATGCGGAGCATTTCGTCGGCCTCATCCAGCACCAGGTACTGGAGGTTGGACAGGTCCAGGGAGCCCTTGGACAGGTGGTCGATGACACGGCCGGGGGTACCGACAACAACCTGTGCACCGCGGCGCAGGCCGGCAAGCTGCGGGCCGTAGGCCGAGCCACCGTAAACGGGGAGCACGGAGAAGTTGTCCATGTACTTGGCGTAGGAGGTGAAGGCCTCTGCAACCTGCAGCGCCAGTTCACGGGTCGGAGCCAGCACCAGGATCTGGGTGTCCTTGGTGGGACCGTTGAGGTCCATCAGCTCGGCCATGCGGGACAGGGCGGGAACTGCGAATGCTGCAGTCTTGCCGGTACCGGTCTGTGCCAGGCCAACAACGTCGCGGCCTTCAAGCAGCAGCGGGATGGTGGCTGCCTGGATGGGTGAGGGCTTCTCGTAGCCAACGTCGTTCAGGGCGGACAGCACGCGGCCGTCAATGCCCAGATCGGCAAACGTCGTCTCGTTTTCTTCCTCGACGACGGGGGTTTCTTCGGTCAAGTTTTCGGGCATGGTCAAAATGTCCTCATTCATAGGGCCAGGCGGCGATTAATGCCGCAGTGGAGGAAATCCAGCCGCTGCTCGGCATCCCGGGCAGGATCTCGCGCCATGAATACGGACGTGGGTACGGCCGCCAGTGTTGAAAAAACCAACACCTCATGGCGTTTCTTTGCCGGCAATCCCCTATGAACGCTACTTGCCCGCCAAAAGCTTGCGGGCCCCAAACACTTCAGGCTCCTGCCTCAAAAATTGGGCAGAAAATAAAAGGAGATACCGGAGTGGGGGATATTTAAATTGTAGGGCATACCCTACCGCCGCGATATGGCTAAAGTCGATGCCTGCCCGTGAGGTTCGGCACATGCCCCTGCCGACACAAACAACTGGCCCGCAGTAGTGGTTGCAAAAACACGATTTCGCGTTGTTTTGCCAGCCACTGCTGCGGGCCAGTTGTTGGGGGCTATTGCCTAGCCGTGGCTGCGGCGTCGGCGAACCAGGACGGTTGCTGCACCCGCAAACAAGGCCATCAGGGCCAACGCCAGGACGGGGAGGACCCCGTTGGCGCCCGTGCTTGCCAGCTCATCCGCCGTGGGAGCCTTGGTGGCGGCTCCTGTGGTGGCGGGCTGGCCGGCAGCGGTGACGCTCAGTGCAACACTGACCTCCACCTGCTTGCCCGCCGCGCTGGTGCCGGCAATGACCACCGTGTGCTTGCCGGCAGGCACATTGGCGGGCAGCTTGACGGCCAGGGACACTGAACCGTCCTTGGCAACCACGGCAGTGCCCAACAGGACCGGCTTGGAATGCAGCGTAAACGTTGCCGTGGTGCCGGGCTTGAAGTTCTTGCCCGTGATGGTCAGGTCCCCGCCCGGAGCCACCGTTGCCGAACTGACGCTGCCACTGGCAGCGTTGCCGGGAACGGTCGACGGCGTTGCCGAAGGCTTGGTCGTTGCTGTTGCCGTTGCCGAGGGCGTTGCGCTCGGGGTTGCGCTCGGCGTCGCGCTCGGGGTTGCCGACGGGGTCGGTTCCACGACGTCCTCGCAGTTGACCTGCGTGCCGGGCACCTTGGTGGGCAGATCGGCCACAACAACCCACCTGTACGCCTGGGTGGCCACACCGTCGGCTCCGAAGGTGTTGACCTCAACAACGTTGGGGCCGGCCATCAGATTGAAGGTGTGGCTGCCATTGACATTGGCCTTGGCCGGCTTGTCGTTGAAGATGACCTGAACCTTGGTGCCGGCCACCTTGGGCGCAAAGGTGGTGCTGATGGACTTCACCGAGGAGTCGGCGTACTTCAACCATGCCAGCGGCGACTTGGCTGCGCCGAAGTCAATCCCGCTCCATGCAGGGGCGGCCAGTTCTGCAGCATAGTCCACCGGACCGGGCGTGACGATCTTCTCGAAGAACGGCTGGGCCGCACCGTTGATGGTCAGGCCGCTGTAGGTGAAGGGTGTGTCGTTGTCGCTGATGCCGCCGGTCAGCAGGCCCACCCGGGCCGTCGCGCCGACCACGGCGTTCGTGACGGTGCCGACGTTGGTGAAGGCCACGCCGTCGGTGGAGTAGCTTCCGGTGAAGCTGGTGCCGGTTCGCTTGAGCTTGAACCAGAGGTCTGCATTGGCAGGCGCCGCAACCTGGGTGTTCTCGTTTCCAACACCCGCCGTCTCGGTGACCACGGCCAGCACGGGCGAACCGCCCGCGTGCTTGCGCTGGAACGCCACGTAGTTGTCGTCGTCCCCGTAGAACACCAGGCCGGCTTCCTCGTACTGGCTCTTGGTGGCGCCGCTGACCTTGACCACGGTTTCGGTGTCGCCGGCTGATCCGGCCTTTCGCAGCAGCATGTTGGCGGCCACGTTCTGGCTGGCCCAGAGGCCGTTGACGCCGGACTCAATGGCCACGGTGTTTTTGTCAATGGCGCTCCAGCGTGAACTGTCCTGGCGCACCCAGCCCATGGCGGGGTCGAGGGTTGAAACGTTGACGCCGCTGAGGTCGATGTTGTCCGCGTTGACCAGGACGCCGTCGCCCACAACATGGACCTCACTGGCAGCCATGTTGGGGGCCGTGTTGGCACGCAGGTTGAACCCCGGCGCGTACTGGTTGCCGGCAATGGTGATGTTGGCGCTGCCTGTGAAGTCAAACATGGGCTTGCTGGAGACGCTCTGGGGATCCACCGGTGTGGTCGGGGCGTAGTGGTTGACCACGTTGTTGGTGAAGCTGAGATCGGACACCGACTTTCCGTTGACCAGCTGTCCGCTGGGCTGCAGGGAGAACCTGTTGGAGTCGATCTTGACGTTCTTGTGGACCGTCTTGCCCGGCACCACCTCGGTGCTGAAGGGTTCAATCCAGACGGCACCGTAGTTGCTGCTGGGCCTGTCAAAGACGTTGTTGCGGATGGTCACATCCTTGACGGCGCTGGATTCGTACCAGCCCACGGCGTCGGCGGAGATGTAAATGCTGGCCATGCCCATCTGGTCGAAGTGGTTGCGTTCAATGACAACCTTCTTGGGTGTGGTGACCAGGATGCCGCGGGTGGGCGTGGACTTGAAGGTGTTGCCGGCGATCAATACCTCGGGGGTGTATGTCAGGTTTTCGGCAACGAAGGTGTCCACGGCCAGTTCCGCAGGCAGTTCCTTGTCCACGGTGACTGTCATTTCCCGCAGGTCGGCCGATGTGTCGGTGCCGGTGGGACCGGAGACGGCCTTGACCTTGTAGCCGCCCGCGCTGGCGTCAAGCATGGTGCTGCGCTTGAGGAAGTTCAGCTCGTCCCCAACATAGAACTGGGGGAAGCCGGTGGCGTCGGACTGTTCGTAGCGCAACACCACGGTGTTCGTGGCCCGGTTGATGGACTTCACCTGCACATAGGTTCCGTGCACGTTGATGGGGTCATCGTGGGGGTTGTCGAAGAGTGAATTGGTGACCTGGACCTTGCCCTTGACGCCCGACATGTGCAGGAAGTCGGCAAACCCTGCCGTCTGCCGCCAGGTGCCGGCGTCAGTGCGCATGGTGATCTTGTCGAAGGTGATGTCCTTGGTCATCTGGCCCACCATGCCAAAGCCGTGCATGTAGTGCATGGCTATGTTTTGCACTGACGTGCGGTCCGATTCCCAGACGAAAACGGCCGAGTGGTCGCGGGCGTGCCTGCGGGTTTCGTAAACCTGGCCCGAGCCGCCCGGATCAACGTCGCCTGAGTAGGTGACGCGCATGACGTCATTGCCCAGGTTCGTCACTGACGTGGAGTTCTTCCACAATGGAATGCCCGAGCCCTGGCGCAGTGTCTCTCCGGTGGCGAGGTCACGGATCTGGTTCTGCCAGCCCATGGTTTCACCGGGGGCCTGCGTCCAGTAGGGCAGGCCGGTTGTGGGGCTCTTTTCGCCCATGAAGGTGGCGGTTGTCCCGTTGATCGCATAGGTGGTTCCGGCGTTGAGCTTGTAGTCGCGGTAACCCTGGCCGTTGATGACGCCAGTCTTCAGGACCGTCAGGTCAAGGACTCCCGGCGAGTACCAGTCGGTGGTGAAGTTTCTGAAGCTCACGTTGGCGGAACGGATGGAGGAAAATTCGGTTTGGCTGCCGTGGTAGGTGATGGCCGAGCCCATGCCGTCAACAATGACGTCGTCCATGTCCTCAATGAGGATGCCAATGTTCTTGGTGGCGTACTCCTGGTTGCCGCCCACGGTGTTGGAAATGTACAGTTCTCGTTTTTCAGTGTTTTCCGGGTAGACCGTGTAGCTGCCGCACGGGAAGGCAATGGTGGTGGGGGTCTTCAGGCTTTTGGCGTGCCGGATGGCGTCCTTGATGGCCTGGGCCGAATCCTTGACACCCGTGGGGTCGGCACCGAAGTCGGTGACGTTCACAATGGTGCGGTTGGCCGCGTGCACAGGCATGACTGACGTGTCCAGCATGGCCGGAGTGGACGCGTAGTAGCCCACATTGGAGGGGTTCAGCCCCGTGGCTGCCAGGGGTGCGGTTGGATCGTCTGCCTGGGCTGGGGCGGGCAGGGTGCCGGTGGCCAGGACCAGGCCCATGCCGAGGGCAAGCAGTCCTGCTCCCCACGCCCGGAACTTGATGCCAGGCGATTCTGGCCGGAGATACCACGTTGCATTTGATGTCATGCTGTCGACATTAGTTATCGATAACATGTGGTGTCCATCACAAATGCTTTGTGAAGTAAACGTGAAGTTATGCGTCTTTCTGCAAAATTCGCTGGAACTTCTTCCAGTAATGAGCATTCAGGGTGAGTTTGCCGCCCTCGTGGAGCTCCTGCAGGATGCGCACGTCCCCCACGCTGGGGTCGCTGAAGAACTTGCCCACGGTGATTCCGTGACCGGGCACATGCTCCACCTCAATGGTGTCGCCCGCCTGGGCCTTGCCGTGCTCCAGGACGCGCAGGTAGGTGCCCACGCGCCCGGCCTGGGTGAACCGCTTGACCCACTGCGGCTCCCCCATCCGCTCCGCAAAGGTGGCGCAGGGAACGCGCGGGGATGTGACCTCCAGAAGCGCCTTGCCAATGCGCCAGCGCGTGCCAATCACGGCGCCTGTGGTTTCAACTCCCTGGGTGCGCAGGTTTTCCCCGAACAGCCCCGGCGGGATGGCCCGTCCCAGTTCGGCGCTCCAGAAGTCGGCATCTTCCTGCGAGTAGGCGTAGATGGCCTGGTCGGGCCCGCCATGGTGCTCGGTGTCGGCCTGGACGTCGCCAAAGACCCCGAAGGTGCGCAGCCGGACGGGCCCTTCGACGGCGCGCTTGTCGATCGCAGTGACGCCAAAGCCGGTCGCCGTGGTGACGAGCTGGTGCACACGACAAATGGCAAGGATGGATCCGGTCCGGGACGTCTGAGCACTCATGCCCCAAGCCTATGGCAGCGCCGCCGGGCGGCGCCGGACCCGCCCAGGGAGGGCCCGGCGTCGTGCGCCCTAGGCTTCGACCAACTCGGCCGAAGACTCCGCGGCAGGGTCGTGCTCGGAGGCCCAGCGCGGCAGGAAGGTGGCCGCAATGGATGCCAGGACCATGCCGCCGGCCATCCACCACATGGTGAAGGTGAACCCGTCGATGAAGACGGCCGACTGGCTGGTGGCGGCGCTGGATTCCAGCGAGTTGAAGAAGATGGTGCCGATGATGGCAACACCCAGGGCACCGGCCAGCTGGCTCGTGGTGTTGAATAGGCCCGAGGCGCTGCCGGCGAACTTGGTGGGGACCTCGGAGAGCACAAAGATGCCCACGGGCGCCACCACCATGCCGAAGCCGGCGCCGCTGAGTGCCAGGCCCGCCAGCAGGTGCCAGGGCGTGACGGCCCCGCCCACCGACTGGACGGTGAAGATGAGGACGACGAAGCCCACGGCGATGACCAGCGGGCCGAGCTGCAGCACCACGCGGCCAATCTTGCGGGCCAGGATGGCGGCGGAGATGCCGGCCAGCACGGGCACCATGATGGAGAACGGGATCATGGTGAGTCCGGCCTTCAAGATGGGGTATTCCAGGCCCAGCTGCAGGAACAGGGTCTGGATCAGGAAGAAGCCGTTCATGGGGATGAAGAACAGGAACATCATGGCGATGCCGGCGGCGAAGGCGCGGCCCTTGAACAGGGAGACGGCAACCAGGGGCTCGCCGCCGTTCTTCTCCTCGCGGCGCTGCAGCAGCACAAAGCCGACCAGGACCAGCAGGCCAAAGGCCATCATGAGGAAGGTCCACAGCGGCCAGCCTTCCTCCCGGCCCATGGTGAGCGGGTAGAGGACGGCGAGCATGCCCACGGCGAGGATCACGACGCCGGACAGGTCCACTTTGTGCCTTACGGGCGCCACGGACTCGGGCACGTACTTAACGGCGCAAATGACGGCGAAGATGCCCACGGGGATGTTGACGAAGAAGATGGTGCGCCAGCCCCATCCGAAGATGTCGGCGTTGGTCAGGACGGCGCCCAGGATGGGGCCCGACACTGCGGCAACGCCGGCCAGTGCGGAGAAGCCGGCCATTGCACCGGCCCGCTCGGAGGGCTTGTACATGACCTGCAGGCTGGAAAGGACCTGCGGGATCATTGCCGCCGAAGCAAAGCCCTGCAGGGCGCGGGAGGCGATGAGCATTTCCGGGTTCATGGCCATGCCGCAGAGCACTGAGGCCACGGTGAAGACCACCAGGCCTACGATGAAGGTTTTCTTGCGCCCGTAGATGTCGCCAATCCTGGAGCCGGTGATCAGGCCGATGGCCAGGGCCAGCGTGTAGGAGGCAACCATCCACTGCAGCTGGGCGCTGTTGGCACCGAGCGCGCGCTCAATGTCCGGCAGGGCGACGTTGACAATCGTGGCGTCCAAAAGCTCCATGAAGGAGGCCATGAACAGGGAAACCAGGGCGATGGAGCGTGCCCGGCCGATGGGTGGAGCTGTGGTTTTCATGCTGTTCCTCTAACTACTGGTGTGCAAAGTTTTTCGTTCTATCGGGCTGCGGGCGGGCGGCGGATCGGTATTTCCTCGGCGACTTCCCGACCCTCGGCCGCGGGCGGCCTCCGGTCTCCTTGACGTCGCCTACGAAAACACCGGCTCCTCCGCCCTGATCTCGATACCCGCCGGATCTCGACAGGCTCGATCACCGGCGTGCGGCTCGATCAGCGGGGTGCGGCTCGATCACCGGGGTGCTACTGGTGTGGTTCGTTGGCCTTGGACAGTTCTGCCAGGGATTCGCGGCTCCAGGTCAGGGCGCCGGAGGCCAGTTCTGCCAGGACGCTGTCAATGAATTCAAGTTCCGCCTCGCGGGTGCGGACCACGATTTCGCCGTCGAGCAGGACCACGCGGGGCAGGAAGCTGGCGGCGGCCTCCAATTCCTCGCGCAGCCCGGAAACTTCCGCGGCCAGGGCGTCCCGGCGCGTGCGCAACAGGGCGGCCAGTTCGCCAGGCTCCAGCACGGGTGCAAGGGCCAGGGCCGCATGGAATTCAGGGAAGCCGTGCTTGGGGACGGACATCATGTCTGTGAGCCAGCCGCGTGCGGTGGCGCGTCCGGCGTCGGAAATTTCATAGACGGAGCGCTCGGGCCGCGAGCCGTCCCGCTCCACCTCGGCAACCCGGATCAGGCCGTCGCGGGTGAGCCGCTCGATGGTGCTGTAGAGGCTGGCGCGCTGGCTGACATTGACCACCCTGTCCTTGCCGCGCGAGGTGATGAGCTGCTGCATGCGGTAGGGGTGCATGGGCATTTCCATCAGCAGTGCGAGCACGGTGAGTGCCAGGGGGGACCGTTTTGTCATAGTCATAATCTTACTAATGCATTTCTGACTACATAAGTCCCAGGGGCGCCAAATCTTTGTGCTGTCCGTCACGCGGCCCGGGTCGCCGGACAACTCTGGGCAACCGTAGAATTTGGGCATGATCGAAGCCGAATCCACCCGCAACGTCGTCACATCGTTTTTGCAGATTGTCCGCTCCGGCCGCAGCCCGGAACGCGCGGGCGAGTTCCTGGCCCCCGTGGTCCTGGCCCACCAGGTGCAATCCGAGGACCCGCGCACAGTCGAACGCACCCCGGAAGACTATGCCGGCCACGTCCAGGAAATGATCGAGGCCTGGGGCGAGTTCGAACTCAACATCGAGGAGCTTCTGGTTGACGGAAACAAGGCCCACGTGCGCTTCTGCCAAATTGGCCGGCACGTGGCCACCGTCGAGGGCTTCGCCCCCACACAGAGCCCGGTCCGGCAGTACAACTCAGTTGTCTACCAGGTGGACAACGGCCTGATCACCCAATACTGGATGCACATTGACCGCGCCGGGGTCACGGCGCAACTGCTTTCCGCCAACCTCTAGGGCGCGAAGCGGTACCCCATCCCGGCCTCCGTCAGCAGGTGCACGGGGGCGGCCGGGTCGTGTTCCAGCTTGCGCCGCAGCTGCGCCATGTACACGCGCAGGTAGTGCGTTTCCTTGGCGTACGCCGGCCCCCACACCTCAGTGAGCAGTTGCTGCTGGCTTACCAGGCGTCCGGGGTTGCGCACCAGCAGTTCCAGCAGGCTCCACTCGGTGGGTGTCATGCGCACGGGCGCACCGCCCCGGAAGACCTGCTTGTTGGCCAAATCCACCGTGAATTCGGCCGTCTCCACGCGCGGCTCGGCGGTCTGCGTGCCTGAGCGGCGCGTGGCCGCCCGCAGCCTGGCCAGCAGCTCGTCCAGGCCGAACGGCTTGGTCACGTAGTCGTCGGCCCCGGCGTCCAGCGCCTCCACCTTGTCGTGCGAGCCGTGCCGGGCGGAGAGCACAATGATGGGCACCTCGGTCCAGCCGCGCAGGCCGGCAATGACGTCCAGGCCGTCCATGTCCGGCAGTCCCAGGTCAAGCACGACGACGTCAATTGCCTGGGTTTGGGCGGCCGCCAGCGCCGTGGTCCCGTTGTGCGCCGGAACCACCGTGTAGCCGTGGGCGTGCAAATTGATCTGCAGTGCCCGCAGGATCTGGGGTTCGTCGTCAACAATCAACACGGTTGTCACGGTGCAGTCCTCACTATTCCGGTGGAGAGCGGCATCCGCACTGTCATGGTCAGCCCGCCGCCGGGGGTTTCCTCGGCCTCAACCACGCCGCCCATGATCTCGGTGAATCCCTTGGCGACTGCCAGCCCCAGGCCCACGCCGCTGCCGCCCTGCGGGCCGTAGGAGACGTCGTCGAGCCTTTGGAAAGGCCGGAACATGGCCATGACCTCGGCCGCGGGGACACCCTTGCCGTGGTCCACAATGCGCAGTTCGCTGGCCGGGTGGCCGTTGATCGTGGCGCTTCCGCTGCCACCCACCGATCCCACCACAAGGATTTCCGAGTCGGGTGCGTACTTCACGGCGTTTTCCACAATGTTGGCGATGACGCGCTCCAGCAGGCCCGGATCGGCCTCGATGGGCGGCATGTTGGGCGGCAGCTCGCGGCGCACCCGCTCGGCGGGCACCCCGTGCAGGGCAGCCGGCAGCACCTCCTGCCACGACACCGGGCCAACAACAGGCCGCACCATCTGGGCACTCAGCCGCGACATGTCCAGCAGGTTCCCCACCAGGGCATCCATGCGGTCGGCATAGTGCTCAATGGTGGCCAGCAGCTCGGCCTCGTCCTCGGGGCTGAACACCACCTCGGACTGGCGCAGGCTGCTGACGGAAAGCTTGATCCCGGCCAGCGGCGTGCGCAGGTCGTGGGACACGGCCCGCAGCACGGAGGTCCTCATGTTGTTGTCCTGGCTCAGCTGCACGTTCTCGCGCTGCGTCTCACTCAGTGCCGCCCTTTGCTCCAGGGCCAAAAGGTGCGCGCCGAAGGCACTGAGCAGCCGCCGGTCCCGGGCCGGCAGGATGCGCCCGGAGAGCCCCAGCATCCAATGTTCGGAAACTTCCTCAAGGGTGTCCGCCTCCTCCGGGCTTTGCGGCGGCTCCTCCCCCACCGAGGCTTCAACCTGCCAGGCGCCGGGGATCCCCTGGCTGGAAAACAGGACCACTGAGCGCATGCCAAAGTGGTCCCGGAGCTGTTCGAGCAGCACCTGCACGGTGTCCTGGGAAGCCAGGATGCCGCGGGCCAGTTCGCTCAGGGTTGCCGCCTCGGCCCCCGCACGCAGGGCCTCCTGCGAGCGCCGGGCGGATTGGTCCACGGCCAGGGCCACGGCCACCGCCACGAGCAGGAAGATGGCCAGCGTCAGCAGGTTTTCAGGGTTGTTGATGGTCAGGGTGCGCACCGGGGGTGCGGAGAAGTAGTTGAGCAGCAGGCTTCCCCACACGGCGGCGACCACGGCAGGCCACAGCCCGCCCACCAGGGCAACGGCAATCGTGGCCGCGAGCTGGACCACCATGGTGGTCTGCAGGCTCAGGGGTCCGGTGAACAGTTCCACCACGCCGGGCAGCGCCACGGCAAGGACAAATCCGGCGATGACGCGCTTGCGGTTGAGCTCGCCGCGGGTCCGCATGCCGCCGCCTGTTGTGGCCAGCGGGTGCGGGACCATGTGGACGTCCATGTCCCCGGCGCCGCGCACCACCCGCGCCCCCACCCCGGGGCTGCGCAGGAAGCCCAGCCGGGCCCTGTGCCGCGAGGACCCGATGACGATCTGCGTGGCGCCGGCGTTGCGGGCAAAATCCAGCAGCGCCGCGGCCGGGTCCTCCCCGCCCACCGTGTGGTAGGTCCCGCCCAGGTCGGTGACCAGTTGGCGCTGGCCTTCCAGGGCCGACGGCGTGTCCCCGGCAACCCCGTCGGAGCGCGGCACGTGCACGGCCAGCAGTTCCCCGCCGCTGACCCGGCTCAGGATCCGGGCGGCCCGGCGCAGCAGAACCTCCCCCTCGGCCCCGCCGGAGAGTCCCACCACCACGCGTTCACGGGTGGGCCAGCTCGTATCGATGCCGTGGCTTTGCCTATACGCGGCCACGCCCTCTTCCACACGGTCGGCCAGCCACAGCAGCGCCAGTTCGCGCAAGGCTGTGAGGTTGCCGAGCCTGAAGTAGTTGGCCAGCGCGGCATCGACCTTGTCCGCCGCATACACGTGGCCCGTGCTCAGGCGCTGGCGCAGCAGCTCCGGCGGGATGTCCACGAGCTCAATCTGCTCGGCCCGGCGCACCACGTCGTCCGGGACGGTTTCCTGTTGGCGGACACCGGTGATGGATTCCACCACGTCGCCCAGCGAGGCCAGGTGCTGGACGTTGACGGTGGAGTACACATCGATGCCTGCGGCCAGGAGTTCCTCGACGTCCTGCCAGCGCTTGGCGTTGCCGGCCCCTGGAATGTTGGAGTGTGCGTACTCGTCCACGAGGGCCAGTGCCGGCCGCCGTTCCAACAGGGCTGCCACGTCCAGCTCCTGGAAGTCGGCGTCCCGGTAGTTGATGTGCTTGGTGGGAACTGTCTCCAGGCCCTCCAGCTGCAGCCGGGTCTGCTCGCGGCCGTGGTCCAGGATGATCCCGGCAACCACATCCACTCCGGCCGCGGCCTGGGCATGGCCTTCCTCCAGCATGGAGTAGGTTTTGCCCACGCCGGGGGCTGCCCCCAGGAAAATCCGCAATATGCCGCGCGTCATGCCTTATTCTCGCAGGCCAGCGGCTGATTTCTGCGCAGCCCCCAGGGCGGCATTCAGGGTGGTGGTGTTGACGGAGGGCTGGCCCAGGAAAGCGTTCACCCCCGAGCTGGTGTTCTCTGCAACGAGCTGCTTCACAGCTGCCTCGCTAAGGCTATTGGCGGCCGCAACCCGCGCCACCTGCAATGCGGCGTAGGCCGGGGAAATGTCCGGGTCCAGGCCTGAGCCGCTGGCCGTCACGGCGTCGATGGGCACAGCGTCCGGGGCAACCTTCTCCCTGGCCGCCACCTCTGCCCGGTTCTTGGCGATGGCCTCCACCAGCGCAGCCTGGTTGGGGCCCAGGTTGCTGGCCGAGGACGTGGCCGGGTCCCAGCCCACCGCCGAGGGCCGCGGGTAGAAGAACTTCTCGCCCGTGACAGGCTGGGCCAGCAGCGAGGACCCAACTGCCTGGCCGCCGGAGGTGATGATGGAGCCGTTGGCCTGGGCCGGGGCGATGAGCTGCCCGGCACCGAAGACCAGCACGGGGTAGGCCAGGCCCAGCAGCAGGGTGGCGCAGATGAGGAACCGCAGGGCCGTGAGTAGTTGGCGTCCGTAGGCGTTCATGTTAGTGACCAATCGTGGGGATGAGGGAGACCATCAGGTCGATGAGCTTGATGCCAATGAACGGGGCAATGACGCCGCCCAGGCCAAAGATGAGCAGGTTCCGGGACAGTGCCTTGGCCGCCGAAACAGCCCTGTACTTCACCCCGCGCAGCGCCAGCGGCACTAGCGCAACAATGACCAGGGCGTTGAAGATGACCGCGGAGAGGATGGCGCTCTCGGGTGAGGACAGCCCCATGATGTTCAGCAGTCCCAGTCCGGGGAACGTGGCGGCAAACAGGGCCGGCACAATGGCAAAGTACTTGGCCACGTCGTTCGCCACCGAAAAGGTGGTCAGCGAACCGCGCGTGATCAGCAACTGCTTGCCGATGCCCACAATGTCAATGAGCTTGGTGGGGTCCGAATCCAAATCCACCATGTTGGCCGCTTCCTTGGCCGCACTGGTGCCTGAATTCATGGCCACACCCACATCAGCCGCGGCAAGTGCCGGGGCATCGTTGGTGCCGTCCCCCGTCATCGCCACAAGGCGCCCGGCCTCTTGCTCGGCCTTGATGACGGCCAGCTTGTCCTCCGGGGTGGCCTCGGCAACAAAGTCGTCCACCCCGGCCTCGGCGGCAATCGCAGCGGCGGTGATCTTGTTGTCGCCGGTGATCATGATGGTCTTGATGCCCATGGCCCGCAGTTCCGCGAACCGTTCCTTCATGCCGGGCTTGACCACATCCGCCAGGTGAATCACGCCAAGAACCTGCGCGCGCCCGCCGCTGTAAGTTGCCACGAGCAGCGGGGTGCCGCCGGTCCCGGAAATCTTCAGGACCGCCTCCTCCAGTTCCTGCGGCAGGAATCCGCCGCGTTCCTTGGCATAGTGTTCGACGGCGGTCGCCGCCCCCTTGCGCACCTCAAGCACCGACGGGGTTGGGTTGGCGGGGTGGCCCACGGGCAGGTTGAGCCCGCTCATGCGGGTCACGGCGCTGAACTCAATGACCTCCACGTCCGGGGTCAGCGTTGCCGTTGCGTCCTGCGGCGCCGCATCCTTCTCTGCCAGATCAACGATGGAGCGGCCCTCGGGTGTCTCGTCCGCCAGCGATGACAAGCGGGCCGTCTCGATGAGCAGCTGCTGGTCGACGCCGTCGGCCGGCACGAAGGCAACGGCGCGGCGGTTGCCGTAGGTGATGGTGCCCGTCTTGTCGAGCAGCAGGGTGGTGATGTCGCCGGCGGTTTCCACGGCCCGGCCGGAGGTGGCCAGGACATTGCGCTGGATGAGCCGGTCCATGCCGGCGATGCCGATGGCGGGCACCAGCGCGCCGATGGTGGTGGGGATCAGGCAGACCAGCAGCGCCACCAGCACCACGGGGGTGGGCAGGGCGTTGGCGAAGTTCGCCATGGGGGCCAGCGTCATGACGGCGACAACGAACACAATGGTCAGGGAGGCCAGCAGCACGTTCAACGCGATTTCATTGGGCGTCTTTTGCCGGGTGGCACCCTCCACGAGGGAGATCATCCTGTCCAGGAACGTCTTGCCGCTGGCTGCGGTGATGCGGATGACGATCCTGTCAGAGAGCACCATGGTGCCGCCCGTGACTGAGCTTCTGTCGCCGCCGGATTCACGGATCACGGGGGCCGATTCGCCGGTGATGGCGGATTCGTCCACGCTGGCCAGGCCCTCGATGACGTCGCCGTCGCTGGGGATCAGGTCCCCGGCCTCGCAGATGACCCCGTCCCCCACCTTGAGGTCGGTGCCGGGCACCAGTTCCTCCGCGTATCCGTCGCCTGCTTGGGCCGCGCCGGACCCGCCGGCAGGCACCAGGGCGCGGGTCCGGCGTCGTGCCATGACCGAGGTGCGGGCGGCACGGAGGCTGTCTGCCTGCGCCTTGCCGCGGCCCTCGGCAATGGCCTCGGACAGGTTGCCGAACAGCACAGTCAGCCAGAGCCACACCGTGACGATGATGGAAAAGACTGCCGAATCGGAGCCAATGGCCAGCTGCTGGATGCTCACCGCCGTGCAGACAAGGGAGCCGATCAGCACCGTGAACATGACGGGCGAGTGGACCATTTGGCGGGGGTTGAGCTTGCGGAAGGCCAGGGGCAGTGCCGCAAGGGTGTTGTTGAGGTTCATTTCAGGAGTCCTTCGGCGGCCGGGCCCAGGGCGAGCGCGGGGAAGTAGGTGAGTGCGGTCAGGATCAGGGAGATGCCGCCCAGCAGCACGGCGAAAAGTGGGCCGTGGGTGGCGAGGGTTCCCGTGGTGGCGGGGATTTTGCGTTGCTTGGCCAGGGAGCCTGCGAGCGCCAGGACCAGCGCTATGGGCAGGAAGCGGCCAAGCAACATGGCCAGCGCCAACAGCGTGGCCAAGCCGGGGCCGGAGCTGGTGATGCCGCCAAACGCGGAGCCGTTGTTGTTGGCGGCGGAGGTGAAGGCGTACAGGATTTCGCTGAAGCCGTGCGGACCCTGGGCCGGTGCCGCTGCTGCGAGCGCAGGCATTGCCACGGTGATGGCCGTGCCCAGCAATGCCAGCGTGGGGGTGATGAGGATATACAGGGCCACGAGCTTCATCTGGGGTGCGCCAATTTTCTTGCCCAGGAACTCCGGGGTGCGCCCCACCATGAGGCCGCCAATGAAGACGGCCACCACGGCCAGGATCAGCATTCCGTACAGTCCAGAGCCCACGCCGCCGGGGGCGATCTCGCCCAGCATCATGTTCAGCATGGCGAGCCCGCCGGCCAGGGGCGGCAGGGAATCGTGGGCCACGTTCACGGCACCCGTTGAGGTCAGGGTGGTGGCTGTTGCGAACAAGGCGCTGGGGGCAACGCCCAGGCGCTGCTCGAACCCCTCGCCCACGCTGGTGCCGCTGCCGCTGAAGGCTGCGGTGGCCCATGCCATCAATGCAGTGGACCCGAGCCAGAATGCCACCATGACGGTGAGCACCGTGTAGCCCTGGCGTTTGTCGCCCACCATGCGTCCGTACATGGCCGGAAGTGAGAACGGGATGAGAAGGATCAGGAACACCTCAAACAGGCTGCTGAACGCCGTGGGGTTTTCAAAGGGGTGGGCGGAGTTGGCGTTGAAGTAGCCGCCGCCGTTGGTGCCCAGGAGCTTGATGGCTTCCTGCGATGCCACGGGCCCGCCGGGGACTGTTTGCGCGGCGCCGGTGACAAGCGTGTGGATGCTGGTGCCGCCCCAGTTTTGGATGACGCCGGTGACCATCAGGACCACCGCGCCAATCACTGCCAGCGGCAACAGGACCCTGATGGTTCCGCGGCTCAGGTCGACCCAGAAGTTGCCAAGGTTGCTGGTCTGGGCCCGGACCAGGCCGCGGATCAGTGCCACCACAACGGCCAGGCCCACGGCTGCGCTGAGGAAGTTCTGCACGGCGAGCAGCATCATTTGGATACCGAAGCCCAGGGTTGACTCCGGTACGTAGGTTTGCCAGTTGGTGTTGGTGACAAAGGAGACTGCCGTGTTCATGGCAACCCACGGGTCCACGGCACCCAGGCCCTGGTTGAAGGGCAGGATTCCCTGCAGCAGCTGGGCCAGGAAAAGCACCACGATGGAGACAATGCTGAAGGCCAGCAGCGAGCGCAGGTACACCTTCCAGTGCTGGTCTGCTTGGGGGTCAACCCCGGAGAGCTTGTAGAGTCCGCGTTCCACGGCCAGGTGTTTGTGGCTGGTGAACGTGGCGGCGAGATACTTGCCCAGGGGCTGCTGCAGGGCCGCCAGCACCACGATCAGGATGGCCAGCTGAGTGGCCAGCGAGAAGATATTAAGGTCCATGGTGTCCGCTCACCACTTCTCGGGGCGGATGAGTGCCGCGAACAGGTAAACCAGCAGCGCCAGGCCCACCAGCCCCAGAATGAGCCACGTCAGCAAAACCACGTCAAACCTACTTTCACAATGTGCGTTGATGTCTTTCTCAATCGCACACCCGTGGCGTGGGTTTGGAGCTTGTTTTTACGTGTTCTTAACGCCGTCCGCGGCAATCTTGACGGCTTCCTGACCTGCCGTCTTCGCCCGTGGACAGTGGAGTGACTTGGTACAGACGGCGGCATGAACTGGCGCCGCCTGGTGCTGCCGGATGCTGGCGCCGCCGTGGCCAGCGCGGCCGCCAGCGCTAGGAGGAGAAGCCGCCGTCGGCCTTGATGAGCTGGCCGCTGACCCAGCGCCCGCCCGGCGAGAGCAGGAAAGCCACGGTGGGTGCCACATCTGCCGGGGTGCCAAGCCGGCCACCGGGATGCTGTGCGGCCAGGTGGTCCCTGGTGCCGGCATCCATCCATCCGGTGTCCACGGGGCCGGGGTTGAGCACATTGGCGCTGATGCCCTGGCCGCCCAGCTCGCGCGCCGCGGCAATCACGATCCGGTCCAGGGCACCCTTGGAAGCGCCGTAGGGCAGGTTGAACGCTGTGTGGTCGCTGGTCAGCGCAACGACCGCGCCGCCGTCGGGCGTTGCCTGCCGGGCAAAGGCGGCGATCAGCTGCCACGCAGCGCGGCTGTTGACGGCGAAGTGGCGTTCAAAGCTTTCCAGGGACGTGTCCAGGATGGCCGAGTCCACGGACTCGCAGTGGGAGAGCACCATGGCCTGCAGCGGCCCGGCCTCCTCGGCGATATGGGCAAAGAGCCGGTCGACGGCGGAAGGGTCGGCCAAGTCCGCGGGCAGGGGCCACACCCGGGCGCCGGCGGTCTCGAGCTCGGCGGTCAGCGTGAGGACGTCCTCAGGCTGCACGCCCCACGGCATGCGCTCGTCATAGCCCTGCCAGTAGTTCAGGACCAGGTCCCAGCCGTCGGCGGCGAGCGCCCTGGCGATGCCGGCCCCAATGCCCGCCGTGCGGCCCACGCCCGTGATCAATGCGGTTTTCTCGTTCATTTGCCCAGCCTAGCGCCGCCGCGGTGCGCCCCCGTGTGGTGCACGGCGCAAACGCGATAGCTTGGAAGTGTCCACCCCGGCCCACGAAAGGCAGTCATGAGCAGCTCACAGCCCACCCCCAATCCCGGTTTCGTCCCTGGCAGGGTGACCCGCAGGGCGGCTGCTCCGGCAGGAAAGCCAGGCTCGATTCCCCTCAAGCCCGGCACCGTTGCTGCGGCCGGCGCCACCGGAAAGCAGGGCAAGGGCGGCAAGAAGCCCGTGCCCGTTCCGGCGAAGAAGCCCGACACCGCAAGCATCAGCGCCACCATCCGGGAGGCGGCCGCCGCGGCAAAGAGGCGCGTCCTGGCCATCACCAACGCCCACGTGGTCCCCATCGAAGGTGAACCGTTCCACGGCACCGTGCTGGTGGAGGGCGGCAAGATCCTGGGCCTTGGCGCCTCGATCACGGTTCCCGAGGGCGCCGACGTCCTGGATGCGGCGGGCCAGTGGCTGCTGCCGGGCCTCATTGATGCGCACGTCCACCTGGGCATGGACCCCGAGGGCGAGGTGCCCAGCACCAGTGACGTCAACGAGATGACCGATCCCGTCATGGCGGGGGTCCGGGCCATTGACGCCGTGGATCCCTTTGACCCCGGCTTTGACGACGCCCTGGCCGGCGGCATCACGGCCGTCAACGTGAACCCCGGCTCCGGCAACCCGATCGGCGGCCTCGCCGTTGCCCTCCACACGCACGGTCGCTACATCGAGGAAATGGTGCTCCGCTCCCCCAGCGGGCTCAAGTCGGCCCTGGGCGAGAATCCCAAGAACGTCTACGGCGAGCAGAAGAAGACGCCCTCAACCCGTTTGGGCACCGCCCTGGTGATCCGCCAGGCGTTCATGGCGGCGCAGAACTGGATGGCGCAGCCCGAACCGCGCCCCCGGGACGCCCACATGGAGGCGCTCGCCATGGTGCTGCGCCGCGAAATCCCCTGGCGCCAGCACTGCCACCGCGCGGACGACGTCGCCACCGCCATCCGCCTCGCCGAGGAGTTTGGCTATGACCTCGTCATCGACCACGGAACCGAGGCCCACGTGCTGGGCGATGTCCTGGCCGCACGCGGCACGCCGGTGCTGATCGGGCCGCTGTTCACCACCAAGTCCAAGCCGGAGCTGCGCGCCCGCTCCATTGCCAACCCGGGCAAGCTTGCGGCGGCCGGCGTGGAGATTTCCATCATCACCGACCACCCCGTCATTCCCATCAATTTCCTCATCCACCAGGCCACCTTCGCCGTGCGCGAGGGCCTGGACCGGGACACGGCGTTGCGCGCCATCACGATCAACCCCGCCAAGGTGCTGGGCCTGTCGGACCGGATTGGCTCGCTGAAGGTGGGCAAGGATGCCGACCTGGTGCTGTGGAGCGGGGACCCCCTGGATGTCCTGCAGCGCGCCACGCAGGTGTTTATCGGCGGGAAGCAGGTCTACTCGTACGACGCCGGCACCCGGGTGGGTGCCGCCGCTCCCCGCGTGTAGGGGGTCAGCGCGCAGGGTTTTCTGTGCGCAGGAAGGCCCGCTGCCGCAGCTGGAATCGCCTTGTGGGCGTGCAACAGCTGAGGCAGCGGGCTTTTCTTGTCCGTCAGGGCCGCGGGTCGCCAGGCCCGGGCCAGGCAGGCGCCGGGATCAGGCCGGGAGTTGCAGCAATGCCCCGGCGAAGATGAGGTCGGGGTTGGCAACGGTGTCGGTGTTGGCCGCGTAGAGCGTCTGCCAGCCGCCGGCGATGCCGAGGGCTTCGGCGATGGTGCTCAGGGTGTCGCCGGGCTTGATGGTGTACGTCTCACCGGACAGGGCAACCTGGACGGGGACAATCTGCACGGGCGCCTGCTGGAGGGGCAATGGTGCCGCCTCCTCGGGCAGTGGCGCTGTGTACTGCACCTCTTGCGGCGCGGTGTATGGCACGGGGGCTGGCGCCTGGACCGGTGCCGGAACCGGTGCCGCGGGCACATAGGCCGTCCCTCCGCCGCCGCTCAGGCCCAGTTGGGCCGCGCAGGCCGGCCAGGCCCCCCATCCCTGCCCGGCCTGGACGCGTTCGGCCACGGCAATCTGCTGTTCGCGTGAGGCATTTTCCGGCGCCCCCGTGCCGCCGTAGGCCGCCCAGGTGCCGGGGGTGAACTGAAGCCCTCCGGAATAGCCGTTTCCGGTGTTGATGGCCCAGTTTCCCCCGCTTTCACACTGGGCCAGGGCGTCCCAGGTGCCGCCCGGGGCAGCATTGGCGCCGGTTCCGGCCGCGACGAGTCCGGCAGCTGCGATGGCCCCCACAGCCAGCAGCCGTCCGATGGTGCGCATGATTCTTGAGTTGTTCATGGAAGCTTTCTCCAGGAGGCCACCATCGCTCCGCCCGTCCCCGGACATCCGCACGCCACCGTCCAACCTGCATTTGTGGAGGTTGTTTCCGCGACCTTGCGCAGGACGGTGTGAGGTGGGAAGGTCCGGCATTTGTGGGCCGCGGCAATGGGCGGCCGGCCCCGCGGGGCAAGTCCTAAGGCTAAACCGCCGCCAAATCGAGATGCAATGGGACTAAGCGTTACCTAAGCGGTGCTGAAAAATCCGGATTGGCGGCGTATAAGCCACCATTACTGCCGCTCGCCCGTGGGCCCCTCCGCTTGGATAGTCCGGCCTCCGGCGGCATCCGCCCTGCGCATCCAGCGCGACCCCGCCCCCTCGGCCGCCGCGGCGTCACCGTCATTGAAGAGCGTGCACTTGCCCAGTGAGAGGCAGCCGCACCCAATGCAGCTGTCCAACGAGGTCTGCAGGATTTCCAGTTGCCGGATGCGCCTGGCAACCATGTCCTGCCATCCGCTGGACAGGTGCGTCCATTCGCGCTGCGTGGGCGCCCTGTCGGCGGGAAGTTCGGCGAGCGCGGCCGTAATCTCCGCCAGCGTCAGGCCCACCCGCTGCCCCGCGGCCACCACGGCGAGCCGGCGCAGCGTGTGCCGTGGAAACAGGCGCTTGTTGCCCGGCGTGCGCTCCGAGTGGATGAGGCCACGCTCCTCGTAGTAGCGCACCGTGGGCACGCTGATGCCCGCACGCCTTGCGAGATCGCCGATGGGAAGCAGTTCATTGGGTGCGATGCGGGCCATGGCATGAATCGTGGCACAGACACTGCTTGACCTTAAGTTAGCTTGAGCTAGTTGGCTGTTTCCTGTCGCCTTTCCCCAACCGCCAAGGAGCCATCATGACCGCCACGCCCCTGCCCTCGGGCAGCCGCCACGGGGCGCCGAACGTCCCGGGCGCTGCCGTCTCCCAACCCCGGCCTGAGCGCCCCTCGCTGGTGCGGATCCTCGGCATGAATCGCAGATCGGGCAAGGAATTCCGCCTCCGCAATTCCCTGCACCCCGCCCTGCCACACGAATCAACAGCCCTGCTGTGGGCCGGCCACCTTGCCGGCCCGCGCTGAACAAACCCAGCAACCCGAAGGAAGCCATGACCGTCTGGACTTGCGCCACGTGCGCCATTGAACACCCCGACACCGCAGCCCCGCCTGCCCGCTGCGAGATTTGCTCCGACGAGCGCCAATATGTTCCGGCCGACGGCCAGCACTGGACCACGCGGGACGAGCTGGCCGCAGCAGGCATGCGGGTTGTCGTCACTGAATTGGAACCGGGACTGCACGCAGTGGACACCATGCCGGAGCTCGGAATCGGCCAGCGGGGACTCCTGCTGCAAACCCCGAAGGGAAACCTGCTGTGGGAGCCGCCGGGATTCCTGGACAGCGACGGCGTGGCAGCGGTCCGCGCCCTCGGCGGGGTCGCCGCGATTTCCGCAAGCCACCCCCACCTGACGGGCTCCTCCATCCAATGGAGCCACGCCTTTGGCAACGCGCCCGTTTACGTCTCCCAGGACGACCAGCAGTGGATCCGACGTCCCGATCCCGCCATCCGGCTGTGGCACGGCACCCTTGAGCTGCTGGACGGGTTGGCCATGGTCCAGTGCGGCGGCCATTTTGCCGGCAGCAGCGTGCTCCACTGGGCGCGGGGCGCCGCGGGCCGGGGTGCCCTCCTGACCGGCGACACCCTGGCCATCGGCGCCGACCGGAAGTCAGTCAACGCGATGCGCAGCTACGTCAACAACATCCCACTGCCCAAGCGGGCCATCGAGCGCATCCTGGACACGGTCTCGCCGCTGGCCTTCGACCGGATCTACGGCGCCTTCGGCATCATCGACAGCGATGCCCATGCCATCAGCGTCCGCTCACTGGGTCGGTACATGGCCTGGCTGGACGGCACCCTTCCCGACTAGTGCCAGCCCGGGCGAAAGCTGTGGGATGGCTCACGTAATGATGGCCGCGGGAACGGGCCTGGCATTTATGCTATCCATAACAACCGCCGCCGGGCCCCTCCCGGATCACTGCTGCCGCGCCCGCCCAAGGAGCCCCACCATGAAGATCCCACCTGCCCGCCGGCAAGGCCGCCTGCGACTCGGGGCTGCCACGGCCGCCCTCGCCATTGCGGCTGCGATGCTCGGTCCCATCTCCCCCTCAGCCGCGGCCCCGGCCCCGCTGGCGGCCCAGGTGGGCCCCGGCGCCGAGGCCGCCGCAACGGTGCTGGCGCGCCTTGTCGGTTCGGACGCCGGCAAATTTGACTTGGCCATTGGGGCGAAGAGCGCCGGCCAGGACTCCTACAAGGTCACGGCCCAGGGCGGGCGCGTGTCCATCACCGGGTCAACGCCCGCCACCATTCTGGCCGGCTTCAACGCCTATGTGGGCCAGGTGCTGCACCAGTCAACCTCCTGGAACAGCAGCTCGCTTGACCTTCCTGCAACGCTTCCGGACACGGCGCCCCTGGTCAACACCGCCAATGTGCCGCACCGCTTTGTCAACAACGACGTCGAGGACGGATACACGGGCGCCTACCGCACCCTGGAGCAGTGGAAGGACATGGTTGACACCTTTGCCCTGCACGGCCTGAACGAGGTCTTCATGCCCGTCGGTGCCGAGGCCATCTACCTGGACGTGCTGAAGCAGTTCGGCTACAGCGAGGCCGAGATCCTCGCCTGGATTCCGCAGGCCGCCCACCAGCCGTGGTGGCTGCTGCAGAACATGTCGGCGGACCCGCACCCGCTCACGCTGAACACGGTCAACCAGCGCGCCGCACTGGGCAAGGAGATTGCCAACTACATCCGCTCGCTGGGCATGGTGCCCGTGCTGCCGGGTTACTTCGGCACGGTTCCGGCCGGCTTCAAGGCCAAGAACCTCGCTGCCGCTGTGGTCCCGCAGGGCAATTGGGTGGGCGGCTACCAGCGCCCCGACTGGTTGGACCCCAACAACGTGGTGTTCCCCCAGGTTGCCAAGGCGTTCTACGATTCCTCCGCCGCCCGACTGGGCGCATCATCGATGTACAAGATGGACCTGCTCCACGAGGGTGGCACCCCGGGGCCCGTCAACGTCTCCACCGCAACGGTGGCCGTGGAAAAGGCCCTGCAAACCGCACACAAGGACGCCATTTGGGTCCTTTTGGGCTGGCAGAACAACCCGCCGCAGGCCGTTGCCGCAGCGGCCAACCCTGCCACCACCTTCATCGTGGACGGCATCTCGGACAGGTACAACGGCCAAAACCGCGACGCCACCTGGAAAGGCATCCCCTACGCCTTTGGCACCATCTGGAACTTTGGCGGGCACACCACCATGGGCTCGCAGATCTCCGTGCAGAACACCCGCTACTTTGAATGGCTCAACAAGCCCGGCAGCGCCATGAAGGGCCTGGCCATCATGCCCGAGGGCGGCGACAACAACCCTGCGGCCTTTGACTTCTTTGCCGGCCTGGCCTGGCGCAGCGCCCCCGCTGACCTCACCGCCTGGTTCAGCGACTTCGCCCAGCGCCGCTACGGCGTGGCCGATCCCAACGCGACAGCCGCCTGGGATGTCTTGCGCCAAACTGCCTACGACCTTCCCGCCGATGACGGTTGGAGCGAGGCTGCCGACGGCCTGTTCGGCGCCGCACCGTCCCTGACCGTCAACACCGCCGCGGCATGGTCCCCCGGCTCGCAGCGCTACGACATGGACACCTTTGCCTCGGCTCTGCCCAAGCTCCTGGCCGCCAGCCCCGCCGTCAAGGCCACCGACACCTACAAGTACGACCTCATGGATGTCTCACGCCAGGTCCTCTCCAACCTGTCGCGCACCATGCTGCCCAAGATCAAAAAGGCGTACGACGCCGGTGAGGCGGCGGACTTTGCCCAGCTCACCACCTTGTGGCTGGATTCCATGGACCTCATGGACAAGGTTGCCGGCACCAACTCCCAGCAGCTGCTGGGCAATTGGATCAAGCAGGCACGCGACTTCACCACCGTCGCCGCGGACAAGGACGGGATGGAGGCCGACCAGCGCTCCATCGTCAGCCTCTGGTCCCCCGGCATGTCAGACCTCAACGACTACGCCAACCGTGAATGGAACGGCCTGGTGGGCGGCTACTACAAGGCACGCTGGAGCGCCTACTTCACCTCACTGGAGCAGAAGATGAGCGGCAGCGGACCCGGCACCGCGCCTGACTTCGGCGCCATGGGCGCGGCGTTCGTCAACGGCACGGCCCCGTACGAGCCCGCCGGCGGCTACGCAACCACCGCAACGGGCGACATCAACGCCCTGGCGGCCGACGCCGTCGTGCGCTACAACGAGGTCATCGACTTCGTCCCTGCCCAGCCCGTGCTGCCGGCTCCCCCGGGCAATGGCAAGACCCAGCTGTCCGAGCTGCCGTTCGTCTCGAATGAGTCGGATGCCTCACTGGGGCCGATTGGGCGCAACACGGCCATTGGCGACAACGGGACCAAGGTGCGCAACAAGATCACCCTGGGCGGCACGGTGTATGAGAAGGGACTGGGCGTGAATTCGCCCTCCACGATCGTGTTCAACCTGGGCGGGAAGTGCAGCAACTTCTCCGCAACGGCCGGCATCGATGGCACCATGGACGTTGCGGGCAAGACGCCGAACGTGATTTTCAATGTGCTTGGCGACGGCACCAACATCTACACCTCGGGCGCCTTCACGGCCTCCACGGGCGCCACGGCGCAGGCACCGTTGAAGATCTCCGTGGACGTCACGGGCGTGCAGCTGCTGACGCTGAACGTGGACCCGAACGGCGTGAACTGGTTTGACCGCGCCAACTGGGCCGACGCCCAGGTCACATGCGGCGGGGACGAGCCTGCCCCGGCGGCACCCGGCAACGGAGTGACCCAGTTGTCGCACCTGCCGTTCCTCAGCGACAACTCCGACCCTGCGTACGGGCAGGTGGCCCGCGACACCGAAATTGGCGACGCCACCTCCCGTGTGCGCCGTCCCCTGACCCTGAACGGCGTCACGTACGCCACCGGTTTGGGTGTGCAGGCACCCACCACGCTGGAGTTCAACGTGGGCGGGCGCTGCAGCGTCTTCCAGGCCCTGGCCGGCATTGACGGCACCATGGACCAGGCCGGCAAGACCCCGTCCGTGACATTCACGGTCCTGGGTGACGGCACCGAGCTCTACAACAGCGGCGAATTCACCGGCGGCGAGCCAAAGTCCATCAACGTCCCCATCAAGGACGTCAAGACGCTGACCTTGAAGGTCACCGAGGGTGACGTCAACTGGTTTGACCGCGCCGACTGGGCCAACGCCCGCGTCAGCTGCGCCGATGCGGAGGTGGCCCCCGTGACCACCGCGGGCATCGCAGCGGTGCCCGCCTCCGGCTGGTACACGGTGGCCCCGATCCTGACCCTCACGGCAGACGCCGCGCCGTCTCCGAATGCCGCCCGGGCCGGGGCGGGCCGGACCGAGTACCGCTTCGGCGACGCGGACTGGTCCGCCTACGCCGCGCCCGTGGTGCTGCCCGAGGGCGTCACCACGGTGCAGTACCGGTCGGTGTCCGCCAGCGGCCTCGCGGAAGAGGCCAAGACGCTGGGACCGGTCAAGGTGGACACCGTGCGGCCTGTGGTGGCCGCCGCCGTTGCCGGCCGGGCCGTCACGCTCAGCGCCTCCGACGCCGGTTCGGGCATCGCCGCCGTAGAGTTCACGTCCGACGGCGGGACGTCCTGGCATGCGTACACCGCGCCGATTGCTGCCGGGGACGGCGCCCTGACGGTGGGCTTCCGTGCGTCGGACGTGGCGGGCAACGCCTCTGCACCGGCCGAGCCCGTGGTGGTTGAGGCCGCGGCGAAGCCGACTCCGACGGCAACCGCTTCGCCGAGCGTGTCACCCACAGCCAGCGCAACGGTGCCGCCGTCGAGCACTCCCCCGACAAGCACCCCGGCCGGAGCAGGCCAGGGCAACGGCCTGGCCAACACGGGTGCATCTCTGGGCATCCTGCCCGCCGCGGGCCTGCTGGTGCTGCTGCTGGGTTCGGCCCTGCTGGCCCTCCGCCGCAGGCCCCGCCACAGCTAGCCCCAACCACCCCCAAACGCTCCCTCAGAAGATGGGGTGTTTTCACGGACGCTCCCGCAATTTGCTGAGGGAGCGTCCGTGAAAACACCCCTAAAAGTGAGGGAGCGTTTTTCGTGTGCGGGCGGGGAGGCGGGGTCAGGCCAGGGTGTTGAGGGCCTGCTCGAGGTCGGCGATCAGGTCCTCGATGTCCTCGATGCCCACCGAGAGGCGGATCAGGTTCTCCGGCACAGCCAGCTCGGTGCCCTTGACGGAGGCGTGCGTCATCTCCGAGGGGTAGTTCATGAGCGACTCGATGCCGCCCAGCGACTCCGCCAGCGTGAACACATGCGTGGCCTCGGCAACCTTGCGCGCCGCAGCCTCGCCGCCCTTGAACTGCACCGAGATCATGCCGCCGAAGCCGCGCATCTGCTTCGCGGCCAGCTCGTGGCCCGGGTGGTCGGGCAGGCCGGGGTAGAGCACGCGCTCCACCTCGGGCCGGGTCAGCAGCCATTCGGCCACGGCCTGCGCGTTGGAGCAGTGCCGGTCCATGCGGACGCCCAGCGTCTTGAGCCCGCGGGTGGTCAGCCATGCCTCCATGGGGGCGGACACCGCGCCCACGGCGAACTGCACAAAGCCGATCTTCTCGGCGGCCTCGGGGTCGGAGAGCACGATGGCCCCGCCGGAGGCGTCCGAGTGCCCGCCAATGTACTTGGTGGTGGAGTGCACCACCACGTCCGCGCCCAGGGCCAGCGGGTTCTGCAGGTACGGGGAGGCGAAGGTGTTGTCCACCACCAGCAGGGCGCCCGCGGCGTGCGCCACCTCGGCGAGCGCGGCAATGTCGGTGATCTTCATCATCGGGTTCGACGGCGTCTCCACCCACACCATCTTCGTCTTGCCTTCCGGGCCGCCGGCGGCAACTGCGGCAGCCAGCGCACCGGCGTCGTTCATGTCCACGGCGGCGTTGCTGATGCCCCACACGGACAGGACCCGGTTGATGAGCCGGTAGGTGCCGCCGTAGACGTCGTTGCCCATGATGATGTGGTCGCCCGGGACCAGCAGGGCGCGGATCAGGGCGTCCGCGGCGGCCAGGCCGGAGGAGAAGCTGTAGGCGAAGTCGCCGCCCTCAAGCGCGGCGAGCTGGGCCTGGAGGGCGTCGCGGGTGGGGTTGGTGCCGCGGCCGTACTCGTAGCCGTTGCGCAGCTTGCCGATCCCGTCCTGGGCGAACGTGGTGGTTTGGTACAGCGGCGGGATGACGGCGCCGGTGGTGGGATCGGGGGTCTGCCCGGCGTGGACGGCGCGGGTGTTGAAGCCTTCGGTCATTGTTGTCTCCTTTGGTTCCGGCGGTCGGGCTTGTCGAGACACAGGATCTCGGCAAGCTCGATCGCCGGCGGTCAGTCGTTGAGGTAGTTGAGCAAATCGTGGCGGGTCAGCACACCAACGGGCGCGCCCACAAACGTCACCATGAGGGCGTCCACGTCCTGCAGCTTGGTGCGCGCGGCGGAGATGGGTTCCAGGGAGCCGATGATGGGCAGCCGCGGCTGCATGTGTTCGGTGATCTTGTCGGTCAGCTTGGCCTCGTGCCGGAACAGCTTGCCGGTCAGGGTGCGCTCGTCCACGGAGCCCAGGACCTCGCCCATCACCACGGGCGGCTCGGCGGACAGGACGGGGATTTGGGAGACGCCGTATTCGGCCATGAGGTTGATGACATCGCGCACGGTCTCGTTCGGGTGGATGTGCACCAGCTCCGGCAGCTTGCCCGTCTTGGCCTTCAGCACCTCCCCGACGGCGGGTTCGTCGGTGACCTTCAGGAAGCCGTACGACTGCATCCACTTGTCGTCAAAGATCTTGGCCAAGTAGCCGCGTCCGCTGTCCGGCAGCAGCACGACGACGACGGCATCCGGTCCCAGCCCCTTGGCGGCTTCCAGCGCGGCAACCACCGCCATGCCGGAGGAACCGCCCACCAGCAGGCCCTCTTCGCGGGCCAGGCGGCGGGTCATGGCGAAGGAGTCGTTGTCGCTGACCGCGATGACCTGGTGCGGAATCTTCGGGTCGTAGGACGCTGGCCAAATGTCCTCACCCACGCCCTCCACGAGGTAGGGCCGGCCCGTGCCGCCGGAGTAGACCGAGCCCTCGGGGTCAGCTCCGATGATCTGGACCTCGCCGCCGTCGTCCGCGGAACGGTTGGCGGACACTTCCCGCAGGAACCGACCCGTGCCGGTGATGGTTCCGCCGGTGCCCACGCCCGCCACAAAGTGCGTGACCTTGCCTTCGGTGTCGCGCCAGATCTCCGGGCCCGTGGATTCGTAGTGGCTCAGCGGGCCGTTTTGGTTGGAGAACTGGTCCGGCTTGTACGCGCCGGGAATCTCGGTGACCAGGCGGTCGGAGACGCCGTAATAGGACTGCGGAGAGTCGGCCGCGACCGCTGTGGGGGTCACCACCACCTCGGCGCCGTAAGCCTGGAGCACGGCCCGCTTGTCCTCGCCCACCTTGTCCGGGACCACAAACACGCAGTTGTAGCCGCGCTGCTGGGCCACCATGGCCATGGCCACGCCCGTGTTACCGCTGGTGGGCTCAACCACGGTGCCGCCGGGCCTGATCTTGCCCTCCCGGGCTGCCTCATCCAGCATCTTCACCGCAATGCGGTCCTTTGCCGAACCTCCCGGGTTCAGGTACTCCAGCTTCACCAATACGGTCGCCGCAATCCCCTCGGTGACCTTGTTCAGTTTCACCAGCGGGGTGTTGCCAATAAGGTCCAGGACCGAGTTCGCGTACTTCATGGTTCAAAGGTAGCCCTCCCCACCCGGCCGTGGCCATTGGGCATGACCCCATGGGACTTTTCCTTGTTCGCAGCCAAGCCATCAAGGCTGGGCTGCGGATAGACTTCCGCCATGGAATACACCCAGGAGATTGTGGTCAACGTCCCGCGCGAACGTTTCATCGAACTTTTCGACAACCCCGACCTCATGCCCCAGTGGCAGGAGGGCCTGCTGTCCTTCGAGCCCCTGACCGGCGTTCCGGGCCAGGAGGGGGCCACCTCGAAGCTCACGTACAAGCGCGGCAAGGGCACGCTGGAGATGGTGGAGACAATCGTCCGCCGCCAGCTCCCGGACCACTTTGACGGCACATACGACGCCAAGGGCGTGCACAACATCAGCAACAACCAGTTCATTGACGTGGACGGCACCGCCACCAGGTGGGTGGCCCACAACATCTTTGAGCTGAAGGGCTTCATGAAGGTTATCGGCCTGCTGTTCGGCTCAAGCTTCACGAAGGAAACCCGCAAGTCCATGCAGGCGTTCAAGGCGTTCGCCGAGTCGCAGGCGGGCTGACGCGCCACGGGGCCAGAAACGATGGCGGCCCGGGCGCCGCAGCCGTAGACTCGTGGCGTGCTTTCCGCCAACGACCCCCTCCCCCGGCAGCCCCGCCGCGTGCTGGTGGCCGGCGTGTCCGGCAGCGGCAAGACCACGCTCGCCCGGCGGATCGGCAGCATTCTTCACCTCCCGCACACCGAGATCGACAGCCTGTTCCACGGGCCGAACTGGGAGCCGCGCGCGGACTTTGCCGACGACGTCGACCGTTTCAGCAGTGCGCCGGCCTGGGTCACGGAGTGGCAGTACTCGGCCGTGCGTGCGCAGCTTGCCGGCCGCGCGGAAACGCTTGTCTGGCTGGACTTTCCCGTGCCCGTCTCCATGGGGCGGCTCATCCGGCGCACCGTCCGGCGCAGGCTGCGGCGGCAGGAGCTGTGGAACGGCAATTTCGAGGGGCCGCTGCTCGGCGTGTTCACCGACCGCGACCACATCATCCGCTGGGGCTGGCGCACCCGCCACAAGCTCCGGGGGCTGGTGCCCACGCTTGAGGGGAAGTATCCGGGGCTGTGCGTGGTGCGGTTGTCTTCGCCCCGCGAGGTCGATGCCTGGCTGGGGCGGCTGGCCGTGGACGTTGATGCTGCCCGGCGGGGCCCGGCATGAGCCCCGGTCCGGCTGTCACGGCGGATGAACTGGCCACGCTGGTGCTTCTGCGCCGGGCCAGGGACCTGATCGACAGGGAATATGCGGAGCCGCTGGACGTCCCCACCATAGCGGCGAAGGCATTCATGTCCCCCGCGCATTTTTCCCGCAAATTCCGCGAGGCCTACGGCGAATCCCCGTACTCCTACCTCATGACGCGGCGGATCGAACGGGCCGCGGCGCTGCTGCGCGCCGGCGTCTCGGTGACCGATGCGTGCATGGCCGTGGGCGCCACCTCGCTGGGGTCCTTCAGTTCCCGCTTCACCGAAATCATGGGCGAAACGCCCAGCAGCTACAAGTCCCGCGACCACAGCGCCATCGAGGCCATGCCGCCGTGCTTTGCCCGGAACACCACCCGGCCCACCAGGAACGGCCCGGCGTCGCTCAACGGCCCGGCCGGCAAGCCGAGCAGGATTGAAGAAGCGCCCGCTCCACCGCAGGCATAGCGTTGCTGCCATGACCATTTCACTTCAGTACACGCACCTGACCGTCAACGACCCCGACGAGTCCATCGCCTTCTACCGCGACGCCCTGGGCCTGGAGGTCCAGAACGACGTCAGCAACGGCGAGTTCCGCTGGGTCACCATGGGCACGCAGTCCCAGCCCGGCCTGGGCATTGTGCTCTCCGAACCACACGCCGGCCGTTCCAAGGAGGATGGCGACGCCATGGCCCGCCTCCTGGCCAAGGGCGTGCTGCCCATGCTCAACTTCACCGCCTCCGACCTCGACGCCACCTTTGAGCAGGCAGTCACCGCCGGGGCCGAGGTGCTGCAGGAACCCATCGCCCAGCCGTGGGGCCCCAAGGACTGCGCCTTCCGCGACCCCTCCGGCAACACGGTCCGCATCGCCCAGGCGTAGCCCCACCACAGACGCTCCCTCACCAAACGGGGTGTTTAACGAAACGCTCCCTCACCAGTTCATCCCCGGTGAGGGAGCGTTTCGCTAAACACCCCCAGAAGTGAGGGAGCGTTTCGTTAAACACCCCCAGAAGTGAGGGAGCGTCTGAGGGGCGGGGGCTAGATCAGCGCGTCCGAGAGGTGGTTCGGGGTGCCGAAGCGGTGCGCCGTGATGCTGACGGCCTGCTCGTGCAGGAATGGCAGCATCTCCACGCGGCCGGCCTCGGTGACCTCACCGTGGTAGATCGCCAGGTCGGGGCGTCCGCCGGTGGCCGCGTACAGGGCTGCGGCGTCGCCGCCGATGAGGCGGATGCGGCCGGCGCCGAAGGCCTTCGCACGAGTGAGCCACTCGGCGTCGTTCTCCACCGAAACGGTGATGCGCTGGCTCAGCAGCAGGGCCTGGACCTCGCTGGAAAGCACGACGGCGGAGGAGACTTCCGGGGTTGCCCCGGCCAGGATGCCTGCCGCAAGCACGCGCAGCAGCTTGGCGGTGGATTCGCCCTCGGCGAGGCGGACCAGCGGGTTCAGCGGCACGTAGCGGAACACGTTGCGCTCGGCCCACAGCCCGGAGACATCCTTGGCTGCGCCGAATTCAGCGGCCCAGGCGGCGGCATCGCTGTGCAGCGAACGCGTCAGGAAGGCCTGCTCGTCGGCCGACAGTGCGGACGCAGCCGAGAGCAGCTTGGTCGCGGCGTCGCCCAGGGTCGCGGTGGCCGTGGCCGTCGCGGGGACCCATGAGCCCAGGCCCATGAGGTAGTTGGGGCCGCCGGCCTTGGTGCCGGCACCCACGGCCGACTTCTTCCAGCCACCGAACGGCTGGCGCTGCACAATGGCACCGGTGATGCCGCGGTTCACATACAGGTTTCCGGCCTGGACGGTGTCCAGCCAGAGACCGATCTCCGCGGAGTCCAGGGAGTGCAGGCCGGAGGTGAGGCCGTAGTCGATCCCGTTGACCATGGAAATGGCCTCCTCGAGCGTCTCTGCCTGCATGACACCCAGCACGGGGCCGAAGAATTCGGTCAGGTGGAAGTTGGAGCCCGCGGCAACACCGGTGCGAACGCCCGGGGACCAGAGGCGCCCGGTCTCGTCCAGCTGCTTGGGCTCGATGGCCCAGGCCTCGCCGGAATCCAGCGTGGTCAGGGCGCCCAGCAGCTTGCCGGCGGCCGGCTCAATGACCGGGCCCATCTGCGTGGTGGCGGTCTCCGGGTAGCCCACGCTCAGGCTCGCAGCGGCGTCGAGCAGCTGGTTGCGGAAGCGGTTGGACTTGGCCACGGAACCGACCATGATGACCAGCGAGGCGGCGGAGCACTTCTGCCCGGCGTGGCCGAAGGCGGACTGCACAACATCCTTCGCGGCCAGGTCCAGGTCGGCACTGGGGGTGACGATGATGGCGTTCTTGCCGGAGGTCTCCGCCAGCATGGGCAGGTCGTTGCGGAAGCTGCGGAACAGCTCGGCGGTTTCGTAGCCGCCGGTCAGGATGAGGCGGTCCACGGCGGGGTGCGCCACGAGGGCCTGGCCCAGCTCGTTTTCACCCAGCTGCACCAGGGCCAGGACATCGCGGGGCACGCCGGCGTCCCACAGGGCCTTGACCATGAGGGATCCGCTGCGCTGTGCCTGCGGTGCCGGCTTGATGACGACGGCGGAGCCGGCGGCGAGTGCCGAGAGGGTGGAGCCGGCCGGGATGGCAACGGGGAAGTTCCACGGCGGGGTCACCACTGTGAGCTTGGCCGGGACGAACGTTGCGCCGTCGACCGTTTCCAGGTCCTTGGCACGCTCGGCGTAGTAGTGGGCAAAGTCCACCGCTTCGCTGATTTCGGGGTCGGACTGGTCCAGCGTCTTGCCGGTCTCGGAGGCCATGACCTCCATGAAGTCGGCGCGGCGGGCATCCAGGACGTCGCCGGCGCGGTGCAGGATGGCGGCGCGCTCGGCACCGGTCATGGCACCCCAGGCAGTAGCGGAGTCGACGGCGGTGGCCACGATGCGGTTCAGCTCGTCGAGTTCCGTGACGGTGGTGGCGGCGACGATGTCATTGCCGAGCTCCGAGCCGGGGATGCGGGCCAGGATGTCGCGGCCCCAGGCGTGGTTGGGCACCAGCGAAGGATCGGTGTCCGGGGTGTTCGCGAAGGAATCGACCGGCGCGGCAACGGCCGGGAGGTTGCGGTCCTGCACACGGTTGGTCGGAGGAACGGAGGTGTCCAGGTCTTCCAGGGAAGCCAGGAAGCGGTTGGTCTCGCGCTCGAACAGGGCCTCGTTCTCGGAAAGCTCAAACACGGCGGACATGAAGTTGTCCTGGCTTGCGCCCTCTTCCAGGCGGCGGATGAGGTAGGCGATGGCCACGTCGAATTCGCCCGGGTGGACCACGGGTGTGTAGAGCAGCAGCGAGCCAACGTCCTTGCGGACGGCCTCGGCCTGGCCGGTGGCCATGCCCAGCAGCATCTCGAATTCGAGCTGGCCGGTGGCCGTGTCAATGCCGCGCTGCTTGGCCAGCAGCCAGGCGTGGGCCACATCGAAGAGGTTGTGGCCGGCCACGCCGATGTTGACGTTGTTGATGTGTTCGGGGGTCAGCGCGTAGTTGACGATGCGCTTGTAGTTGGTGTCGGAGTCCTGCTTGGTGCCCCAGGTGGCCAGCGGCCAGCCGAAGACGGATTCCTGGACCTGTTCCATGGGCAGGTTGGCGCCCTTGACGATGCGTACCTTGACGGCGGCACCGCCCTCGGCACGGCGGGCAGCGGCCCATTCCTGCAGGTCGATCATGGCGGCCAGGGTGTCCGGCAGGTAGGCCTGGAGCACGATGCCGGCTTCGAGGTTCTTGAACTCGGGCTTGTCCAGGATGCGCTTGAACACCGCGATGGTCATGGTGAGGTCCTTGTACTCCTCCATGTCCAGGTTGATGAACTTTGCCTTGGGGAAGGAGTTGGCCAGCGTGTACAGCGGGGTGAGCTTCTCCACGATGTGGTTGACGGCGTCGTCAAAGGCCCACGGCGAGTGCGGGGCCACGGTGGAGGATTCCTTGATGGAGACGTAGTCAACGTCCTCGCGGGCCAGCAGGTCCAGGGTTCCCTGCAGGCGGCGGGCGGCTTCCTTCTCGCCCAGCACGGCCTCGCCGAGCAGGTTGATGTTCAGGTCAACGCCGCCCTTGCGGATCTTGGCGATGGCCGGGCCCAGCTTGGCGTCGGTGGCGTCCACAATCAGGTGGCCCACCATTTCGCGCAGCACCTTGCGGGCGATCGGGATGACAATGCCCGGCAGGATCGGGGCCATGATGCCACCGAGGCGGACGGCGCCGCGCATGTACCAGGGCAGGAACGCCGGTACCTTGGGGGCCAGGGCGGCCAGGTTGCGGCCGGCCACGGCGAGGTCCTCGGGGCGGATCACGCCGTCCACAAAGCCCACGGTGAAGTCCAGGCCGTTGGGGTCCTTCAGGACACCGGCCAGTCGCTGCGCCGAAACGTCGGCGGGGAACTTGGCGGCCTCGCTGAGCCAGTGCCGAACCAGGGCAATGGTCTCCTCGGCAAGGTCGTTGCCGGGGACCGGGATGTTGGCGGCGGTGGCCGCTGTGGTGGTGCTTGTCATGGTGGCGGGTGCGTTCATTTCTGCTGGTGGCTGGGGGTTGGGGAATTCAATTCCAATGACCAGTATGAGACCTTTGTCGATTTAGCAAAAGTGGTGATTTATGATGAATATTGATCACTTTTTCTTAACTAAACGGAGGCCTCCGTGCTGGACATCAAACGCCTGCGATTGCTGCGTGAATTGCACCTGCGCGGGACCCTCGCAGATGTGGCCGCGGCCCTGCAATACAGCCCCTCTGCGGTGTCCCAGCAGCTGGCCCTGCTGGAGAAGGAGGCCGGCACGCAACTGCTGCGCAAGGTGGGCCGGCGGGTGCAGCTCACGGCCCAGGCGGAGATCCTTGTGGCCCACACAGCCGAGATCCTGGAGACTCTGGAGCGTGCCGAGGCCGACCTCTCCGCATCCCTGTCCACCGTGACCGGCACCGTGAAGCTGGCCGTCTTCCAGTCGGCGGCCCTGGCGCTGCTGCCGGACATGCTCACGGCCATGGCCCGGGCGTACCCCGAGGTGCGCATCGAGGTGGTGCAGCGCGAGCCCGAGGCCGCCCTGTACGAGACGTGGGCCAGGGACTTTGATTTGGTGGTGGCCGAGCAGTACCCCGGCCACGCCGCGCCGCTGCACCCAGAGTTGGACCGCGCCACGCTCACCTCCGACGCCATCCGCCTCGCCGTGCCGCACGACGGCGTGGCCGGCGGCATGGCCCGGCTCCTCACGGGCCCCATCACGGGCCTGGCCGACACCGCGCAACTGCCCTGGGTCATGGAGCCGCACGGTGCCGCGTCCCGCCACTGGGCCGAGCAGGCCTGCCGCCAGGCCGGATTCGAACCCGACGTCCGCTTTGAAACCGCCGACCTCCAGGCGCAGGTCCGCCTCATCGAATCCGGCAACGCGGTGGGCCTCATGCCGGACCTCATGTGGACCGGCCGCCCGCCGGCGCTGACGTTGATCGAGTTGCCGCAGCGCCCGCGCCGCACTGTCTTCACCTCGGCCCGCCTGGCCAGCCGCTTGCGCCCCGCCATCCTGGCCTGCCGCGAAATTCTGGCCCAGGCGGCCGAGGGCATCTCCGTTGACTCAGGCACCGCGGGAAGTTCGACGCCGGAGGGCGGGCTTTCCTAGGCCAGTTCCCTCACGATGGGGCCAAGCAGGCGGCGCAGCTCGGCGGGGTCGGAGCGGGTGGCGCGGTTGGTGAGCACCCGCTGCGGCGCAACTTGGTGCAGCCATGTGCCGGCCACCGGCAGGATCCGGATTTCAAGGTCAAAAGGTGCGGCCTTGCGGCCCAGTTCCTTTTCAATGGAGCGGACCAGCTTCGGCAGGATGGGGCCGTCCGTCTTCCAGCCGTTCCTCATGTCCAGCGCATCATGGTTCCTGAAAGCTTCGGCCGCCGCCACGGCCGGCTCCAGTTGATTCTCAACAGCCTGCCGGAACGCAGAAGTCCGCTCCTCCAACATCAGGCCGGCCGACTCGTGGATGGATGCCCGGCTGTGAACCAAGGAGTCGAACCAAACAGCCCATTCGTCAGCCAAGGCGCCGTCGCCAGCCGGTCCCACCACCGGGATGTGCTCGGGCACTTCGGGATCCATGGGCGGAACGAAGAAGGGCTTCGTGGCGGGCAACGCGTAAACGTCGCGAATGAACAGCGCCACCGCCAGGGGCCAGGAACTGCCCTCGCTCCCCTGCCAAGATGGCAGCGCCTCCCTGCCAAAGATGCCCCCAACCCGTTGCATGGCTCCCCCTCCACCAACCGTCACCTGTTCCGCTCAGCCTAGGGCCGCCGTCGTGCACTGGCCAGCGGTCCGCCAGGACTGTTCCGCCCACAAGGAGCCCACCGAGGTGGCGGGCAGCAACCAGCCGCGACTCCATGCGACCATTGGAGAATGTCCGGCGCAGCCCTGAAGAAACTGTTGGCCGCCAGCTTCCCCGCCGCACTGTGCCTGCTGGGACTGGCGATGGTTGGCACAGGCCTTCTCGGCCGGGCTTCCGCGCTGGAGCTCGCTGCCCGCACAGTGCCCATCCTGCTGTTTGTTGCCGCCATGACGGTTGTGACGGAGCTGGCGGACGACGCCGGACTGTTCCGTTTCATCACGGCCTGGCTGGCCCGCGCCGGGGCACGCCCGGGCCGGGGCGGCACCGGCAGGGTCATGTCGCTGTGGTTGTTCGTGGTGGCATTGGCCTGCCTGAGCACCGTGTTCCTGTCGTTGGACACCACGGCCGTGCTGGTCACGCCATTGGTGGTTTCCCTGGCGCGCCATGCTCGCATCCACCCGTTGCCGTTTGCCCTGACCACTGTGTGGCTGGCCAACACGGCCTCACTTTTCCTGCCGGTTTCCAACCTGAGCAACCTGCTGGCGCAGCAGCAACTGGGGGCCAGCCCGGCCGGTTTCCTGCACTTGATGTGGGCGCCGGCCCTGGTGGGCGCGCTGGTGCCCGTGGCTTTCCTGTTGGTGTTCTTTCGCAAGGACCTGCGCGGGCAATACACGCCTCCGAAGCTGCCGACGGCATCGGACCGCCGCCTGCTGGTGCTCAGCGGCGCCACCGTGGCCCTGCTGCTCCCGGCCCTCGTCTCGGGTGTTCCCGTGGCGATTCCGGCAACCATTGCGGCCTTGTTTCTGCTGGCGGTCTACATTCTGCGCCGCCGTTCAGCCCTGCGTTGGGGAATGGTGCCGGTCCAGCCGCTGCTGCTGACCATGGGACTGTTCCTGCTGGTTGCCACCCTCCACGACCACGGCCTGGGCACAGCGTTGGCCCGGTTTGCCGGCTCCGGCGACGGCTTCACCAGCCTGCTGCAGCTTGCCGGGTTGGGCGCACTCAGCGCCAACGGGGTCAACAACCTACCCGCGTACCTGGCACTTGAGCCGGTGGCCGGATCCCCCGTGAGGCTGGCCGCCCTGCTCATTGGCGTCAACCTGGGCCCGCTTGTCTCGCCTTGGGCTTCCCTGGCCACGCTACTGTGGCACAGCCGGCTCAAGTCCATGGGCATCAGCATCAATTGGGCGGGATTTGCCCTGGCCGGCCTTGCCCTGGTGGCGGTGCTGGTCCCCGGCGCCGTGCTGGCCCTGTGGCTCGCGGCCGGGATGCCCGGATAGATCCTGCTCCTTGTCAGGACCGCGTGCGACCATGGAGGCATGAGCGCCGCAGCAACCACCGGGCCCGCCACGGCCTTCGACGCCGGCGGCCCGTACTCCCTTGCCCAGACCCTTGGCATCATTGGCCGCGGCCCCGGCGACCGGACCATCACTCTCTCCCCGGGCGGCGCATGGCTGGCCTTCAACACCCCGGATGGCCCGGCAACACTGGGCATCACGCACCACGGCGGCGAACTGCTGGTCCGATGCTGGGGCCCGGGCTCCGAACATGCCCTGGCCGGCGCCCCGGCGCTGCTGGGCCTGAACGACGACTGGTCCGGTTTTGATGACCCCGCCTTTGCCGCTTCGCTGCCGCACCGCGTCCGGGAGGCACGACGGCGGCACCCGGCACTGCGCCTGCCCTCCACCGGGCGCGTGGTTGACGCCCTGGTGCCGGCCATCCTTGAACAAAAGGTCACCTCACTCGAGGCCCACCGCGGCTACGCGACGCTCCTGCGAAAATTCGGCTCCCCGGCGCCCGGGGCGGGCCTGCACCCGGACATTCCGCCCGGCCTGCTGGTGGCGCCCACCCCGGCGCAATGGGCCGCGGTCCCATCCTGGGAGTGGCACAAGGCAGGCGTTGGGCCGCAGCGCTCGGCCACGGTCCAGCGGATGCTGCGTTCGGCGTCGGGCCTGGAACGGCTGGCCCGGCTGACGGCGGAGGAGGCCGGGCGGAAAATGCAGGCCATCCCTGGGATCGGGATGTGGACGGCGGCGGAGGCAACCCAGCGCACCCACGGCGACGCCGACCAGGTGGCCGTGGGCGACTACCACCTGGCCGCTTATGTGGGCTGGGCGCTGGCGGGGCGGCCGGTGGACGATGCCGGCATGCTGAAACTGCTCGAGCCCTGGCGCGGGCAGCGGCAGCGTGTGGTGCGGATGCTTCAGCTCAGCGGATTCCGCAAGCCGGCATTCGGGCCCAGGATGGCCATCCAAGACCACCGCAGGCATTGAGCCGCAGCCGCGCCTGCCGCCGCTTTTGCGGATTCAACACATAATGGAGGCATTCAGCATCGGCGGCAGCCTGCGGCAATGGCTTGCCCACCCCCAACCATGGAGGCAAACACCCATGTTCCTCGGCATTGATGTAGGCACGGGCAGCAGCAAGGCGGTCCTGGCAGGATCCGACGGATCCATTGTGGACACGGCCGCCATCACGCACCAGGTGTCACTCCCCCGCCCGGGCTGGGCCGAGTTTGATGCCGAGACCGCCTGGTGGGCCGAGGTCGCAGCCCTGTGCACCGAGCTTTTCAGCCGCAACGATCCCGCCTTGGTGGCGGGGGTGGCGGTCAGCGGACTGGGACCCTGCCTGGTGGTCACCGATGCCGAGTTCAGGCCACTGCGCCCGGCCATCCTCTACGGGGTGGACACCCGGGCCGAGCGGCAGATCGAGGACCTCAACTCCGAATTTGGGGTGGAGGCCATGTACGCCACCGGCGGCAAGGTGCTCTCCTCGCAGGCTGTGGGCCCCAAGCTGCGCTGGCTTGCCGACCAGGAGCCGAGCGTGTTTGCGGCGGCCAGGCACTGGTTCAGTGCCAGCTCTTTCCTCACCGCCAAGCTCACGGGTGAGTACGTTCTTGACCACCACACGGCCAGCCAGTGCGATCCCTTGTATGACATCACCGCCCAGGCCTGGATCCCGGAGCGGGCAGGTGCCATCGCCGGGCACATTCCCATGCCACGGCTGGCCTGGTCCACCGATATTATTGGCGCCGTCACCGCGACTGCCGCCGCGACGACGGGGATCCCCGAGGGGACACCGGTTTGCGCCGGCACAGTTGACGCCTGGGCAGAGGGTTTCAGTGCCGGTGTGCGCCACCCCGGGGACTTCATGCTGATGTACGGCTCCACCATGTTCTTTGTCCAGGTGCTGGAGGAATTCCATGCCCACCGCCAGCTGTGGACCACCGCCGGCGTGGAGCGAGGATCCCTTACCCTGGCCGGCGGCATGTCGACCTCAGGAAGCCTCATCACGTGGATGGCGCAGTTGTTTGGGGGGATCCCAATGGAAACGCTGATGTCCGAGGCAGCAGCGGCCGGCCCCGGTGCCGGCGGGCTGCTCCTGCTGCCATATTTTGCCGGCGAGCGATCCCCCATCCTTGACCCCGACGCCCGCGGCACCATCATTGGGCTCACCCTGCGGCATGGCCGCGGGCACCTGGTCCGGGCGGCGCTGGAGGGAATCTGTTTTGGCCTTCGGCAGAGCTTGGAGCTGTTCGAAAGCTCCGGCCAGCCCATCCAGCGGATCCTGGCGGTGGGCGGCGGAACCCAGGGAACGTTGTGGACCCAGCTGGTCAGCGACATTTTGGGGCGCCCCCAGATCATTCCGGAGCAGACCATTGGCGCCAGCTACGGCGATGCACTCATGGCGGCCATCGGCACCGGGGCGGTTCCGCCGGACACCGACTGGACCCGCCCGGCGCGGGTGGTGGAGCCCAACCCGGAAGCGGCGGAACTGTACAACAGCCTGTTCCAGGACTACTGCCGGCTATACCCGGCAACGGCCGGGCACATGCACGCCCTGGCGCAAGTCCAGCGCGAGGGGGCCTGAGACCGCCGGACCGCGCACGAGGCTCGGCCGGCTTGGCCGGCTTGGCTAACCGGCCGTGCGCACCACGTCGAGAATGGCTTTTGCCGTCTTGACATCCGTGGCCAGCCGCCGGAAATACCTCGCATTGGCCCCGCCAACAATGCTGCGCACCTTCTCCACGCCCACGGCAACCGCCACGGAACAGGGAATGGTGCGCAGCAGCGCCGGCGGGGTTGCGATCATGTTTTCACTGCCCGGGAAGTGAATCTCAGTCCCGTCGACATCAAAGAAGTTCAGGCAGATGTCACCTGCGGCACGCGACAGTGAGTCATTGTCCTTGGGTATGAAACGGGAGATGGAGCTTCTCGTGGTGGGTGGCGCCCCGATGCCCAGCAGGGCACCCTTGGCTGAGTCCCACAACCGCTGGATCCGTTGGAAATCGGGGTCGTGTTGCAGCAGCGCAAACATGTCCGGGGAGGGCAGCGCCTGCGTCCACAGAAAGGCCGGCCGGGCGCCGGTCTGTTCAGCCATGGCGCGGGCAATTTCATTTGTCTGGTACCAGGGTTCCGGCTCGGTCTGGCCACCCACGGTGGGCACCACAATGACACCGGGCAGCTGGGGCAGCTTGGCCCCCGCAAGTTCGTAGATGGTCCGGCCTGAGGAGGCCAGCAGGATGTCTCCGGGTGCCAGCTCCATGTCCCGGATGGCCTCGCCCACCAGGGGCGCCAGGCCTGCACGCAGACGGCCGGACTGGTCGCCTTCCGCCAGGTACACCTTTTCCAGCCCCAGCGCCCTGGCCAGTTCGTCGGCCAGTGATTCCGTCGCGCCAGTGGAGGGGTGGACAACTTCGATCCTGACCATGCCGATGCGCCGGGCCTCCGTTAGCAGCCTGCTGACTGTGGGCCGTGAAACCTTCATGGTTTCGGCAATCTGGGCCTGGTTCACATCCTCCAGGTAGTACATGTGGGCAGCCTGGTACAGGGTTTCCACGGGAAACCTGCTTTCGACGCCGCCATCGGCGGCAGCAGTCTCAGTCGCCAAACGCTTACTCCCTGGTTGTTTTCCCGGGCCTGCCCCACGGCAGGCCCGCACCCATGGTAGCCCGAAGCAGGGACGTTGTGAACAAAATTTCACGGTTCAGGGTTTCAGAAATTATGTTCTTGACATTTGTTCAGGGCGGATTCACACTTGAATCATTGACCTGCATCACACTTCCACTGGAGAAAACAATGACCACCACCGCTGTTGAAACCGTTGCCGCATCCACGTCCCTGCCCACCACCATGCAAGCCGTGGTTGTCCACGGCCCCGAAAACTACGTACTGGAAACACTTCCCGTCCCCGTCCCCGGCCCGGGCGAACTGCTCATCAAGGTTGAGGCAGTGGGCGTCTGCGCCAGCGACCTGAAGTGCTACCACGGTGCACCGAAGTTCTGGGGCGATGAGAACCGCCCCGCATGGGCACAGGCCGGCGTCACGCCCGGACACGAATTCATTGGCACCGTGGTCCTCGGCGACGGCGCCGGCCTGGCCCACCACGGCCTGGAAGTCGGCGATCGGATTGCCTGCGAGCAGATCGTGCCCTGCGGCGAGTGCCGCTACTGCGTCCGCGGCCAGTACTGGATGTGCGGCCCCCACGACATGTTCGGCTTCCGCAACTACAACGGCGCAATGGCCGAATACGTATTGGTCCCCACAAAGGCCCTCACCCACAAGGTTTCCAAGGACCTCGCACCGGCGCACGCAGCCTTCGCCGAACCCCTCTCCTGCTCACTGCATGCCGTGGAGCGCGCCGAGATCAAGTTCAACGACGTCGTGGTCATCGCCGGCTGTGGCCCCATCGGCCTGGGCATGGTTGCCGGCGCCAAGGCCAAGAACCCGCTGAAGGTCATCGCCCTGGACATGTCAGACGACAAGCTGGCCCTGGCCACCAAGTGCGGCGCGGACATGGTCATCAACGTCGGGCGCGAGGACGCCGTCCAGATCATCAAGGACATGACTGACGGCTATGGGGCCGACGTCTACATCGAGGGCACCGGCCACCCGTCCGCCGTCGGGCAGGGGCTGAACCTGCTGGCCAAGCTGGGCACCTACGTCGAATACTCAGTGTTCGGCTCCGACGTCACCGTGGACTGGTCCATCATCAGCGATGACAAGGAACTCGACGTCCGCGGCGCCCACCTGGGCCCGCACTGCTGGCCGGCCGCCATCAAGATGATCGAGTCCGGCATCCTGCCCCTCGATGAGATCTGCACCGACCAGTTCCCCCTGGACAAGTTCCAGGAAGCCCTGGACCTGGTTGCCGACACAGCCGGTGCCTCCGTCAAGGTCTCCATTCTGCCGGGCGCCGCAAACTAGCCTCCCAGCCACACCCTTCCACCATTCCCATCAAAACAAAGGCGTTTTCCATGACAGCATTAAGCGGCCGGCCACTCGTGGCGGCGGAAACCTGGCTCGACCGGATCGGCATTCCGCACTCCCTGCGCTGGGGCTTCCTGGCAGTCCTGGTCTTCATGACCGGAAACGGTGTTGAATCCAACTTCATTTCCCCCCACATGGCCAACGCCCTGGGCAGCCAGGCCGCATTGGTGCCAACCATCATCATGCTCTACGGCGTCGCCGTCACGGTTGCCTCCTACCTTTCCGGCGCCCTGTCCGACCTGGTGGGGCCGCGCCGGGTCATGGCCCTGGGCTTCGCCTGCTGGGTGGTCTTTGAAGTCCTGTTCCTGTTTAGCCTGGGAACAGGTTCGGCCACGGCCATCTTCGCCACCTACTTCTTCCGCGGCCTCGGCTACCCGCTGTTTGCCTTCGCCTTCCTGGTGTGGATCAACAACGTTGCCCCCACCAAAAGCAAGGGCACGGCCGTTGGCTGGTTCTACGTCATGTTCACCGGCGGCCTGCCCACCTTTGGTTCGCTGTTTGCCCTGGTCTTCATCCCCACCTTCGGCGGCGGGGCAACGGGTGAAAGCAAGACGCTCTGGGCATCGATCGCCCTGGTGACGCTTGGCTTTGCCCTGGTGTGGTTCGGTGTGAAGGAGCCGAGCGGCTCGCAGCGCAGCGCCCCCGCCCACGAGTCCACCGCCAAAGTTCTCACTTCCGGCCTCCGGCTGCTGCGCACCGAACCGCGTGTTCTGGCCGGCTTCATTGTCCGCCTGATCAACACGGCCCCGCAGTACGGCATGTTTGTCATCCTGCCAGCCGTCATTGGCGGCCAGCTGGGCTGGACGCAGACCCAATGGCTCATGATGACAGTCATTGTTTACGCCTCCAACATTGCCTTCAACGCAGTTTTCGGCGCCATTGGAGACAAATGGGGCTGGGTGCGCACTGTCCGCTGGTTCGGCATCCTGGGCTCCGCCCTTGGCCTGCTGGCCTGGTGGTACGTGCCGCACCTGGTGGCCCCCGGCTCCGACTGGGGCTACTGGCTGTCGGTCCTGGCTGGCGTCGTTTTCGGAATCCTGCTGGCCGGCTTTGTGCCCATGGGCGCCATCATGCCGGCACTGGCACCCACCCACCAAGGTGCCGCCATGGCCATGTACACCACGGCCGCCGGGGGCGCAGCCTTCCTGGGTGCCGCCGTCGTCGCCATCGTCCTGCCCTGGGGCGGGAACACCGGCGTCGTTTGGGCTTTCGTCGCCCTCTACGGCGTGGCCTTCGCCCTGACCAACTTCCTCAAGGTGCCGGAAGACTCTTCCCGCAACCGCCAACACTGAGAAAACCCAAGCTAGACAAACCTGGAGCAGCAATGACCAAGATATTCAATTCACCGGCAGATTTTTCGGACGACCAGTTTGAGGGCTTCCTGGACATCTACTCGGACCGCCTGCGCGGAGTGGCCGGCGGGGCCGTTGCCCTCCGCGCCGGCGAACCGCAGGTGGCTGTGGTCATTGGCGGCGGATCCGGCCACTACCCGGCCTTCGCCGGGCTCGTCGGAACAGGATTCGCCACCGGCGCCGTGGTGGGGAACATCTTCACCTCGCCGTCGGCGGCCCAGGTGTATTCCGTGGCCAAGGCTGCCAACCAGGGCCGCGGCGTGGTGCTCAGCTTTGGCAACTATGCCGGCGACAACATGAACTTCGGCATTGCGGCCGAGCGCCTCCGCAAGGAAGGCATCGACACCCGCATCGTTGTGGTCACCGACGACATCGCCTCGGCCGACGACGAGGCAAAGCGCCGCGGCATCGCCGGGGACTTCACGGTCTTCAAGGTCATGGGCGCCGCGGCCGCCGCGGGCCTGGACCTCGACGGCGTCGAACGTGCCGGGCGGGCGGCCAACACCGCAACGCGCACGCTCGGCGTCGCCTTCACCGGCTGCACCATGCCGGGCGCCGACAAGCCGCTCTTTGACGTTCCCGAGGGGCACCTGGGCCTGGGCCTGGGCATCCACGGGGAGCCCGGTATCAGCGACGAACCCATGCCCACGGCCTCCGCACTCGCGGACATGCTGGTGGAGAAGCTGCTCGCCACCGCCCCAGCCGGCGCAGGAAACAGGGTGGGAGTGATCCTCAACGGCCTCGGCACCACCAAGTATGAGGAACTGTTCCTGCTATGGGGGCCCGTCTCGCGGCGTTTGCGCGCCGCCGGCCTGGAACTGGTGGATGTGGAAGTGGGCGAGCTGGTGACCAGCCTGGACATGGGCGGCACCTCGCTGACGCTCATGTGGCTCGACGAGGAACTTGAGACGTTCTGGAAGGCGGACGCCTACACCCCCGCCTACCGCAAGCAGGCGGCCCCCGTCGCAGCATTGGAGGCGTTCGCCCAAGATGGCGCAGAGGCGGAACTGGATGCAGCTGTGGCCCCGGAGTATTCCGGGGCCTCGGCCCGGCTGGCCGGCGCCGTGGTGTCCGGCCTTGAAATCATGGCCGCGACGCTGCATGAACACGAGCAGCGCCTGGGCGAGATCGATGCCGTTGCCGGCGACGGCGACCACGGCCGCGGCATGGTCAAGGGCGTCGACGCGGCACTGCGGACTGCCCGCCAGGCCGCCGGCGGTGGTGCCGGGGCCGCATGGGTGCTGCAGCGTGCGGGCCAGGCCTGGGCCGAAGAAGCCGGAGGCACCTCGGGAGTGCTGTGGGGAGCCGCCCTGGAGGCCGCCGGAACCACCCTGGAGAACAACCGCCCCAGCTACACCCCCGAACACTATGTGGCGGCAGCGCATGCATTTGCCGACGCCATCATCGAGCTGGGCCGCGCAACCATCGGCGACAAGACACTCGTGGACGCCCTGCTGCCCTTCACTGAAGCCCTCGAGGCCGCCGTCTCCGAAGGGGTTGAATTCGACGCCGCCTGGCAGGGGGCAGCCGCCACCGCCACGGAGCAGGCCGCGGCCACCGCCGCCCTGAGCCCCAAGCTGGGCCGGGCCCGTCCGCTGGCAGCCAAGTCCGTGGGCACGCCGGATGCCGGCGCAACGTCCCTGGCGCTTCTGGTCACTGCGCTGTCAGGGCTGCCGGCAGCTGCCGGACGCGCCTGACCCACAACCGAACAAAAGCTAAGGAACCCACCATGAACCAGAAATTGCGCGTTGTCATCGGCTGCGACGAAGCCGGAGTCGACTACAAGGAGATCATCAAGAAGGACCTGGCCGCCAACGGCCTGGTCGCCGAGGTCATCGATGTTGGCGTGGACCCCAACGACAAAACCGCCTACCCCCACATCGCCGTCAACGCGGCAAAGCTCGTGGCCGACGGATTCGCCGACAGGGCCATCCTGTTCTGCGGCACCGGCCTGGGCGTGGCCATTGCCGCGAACAAGGTCAAGGGCATCCGCGCCGTGACTGCCCACGATTCCTTCTCCGTGGAGCGCTCCGTGCTGAGCAACAACGCCCAGGTCCTGTGCATGGGCCAGCGCGTCATCGGCGTGGAGCTGGCCCGCCGGCTCGCTGCAGAATGGCTGGGGTACTCCTTTGATTCATCCAGCGCCTCGGCCGACAAGGTCGACGCCATCTGCGGTTACGAGGCATAGCCATGGAGCAGACATTTGCCGGCCGCACGGTCGTCGTCACAGGCGCCGCCAGCGGCATTGGAAACTCGGTGGCGCGCCACTTCGCCGAACGCGGGGCCCAGGTATTCGGCGTGGACCTCAGTGAAACGGTCCATGCGGAGATGGCCAAGCTGCCAGGCAGCGGGCACCAGGGCATCGCCCGGGACCTGACCGCCGAGGGCGCGGGAACCGCCACGATCGGCCAGGTCCTGGCTGCCGCCGGCAAGGTGGACGTCCTGGTCAACTCCGCCGGCATCGTGCTGCTGGACAAGGCCCTGGAGCTGAGCGAACAAAAGTGGGATGCAACGCTCGCCGTGAACCTCACGGCCAGCTTCAAGATGGCCCAGGCCGCGGGCCGGGCCATGACGGAAGCCGGTTACGGGCGCATCATCAACCTTGCCTCGCAGGCCAGCGTCATAGGTCTGGATGAGCACGTGGCCTACTGCGCCAGCAAGGCCGCCATCCTCGGCATGACCAAGGTCCTGTCCATGGAATGGGCGCCGCGGGGCGTCACGGTCAACGCCGTGTCCCCCACCGTGGTCGAAACGCCCCTGGGCAAACTGGCCTGGGCCGGCGAGAAGGGCGAGGACCTGAAAAAGCGGATTCCCACGGGCCGGTTTGCCCAGCCGGAGGAGGTGGCCTCCCTCATCGCCTACCTGGCCGGTGAGAACGCAGGCATGATCACGGGCGAGAACATACTGATCGACGGCGGCTACTCCAGCATCTAGCCGCACCCGGTACGGCCCACACTGCGGGACGGCTTCCCGTCCGCACGGCCGCATCGCCTAGGCTGTTTCCATGAGCGAGATCATCAACCTACAGGCCACTTTCATCCCCAACGAGGACGAGTTCTTCCGCGTGAAGCTTGCACTCGAGATTGCCATCGAGCAGGTCGTGGAAGAGGCCGGCTGCATCCAGTACGAAATCACCGAGGAATCGGAAGAGAAGATTGTGCTGACCGAGCAGTGGGCGTCCCAGGAAGACCTGGACCAGCACAGCAAGGGCATCGCCGTGCAGGACCTCAACGAGTCCCTCAGCGCCCTGCTGGCCGAGCCCGTCCAGCTGGTCCGCCTCTAACCGAGGCACCCTGCCGCCGAGTCTGACGGAAAGCAACGCGTGATTTCCCGAGTCTGACGGAAAGCGTCCGCAGAGACGTTGCGCAACGTCGGATTCGACCACGCTCCGTCAGACTCGGCGCTGAAAGCCCGACGGCGGCCCGACCCGCCAGCGCAATGAGGCCCGTCACCGGAAGGTGACGGGCCTCATTTGTTGCTGCGGGTCCGGCGCCTACTCGGCTGCCGGCGCCTCGGCCTGCTTGGCGGCCACGGCTGCGTGGACTTCCTTCATGTCCAGGGCCTTGACGGCGTCGATGACCGAGTCCAGCTGGGTGCCGTTCAGGGCGCCGGGCTGGGCGAAGACAAGCACCTTTTCGCGGAACGCCATCAGCGTGGGGATGGAGGTGATGTTGGCTTCGGCAGCCAACTGCTGCTGTGCCTCGGTGTCGACCTTGCCGAACACGACGTCGTCGTGCTTCTCGGAGGCAGCCTCAAAGGTGGGCGCAAAGCGCACGCAGGGCTGGCACCAGGACGCCCAGAAATCAACGATCACAATGTCGTTGCCTTCAATGGTGGGTCCAAAAGATTCTGTGGTGATTTCAACTGTAGCCATGGTTTCCACGGTACGTGACCGCAGAAACCATGGCTACCGGTTTCGCTGAGCGCGTGAGCCCCGGCTACACGCCGTGGGGTTGGTGCGCGGTGAGGAACTTGCGCCCACCGAAGATCACGGCAGCACTGACCAGCACCATTGCCGCGGCCACCCAGAACGTCACGGCTGCGGAGGAGTGCTCGGCGATCTTGGCGGCCAGGAATGGTGCCAGGGCCCCGCCCATCCAGCGCACAAAGTTGTAGCCGGCGCTGGCCACGGGGCGCGGCGAATCCGAGACGGACATGGCCATTTCGGTGAACAGCGTGTTGTTGATGCCCAGCAGGGCGCCGGAGGCAATGGTCAGCACCACGATGACCGTGACGGAGTGCCCGGCGGAAAGTGCCAGGCCGGCCAGGATCAGCATGAGGCCCAGCAGGGAGGCGGTCAGTGACGTGGTGGCGCCGAAGCGGCGCTGCACCACGGGGGCCACGAAGACGGAGAACACGGCCACGGCCACGCCCCAGCCGAAGAACACGGCTCCGATTCCGTAGGCGTCAAAGCCCAGGATGAACGGCACGAACGCCAGGATGGTGAAGAAGCCGTAGTTGTAGAAAAGTGCACTGCCGGCCGTGGTGCGCAGGCCCTTGTGGCCCAGGGCCAGCAGGGGGTCGCGCAGCCGGGTCTTCACGGCGGGGGCCGGGGTCTTGGGCAGCAGCACCACCAGCAGGATGAAGGCGATGGCCATGGCGGTTGCGGTGCCGAAGAACGGTGCACGCCACTGCCAGCCACCCAGCAGGGCGCCCATGAGCGGGCCGAGCGAGAGGCCCAGCCCCAGTGCGGCCTCGTACAGGATGATGGCCGTGGCCGCGCCGCCGGAGGCTACGCCCACCATGACGGCAAGGGAGGTGGCCACGAACAGCGCGTTGCCCAGGCCCCAGCCGGCCCGGAAGCCCACCAGCGCATCCACCGAGTTGGACATCCCGGAAAGGGCGGAGAACACCACGATGATGCCCAGGCCGATCAGCAGGGTCTTCTTGCCGCCGATCCTCGAGGACACAAATCCGGTGACCAGCATGGCGATGGCCGTGACCAGGAAGTAGCTCGTGAACAGCAGCGAGACCTCACTGGGCGTGGCCTTCAGGTTCTCGGCGATGGCCGGCAGGATGGGGTCCACCAGCCCGATCCCCATGAACGCGAAGACGGCCGCGAAAGCCACCGCCCACACCGCCTTGGGCTGCTTGAGCATTGACGACTTTTCCGATTGGAGCGCCCCGCCACCTTGGTGGTGTGTGTCCGTTGCGGCACTGGCCTGCACTGTTTTCTCCTTGTTTGGTTTCTTCATAAAGTTCGACGCCGGGCGCCCGGGCCCAGCACGCGGCCGAGATGGGCGGCTGCTTCAGCCGGCAGCGGACTGCTTTGCCAAGGCCTCATTGAGCTTGGCAATGGCGGGGATGGCGACGGAAATGGCATCCCGCTCCCCCTCGTTGAGGGTTTCCAGGGCCCTCGCCATGGCCGCATTGCGGTGCTTGTTTTCCTTCGCCCGCATGGCCTGTCCCTGCTCGGTGAGCCGGACAAGGACCACCCGGGCGTCGTCGGGGTCGGCGACGCGTTCCACCAGGCCGGCAGTCTCAAGCTTGATGACCTGCTCGGTGGCGCTGGGCACCCTGATGCCGGAGTTGCGCGCAATGGCGCCCACCCGCAGGGGCTCCTCGGCGACCATGTTCAGCGTGCTCAAGTGCGCAATGCTGAGGTCACCCTCGGGATCCATGGAACGGACCAGGAACACGGCCTGGCGCAGGATGTCGCGGTAGCGGCGGGCAAGTTCAAGCTGGCTTTCGTTCATAATTAGGTAGCCTAACTATTAGGCTACCTAACAGTCAAGTACCTGTGACAAAACAGCCAGACGCACCTTCATGGATTCTTGGACACGCGGACACACCAAGTTCACAGGGAGTTCACCTGTTTCACCCAAGCTGGGGGTGTTGACTAACGATTTCAAGGAAGCAGCGATGACTTTCACACCAGGAGACCCCATGACACGCCCCATTCACCACCGAGCTTTCATCGACCCCGAGCACCATGACGTGTGGCCAGTCCTGGCCAAGGACGAGCCCGTGGCCCTGGTAAACAGCCGCGGATGGCGGCTGTCCGGCCGCGTGGAGACACTGTCCAACGACCGCCAGTGCCTGTGGATCCAGCTCGACGCCGGCATGGGCCGCCAGCTGATCCACCACCAGGACGGATTCGTGCTCGAAAGCGAACAGCGGGCCAGCTAAACCGCACACAAAAAAAGCGCCCGGCCCCTTTTGGGGACCGGGCGCTTCTGCAATTCGATCTAGTCTTCCGGGCCGATCATGTCCACAAACTCCCGGGCCTCCGCCGCCCCGATCTCGGCGTGGCCGCGCAGCAGCGCTGCGGCCCCATCCCTGTCCCCTGCCCGGGCCAACTCCTTGATGGCGTCAAACACCTGCTCATTCAACCGGGTGCTGGCAACCTCACGCACGTCATTGCCCCTGGAAACTATGGCGCGGTAGCGGTAGCTGCCGGCCACGGGGTTAGGCACCTGCTGGGCAGCAGCCTGCACAGCCGCCGATGGAAGAGCTGCTTCCGGAGCCGGGGATGGCGCATCCACGGGGGCGGCATTGATGATGTCCTCCACCGTCCAATTCGCGTCCATGGGCGGCAGGCCGGGGACAACCTCCACCGTTGCGGGGGTCCCGTCACCTGCCGGGGCGTCCCCGGCGGCGGAAGGATCAGCGGAAACGGCAGGCACGACCGGTTCCGGCGTGGGCTGCGGGAACTGTGCCAGGGCCGCCACGGCGGCGGCAGACTCTCCGAGCCCCAGGCGAGTGGCCTTGCGGTACTCCTTCACGGCATTGAGCACCTGGCCCTGCGCGATCATGGAGTAAATCCTGCGATGCTCCTGAGGACTCAGGCGGGAACTGGCTTCAACGGCATCTTCACGGGTGGGCTCGCGGCCCCGGCGGGGGCCGCCGACGGCCTGGTTGCCAGTCTTGTTGCCGGCTGGCCTGTTGCGCCGGCCCAGCAGCCGAACAGCAACAACTGCGGCAATGACAATGACAAGCACAATGAGCAGCGGCACCAGATATTCCATGCCTTAACTGTAGTTCGCCCCGGCCCGCACGGAGGTGCCGGGCAAGATCCGGGAAACAAAAAACCCGGAACCAGGCGAAGATCGCTTGGTTCCGGGTTTTCCGGTGCGGTGGCAGATACTGGATTCGAACCAGTGAAGGCGTTGCCAGCTGATTTACAGTCAGCCCCCTTTGGCCACTCGGGTAATCTGCCATGGCCAGCCAAACCCAGCTTCAGGTCCGACTTTCGCCCCCAGCAAGTGGGAGCAGTAAAACAATACAGGGGATTTGCTCAAGAATAAAATCGAGCGCTCTCAGCGCCTCAGTTCGGCCAAATTCCAGGTTGGTGGCGGTACATTTCCTGCTCCAATCGCTGAGTTCGGATTGCCTGTCCGGCCCGCTCAGGCATCCGCCGTGCCGCCCTGGATCCGGCGGACAAGCTGGCGTTCCAGGAAGGCAGCCTGTTCGGCCGTGACCTGCTGCAGCGCAACGGCGCGCGCCATGTCCTCATGGACCCCGGCAATGCGCTGCTCCGTGGAGTTCGGCGGGGATGCAATGATGCTCGCCGGGTCAAGAGTCGGGGCGCTGCCGCCCACCAGGCCTGGCGCCCCCAAAACTGCTGCAGCGGCCAGGGTGACGGCGGCCATGGTGGTTGCAACGGATTTCCTGGCAACCTTGGGCCCGGTTCCGATGGCGGGCAACCCCGTCAGAGGCAGTGCGGCGGCTTTTGCAGCTGGGTGGGGTTCGGTTCCGTTGGCAGACATCGTTCCTCCTGGTGTGGCGGTCTCTACACAAGCAACTATGCCGAGGCCACATGTGCAGTTGCCGTAGGGACCCTACGAGGATTCTGTGAGCGGCAAATCCCCCTACTCCCCACTTGCGCCCCTCGCGCGATAGCGCCTCGCGCCCTCCCAAATCTCGCTTCGCTCGACTTGGGGCCCTCGGGCGATAGGCTTAGATCCAAGTAAATCGCCCATATTTTTTGGAAGGTGGAGCAATCATGGCAAGTGAGTCAACGTTTGACGTCGTCAGCAAGGTCGACAAGCAGGAGGTGGCCAATGCGCTGCACCAGGCCCAGAAGGAAGTCATCCAGCGCTACGACTTCAAGGGGGTCGGCGCTGAGATCGACTTCAGCGGCGAAAAGATCCTGATCAAGGCCAACTCCGAAGAGCGCGTCATGGCCGTCATGGACGTTTTCGAATCCAAGCTGATCAAGCGCGGCATCTCCCTGAAGTCCCTCGACGCCGGCGAGCCCTTTGCATCCGGCAAGGAATACCGCCTTGAAGCCGAAATCAAGGAGGGCATCGCCCAGGACGTGGCGAAGAAGATCAACAAGCTCATCCGCGACGAGGGCCCCAAGGGCGTCAAGTCCACCATCCAGGGCGACGAACTCCGCGTGAGCTCCAAGAGCCGCGACGACCTGCAGGATGTCATGGCCCTGCTGCGCAAGTTTGAGGACGCGGACCTGCAGTTCGTGAACCTGCGCTAGTCCGCAGCAACCCAAGGCGCCCGCGCACTGGAACCCACCGGCGAACACCCGGTGAATTCCCAGTGTGCGGGCGCCTTTTTGCCCTTGTGGCGGACCTTTCCCGGGCATAGGCTCTTGAATTGTTCCCCCTTTCTCCACAACCAGGAGTGACCATGACCGAGCAAGAATTCCCCGCCGGCGCACCGTGCTGGATTGACCTGATGACCTCCAACATGGCGAAGTCCCAGGAGTTTTACACCGCATTGTTCGGCTGGAACTACGAAACCGGGGATGAGGAAAAGTACGGCGGCTACACCATGGCGTACAAGGACGGCAAGAGCGTTGCCGGCCTGATGCAGAGCCAGGAAGATGGCCAGGGCTACCCGGACATGTGGAGCACGTACCTGCGCGTTGACGACATCGACGCGGCCGTGGCCTCCGCCAAGGACGCCGGGGCCATCGCCTACATGGATCCCATGGAGGTGCCGGAACAAGGGAAGATGGCCATGCTCGGCGATCCCGGCGGCGCGTCCATTGGGCTCTGGGAATTCGGCGGGCACACGGGCTTCCAGGCCCACGAGGAAAACGGCGCCTCGGCCTGGCACGAGCTGCACAGCAAGGACTACCCGGCCGCCGTCGACTTCTACACGGGCGTCTTTGGCCTGACCCCCAAGGTCATGGGCGACAGCCCGGAGTTCCGCTACACCACCCTGGTTGACGGCGAGAAGGAGCTGGCCGGCGTCATGGATGCCGCCGGCTACCTTCCCGACGAGGTGCCCTCCCACTGGGAGGTTTACTTCCAGGTGGACGACGCCGATGCCTCCGTGGCGAAGGCCCTGACCTTGGGTGCCACGGTCATCAACGAGGCCGAGGACACCCCCTACGGCCGGCTTGCCGGGCTCACCGACTGCACGGGCGCCATGTTCAAGCTGATCCAGCCCCTGGCCTAGCCAGCCCCTGGCCTAGGCATTTCAAGAGAACCCCCACAGTCATAAGGACCGCCCGCACGCACCTTCACGGTGCGTGCGGGCGGTCCTTTTTCTTGTAACCGGGCGTTAGAGTCCCAGCTCCCCCAACTTTTTCAACGTCGCCGCATCGAGCGCCACCAATGCCGGCACCGTGGTGTTGCCCAGGCCAACCCATTTCTGGTTGCTGCCCCCTGAGGTTTGGTACAGGATGGGCAGCCGCGTGGCCCGGTTCAGGTCGACGGAGTAGCCGGGCGAGGCCACCGAGTTCAGGTGGCCGTCGGCCGTGTATATCCATTGCTGGGACACATTGGATGCGTCGCAGTTGCTTGGCCTGCTCGGGTTGGTGCTGGTGATGCACAGATCCGGGCGGGCAACGCTGTGCACGGCACCGCGGGCGTCCATGACCCACCTCTCGTTGGCTGCGCCCGTGCATTCGGTGGCCACCATGTCCCCCGTGGGAACCCGGGCCTCGAGCGAACCATCGGCATTCGTGTAGAGCTTGAGGCAGTAGCCGGCTGCCACCCCGCTGTTGCCAATATCCACCTTGATGGCGGAGCCGGCGGGAACCACGGGCGTGGCGGCCGAGGGCGTCAGCCCGGAATTGCCCAGCAGTTCCTTGAACCTCTGCTGTGTGGCGGCGGAGCCCATGGTGTCCTGGTAGTAGCGGACAAACTTCTCCGCGTTGCCTGCCGCGGCATCAAGGGCCAGGATTTTCTGTGCCACGGTCTTGGCGGCAGGGCTCAGCAGATCCAGGCTGCCCTGCCACGTGGCCAGGGCCACGCTGGAACCAGTCCCCAGCAGCGGGAAGGCGCTGGCGGCGAGGGACTCGAGTTCCGCCTGCAGGGCCGGCAGCTCGGCGTCGCGCACTGCCGTGTAGCCGGCCTCCTGGCCAATCGTCTCGGCCGCCGGCATGGCCGGGCTGTCCGTGGCGATGTCGATCCGGTTGCCGTACTGGCTGGTGACACCGTTCTGCCTGCAGGACAGCTGGGCACCCGTGGGTGCATCGGCCTGGGCAATGTTGATGTTGAACTGCAGGGCGTTGCCCACGGGAACCCCGCTGACGCCGCCGCTGAGCGCAAACGCCTTGGCGGAACCGTCCTGGAAGTCAACATCCATCCAGCACACCCGGGTGGCAGCCGGACCATCCAGCACGGGTGCCGGGTAGTTGAAGGCGTTGCCCCAGTTGGAGCGGAAGGCCGGGTACAGCACCGCTTTGGAGGAGTCGGCCGGCACATAGCCGCCCAGCAGCGTCACCACGGGCACGCCCACGGCTGTGGGGCGCAGCGAGTTGAACGCGGGGTTGAGCACCTTGGCGTCCACGTAGCCCTGGGTTGCCGCGTCCCAGTTGCGGTAGCCGCTGGGGTAGGCCAAATCCGGGACCACGTTGGTCCATGACTCCTGGATCCTGTCCGCGCTGTAGCCGGTGTGCAGGGTGTAGTTCGAGTACTTGCTCTCCACCCAGCCGCCGGACATGGCATCCACCAGGTAGTTGTAGGCGCCGCCAAAGGTCTGTGTGAACGGCAGGTTGTTGATGCTCACGCCGTCGGGCTGGTAATCACCCATGCGCAAGTTGCTGCGCAGGGCCCCGCGGTAGGCGTTCCAGCCCCAGCCGGAATCCGCATGGTGCGTGGCGTTGATGGTTGCAGCATCCCCCGGCAGCGAGGAGTTCTGGCCAGGGTAGTGCCCCAGGCCGTAGGAGTGGCCCAGTTCGTGGCTGAGCTCGTTGCCGCTAGAGGAGTAAATGGTGGCCATGCCGTTGCCGCCGGACAGGCCATGTTCGGCACGACCGTTGGCGTACAGGCCCGCCGAGTGGTGGATGATCCGCTGGTTGTACAGGGACGGCTGCTGCTGGTTCATGGGCCCGGAGGTCTGGCCAAAGTTGGCCAGGTTGATGCCCGTGGAGACCTGGGCCTTGCCCACGTTCTCGCGCATGTCGCCCGAGTACACATCGCCGTTGGTCACCGACGGGTTCTCCGGGGTGTAGATGTTTCCGTTGGCCACGATGACCTTGTTCAACTGCACCGATTCATACTTGGCCATGACCAGCTTGGACACCGGAATCGTCTGGAAGTAGTCGGCCGCCGACTGCGCCGGCTTGTTGATGAACGCGTGGTCCCCGTTCATGTTCGGGGTGGTCAGCATGCCCAGTTCAATGTTGTTGATGACAAGTTCTGACGGCGGGACCATGGTGATGTTCGACGCCGGGAGGGTGCCGGTGCCGCCGTCGGCCGCCGTGAACGTCAACGCCAGGCCCGGGACAACCACATCCCACGGCAGGTCAACGCTCCACGCCCGCTTGGAGTACACCACGGACGGACGCCCGGCCGGGAAGTTTGCATCGGTTTCGGGCAGTGAGGCAGGCGCCTTGAGCGTGAACACGCCCTTGGCAACGCCCTTGACGCTGGCCGCGACGCTGACGCTGCTGGTGGCCTGCGACGGTGTGAAGAGCAGGAGTGCCTGGCGTTCTGCCACCAGGTCAGGCATCTCCGCGGCGTCGTTTCCGGCCGGGTTGACGGTGAGGCTTTGGGCAAATTCCACCATGCCGGTCAGCGGGCCGGCGGACAGGTCGTTGCGGATGGCCCGCGGCGCGCCAGTCTTGTCCACGTCGTGGAAGCCCAGCCCGCGGTCCGCGGGAGCGGCGTTCAGGTAGCCGGCCGCCGGGTCCTCCAAGGGTGTCCCGAGTTTGACGGGGTCGGTGGTGACGGCAATTGTTGCCGTGTCCGCGCGCCATGAGGTGACGGGCAGGAAGTAGCCCCTGTCCAGTTCCTCGCGGGTCACCGTGTGCTTGGCGGTGGTGCAGCTGTAGCTTGCCCCCGCGGCGAGGCTGGGTTGGCTGCAATTGCCTGCGCCGTCGGCGGGCAGGAACGGCGCAAACGCACCGGCAACCGCGGCCACCTCCACGGCGCTGGAGCCGTTGTTGCGGATCGTGAAGGTGTAGTCGACGGCCTCGCCCACGGCATATGGCGAGGTTGTTGTGTTGCGTTGCGGGTTGGTCGGCGTCCCGGAAATGCTCAGCTGGCCAACGGCCGTGGCGGCACCGGCACGCAGGTTCACGGCCGGCGTCGAAAGCGTCTTGGTCTCGCTGCCAACCTGCCATGAGGTGGTGGTGTTGAAGAAGCCCGCGGCCAGGTCGGCAGCCGTGACCGTGTGCTTGGCCGTGGTGCAGTTGTAGCTGGCACCGGCCAGCAGGTTCATGTAGCGGCAGTTTCCGCCGCCGTCGGCCGGGATGAACGGCTTGAAGTCCCCGGAAAGCGGGACCACCGTCACGGTCTGGGCACGGCCGTTGGTGACCTTGAAGGTGTAGTTGACCTTTTCACCCACGGTGTACGGGTTCAGCAGGACATCGCGGGTGACATCCGTGAGCTGGCCGGTGATGCTCACGCCGCTGATGTCGATGGCGGCAGTTCCGGCGGCCAGCACAAACGCCGACGCATTCAGCGGAACGGCGGGAGCTGCGGTGGCGGGAAGTGTGCCGCCCACCATCATGGCAAGGACGGCTCCCGTGAGCATTGCCTTGCCGGTGGCATTTCTTTTTGGGCCTGTAAAAGGCGGAGTTTTCTTCACTGCGTTCCTAGGTGTCAGGGGTGGCTGCACCCGTGGGCACAGCACCCGGCGTAGAAATCGTGGCTTGAAGCGCACCGTCCAGATAGGACGAAAGGATCCAACGCGGGCGCACGGACACCGCCCACAGCTGCTGGCCCCCACCAGCTGCCTGTGAAGAAAATAGCACTGTTGCCGGCCCTTTTGATGGCCCGGAAGCAAGATTTGTTATGGATAACAGATTGTCTGGCTTTTTGGCCAAGGCCAGTTCTGCCCGGCTGGTCAAAAGGGCAGCCGAACACCGCCCGCTGCCCGGCTGGGGACTGCCCGGGGCCCGCTCAGCTGCCGGGCTCGACCAGCCCTGTGTCGTAGGCCAGCACCACTGCCTGGACGCGGTCGCGCAACTCCAGCTTGGCCAGGATCTTGCTGACGTGTGTCTTGACGGTTTGCTGGGCAATGAACAGTTGCGCCGCAATCTCCTGGTTGGAGCAGCCACGCCCCAGCAGCGTCATGACTTCCAGCTCCCGTTCGGTCAGCCCGGCCAGCCTCTCCCTGGACAGCACGGGCCTGGCCCCGGCAACGGCAAATTGCTCAATGAGCCGCTTGGTCACCGAGGGCGCCAGCAGCGCCTCGCCCGAGGCCACAATCCGCACCGCGGCCACCAGCTCATCGGCGAGCGCATCCTTGAGCAGAAAGCCGCTGGCCCCAAGCCGCAGCGCGTCGTAGACGTAGTCGTCCACATCAAAGGTGGTCAGCATGAGCACGTGGGTGTCCCCCGCGCCCGGTTCCCCGGGCGCCTGGGCCAGGATCCGCCGGGCCGCCTCGAGCCCGTCCATGACAGGCATGCGCACGTCCATCAGCACAACGTCCGGACGGTGCAGGGCCGCCAGCTCCACGGCCCGGACCCCGTTCTCGGCCTGGCCCACCACCTCAATGTCCTCCTGGGCGCCCAAAAGTGCGGCGAAGCCCTCCCGGACCATGGCCTGGTCGTCCACCACCAATACCCTGATGCTCATGCGCGTGCGCCGCCCTTGCCCTTGGTGGTTGCCGCGGCCAGCGGCAGCGTGGCCGTGACGGCAAAGCCGCCGTCGGGCGTTGGCGCGCATTCCACCACACCGCCCACAATGGAGGCACGCTCGCGCATGCCAATCAAGCCCTGGCCCACGTGGGCGCCCTTGTCCAGCTGCGCCATGACGGCCCCAACACCCGAACGCGTGTTGACCACCGAAACCCGCAGCCGGCCGCCGTCGACCATCAGGGAAAGGTGCACCGTGGCCCCGGGCGCATGCCTGATGACGTTGCTCAGCGCCTCCTGCACGATCCGGTACGTGGTGAGTGCGATGACCTCGCCAATGTCGCGGCCCTCAACGCCCGAGACCACCGGTTCCGGGATGTCCACCCCGGCGGAGCGTGCCGAGGCCAGCAGCTGCGGCAGCTCCGCCAGGGTGGGCTGCGGGCCGAGTTCCCGGCCGGAGCCGGCGTTTCGAAGCGATCCGAGCATGCTGCGCATTTCCGTCATGGCCCGGCGCGAATTGGCGGCGATGTCGTCAAATTCCTGCTTGAGCTCATCGCTGAGCCCGGGGTGCCGGTAGCCGGCCGTGGTTGCCTGGACGACCACAACAGACATGCCGTGGGCCACGACGTCGTGCAGCTCGCGGGCAATGCGGGTGCGTTCCTCCGCGAGCCGGCGCCGGGATTGTTCTTCGGCGCTGAGGGTGCGCTCCGCAGCGAGTTCCTCGCGCAGGTGCTGCCACTGTTGGGCCACGACGGCGGCAACCATGAGTCCGCCGGAAACCGCGGCAAAGATGACCACGTTGTTTTGGGCGCCGTCGGACTGTCCCTCGGGCAAGGTGAAGTAGTTGGAGACGACGCCCAGGACGACGCTGGCAAGCCAGCCGGCGGCCGGGACCATCCAGTGGGTGCGCAGGCCGGCCACGCAGATGACCAGGACCTGGGTGATCATGGCGACCACGCTGAACGGCATGGGTGCCGCGCCCACGGGGTCGGAGACGAGCGGCAGGACGGCCATGGGCACCAGGGAGACCAGCACGCCGGCCACCGGCCGTGCCGCCGTGAGCCCCAGGGAGGCCGCGTGCAGGATGGCCATGCCCAGGCCGAACGGCAGGGCCATGCGGTACAGGCTCATGTTCAGTGATGCCCCCACGGCCATGAGCGCGATGCAGACCGCGGCGGTGCCCAACCATACCCAGCTGATGCCCTTCAGCCGCCACAGGTTGACGGTGTTGAAGGGTGCGTGGGCCTCCAGGCCCGGCACCTCGCTGGTGTGCGCGGACGGTGCCGCGGTGCTGGCGCCGGCGGCGCCCCTAGCCGTTTTCATGCCCCGTTGCCGCGGCGTCTGCAATGAGTTCGGCCGTGGGCCCGTCGGCGTCCATGCCGCCGGTTCCGCCGGCCGGCTCGCCGTTCCAGTCGTGGATCTTCCAGCCTCCGGGGGCTGCGCTGCCGGTGGGCTCTCCGTCGAGGATGACGATGCCTGTGTTGGACAGTTCGTGGTACTTCGGGTTGGACCAGTCTAGGTTGATGCCGCGGTGTCCGGCCCAGAACCTGATCATGGCACCGTGGCTCACCATGGCCACGGACTCGTGGGCCGATGCTTCCTCGACCACTGCGTCGAAGCGTGCCAGGACCTCGGTTCCGGTGTCGGCGCCGGGCATGCGCACGGACAGGTCCCCGGTCAGCCAGGACTTGAGCGTGCCCAGGTATGCCTCGAGGGAGGCCCTGTCACCCTTCATCTCCAGCTCGCCGGCGCTGATCTCACGCAGGCCCGCACGCACCAGTGGTTCCAGCCCGCGCTCGGCGGCCAGTGGCGCGGCGGTCAACGCCGTGCGGGTCAGGGTGGAAATGTACAGCGCATCAATGTCGCGGCCGGCCAGGGCGCCCGGCAGTGCTGCGGCCTGCGCCAGTCCCAGGGGTGTCAGCCCGGGCCCCGGCACTGCCGTGTCCAGCAGCCCCCGCACATTGTTGGGGGTCTGGCCGTGCCTAATCAAGATCAGTCGCATGGTTCCATTCTGTCCTACGGGGCCGCCGGCCGTGGCCTGGCCTGTCAGAGCGGGCGGCCGGCCATCTTCTCCAGCCGGGCAATGCGTTCGGCCATGGGCGGGTGGGTGGCGAACAACTTGGCCGCACCGCCGCCCCTGAAGGGGTTGGCGATCATGAGGTGGCTCGTGTTGACGAGTTGCTGCTCCTGCGGGAGCGGGGCCCGCTGCACGCCCAGTTCCAGCTTGCGCAGCGCCGAGGCCAGGGCGAGCGGGTCATCCGTCAGCCTGGCACCGTCCTGGTCGGCGTCGTATTCACGGGTGCGGCTGATGGCCAACTGGACCATGGAGGCAGCCAAGGGGGCCAGCAACGCCATGGCAATCATGGCCAACGGGTTGGCATTGCGCCGGTCCCCGCCGAAGAACATGAGCATTTGCGCCACGGAGGTGATCACGCCGGCCACGGCCGCGGCCACCGAGGAGGTGAGGATGTCGCGGTTGTAGACATGCATGAGCTCGTGCCCCAGGACCCCGCGCAGTTCCCTCTCATCGAGGATGTTCAAGATGCCCTCGGTGCAGCAGACCGCGGCGTTCTGGGGGTTGCGGCCCGTGGCGAAGGCGTTGGGCGCCTGCGTCGGGGAGATGTAGATGGCCGGCATGGGCTGATTTGCCTTGGCCGACAGTTCCCGCACGATCCGGTAGATGCCGGGCGCCTGCTGCTCGGTCACGGGGTAGGCCTGCATGGACCGGACGGCGATCTTGTCGCTAGTCCAGTAGCCGTACGCCGTGGTGCCCACGCCGATGAGGGCAAAGATCCACAGCGGTGCGGCGCTGTTCATGCCGGCACCGATGACGGCGCCCAACCCCAGCAGCACCGCCCACAGCACGCCGAACAGGGCAGCGGTCTTGAGTCCGTTGTAGTGGCTTCGCACTCCAGGTCCTTTCACTAGTTGCCTTCATTGGGTAAAACGTGCCTGAAGCTGCAGTTGTTCCGGCGGGGCGGGTTGGCGGCGTTGGGCTATGCTGGCAACAATTGCCGCTTGGAAAGGATGGGGTTGTGGCCGCGCGCGAGCACTTGTTTGCCTCCACCTTCTGGGGCGTCTGCCGGCCCAAGTTCCCTCTGACTCCGGGGCACTTCGTCATCCGCCTCAATGACCCCTCGCTGGCCTTCGACGCCGCATCCGCCACCGACCTGTTGCACTGCTACGGCCGCCTGCGCCAGGCCCTGGTGGACATGTCCGGGGCCACTGCAGCGCAACTTTGCATGTCGCGGAACTGGCAGCCCGTGGGCGATGCGATTGGCGAGCCCGTGTCAGAGACCTCAACCCCCAGCCTCCACACGTTTTTTGCGTGGCCCGGAAGCCCCACGGCCTCTGCCGCCCTCAAGTTACCGGCCCACCAGCGCGTGCGGTCCGGGGAGACCGCGGCGTTGGATGCCGCCTTGCGTGAATGGGCAGCTGAAGCTTCGGGCAGCCCCGCCGATCCGTCCCCGGCCCCAAGTACGGAGCAGGCCCCCGAAGCGACAGACCCCGAAATCGGCCTGTCTGCGGGCCCTTGGACTTCCCGGGCGTTTCTGATGGAAGCTGTCCAGGAAATCCCCGGCTCCCCCGCCGCGGCGGGCCACTGGACGGCCGTCCCGCGGGGAGCGGTGGACTCCCTCGATGCCGTGGGCGTGGAGGCGCTGCTGGAACTGGCGGCCGGGGTTGAGGAACTGGCCTGGAATTCCAGCCCCCGCCACGCGGGCATGACTGTCTGGGCAAACGACGTGTGGGGGACGCCCGCCATCATCCACGTCTTTGGCCGCCAACATGGCAGCGGCGGCGGCCAGCTCGCGGCGTTCGCCCAGGCCGGCGGCCTGGACCTGCCCGTTGCTGCCGCGAAGGATGCCGGGCAGGGGAAATCTGCTCGGCCATCACCTACTGTGGAGAAATGACCAACACTTCACCGCTCAACGACGACCAGGCGGCCAAGGTCCTTGCCCTGGCCATGGACCTTGCCCGCGAAGGCAAAACCGAGGAACTGGCCGAGTTCCTGGACCACGGGCTGCCCGTGGATGCGCAGGACCCCGACGGCAACACGCTGCTGATGCTGGCCACCTACAAGGGCCAGGGCGCGACCGTCACCATGCTGCTGGGACGGGGTGCCAATGCCGACATCCGCAACGGCCGCGACCAGTCGCCGCTGGCCGGGGCCCTGTTCAAGGGTGAGGACGCCATTGTGGCGCAATTGGTGGCAGCCGGGGCAGACCTCGACGCAGGAACCCCCTCGGCCCGGGCCACGGCGGCCATGTTCGGCCGCGAACACCTCCTCGCCTAGCGCCTGCGTTGTCGGTGGTTGAGCCTGTCGAAACCTGGATCTCGACAGGCTCGATCACCGGTCGACAGGCTCGATCACCGGTCGGCGGGCTCGATCGCCGGCCTGCGGCGTCGGGCCTTAACCGACGACGGCGGCACTTGCCCCTCGCTGAAAAGCGAAAGGCAGGTGCCGCCGTCGTACCTGGGAGGGCGTGGGGACTAGGCCTTGGACGCCTGGTGCGCCTCGATGGCCTTGCGGACACCTTCACCGTAGGCGGGATCCGCCTGCGTGCAGTTGAAGATGTGGCGCTCAATGGTGGCCGCTGAGGCACCGTCGATGGCACGGGCGGTGTTCTCGAAGAGCACCTGGCGCTGCTCATCCGTCATCTTCTCGCGGAACAGGATGCCGGGCTGCTCGAAGTAGTTGGCATCGTCGTCGCGGTAGTTGAAGCGGTCCGCAACGGCGCCAATGGCCTGTGCCGGATCGGCGTAGGCCGGCTGCTCGGGCCAGCGGCCGTAGGAGTTCGGCTCGATGCCGGGGGTGCGGCCCTGGTTGCCATCAACGCGGCCCTGGCCGTCGCGGTGGTAGGTGTTGACGTTGTTGCGCGGCGCGTTCACCGGGATCTGGTGGTGGTTCACACCGAGACGGTAGCGTGCGGCGTCGCCGTAGGAGAACAGGCGGCCCTGCAGCATGCGGTCCGGTGAGAAGCTGATGCCGGGGACAACGTTGGCCGGGGTGAAGGCAGACTGCTCAACATCGGCGTGGTAGTTCTCGGCGTTGCGGTTCAGTTCCCACTCGCCAACCTCGATCAGCGGGTAGTCCTTCTTGGACCAAACCTTGGTGAGGTCGAACGGGTGGTACTTGTAGGTGTCAGCGTCAGCCTCGGGCATGATCTGGACCATGAGCTTCCACTTCGGGAAGTCGCCGTTCTCAATGGAGTCGAAGAGGTCGCGCTGGCTGGACTCGCGGTCCGCGGCAACCAATGCACCGGCTTCCTCGTCCGTCAGGTTCTTGATGCCCTGCTGGGTGACGTGGTGGAACTTGACCCAGAAGCGCTCGCCCGCGGCGTTGATCAGGGAGAAGGTGTGCGAGCCGAAGCCGTGCATGTGGCGGTAGCTGGCCGGGATGCCGCGGTCGGACATGACGATCGTGACCTGGTGCAGGGACTCGGGCAGGTTGGTCCAGAAGTCCCAGTTGTTCTCGGCGCTGCGCATGTTGGTGCGGGGATCGCGCTTGACGGCGCGGTTCAGGTCGGGGAACTTCAGCGGGTCGCGGAAGAAGAACACGGGGGTGTTGTTGCCCACCAGGTCCCAGTTGCCCTCTTCTGTGTAGAACTTCAGGGAGAAGCCGCGGATGTCGCGCTCGGCGTCGGCAGCGCCGCGTTCGCCGGCAACGGTGGAGAACCGTGCAAACATTTCGGTCTTCTTGCCCACCTCGGAGAAGATGTCAGCCTTCGTGTACTTCGTGATGTCGTTCGTGACCGTGAACGTGCCGAAGGCGCCGGAGCCCTTGGCGTGCATGCGGCGCTCGGGGATGACCTCGCGGCTGAAGTGGGCCAGCTTTTCAAGGAACCAGACGTCCTGCAGCAGCATCGGGCCACGGGGGCCGGCGGTGAGGCTGTCCTGGTTGTTGGCAACCGGTGCGCCGGCTGCCGTGGTCAGGGGGGCGGTGTTTTCGATAGTCATCTTTACTTATCGCTCCTAGTTGAGGTCGGTTCTTGTTCGTTCAGAAGTCTCTTGGCGGCGCAGGCGGGGCAGGTGCCCCAGTAGATGACCTCGGCTTCATCAATGGTGAATCCGTGGTCATTTGAGGCATGCAGGCAGGGGGCGGCGCCCAGGGCGCAGTCCACGTCGGCAATGTCACCGCAGGAGCGGCACACCACGTGGTGGTGGTTGTCCCCCACCCGGCTCTCATAGCGGGCAGGTGAGCCCGAGGGCTCGATGCGCCGCACAAGGTTGGCCTCGACCAGTGCCCCCAGGACGTCGTAGACGGCCTGCTTGGATACACTGCCCAGTTCCGCGCGCACGGCACCAATGAGGGTGTCTGCATCCGCATGCGGATGCATCCCGACAGCCTCGAGCACGGCAACACGGGGACGCGTCACGCGCAGTGGGACTGCACGCAACATTTCCTCGTAGTGCTCTTTGGTGACCATGTGTCAATAATGCACCCTTTTTTGGACTGAGTCCAGTAAGTGGCCCCTAAGTCACAGCCGGCAATTCCCCCACAGGCGGTGCACCGTCAACACTTGTCCACCAAATTCCCCTTCCATGGTGCGGGCGGGCGATCAGCACCTAGGCTCAGTCCCATGGACACTTTTACAGGCATCCCAGCGGCGGCCATGGAGTTTTACGCAGCCCTTGAGGAGAACAACAGCAAGGCGTGGTGGCTGGAGCACAAGGAGCAGTACGACGCCGATGTGCGGCGCCCGCTGGAGGCGCTGGCCGGGGCCCTTGAGCCAAGGTTTGGGACGGCGAAGATTTTCCGCCCGTACCGGGACGTCCGCTTCTCGCCGGACAAGACCCCGTACAAGACGGCGCAGGGCATGTTCCTGTCCAACCACGAAGGGGTGGGGTTCTATCTGCAGGTCAGCGCCGACGGCCTGTTGGCGGGCGGCGGCTACCACTCCCATTCACCGGCCCAACTGGCGCGGTACCGGGCGGCCGTCGATGCCTCCGCGAGCGGCAAGGCGCTGGACACCAACCTCGCCGCCTTGCAGGCAGCCGGTTTCCGGATCGAAGGCGAAACCCTCAAGATGGTCCCCCGGGGCTTCGCCAAGGACCACCCCCGGGCGGAACTGCTCAAGCACAAGACACTCAGTGCCTCCATTGCCCCCGGCCGGCCCGACTGGATGGATGATGCGCAGGCGGAGGCAAGAATCGCGGGCCTCTGGGAGCAGCTGCGGCCGCTGGTGGACTGGGTGGTGCGCTACGCGGCGCCCTAGGCCGGCACCCTAGGCCGGCATCTTAGACCGGCGCCTGCCCCTGACCGGGAATTCGTTTCAGGTAGAAGTGCATGGGCGCATGGCGGAGCCGGGCGGGAATCGCCTTGACCGCGATTCGGACAGCACCCAGAAGTGCCCCGAGGACAGCTTCCCGCCGCTGCGTCCAGGGGAACCCGTACTGCTCCCGGACGGCGGCCGGCAGCAGCCCGGCGGTGAGAAAGCGCGCAAGGGGCATGAGCGCCTTGGCCCACAGCGGCGCGTTGCGTGCCGCCAACAGGTCCCCTGCCACTGAGCGAATGGTTGCATCCACGCTCAGCCCGTCCAGCTGGGTGTCCCAGTACTGCTGAAAGTCCGCCGTGGTGGCCGGCCACAGCTCCGCAGGCATCCCCAAGGCTGTGCCCAGGACACCGTAGTCCCGGTAGACAGCCTCGGCCTCGGCGCCCGAAAGCGGCGGGAAAACCTTGTTGTAGACCAGCATGCCGGAATCGTACAAGGTTGCCGCCACCCACAATTGCAGCTGCGGGTCGCGCGCGTCATAGGCCGGGTGCGTTGCCGCAGCGGTGGCCTTCACTGCCCGGTGCGCCTTGGCCACGTGCCGGACCATGGCGGCCCGCTGTTCAGGCGTGCCGTTGGTGAGGGCGTAAATGTAGCTCAGGGTCCCGTGCAGGCGCCGGAGCGGATCAGTGGCGAAGTGTGAGTGGTGGGCAACGCCGTACCCAACGGCGGGGTTGGCCAGCTGCAACAGTATGGCGCGGCCGGCCCCGGCCAGCATGACCGATTCCGGTGCAATGTCGCCAATGCCTATGTGCTGCACCATCCGCCCACCCTGGTTCTTGGCTTTGTTTGTGCGGACATCCTGCGTGCCCGCAACGCCAGCCTGACACAAAAGGCTGTGAGATGCCCAAATGCCTCAACGGCCCGCGACGCACAGGTAGGCTCAAACCATTTCTCCCCGCCCCCTCTTGAAAGGCCCGGAACTGCACATGTCAACGCACTCCCCTTCCAACGCCGATGGCGCACCCGTGGTCATTCCGGCCGGGACCAGCTACTCCAGTTCGGACATCACGTTCTACCAGGGCAAGGAGTCCGGCCGGACGCTGCAGGAGGCCATTGCCGAAGCCGACCTTGTGGTGTCAACGCCGCATGCCGGCGACGCCGTCCCCGAAGAACTGGTGGAGTTTCTGGCGCCGGAGTTTACCCACCGCCTCCAGTTCGACTACAGCGACCGCACCACGGCCCCTGTCTGCCGGGCCTGGGCGGAACAGGACCCCCGCATTGTCTACGTCGAAAACCCGCACCCCCGCCTGCTCCGCGACCCCAACCGGGCCCGGCCAGAGGACCTTGGCGCCCAACTGCGTGAGGCATTTGTCCGGGTGCGCGAAGCCGGCACCTGGAACAAGGTGGACCTGGGCGGGGTGGACACCATCCGCCCCGTCACCTTCTCCTTCTACCCCCTGCTCAAGGTTCCAGGCAGCGATGCCGAGCTTGACCGCATGGTGGCGGCCTTCGAGGAGGTGGCCGAACGCGGCCTGGGCGTCTACGAGTCCACCCGCGACTCGCTGCGCGACGCCGTCGTCGAGGCCGCGTCCGCCCGTGCGGCTGCAAGCGGCACTCCGGGGCACGTCTTTACGTTGTCGTTCCACGACACCATGAACCACACCACCACGCGGGACGGGGCGGTCAACGTTGAGCGGGCCGAAGCCGACAGGCTCCCGGACGTGGTTTCGCTGTCCAACCGGGGAGACCAGGAGGGTGAGCCCCGCGGCAGCGAGGTCATCACGATGGACCCTGAAATGCTGCGGATCCTGGCCGAATGCCACAGGCTGGGCTTCAATGTCGGCGATCCAGCGGCGGTGGCCCTGAACAAGCCCTACCTGGGCAGCCAGGAGATCATCGCCTCGGGGGCCTTGTTCCGCGAGTTGACGGACTCAACGTTCCGCAAGCGCGCCGGGGCCTCCCATGTTGCGCTCGGAGCGGTCCAGGCGGAATTCCTGCGGGAGTATCTGCTGGGTCCTGACGCAACGGCCGCGCTGCAGCAGCCGGGCACGGGCTGGCCCGAGGAGGACACGGCCTGGACCGCACAGCTGGCGCATTCATGCAAGATCAGCTGGGATGAGTTCCGCTCATACCTGGCCGCCCGCCCCGAGTAGGGGCGGGCGGGAGTCCGCCTCAGCTGAGAATGGCGCCCAGGATGGCTCCGGGAATCAGCGTCGCCACGGCCAGGACCAGCGTGGGGATGAAGAAGGAGTGGTCGTAGAGCTTGGTGCCCAGCTTGGTGGAGCCGCTGGTGTCAAAGTTCGCCGCGGCGATCTGTGAACCGTTGGTGGGGAGCAGGTAGATGCCGGCAAAGGCTCCTGCCCACATGCCCGACAGCAGTGCCGGGGCCATGCCGGCGGCCAGGCCAATGGGCACCACTGTCCTGGTGGCCGTGGACTGGCTGGTGGTGAGCACACAGACCAGGAACACGCCCAGGGCGAAGATCCACGGGGCCTGCTGCACCAGGGCACCCACGCCCGAGGCAATCTCATCCGTGTGTGCGCTCAGGAAGGTGTCGGTCAGCCAGGCCAGGCCAAAGAGCGCAATGGCCGAGACCATGCCCGCCTTGAACACAGTGGTACTGGGGACCTCGGACATCTTGGGCTTGCAGATGAGCAGGATCAAGGTACCCACCAGGAGCATGATGACCTCGATCATGGGCGTCATGGCCATGGGGTTCCCGGCCGCATCGAGGGGGCGGATGCCCTTCCACAGGCCGAAGACAACAATGGCGGCAACACCGACGAAGAAGATGATGGCAGCATTGCGCCCCTCCTTGGTGACACTGACCTGAACTTCGGCCGCCTGGCCGCCTGCACCCGGTGCGGAAATCACGCCGGCGGCAATCTTGGCCTGGATTTCGGGGTCGTTTTCGATTTCCTTGCCGAGCTTGTTGACCACGAAGGCGGCCGCAACAATGCCGATCAGGGCCGCCGGGAAGGTGACCTTGATGATGTCGATGAGCTCAAAGTTGTAGGGCCCGACGGCGGTCAAGGTCACCATGGCGGCCATGGCTGCCGAGACGGGGCTGCAGGCCAGGGCCACACCCGTGGCAACCACCGAGAGTGACAGGGGCCTCGATGGCCGCACCCCGTTGCGGTAGGAAAGGTCTGAAATCACCGGCAACAGGGGGTACAGGATGTTGCTGGTTCCCGCGCCGACGGCAAAGAGGAAGGACACCAGCGGCGCCACAAAGGTGATCCGCTTCGGATTGGCCGCAATGAGCTTGGCGGCAATCGAGACCATCCAGTCGATGCCGCCGGCCACCTGCATGGTGGCACTGGCCACGATGACCGCCATGACAATGAGCAGGGCATCCACAGGTGGAGAGCCCACAGGCAGGCCCATGATGAAGACGAGCACCGCCACACCGGCACCGCCCCACAGGCCCAGCCCGACGCCGCTGGACCGCGTGCCCATGACGATGGCAGCCAAGACCACCAGCAACTCAATGATGAACCGAACAGTCTCCAATTAGTGCCCCCAAGCAGTTTCCAATTTTCGTCAAGACGATACCGGATGGGACGGCGGATTTGGGTTCATGAAGTGGATTACTGTTTGCGTTTCGTACTGCTACTGCTGCTTGATTCCAGCGGCTTCCTCGCGGCGCAACCGTGAATTCCAGTGACCGTAGCTGAAGTAGAACACCAGGCCGACCGCCAGCCAGACGGCGAAGAACACCCAGGTGAGCGTGGCCAGGTTCAGCATCAGGTAGATGCACAGCAGCGCCGAGAGCACGGGGATGACCGGGCCAAGCGGCACCCGGAAGGCGGGCTTGAGGTCGGGGCGCTTGCGGCGCAGGACCAGGATGCCGATGCTCACCATGACGAAGGCACTGAGCGTGCCGATGTTGATCATTTCGCTCAGCAGTTCAACCGGGGTGAAGCCGGCAAGAATGGCCACCAGGATGCCGCTGAGGATCTGGGTGCGGGCCGGGGTGGCGTGGCGGTCGGAGGTGCGGCTCAGTCCACGGGGCAGCAGCCCATCGCGGCTCATGGCCATCATCACGCGGGCCAGGCCCATGAGCAGCACCATGATGACAGTGGTGAGGCCAATCAGGGACCCGAGGGAAATGACAACCACGGCCCAGTCGGCGCCCACCAGCTGGAAGGCAGTGGAAAGCGACGGCGAATCGACCTTGGCCAGGTCTTCATAGGAGACCATGCCTGTGACGGCCAGGGTGACCAGGATGTACAGAACCGTCACCACGGCCAGGCCGGCGAAGATTCCGCGGGGCAGGGTCTTGGCCGGGTTTTTCACTTCCTCGGCGCTGGTGGCAACCACGTCAAAGCCAATGAAGGCGAAGAAGACCAATGCCGCACCGGAGATGATCCCGGCAAAGCCGTACACGGAGGGTTCGGCGCCGGTCAGCATCGACAGGAACGGCTGGAGCTGCCATGAGGTTTCGGTGGCGGGGGCCGGCTGGGACGGCGGAACGAATGGCGTGTAGTTCTCGGCCTTGACGTAGAAGAAGCCCACCACAATGACAAACAGCACGATGCCGATCTTGATCAGCGTGAAGACGTTGTTGATGCGCGCCGCGAGCTTGGTGCCCATGACCAGGACAAAGGTGAAGACGGCAACAACAACCAGCGGGCCCCAGAACACGGTGACCGGGCCCAGCGCGAAGTTCGAGGGTATGTCGATGTTGACGGCCTCAAAGAAGTTGCTGAGGTAGACGCCCCAGTACTTGGCGATGACAGAGGCTGCCATGAGCAGTTCCAGGATCAGGTTCCAGCCGATGATCCAGGCCAGGAGCTCCCCCACAGTGGCGTAGGTGAACACATAGGCGCTGCCTGTCACAGGCATGGCCGTGGCAAACTCCGCGTAACACATGATCGCCAGCGCGCAGGTGACCGCGGCCAGGATGAAGGAGATGGAAACGGCAGGGCCTGCATGGTGCGCGGCTGCCTCGGCGCCCACGGAAAAGATTCCGGCACCCACGGCGACGGCAATTCCCATGATCATCAGATCCCAGGTGGTCAGGGACCTCTTCAGGCCGTGGCCGGGCTCGTCGGCATCTGCTAGTGAATGCTCAATTGACTTCGTTCGGAACAAGTTCATGAAAACCGCTAATCCTCTGGTATTTACAACCCATCAACAGTAGCGAAGCACTATCAGATTATGCGCATTTCAAATATTTTGTCTCGAATCGTGAGACTTTCTGGCGGCTGGCATCCGTCACAAATGGGTCGCGGAGAAACTCAACCATGCCCGAAAGTCCGCCGCACCGTTGGCCGTGGCCGTGATTTCCATGGGATAGCCTTCCAGCAGGCTGGGCGTGGGCACCTCCACGATGAAGCTCTGCACGCCCCCCGCCCAAGTCTCGGAGGTGCAGATTCCACCGGCAGTGAGCAGCCCGAATGACTCCACGCAGTTCCAGCCCTCCGGCGCGGTGATGCTCACGTCGCGCCCCATCCAGAGCCGCGGAATGGTGAACCCAACCCGGGGTCCGGCCAGGCCGGCCACGCTGCTGGCAATGTCAACCTGCAGTCTCGTCACCCCGCTGTCCTGGGAGAGCAGGGATCCGGTTGTCGAGAACACGGCTTCCGGCTGCTGCGTTGCGCTGGGCTCCGGCGAGGGGCTGGGCGTTGGGTTTGGCAGGGTCGACGGCGTGGAGGCTGGAGTCGGAGACGGGGTTGGCTGGAGCGACGGCCCGGGGACGGGTTTTCCTGTCGGGGTGGGATCCGGCACTGTTTCCGCCGGCATTGCCGGCGGCGCAGGCACCAGGGCGCCCGGCACGGCCTCCGCCGACGGCACAGGCATCATGAGCAGTTCCGGCAGGTTTCCAGGCTGCACCGGGGCCTGGCTGGTGGCCGGCGGGGCGCCTTGGCCGGTCGTTGGTGCCGGAAGAATTGCGGCACTCGCCGCACTTTCCTGGGCGGCCCCCGGATTGCCTTGTTCCCCCGGCGTTCCCGAGGTCCCCGCCACGGCGGCCGCGACGACTGTTCCCACCAGGACCACACCGATGGCCGATGCGGACAGCACTGCAGCCAGGCTTGTGCCGTGGGTCCCGGCTGACAGCGTCGGCGCCAGGCCAGCTCCGGCCGCACCGACCACTGCCGTGCCCGAAAATGCCAGGCCCGCCACGGCGGGAAAAATGACCGAACGCATGCCGAACCCGACATCGCCAAGGTGGATCAGCATTTCGGTGCAGCGCAGGCAGCCTTGAAGGTGCGCATCCACTTTCTCCTTGCGGCGGAGGCTGAGTCCTCCGCGGGCATGGGCGCCCAGTTGCCGGGAGTATTCGGCGCAGCTTTCGGCGGCCGTGGAAACATGGTTTTGCAGGTAGGACTGCTTGAGCCCCTCGCGGGCACGGACCGCGAGGGCCGCCACGGCATTGGCGCTGATGCCAAGTATGGGCGAAACCTCGGCCGGGGCCATCCCGTCCACTTCGGTGTACCAGAGCACGGCCTGCCACCGTTCGGGCAGGTCCCTGAAGGAACGGCCCACCACATCCCTTTCAAAGGCGGCCACTGCGGGGTCCTTGCCCGCTTCGATGTCCGGCACCGAGTCCAGGTCTTCAACAACGAGCGCCCGTTTGTCGTCCCTGCCCTTGGCTGCTGCCAGGCGCCGCAGGGTTGTGAGCAGGTAGGCGCGAAAAAAGACTGTGGGGCCATTGCCTGCCTGGATCGCCTCCAGCACGTTGGCAAACGCCTCGGCCACGAGATCCGGCACATCGCTGGAATTACGGGCGTAGCCGTTCGCGGTGGCCCGAGCCGAGGGCAGGTGCCGCTCGTACAGGCCGGCATAGGCCTGAACATCCCCGCAGCGAACCAGCTCAATCAGCTGTTCGTCGCAATCCTCAACCCGCACGGTTTCATCGTCGTTGCCAGTCAATTTGCCCCATCCCTTCATCGACCCGCCACGACGGGGAATCTTCCAGTCTACCCAGGCGCCAGGATTCGCCTGTGAGTGCGTTTGCCCCGAATCATGACGCGGTTTTTGATAACTTTTTCAACAACTTTTTTTTGGCCCTTAACGACCACAGTCGCGGGGGGGGCCCGGCCCAGGCAGCGGGGGGGGCCGGGCGGCGCCGGGGCGACGGGGGGGTGT
>NZ_JANKZF010000011.1 GCF_027568515.1 Arthrobacter sp. HY1533 | reverse complement strand
CAAAAAGTTTTTTTGGCCCCTAACCCCCCACCGGGGGGGCCCACCGGGCATTTCCCGGGGGGGGCCCCGCGACGGGGCAAGTGCTGACTGCTTGGTGCTAGTGGGTTCGGCTGGCCCTGCGCAGCATCAGCGCCAGGACACCTCCGGCCAGCAGGAACCCTCCGACGACCAATGGCAGGACCGCGGAGGAACCTGTGTAGGCCAACTCCCCTGCAGGCTCAGCCGTCGGCGCCGGGGTGTTCGACGCCGGGGCCGTCGCCGGCTTGGTGGGCGTGGCGGCGGTGGTGGGAACTCCCGTGGCCGAGGGATTTCCCGTCGGGGTGGGCGTGGCCGTATCGCTCGGGGTCGGGGTGGGCGTGGCCATAGCGGTCGGGGTCGGGGTGGGCTTCTGCGGCACCACATTGACGGTGGTGCAGGGCTTGTCCACGACACATTCCGCCGGCGGCACCTGGCCCGTGCCAGTGACCGCGTTTCTCAGGGTTGCGCCATCGGCGTCCTGGTTGACCTTGACCTGGTAGCTCAACCTTGCAGTTGCGCCGACAGGCAGGCTGAACGGGCCGGCTGTGAAGATGGCGCCGTCAGGATCGGCCACAGGAACGGATGCTCCCCCGCCAACCACCAGTGTGGCGGAGCTGGGGACGAAGGCAGCATGGTCCAGAACGCCGGAGAGGTCGTCACGGAAGGTGACATCCCCAACCGCTTGATTGCCTGTGTTGCGGGCCTCAACGGTGTAGTTGATGGTGTCGCCCGGGCTGACCTCGCCGGACCGGTCGGAGGTCTTGGCCATGGTCCAGCTTGTGAGCGGCGCCTGCGGGGCCTTGTTCGTGACGGTGCAGGAGGTTATGGTGCCGGCTTCAGCCGTGACCTCAAAGCCGGTGTTGCCTTCGGCGCTTGTGTTCGCAAGCTGCAGTGGATTGCCGTCGCGGGTGCACACGGCGTTGAAGCCGTCTTTTTGCACCACGGAGTATCCGGGCAGTTGGCGTTCGGTGATGGACACCTTCACGGGAGCCTTCTCCGGGAAGGCCATGGTCATGCCGGCCTGGCCGTTGGCGCCAGTGGTCAGGGCCGTGGCCTCGGCAGCTGCGGGGGCCACGTCAAAGGTCCAGCCCTCGCCGGGTGTGGTCTCGGTGGAACCGAAGGCCTCCACTGCCTTGTTGATGTTCAGGCTTCCCGTGCAGCCGGTCGTGGCGATGTCCTTGAGGGTCTGCGCCAGTTCAGCGTAGTTGGTGGTGAAGTAGTCGGCCCCCGCGGTTGGGCCCGAGATCTGGGACAGGCGTCCGGCATCGGCACCGTTGACGCCAACAGCCATGACGCGCGTGCCTGCATCTTTGAGCCTGTTGGCTTCGGGCACAGCTGCGGCCAGGGATGCCGCCACATTGGCGCTGCCATCCTGCCCGGTGCCTCCTGTGCCGTTGGAGGCCGTGCCGGCCGTGTTCAACGGGTTGCTTCCGTAGAAGGTGGGCACCCCGTCGGTGAAGAAGATGACGCCGTCGTAGGTTTGGGTGGGCACGACGCCCAGGCCCTGCTGCCAGTTGGTCCCGCCGGCCCACGTTCTGGCGTCGCCGGGGCGGACCAGGGAATCGATGCTGCCGGAAACGCCGGCGGCACCTTGGGCGGAAACGAGCGAGGTGGCGGCGAGCTCCTGCTTGGCAAAGGTGGCAAAGCTGTAGACGCCCATGGTGGTGGCGGTGCCCTGCAGGGCCGAGACCGCGGCAATGCTGGCGTCCTTGACTGTGCGGACATCGGAATCACTCATGGACGAGGACATGTCAAAGACCATGGCCAGGTTGAGGCCGCACTTTTGCGGCAGTTCAGGGTTGGGCTGCACGCTGACAGCAGCCTGGGCCGCCGGAGTGTCGGTTGCGGCAAGTGCGGGCAGTGCGGTTGCGGCCATGGTGCCGGCGACGGCGAGGGCAGCCGCGGCGCCGGCGATCTTGGGTCCCCGCCAAAGATTGTTCTTCATCATGTGTGGCAAATGTCTTTCGGCTCATGCCAACCGCATTTCCGGTTGAGTCAGTGAGTGAGAGTGAGCCGACGGGGATTCATGACGCGAAAAACCCGCCCGGAGTGAAACGTGTTCACTCCGGGCGGGTTTTGGGGTTTTCTTGCGGCGGTGCGGGCGCCCGCCCTACTTCTTGGAAATGTTGACCATTTGCTCGCGGTCCACGACCTTGATGCGCTCGCGCACCACGTCGAGGCCGGGCTGGCCCGTCCAGTTTTCGCCGAGCAGCTTCTCGTGCGCGTCCAGCTTGTTCCACCCTTCCCAGGTGGTGAATTCGACCCCGCGGGATTCCAGCAGCTCCACAATCTCCGACTCATCCGGCCGTTCGGCGACTGGCAGTGCCAGCCGGTCCTCAAGCAGGCATCCGATCGTCTCCAGGGCGTCACCCTTGGTGTGGCCGATCAGGCCAACGGGGCCGCGCTTGATCCAGCCCGTGGCGTAGAGACCTGGAACGTGGGTTCCGTCGGCACCGAGGACGCGGCCGCCGTCGTTCGGGATGACACCGCGGCGGGAATCGAAGTCCACCTCCGGAAGTTCGGACCCGAGGTAGCCCACGGCGCGGTACACGGCCTGGACGGGGTAGTCGATGAACTCGCCGGTCCCGCGGGCGTTGCCCGTGCCGTCCAGCTCGTTGCGCTCAAACTTGATGCCGGTGACCGAGCCGTTCTCGCCCGTGATCTCCACGGGGGTGTGGAGGAAGTGCAGGTGGAGGCGGCGGGAAGCGGGGGTGCGCGTCCCGTCATGCTCCTCGGCGAGCCAGTTGGTCAGGGTGTTGACCATGGTCTTGACCTGGTTGTTGCTCCTGATGGCGGCGTCGGAGGCGTCGTCGAAGTCGAAGTCCTCCTCGTAGAGGACGATGTCCACGTCTCGCGAGTGGCTCAGTTCGCGCAGTTCCAGCGGTGTGAACTTCACCTGGGCGGGGCCGCGGCGGCCGAAAACGTGGACGTCGGTGACGGGCGATGCCTTCAGGCCGGCATAGACGTTGTCCGGAATTTCGGTGACCAGCATGTCCTCGGCGTGCTTGGACAGCACCCGGGCCACATCCAGCGCCACGTTGCCGTTGCCGATGACCGCGATCTCCTTGGCGTTCAGGGGCCATTCGCGGGAAACGTCCGGGTGGCCGTCGTACCAGGAGACAAAGTCCGCGCCGCCGTAGGAGCCGTCCAGCTCAATGCCGGGGATGTCCAGCACGGCATCCTTTGTGGCGCCGGTGGCGAAGATGACGGCGTCGTAGTGGCTGCGCAGGTCCGCCAGGGTGATGTCCCGCCCGTAGGTCACGTTGCCGAAGAAGCGGATGTCGCCGCGGTCCAGGACCTTGTGCAGGGCGTTCACGATGCCCTTGATGCGCGGGTGGTCCGGGGCAACGCCGTAGCGGATCAGGCCATACGGCGCCGGCTGCGACTCGAACAGGTCAATGCTGACCTGGACGTCTCCGCCGGCCACTTCCTGGGACTTCGTCAAAATGTCTGCCGCGTAGACGCCCGCCGGGCCGGAGCCAACGATGGCAACGCGGAACGGGCGGGTGGCACTCGAGTTAGCCAAGAAAGTAGTCCTTCCGAACTGTGAATCGCAACATCAGCTTGCTTGCTGGCTCAACTGTTGCACAGGGAGGCGCGAATCAAGCGCCACCATCCCAGTCTAAATGTCACGCCGCAGGCCCGTAAGTGGGGCCCTGCGAAAGTGACCAAGCCCTCAGCGGGCCCAACTTCGGCACAGGACATGGCCACCTGCTTTCAGGTGGCCATGGCATTTAAACGGCCAAGGTGTTGTTATGGGGACTGTGAGCGTCAAAGAAACCCCAACCAGCAATGTACGCAAGAACCGGGCGGTGTCCGGCAAGCCCGTCCGCAGTGAAGGAGCAACGGGGGTGCTGTACGGCGTAGGCGCCTACGGCCTGTGGGGGCTTTTGCCCATTTACTTCCTGCTGCTCATGCCGGCCAACAGCGTTGAGATCGTGGCCAACCGGGTGGTGTGGTCGCTGTTCTTCTGCGCCCTGATCATCACAGCCACCCGCGGTTGGGGAAAGGTGGGTGCGGCGCTGAAGAACCGTCGCATTATTGGCACCCTGGCGGTTGCCGGCTTCCTGATTGCCATCAACTGGCTGACCTATGTGTTTGCCGTGACTTCCGGCAGCGCCATTGAGGCGTCCCTTGGATACTTCATCAATCCACTGGTCTCGGTGTTGATTGGCGTCCTGGTCCTGAAGGAAAAGCTCCGGCCGCTGCAGTGGGCCGCGGTGGGCGTTGGTTTCATTGCCGTTGTGGTTTTGACGTTCAGCTACGGCAAGCTCCCGTGGATTGCCCTGGTGCTGGCGTTCAGCTTCGGCAGCTACGGTTTTGTGAAAAACCGGGTGGGCGGCAAGGTCGACGCCATCACCAGCCTGAGCGTTGAAACAGCTGTGCTGACGCCCTTTGCCATCGCCACAATGGTTGTCCTGACGGTTCTGGGCCAAGCCACGTTGACGGGATACGGCCCGGGCCACTTCTGGCTGCTCGCCGCATCCGGCATCATTACTGCCGTGCCGCTGCTGCTCTTCGGCGCCTCCGCAAGCAGGCTGTCAATGACGGGGATCGGGCTGCTGCAGTTCATGACACCTGTCATCCAGTTCGTTGTTGCGCTGACCATTTTCGGCGAGCACATGAGCCTGGAACGCTGGATCGGCTTCTCGATCGTCTGGGTTGCCCTGCTCATCCTCATCGCCGACATGCTGCGCAACTACCGCAAGACTTCCCGCCTGAAAAAGCTGGCCCCGGCCCAATCCTGAGCCGTGCCGGCCGCCGCAACGAAAGGACATCCCATGGAAACTGAGGAATTTGACCTGCTCGTGGTGGGCGGCGGCAAGGCCGGCAAGTCGCTGGCCATGGACCTGGCCGCGGCCGGACAGCGCGTGGCCATGGTGGAGCGTGGCATGATCGGCGGCACCTGCATCAACGTCGCCTGCATCCCCACCAAGACCCTGGTCAACAGTGCCCGCCTGCTCGCACTGACACGCCGTGCCGCCGAGTTCGGGATCACGGTGCCCGGCTCCCCCGCCATCGACCTTGACCGGCTCCGTGACCGCAAGCAGGACGTGGTGGGCACCATGGTTGCCGGGCAGCGCAAGTCGTTCCTGGCTTCCGGCATGGAGCTGGTCATCGGCGAGGCCCGCTTCACTGGCCCGCGCACAGTCGTCGTCACGGACGACGCCGGCACGCGCCGCACACTCTCCGGCACCAACGTTGTGGTCAACACCGGGATGGTGCCCCAGGTGCCGGACATCGATGGCCTGCGGGCCGCGGACCCCCTGACCAGCACCTCCATCCTGGCCCTGGCCGCGCTGCCGGAGAGCATTGCAATCCTCGGCGGCGGCTACATTGGCTGCGAGTTCGCCTCAATGCTCGCCATCATGGGCGTCAAGGTGACCATCATCCAGCGCGGGCCGGCCCTGCTCCCCCGCGAGGACGCCGACGTCTCGGCCGCCGTAACGGCAGCGCTGGAGGCCGACGGCGTGTCCGTGCGGCTGGGTGCCGCGGCCGTCTCGGTGGCCCGGAACAACGGGACCGTGGCGGTCTCCCTGGCGGACGGCACCACCGTGGAAGCCGCCGACATCCTCGTGGCGGTGGGCCGCGAACCCGTCACCGGGGCGCTGGGACTTGAAGCGGCCGGCGTCGAACTTTCAGCCAAGGGCCTGGTCACTGTGGATGAATTCCTGCGCACCACGGCGGAGGGTGTGTGGGCCGCCGGGGATGTGGCGGGATCGCCGCAATTCACGCACGCCTCGTGGAACGACTACCGGATCCTGAAGGCCAACCTGGCGGCCGGGCCAGGCACGCAGCTGCGCAGCACCCGAGACCGCCTGGTCCCCTACTGCGTGTTCACCACGCCCGAACTGGGCCGCGTGGGATTCTCGGAAGAGGAGGCGCGCGCCACAGGTCTTGAGGTCCGGGTGGCCAGGATGCCGGTTTCCGCAATCCCCCGCGCCCGCACCGTGGGCCAGCTGGACGGCCTCTGGAAGGCCGTGGTGGAACGCGGCACGGACAGGATTCTGGGCGTTTCCCTGCTGGGGCATGAGTCCAGCGAGGTCATTGCCGTGGTTCAGATGGCAATGCTCGGCGGGCTGGCGTACCAGCAGCTCCGGGACGCCGTGATAGCCCACCCCACCATGGCCGAGGGCCTGCAGCTGCTGTTCAGCGACGCGTTCCTGGAACAGTAGTCGCCGGCCGACGGTGGTCGAGCTTGTCCAGACCCGGGTCTCGACAGGCTCGACCACCGGTGTCCGTCAGATTCCCTGCGCCACGAAGTCGCGCGGGACCACCACCATGGGCACCGGCAGCGAGCGCAGGATCTTGTTGGCGGTGGAGCCCAGGAAGATCTTGCGGTTCTCGGCCAGGCGGCTGGAACCGACAATGACCAGTTCGCCGGACTTCCAGCCGATGCCGTCAATGGCCTCTTCAATGGTGCGCCCGTGGGCCAGCGTCACGGTGACCTTGGTGCCCGGGACCTTGGCGGCCGCCGCGGTCAGCACCGTGTTGACGTGCTGGCGGGCCGGACTGAGGGCGTTGTCCAGGTTGAAATCGGTCTGCCCCAACTGGTCGATCTCCACCACGGAGACCAGGCGCAGCGGGACATTGCGCCGGCCGGCTGCGGTGGTGCCGACGTCGAGCACGGCCTGCCAGCCTTCGCGCATGCCGGTCATGACTGTCAGTCGGGTGAGCGGGGCCCGGCGGTTGTAGCCGCGCGGGGCAAGGGCCACAGGGACGGGAGATGCGTGCAGCAGCCCGTTGGCCACCGAGCCCACTGTGAATCGCTTGAACAATCCGTTGCTCGCCGCACCCACCACGATCAGGGCGGCATCGTCCTCCCGGGCCGCATCGATCAGCCCGTGGACAAAGGAGTCGGCCTCGCGGACGGTGTAGCTGGCGGCGACATCGTCCGGAACCAAGCCCAGGGCGCGTTTTTCCAGTCCTGGATCGGCGGCCTTGGCACCGCGGACCACGTTGACCAGGTGCAGTTCGGCGCCCTGGGTCCTGGCAATGACGGCCGCAAGGGCCACGGCGTCGTCGCCGCGGTCATCCGGGCGGTACCCCACAACATATTTCATGAATCAACCCTTCGCACAGGCCCGCGGCACCTCGTTGTGCACGGCGGGCATTCGTAGCACTGACTGTACAACCGGCGCCCCGCGCAGGGAACAGTGCCCCGCGGGCGGGTTCCATCCGCAGGGCCTCCGGACGGGACGCGCACCCGTCAGGGGTGGTGCTGCCCAGGATTGCCCACCGAAATGCTGACGGGCTCGAGGCTGTCCTCGGGCACGGGTTCTCCCGGCCCGCGGCGGGTGGTGGCCAGGATCAACAAGGCCCAGAAGAGGGCTCCCGCACCGACGGTCAGCAGCGGCCCGCCGGCCTGGCCCACAACGTAGGTCCACGCCTGAACCGCATAGGACTGGCTCTCCAACAGCTCGACGGTCCTGCCCTCGGCAAGCGGAAAGGCCTGCGGGGCAAACCAGGTCCACACCCCTGCGCACGCCAGCACGGCTCCCGTCCACAGCGCGGCCGGCACCGACGGTCGGCCGGGCGCTCCGTTCCCGTCCGGCCGCACGACCAAGGTCAAGACAAGGATTGCCAGCCCCAGCAAGAGCAGCTGCCAGGATGCCTGCTGGAAGACCATGTACCAGGAGATGAAGTTGTTGCCCTGGTTCATGGCCTGTGTGTACAGCATCTCGGCGAAAAGGCTTTCACTGAACATGGCGACGGCTCCGCCGGCCAAGGCCGCAAGGCCCACCGCGGCCGCAGCAATGTGGAACCACCACGCGTGTCCCGTGTAGTGGCGCGACGCCACCAGGAACAGTGCCGCCAACATGCCCAGGCCGGCGGTGAAAAGGGCCGGCGCCCCCGGGGCAATGGCAATGCCCCAAGGAACCATCAGTATTCCGTGGAAATCGGACGGATCGGTGCTGCCCGCGGCCGGAATGAGGGCGGCGGCCAAGAGGCAAAACGCTGCCGCAGCGAAAGTGAGCCCGATGGCGGAAAGCCCCAGGACCCAGGACCTGGCGCCCCATCGCGGTTCGGGCACCAAGGGCAGGTGCCGGGTTTGCGGTTCAGCACTGGTCTCGGGGGCTTCAGTGGGAGGTTCGGGCTGCACGCCCTCCGGAGCCGCTTCGGGCCATGCCTGGGCCGGTGGCACCGGCTCCCGCATTGGCGCCTGCATTGGCGCCTGCAGCAGCCCGGGCTCATATGGCTCCTCCGTGTGCCCCTCGCCGCCAGGCTGGAACATCGCCGGATACCGCTGGTCAAATCCCTGCTTGCCCATGCCACCCCACTGTGCCGCAACAATCGGAAAATGTTACGTCCACCCTACCCACCCAGTCCGCGAACGCTTGCCGTGACCCACCATTCGCCCTAGGGTCGGAAATAATTACACTCACAGGGCAGGGGACGCTCCACTATGACCAAGCGACTAATGGCGGCTTTGATGGCGGTGCTCGCCATGATTGGGGCAACCATGGCTGCGCCCCTGCCGGCCCTGGCCGCAACACCCGACAACGGCGCCGTCGCCGCGAAACTTGCCGCCAATCCGCAACTTGGGGGTGCCATCACACCGCTGCGCTGCAACCTGCCCCAGGGGGGCTGCTACCAGGCCTACCAATCCGGCAGCATCTATTGGTCCGCGGCCACCGGGGCCCACATCACCACCGGTGCCATTGCCCGCAGGTGGGGGTCGCTGAACTGGGAACGCGGACAAATGGGCTTCCCGAAGACCGACGAGAACTGCACGCTGGCCAACGGCGGCTGCGTGCAAACATTCCAAGGTGGGCGCATCTACTGGCAGTCCACTGCCGGGGCCAACGCCGTGACCGGCGCAATCGGGTCCGCCTGGGACCGTTCCGGCGCAGAACAAGGGAAGCTCGGCTATCCCATCAGCGGCGAAAACTGCACCCTCATCAACGGTGGCTGTGTGCAGAAATATGAAGGCGGGTACGTGTACTGGCGGCCGTCCCTGGGCGCCCACTCTGTCCACGGGAGCATCGGCAACAAGTGGGTTCAGATGGGCTACGAGCGCAGCCCCCTGGGATACCCCACCAGCGAGGAAAACTGCGGCGGGGCGCCGCTGCGCTGTGTGCAGTATTTTCAGGGCGGCACCATCAACTGGCCAACAAGTGCCGGAGTCAGCGTCAATCCCTACCAGTCCAGCGTCGGGGTGGTGGTCAACAAGCGCCGCCCCAACTCACCCATCAACCAGACACCGCCAGACCTGGTCTGGGTCGGGTCCCAAGTCATGCGCAGCGAAGCCGCAAACCAACTGGCTCAGTTGATTTCGGGCGCATCTGCCGCGGGCGTCCCCATCACCACGGTCAGCGGTTTCCGCTCCCACGCAACGCAGACCTCGCTGTACAACTCCTATGTGGCCCAGTATGGGCAAGCTGTCGCCGACACCATCTCGGCACGGCCTGGCTACAGCGAACACCAAACCGGCCTGGTCATGGACATTGGCAACCCGAGCGGGGCCTGCTCACTCCAGGCCTGTTTCGCCAACACTGCGGCCGGGCAATTCGCCGCTGCCAATGCCTGGCGCTACGGCTTCATCATCCGCTACACCAGCGGCTTTGATGCCATAACGGGATACACCTACGAGCCCTGGCACCTTCGCTACATTGGGGTAAGGGCCGCCACCGACATGCACAACCGCGGCTACCGGACGCTGGAACAGTACTTCGGTTTGGCAGCCGCCCCAACGTACTAAATCCCTGCAAACGACGGCGGCACCCGGGTGGGCCACAAAGGCCAAACCGGGTGCCGCCGTCGCGCTTTAAAGCGCGTGTTTCGTTGGCTAGGCCGCTGCGCGGATGGCGTCGGAGAGGACGTCCAGGCCGTCGTTCAGGAGCTCGTCGCTGATGACCAGCGGCGGGAGCAGGCGGATCACGTTGCCGTAGGTGCCGCAGGTCAGGATCACGACGCCGGCCTGCAGGCAGGCACCGGCGATGGCCTTGGCGGCCTCGGCGTTGACTTCCTTGGTGGTGTTGGCCGTGCCGGGCTTGACCAGTTCGATGGCCATCATGGCGCCGCGGCCGCGGATTTCGCCGATGATGCCGGCCTCGCCCATTTCGGCAACGAGTGCCTCGAAACGCTCGGTGACGATGCGCTCGATGTTGGCGGCGCGGCCGTTGAGGTCGTGCTCCTTCATGGTCTTGATGGCTGCCAGGGCGGCGGCGCAGGCGATCGGGTTGCCGCCGTAGGTGCCGCCGAGGCCGCCGGGGTGCACGGCGTCCATGAGGTCGGCGCGGCCCGTGATTGCGGAGAGCGGCAGGCCGCCACCGATGCCCTTGGCCATGGTGATGATGTCGGGGACAACGCCCTCGTGCTCGGAGGCGAACCAGGCGCCGGTGCGGCAGAAGCCGGACTGGACCTCGTCGGCGATGAAGACAACGCCGTTTTCCTTGGCCCAGGCGGCCAGGGTGGGCAGGAAGCCGTCGGCGGGGACAATGAAGCCGCCCTCGCCCTGGATCGGTTCGATCAGGATGGCGGCGACGGAATCGGCACCAATCTGCTTCTCGATCATGGTGATGGCGCGGCGTGCTGCCTCTTCACCCTTGATGTCCGCTTCCTCGCGGTACGGGTAGCTCATGGGCACGCGGTAGATCTCCGGTGCGAACGGGCCGAAGTTGGTCTTGTACGGCATGGCCTTGGCGGTCAGCGCCATGGTCAGGTTGGTGCGGCCGTGGTAGGCGTGGTCGAAGGCAACGATGGCGTCGCGGCCGGTGGCCAGGCGGGCCACCTTGACGGCGTTCTCCACGGCTTCGGCGCCGGAGTTGAACAGCACGGTGCGCTTCTCGTGGGTGCCGGGGGTGAGTGCGTTGAGCTCCTCGGCAACAGCCACATAGCCCTCGTAGGGGGTGACCATGAAGCAGGTGTGCGTGAAGTGGCCAACCTGCTCGCGGACGGCGTCCACCACGTTGGCGTCGGAGGCGCCGACGCTGGTGACGGCGATGCCCGAGCCGAGGTCGATGAAGGAGTTTCCGTCAACGTCCTTGATGATGCCGCCGTCGGCATCTTCAACGTAGACGGGCACGCCCGAGGCAACGCCGGCTGCAACAACTGCCTTGCGGCGGGTCTCAAGCTCAACTGACTTCGGGCCGGGGAATGCGCCGAGGATCTGGCGCTTCTGCTCGAGACGGAACTGGATTTCAGACATGGGGATACCTTTCAAAAGGGAAGTGCAAAAGAAGTTGTGTGGGCGGACTCAGGCGTCCAGGTTGCTCATGACGTGCTTGATGCGGGTGTAGTCCTCCACACCGTACATGGACAGGTCCTTGCCGTAGCCGGAGAGCTTGAAGCCACCGTGCGGCATCTCGGCCGTGAGCATGATGTGGGTGTTGATCCAGACTGCGCCGAAGTCCAGGTCGCGGGAGACGCGCATGGCCACGCCGTGGTTGGAGGTCCACACGCTGGAGGCCAGGGCGTATTCGACGTCGTTGGCCAGCTCGACTGCTTCTTCCTCAGTCTTGAACGTCTGCACAGTGATGACGGGGCCAAAGGTTTCCTGCTGGACGATGTCGTCACTCTGCTTGACGCCGTCCACCACTGTGGGCTCGAAGAAGAAGCCCTTCTCCCCCACGCGCTTGCCGCCGGTGACGACGGTGGCGTAGTCGGGGATGTTCTCAACCACGTTGACCACGGCGTTGAAGTGGTTGATGTTGTTCAGCGGGCCGAAGTAGTTCTTGGAATCGTCCGCGTTGCCGGTTTCCAGGCCCTTGGCGGCCGTGGCAAGTGCTGCCACGAACTCCTTGTGGGCGGATTCCTCCACGAGCACGCGCGTGATGGCCGTGCAGTCCTGGCCGGCGTTGAAGAAGGAGTACTCGGCGATTTCCTGGGCGGTCCGGCCCAGGTTGGCGTCGGCGAAGACAATGGCCGGGGCCTTGCCGCCCAGTTCCAGGTGGGCGCGCTTGAGCCCCTTGGCGGCACCCGTGGCGACGGCGATGCCGGCACGGACGGAACCTGTAATGGAGACCATGGAGGGGGTCTTGTGGTCCACCAGGGCTGCGCCGGTGGCGCCGTTGCCCAGGACAAAGTTCAGCACGCCGGCCGGGACAATGTCCTTGGCGATGTCGGCAAAGACCATGGTGCTTTCCGGGGTGGTGTCGCTGGGCTTGAGCACCACGGTGTTGCCGGCGGCCAGGGCGGGGCCGATCTTCCAGATCATCATCAGGAACGGGTAGTTCCACGGGGTGACCTGGGCAATGACGCCCACGGGTTCGCGGCGCACATAGGAGGTGAAGTTCTCCATGTATTCGCCGGCGGAGCGGCCTTCAAGCAGCCGGGCTGCGCCGGCGAAGAAGCGCAGCTGGTCGGCGCCCGCCCCGACTTCCTCGGAGGCAATCATGGCCTTGACCTGCCCGGTGTTGCGGTGCTGGGCCTCAACGAGCTCGTCGCTGCGGGCCTCGATGGCATCGGCAAGCTTGAGCAGCACCGCCTGGCGCTGGCTCGGGGTGGCGTGCTTCCACGTCTTGAACGCGGTTGCTGCTGCGGCCATGGCCGAGTCCACATCAGCCTGGCTGGAGACCGGGGCCTTCGCCACAACTTCCCCGTTGGTGGGGTTGACGATGTCCAGCGTCTCGGTGCCGGTTACGGGGACGAATTCGCCGTTGATGAAGTTCTGTAAGGTTTGGACCACAGTGTTCAACCTCTTTAAGTTCGGTGCGGGTGGTGCGGCATGTCAACCGCTTATGCGAAAGCCTAAGCCCGCGGACCCCGCAATCGAATAGCCAATTGCACCACAATGCGCAATCGGGGTAGTGCGTTTGTATAGTTGCACCATGGCACTTTCCTTGGCAGACCTGCTGGTTGTTCCCAGCCTGCACCTGAAGAACCTGGGTTCCACCCGCACTCCGCTCAACGCCCCGATCGACTGGGTGGCCGTCACGGAGCTGGAAAATCCCCAGTCGTTCCTCAGCGGCGGCGAACTGGTCCTGACCACGGGGGCCCGGCAGGGCACCGCCGACTCACAGCGTTCCTTTGTCCGGCAGATCAAGCGCGCGGGCGCCGTCGGAATTGGCTTTGGCATTGGTTTTGAGCACGCCACGGTGCCCGCGGCGCTGCTGGCCGAGGCCAACCGCTGGGCCGTCCCCGTGGTGGAGGTCCCGTACAGCACGCCGTTCATTGCCATTGGCAAGCTCGTGGCCGACGCGCGGTCCTCTGACCACTACACAAAGCTGGAACGGCTGCTGCGCGAGCACCAGGTGCTGGCACGAACCCTGCTGACCGGCGGCGGGCTGGCGGCACTGCTGAAGAAGCTCGCCTCCATGGTGTCCTCGGACCTGGTCATCACCCAGTACGGCGGCCAGGTGGCGTCCACGCACCCCGATGCAGTTCCCGACGACGGCGCCTGGCATGCCGTGGCGCTGTCCACGGGCAAGCGCGATTCAAGCACGCTGTGGCTGCGCAAGCCCTTTCACGACGACGGGATCGTGGACTATGCGCGCGGGCTCATCAGCATTGAGTTGAACAACCTGGTGCAGCGGCGCCAAAGTGCACGGCAAATCGCCGGACAGGTCCTGGCGGACATCATCCGGGGCACGCTGGAGCCGGCCGATTCCGCGGCCCGCCTGGAAAACCTGGGCATCCTCCCGACTGCCAAGAACCTCGTGCTGCTTGTCAGTGCCGAGGAAGGCAGCTTCCCCACCTTGTCGACCATCACGCTGCCGCCGGGGCTGGAACGCGCAGTGGCCGCCACCATCACCTCCGAGGGCAGGTCGGAGCTGCTGCTGGTGGTGCCCGCCCAGGCCGGGGATCCGGCCACGCTGGGCAGGGCGCTGAGCCGGCAGATGAACAGCATCGGCATCAATGCCCCCGTGGGCATCGGCGGCGCATATTCCCAGGCCAACGGCCTGCGCTGGAGCTACTTCGAGGCCCGGGAGGCAGCAACGCGCGGCCTGGACGTCAACGTGCCGGAACGGCTGAGCCTGACCTCGCTCCTGCTGGCCAGCGAGGACGTCCCCATGGCCGACATGGCTGCGGAGGCGCTGGGTCCTCTGGCCGCGTTTGACGAGGCCCACGGCTCCGAGCTGCTGGACACCCTTGAGTCGTACCTGCGGCTCAATGGCTCCGTGGCCGCCGTGGCGGAGGCGTTGGCGCTGCACCGGAACACTGTCCGTTACCGCCTGACGCAGATCGCGGAACTGACCGGCTACGACCCGGCCCTGACGCCCGACCGGGTGCAACTGTGGCTCGCACTTGCTGTGCGTCGGCTTTCGCCACACTCCTAAACTGGCCGGTGGCCGGCTGTGGGGCCGGACTGCCTGTCCGGGTTGGCGCACCCCTGGCCCGTGGGGTCCGGCAGCTGCCAACGGCGCTGCCTTGCCCACGGGCCATTGCCGGGGAGCGGGCCGGCTAGCCCATGCGGCTCATCCGGCGCAGCGTCAGCAGCACCAGTCCGGAGACCAGTGAACCGACGGACCAGAAGATGGGCCACCAGCCGGAGCCTGTGTAGGCAAGCTGGGCCGGTACGGCACTGCCGAGTGCGTGGATGCCCGAGCCCATGGCCTGCAGGCCGGCGGTGTGCACCGTGTTGACCGACGGCGCCGCAGGAACCACGGGGGTCACGGGTGTTACCGGAGTAACAGGCGTTACGGGGGTTACGGGGGTTACGGGAGTCACCGGTGTAACGGGTGTAACCGGCGTTACGGGGGTTACCGGCGTGACCGGCGTGACCGGGATTTCCGGCGTCACCGTGTTGGTGGCGTGGGAACCATTGGAAATGGCGTTGCCCAGGACGCCCACGGCGTTGCCGGAAATGTTCACCGGAACCGTGACGGGCAGGGACACCTGGACGTTGCCCAGGACGTCACCCAACAGGCCGCCCAACAGCCCGCCGTCGTTGTTGCCGTAGCCGTTGCCGGACCCCTGTGTGGAGTCCTGCTCAACTGCCGGCACCGTGGTGGTGTTGGTGGCCTCGGAACCATTGGAAACCGCATTGCCCAGGACACCCACGGCGTTGCCTGAAATGTTCACCGGAACCGTGATGGGGGCGGCCACCTGGACATTGTCCAGGATGTCGCCGACCACTCCTTCGAGCAGCCCGCCGTTGCTGCCGTTGCCGGAACCCTGCGTTGATTCCTGTTCGACTGCCGGCGCCGCGGTGGTGTTGGAGGCCTGCGAACCATTGGAAACCGCGTTGCCCAGAACACCCACGGCGTTGCCGGAAATGTTCACCGGAACCGTGATGGGGACGGCGACCTGAACGTTGTCCAGGATGTCGCCGACCACCCCGCCCCCGCCCTGGGAAGGCGCAGGGGCGCCCTGGCTGGATTCCTGGTTCACTGCCGGCACCGTGGTGGTGTTCGTGGCCTGCGAACCATTGGAAACCGCATTGCCCAGGACACCCACGGCATTGCCGGAAATGTTCACCGGAACCGTGATGGGGGCGGCGACCTGGACGTTGTCCAGGACGTTGCCAGCCACACCCCCAACGACTCCGTCCAGCAGGCCGCCAAGAAGGCCCTGCGAGCTGTTGGAAGCCTGGGCCAGCTGGCCCTGGACTGCTGCGGGGGAACCCGCTGTTGCGGAACTGGATGAATCTGCAGCACTGGCTGCACCTGCGCCGAGGGCAAGAAGCCCTCCGGCAAAGACCGCTGCACAGAGCGATCGGCGAATGATGACATGCATGATGACAAACTCCTGACGGGGATTTTTGGCCCTGCCTGCGATTGCAGAACAAGGAAAGACCGTGGCCCTCCCGAAGATCGGGAATGGCAGGCGGTCATCTAGCCAGGTGTTGAACCGGGGTTGTCGGGCATGGAGGCAGGCAGGGGCCAGTCGGCATTGGGCTGCGCCGCGCCACCGCCTGCGGAGGGGAAGTAGTTGGAGAATCCCTGCTGGGCGGCTGCGGGCCCGGCTGAGCCGCCAGGGCCGCCCGATCCGCCAGCGGTCAGGCTGGAGGAGGGGGCTGCTGCGGGAGCCGTGGCGACCGCGGGGGCACAAGGCCCAAGTGCGGAGCCGCCGGAATCAGCACTGCAGGATCCAAGGGCGTTTCCGCCGGTTGGTGCGGCCGTGGCAGACTGGGCGGCCAGACCGCCGGTGGTTGATGAGGGCGGCATGAGGGCGGCGGTGAGATATTGGGCCAGGGATCCGGCGCTTGTTGCAGCTGCGGCCCCCCGTGCGGGATCGGCCTTTGCCCCGGCGGCACTTGCCACGCCGTGGGCGGTGGGACCGGCATCTGGAATTGCAGTTCCCGGTCCGTCGCCGCCCGGCAGGACTCCACTGCCGCCGTCGTGCCCGGGCAGGCCGGGAACCACAGTGCCGGGACCACCTGGCGTGCCAGGGGTTTCAATCCCTCCGGGCGTTCCGGGGGTGCCTGGAGTGCCAGGGGTTCCGGGAATGACCGGCACGGTAGGAGTCCCAGGTGTCCCGGGAACCACCGGGGCCACCACGTTTTCAACAACCTCGGCAACACCGCCGGTGACGCCGTCCACAATTGGCTTGACCGTCCCGGTGATGGGATCCACCACGGGGGAAACGATTTGGACAACTGGTGCCGTGGCTTGGTCCACCGCCCCCAGGACCGGCGAGGTGACGGAGCCGACCACATCGACAACAGGCGGGATCACGGTGTTCGTCACCTGGCGCACGGGGGCAACAACGTTGCCAACAACAGGCACCGAGGAGACTGCGGCTTCAACCTGGTCCGTCACGGCGGCGACCGGGGCAACGATCTTGCCCACCGTGTTGCTGCCCGTGACGTCCCTGACAACGGGAACCTGGGCCAGTGTTTCGTCAACAACGTTGACCACCGGGTTCAGGATTCCGGACAACAGGCCCTTGCCCTTGTCCGGAACATGCTTGGCGGAGACCGAGGTGGAAGATGAGCCCGAAGAGGCGAATGCGCCGGAGGACCCCAAGACAATCAACACGGCCGCAAAAAGTGCGGCTCCGACAGCAAGCCTCAGGCAGCGCGCAAACGAGAAGACAACATGCGGTGACATTTGACTGCCAACCACTGCGCCCACCCCCAAGTTTGCTGCCGCTGTCGAGACCTGCCACTGGTGATTCGCACCGCCCGAGGGGCGATGCAGGAGACCACCCTGCCGCCAAGAGACCAATTGCGGCGGACAGGAACCTGCCCCCACCATACGACTCCCGCATCGAGAACTCCATAGCTGGGTCCAAAATTCTGTGTGTGACGCCAAGGCCCGCTGATACATCAAACGTCCAACGTTTTACTATTGAAGGGATGTCACAAACTCTCCAGCACCCCCAGCAGTCCCCCACCATTTCAAACACCACCACGGCAAAGGACCCCAACAAGCGCCTCGTTGCCGTCCTGGGAATCCTCGCCGTCGCCCTGATCGGGCTGAACCTGCGTGCAGGAATCTCAAGCGCCTCCGCCCTGTTCCACGACCTACAGCAGGTCCTGGGCTACGGCGCACTCACGGCGGCGCTGCTGCCGTCCATCCCAACACTCTGCTTTGCCATTGCCGGCGCCGCCACCTCGTGGCTGGTCCGCCGCGTGGGCGTGGAGAAGGGCATCGCGATTGCCCTGGCCACCCTGACCCTTGGCCTTGCGCTGCGCGTTGTCCCCAGCACGGGCATGCTGGTGCTGGGAACCGTGGTGAGCATGTGCGGCCTGGCCGTGTGCAACGTGGCCATGCCCTCGTTCATCCGCGAGCACTACGCCCACCGCACCGCCGCCATGACAGGCGTCTACACCATCACCATGTCACTGGGGGCCACCACGTCGGCCGCAGTCAGCGTCCCGCTGGCACTGCAGCTCGGTTCGCCGTCGCTGGGACTGGCCGCGTGGTCCATCCTCTCCGTCGTGACCATGCTGGCGTTCCTGCCGATCGCCCTTGCCGCGCACCGCCGCCCCGCCGTCGCCCCCGTGCCGCACGCCTCTCCATGGAAGCTCCTGGCGACCCGCCAGGGCATCCTCATCACGGCGTTCTTCACCATCCAGGCCATTGCCGCGTACTCCATCATCAGCTGGCTGCCGCTGATCCTGATTGACGGCGGGCTCGACCCCGCCACCGCAGGCCTCATCCTGGGCCTGGCCCAGGTGGTCTCCGTGGTCACCAACATTGGCCTGCTGTCCCTCGCGGCGAAGCCCGGCGGATTGCGCCGCGCCTTCATGCTGGCCAGCGGCTCGTACCTGCTCGGCGCCATCGCCCTGCTGGTGCTGCCTGCCCGGGCCGCCGTTGCCCCGGCGCTGCTCCTGGGGTTCGGCTTTGGCGTGTTCGCCCTGGTCCTGGTGGTCATCAGCAAGAGCGGAAGCACGACGGCGGAGGCCACCTCCATGTCCACCGTCGCCCAGTCGGTGGGTTACCTCGTGGGGACCATGGGCCCCTTCGGCATGGGCATGGCGCACACCCTCAGCGGCGGCTGGACCCTGCCGCTGGCCCTGCTGGTGGCCGTGGCCGCCATTCAGATGGTGCTGGCCTGGCTGCTGACGGCGTCACGCCCGGCAGCAGTTGGCGCACACAACGGCAAGCCGGAAGAATGACCCGGGACCACCGGAACAACTGAGAAGAGCCCAGCCTGATGTCCGCTGCACCGCACCTGACCCCGTCGCACCGGGAACCACTTGCCCAGGAAGTGACGGCCAAGCTGCGCCTGGCCATCAGCTCGGGTGCGTGGCCCGTGGACGGGCGCATCCCCTCCGAACAGGTGCTCATGAAGGAGCTCGCGGTGTCGCGGGGGACGCTGCGGGAGGCGGTGAAGTCACTGGCACACGTGGGCATGCTTGAGGTGTTGCGCGGCGACGGCACCTATGTGCGGGCCACCAGCGAAATTTCCGGCGCCACGCAAAAGCTCATCGGCCAACACGGCACCCGGCACGTGGTGGAAGTACGGCTTGCCCTGGACACCCAGGCGGCACGGCTGGCCGCCCGCCACGCCACCTCGGGGCAGCTGAGCGCGATGCGCACCCTGCTCGAGGGCCGGCGCGGGGCCTGGGAGAAACAAGACAACGCGGCGTGGGTGGAGTGTGACTGGGAATTCCACCTGGCCGTGGCACGGGCCTCCGCCAACCCGCTGCTGGCAGAGCTGTACGAATCCTTTGGCGACGTTTTCCGGGCCCAGCTGCAGGGGCGGAGCGGCACCCCGGGCCTCGGCTGCCCGCGGGAGGGCCACGAGGAACTGCTGGCCGCCATCGAGGCCCGCGACCCCGAGGCCGCCGCAGCCACGGCCACCGCCGGCCTGAGCACGTAGGTCCTCCTGACGGCTTCCCGGAGCGGGGATGGATTTCGGAGGCCGCCCGCGGCCGAGGAAATCTTACTGCCCGCGAGGGAAGCCGGCAGGAGGACCTCCCCGGCCAAAGGCCGGGGAGGCGGAAGCGGTGTGACTAGCCCACTACGGAAGCGCCGCGGGAAACGTTGACCATGTCTTCGCGGGGCACCACCTTGACGCGCTCGCGCTGCACGGGGCCGGCCTCGGTGGCTGCCGCGCCCAGTGCCTTCTCGTGGGCGTCGAGTTCCAGCCAGCCTTCCCAGCTGGTGAACTGCACGCCGCGGGAATCCAGCAGCTCGGTGATTGCCTCGGGTGCCGCGACGGCTGCCAGCGGCAGTTCTTCGCGGTCGGCGAGCAGGTGGGTGATGGTTTCCAGGGCATCGCCCTTCGTGTGGCCGATCAGGCCAACGGGGCCGCGCTTGATCCAGCCCGTGGCGTAGATGCCCGGAATGTGGCTGCCGCGGGTGTCCAGGACGCGGCCGCCGTCGTTCGGGACAACGCCGCGCTTGTGGTCAAACTCCACGTCCGGCAGGGCCGAACCGAAGTAGCCCACGGAGCGGTAGACGGCCTGGACGGGGTAGTCGATGAACTCGCCGGTGCCGCGGGCGTTGCCCGTGCCGTCCAGCTCGGTGCGCTCGAACTTGATGCCGTTGACCTTTCCGTCTTCGCCGGTGATCTCAACGGGGTTGTGGAGGAAGTGCAGGTGGAGGCGGCGCGAGGCACCCGTGGCGGGGTCGGCGGCGTCGTCCTCCTGCTCGGCGAGCCAGTTGGTCAGGGTGTTGACCATGGTCTTGACCTGGTTGTTGGTCTTGACTGCCTCGTCGGAGGCGTCGTCGAAGTCGAAGTCCTCTTCGTAGAGCACGATGTCCACGTCGCGGGAGTGGCTCAGTTCGCGCAGCTCCAGCGGGGTGAACTTCACCTGGGCGGGGCCGCGGCGGCCAAAGATGTGGACGTCGGTGACGGGCGATGCCTTCAGGCCCTCAAAAACGTTGTCCGGAATTTCGGTGACCAGCATGTCTTCGGCGTGCTTGGACAGCACCCGGGCAACATCCAGCGCCACGTTGCCGTTGCCGATCACGGCAATTTCCTTGGCGTTCAGGGGCCATTCGCGGGACACGTCCGGGTGGCCGTCGTACCAGGACACGAAGTCCGCACCGCCGTAGGAGCCGTCCAGCTCGATGCCGGGGATGTTCAGGTCCGCGTCCTTGATGGCGCCGGTGGCAAAGATGACGGAATCGTAGTGCTTCTGCAGGTCCTCAAGGGAGAGGTCCGTGCCGTAGTCCACGTTGCCGAAGAAGCGGATGTCGCCGCGGTCCAGGACCTTGTGCAGGGCGTTCACGATGCCCTTGATGCGCGGGTGGTCCGGGGCAACGCCGTAGCGGATCAGTCCGTACGGGGCGGGGTAGCGGTCAAAGAGGTCAATGCTGACCACGAGTCCGTCACGCACCTCGGCGCTCTTGGTCAGGATGTCCGCTGCGTAGACGCCTGCCGGGCCGGAGCCGATGATGGCAATGCGCAGTGGGCGTTCCTGCGTTCCGGGCGCTGCTGAAGTGTTCGATGACACGGCTGTGCTCATTTCCTTGGGGTCAAAGGGTCTTATGGTCAAGTTTAAGCGAGAGAACTGTGCGTTTCCCGCGTGCCGTAGTGGGCGGTCGCGAGTTCGGCCGGGGCCAGCGGGCTCACGCGCACCACATCGCCGACGACGACGACGGCCGGGTTGCGCACCTGGCCCGCCTGGGCGAGGGCCACGATGGTGCCCAGGGTGCCGATGGTGACGCGCTGGTTCTTGGCGTAGCCGTTTTCAATGATGGCCACGGGGCAGTCCTTGTCGCGGCCGGCGGCCTCGAGGATTGGCATGGAGCGGTTCAGGGTGCCCACGCCCATGAGCAGGACCACTGTGTGGTCGCTGCCGTGCGGGACGTTTTCAAGTTCCTCGTGGCCGCTGATCATGGTGAAGGCCTTGGCCAGTCCGCGGTGCGTCACGGGGATGCCCGCGGCGGCCGGAACACTGACTGCGCTGGTGACGCCCGGGACAACTTCCACGTCAACGCCGGCGTCGCGGCAGGCGATCGCCTCCTCGCCGCCGCGGCCCAGCACGTAGGGGTCCCCTCCCTTGAGCCGGACCACCCGGTTGCCGTTCAGGGCCTCCCGGACCAGGATCGCGTTGATTTCCACCTGGGGCACGGGGTGGTGTCCGGGCGTCTTGCCCACCTCGATGATCTTCACGTGTTCGCCCAGCGAGTCCAGCAGGCCGCGCGGGCCCAGCCTGTCGGCAACCACCACGTCGGCCTCGGCCAGGAGCCGGCGGCCGCGCACAGTGATGAGGTCCTCGGCGCCGGGCCCGCCGCCCACCAGGGCGACCGAACCGCGTCGGTGATCGAGCTCGTCGAGATTTGTACGGTTGGAGCCCGTGGTGGCGGGCCCTCCGGCCGTGCCGCGGTAGCGGCGCAGCGGCAGGTCGCCGCTTTCCAGGGCTGCGGCAATGGCGTTCTTGATGGCGGCGGCACGCAGCGGGTCTCCCCCGGCGTTGACGGCCACCTTGATGTCCTCGACCGTGGCGACGGCGGGCGTCCATGCGGCGGACTCCTGCGCGTCGGAGTGGTTCACGCACCAGGTCCGGTTGGCCTCGGCGTCGGCTGCGATGCGGCCGTCCACCTCGGGGTTGCCGGTGGCTGCGACGGCGTACCAGGCACCGGCCATATCGGCGGATTCGTAGCCACGGGCGTGCCAGGTGATGAGCCGGGCGTCCGCCAGTTCCCGCGCCGGGGCGCTGAGAACGGGGGCCACGAGCGTGACCTGGGCACCGGCGTCGAGCAATGCCTTGGCACGGCGTGCCGCAACCGTGCCGCCGCCAGCCACGAGGACGGGGCGGCCCAGGAGCCGGAGCGAGGTTGGGTAAAGATCCACAATTGCCATGGAAACGACCTTAGGGAAGTGCAATAAAGCGAAACAAGGGGCGCGTTACACCCGTTCACGCGGCGTCACGGGAGGAAATATTCAACAGGGCGCCGTGGGGTCGCATTTGTGGCCCCTTCCGGCGGGGGAAGGGGCCACAAGTGCGAGTTCACGGGGCGTGGGAGGGCGTGGGGATTAGCGGGTGCTGCCGGCCAGCAGGCCGCGGCCGCGCAGCAGGCGCTTCTCCACGGGGGCGAACACCACGAGCTCCACCAGGATGCCCACGAACAGGATGACGAGGATTGCCGACATCACGATGCCCATGTCGGAGAGCTGGCGGCCCTGTTCCAGCAGCGAGCCCAGGCCGAAGCCCAGCGAGCCGCCCATGGCAATGATTTCGGCGGCCATGAGGGAGCGCCAGGAGAACGCCCAGCCCTGCTTGAGCCCGCCCACATAGCCGGGCAATGCTGCCGGGAGCACCACGTTCACGGCCATCTGCCAGCGTGAGGCGCCCAGGATCTGGCCCACGCGGCGGTGCTGCGGCGGAATCTGGTCCACGCCGGCAATGAGCCCGTTGATGATGGAGGGAATGGCGCCCATGAACATGACGAAGTAGACGGTGGCGTCGGTCAGCCCGAACCAGATGATCGCGGCCGGCACCCAGGCCACGGACGGCAGCACCTGCAGCCCGGAGACCAGGGGCCCGAACGCCCGGCGCAGCACGCGCACCTGCGAGAGCAGCAGGCCAATGGGGGTGCCCACGGCGATGCTGATGACGAAGCCCATGATGCCTCGCTGCAGCGAGGTCCAGACGGCTTCCTGCGCCGTCCCCTCCTGCCACAGTGAGCCGAGCGAGCCGAGCACATCCAGCGGCCCGGGCACCAGGTCGCGGCGGCGCAGGCCCAGAGACACATAGAACTGCCACGCGAGCAGCAGCACAATGAACGCGGCCAGCGGCAGCAGGATCCGCGACCAGTCGACGCCGCGACGCTCCACGGCCTCGGACTGGAGCGAATCCAGGCCGGCCTCGAGGGAGCGCATTTCCTCTTCGGTGCCGCTCTTGACCATGGGGGAGGTGATTGTTTCAGGCATGTTTGCGGATCTCCTGGCGCAGTCGGGCGGTGATGTCGGAGGTGAGCGCCCCGGCCGCTGTGGCATTGGTGCGGTGTTCCTCGGAGACGTCCCACTCCGCCACCACACGCCCGGGCCGGGAGGACAGCAGCAGCACACGCTGCCCCAGCCGAACGGCCTCGCGCACGTTGTGGGTGACAAAGATGATGGTCCGGCCGGTCTCTTTCCAGATCCGTTCCAGCTCGTTGTGGAGCAGGTCGCGGGTGATGGCGTCCAGCGCGGCGAACGGCTCGTCCATGAGCAGCAGCGGCTTGTCCTGCGAAAGTGAGCGGGCCAGCGCAACGCGCTGGCGCATGCCGCCGGAGAGCTCGTGCGGGCGTTTCCCGGCCGAGTGGCCCAGGTTGACCAAATCCAGCAGCTCGGCGGCACGCACCCGGCGCTCGGCCCGGCCCACGCCGCGCAGCTTCAGCGCCAGCTCCACATTGCCCTGCGCCGTAAGCCACGGGAACAGGGACGAGTCCTGGAACATGAACGCCGCACCGTCCTCGGGCACCTCCAGCGCGCCGGAGGTGGGCACGTCGAGCCCGGAGATGATGTTCAGCAGCGTCGACTTTCCGCAGCCCGAGGCGCCCAGCAGGGCCACGAACTCGCCCTGGTGGACGGTTGCCTTGATGTCCTCCAGCACGGGCGCGCCGTCGCCGAAGCGCTTGCCCAGGTTCTCCAGCACGACGGCGGGTGCCCGGCCGCCGCCCGCGGTTGCGCGGGGCTCCGTTGTGGCCGCGGGAATCAGCAATTCAGTCATTCTGCACCCAATCCTGCCGCCGAGGCGGGTTGTCCGCCGGCAGCCTTTAGTACCTTGTTGAGCAATGTCAGGTCGAAGAGGCCTTTGAGGTCCGCGGGCTTGGAGACCCCCACGCCGACACCGTGCTCCAGAAGTGTGGGGAACGTTCCGGCCAGGGGGTCGGCCGTGAACTTCAGCTCCGACAGGGAACGGGCCACCACGTCGGCCTCCAGCGGCTGGCCGATGGCGACGGTGAGGGCCTTGTTGATGACGGCCCCGGCCTGGTCGGGGTGGTTGTTGAGCCAGTCGACCGACTCGACATGCCCGGCCAGCAGGGCTTCAACGGTTTGCGGGTGTTCGGCCAGGAATTTCTTGTTCACGGCCAGCACGGTGGTGCTGAACTGGCCCTTGTCCCAAAGATCGGCCTCGTTGACCAGGACCTTGGCCCCGGCCTGCAGCACCAGGCGCGAGGTCCAGGGCTCGGCGACCCAGGCGCCGTCGATCTTTCCGTCCTGGAACAGGCGCAGGGTCTGGGCGTTGGTGGTGGGGGTGATGGTCACGTCCCCGCCGCCGGTGGCGTTGGTGGCCAGTCCGCGGTCGCCCAGCCACTTGCGCAGGGCCACGTCCTGGGTCCCGCCCAGCTGCGGGGTGGCGATGGTCTTGCCGCGGAGGTCTTCGGCGCCGTTGATGCCGGGCCGGACCACGAACTGGGCCCCGCCGGAAGCCGCCCCGGCAATGATGCGGATGGATTCGCCACCGCTTTGCACGAAGGAGTTCAGCGCGGGGTTGGGGCCAAGGTAGGCGGCGTCGATGGCTCCGGCGTTGAGTGCCTCGACGGTGGCCGGGCCGGTGGTGAAGACCTGTGTCCTCAACTCAGTGGTGCCGAGGCTGTTTGCAATGGTGCCGTTTTCCACGCCCACCAGGGCCGGGCCGTGGGTGATGTTGCCGAAGTAGCCCAGGTTCAGCACTGCGGCCGGGGCCGTTGCCGGGGCTGCGGCCACCACGGCTGCCTCGTTTCCCTTGGCATTGGCGCTGGCCACGGCCGCACCGCCGCCAATGAGCCCCACCAGGGCTGCCAAGACCAGGACTTCCAGCCCGCGCCATTTGCGGCCGGCCTGCTCTCCGGCCGCGATGCGTTTGAGGCGCAGCGCCTGTGCAGGCACGGGGTGTGCCTGCACAGGCGTCGCCGCCTGCTGCGGCCCGGAAGTGTTGGGGATGGTCATGTTTCAACGGTAGGGACAGCGCGGGGCCGCTTCAATGAACGGGACACCCAAGGTCACGCGGGGTCACGCAGCGTCACAAAACGGCCGACTCAGTCCAGGCCGGCACCGTCGATGGCGGGCTTGGACGCCGCGGCGAGGATCTTGTTCAGCGGGCCGAGCTCGAAGATTCCGGACAGGTCCGCCTGCTTGCCGACCCCGGCCGTGACGCCGTCGGCCAGCAGCTTGGGGAAGGTGCGGGCCAGCGGGTCCGCCGTGAACGTGAGCTCGGTCAGCGAGCGGTCAATGACGTCCTTGGGCAGTTCCTTCCCTGCCGCCGACTTCAGCGCGGCGTTGACGGCCGACGCGGCGTCCTTCGGGTGCGCGTTGAGCCAGTCGATTGATTCCACGTTTCCGGCCAACAGGGCGTCCACGGTCTCGGGATGTGCCGCGAGGAAGGTCTTGCTGACGATCAGGATGGTCGTGGCAAACTCGCCCTTGTCCCAGAGATCGGCCTCATTGACCAGGACCTTGGCCCCAGCCTCCAGGACCAGGCGGGAGGCCCACGGTTCGGGCAGCCAGGCGCCGTCGAGCTTTCCCTCCTGGAACAGCTTCAGGGTGCTGGCGTTCTCGGTGGGGTTGATGGTGACGTCGCCGCCGCCGCTGGGGGTCGTGGCCAGGCCCTGCCCGGCCAGCCATGAGCGCAGGGCAACGTCCTGGGTGCCGCCGAGCTGCGGGGTGGCAAGGACCTTGCCGCGCAGCTGTTCGGCATTCTCGATGCCGGGCCGCACCACCAGTTGGGCGCCGCCGCTGGTGGCGCCGGCGATGATGCGGATCGACTCGCCGCTGCTCTTGACGAAGGAGTTGATGGCCGGGTTGGGGCCCAGGTAAGCGGCGTCGATGGCGCCGGCGTTGAGTGCCTCGATGGCGGAGGGGCCGGCGTTGAAAACCTGGGTCTTCAGCTTCGTGGCGCCCAGGTTCTTGGCCAGGATGCCGTTGTTGACGCCGATCAGGGCCGGGGCGTGGGTGACGTTGGCGAAGTAGCCAAGCCGCAGTTCGGCCGCGGGGCCCGCTGCGGGCGCCGCCTGCTCCGGGGCGGACTTGTTGTTGCCGGCGGCCACGGTGGCCACGGCAGCGCCGGCGCCGATGAGGGCCACGAGCGCTGCGAGGGCAACGATTTCGATGCCGCGCAGCTTGCGCCGCTGCTTTTTTTGGCCTGCCGTGACGCGGGTGGTTTTCAGCTGGGGGCCGGCTGGGTCTTGGTTGGCGGGGTTTTGCTCAGACATGGGGATTCCTTGAAGACGATGGGATGTGGGCTCAGCGCTGTGGCGTGCAACATCGCGGCGTGAACCTTGCCTGCCGGGTGGGTCCGGGCCTGGCGGCGGCCGTCCGGGGCGCTCCGGCCGCGGGGGCTGCGCCCGTGGTCCGGGCGGTGGCAAATGTGGTCATGGCACAAGGCTAGGGACGGCCGGGGCGCCTGTTCAACGGTTGCGACGCCCCGCGTCACGCGGATTCACGCGCCGTCACAAACTGCTGCCGCGGGCCACCGTTTTCCGGTAGTTGCTGGGCGTGAAGCCCAGAAAACGCTGGAAGTCCCCGGCCAGGTGGGCCTGGTCCGCATAGCCGAACTCGGCAGCAATGGCCGCCAGTTCCAGTTCGGGATGGGTGCGCGCACGGTCGGCGGCTTCCTGCAGCCGGCGCCGCCGGATCAGGGCCGCCGGGCTCACGCCAACGTACTTCGCCGCCATCCGCTGCAGGGTGCGGGTGGACACCGCGAGCAGCCCGGCCACATCCTCAATGCGGACAAGGTCCGGATTGCCGTCAATCGCCTCCGCCATGGCGTTGGCCAGCAGGGCCTCCCGGGAGACCTCCGGAATCCGGTCCGCCAGCCACTCTGCGAACACGGCCGCCGCATCCGCGCGCCGCTTCTCCGGGTCCTTCAACGCCATGGCCTGGGCAACGGCAGCCAAAAGTTCCGGGGCGTCGACTGGCGCCCTGGAGTCGCGCAGCCCGCCGGGGTTGCCTGCAAAGAATGGCACAGCCGCCGGGCGCAGCAGCGCGCCGACCGCCCAGCCGCGCCCGGCCAGGTCCTGGTGCGAAACGCGGGTGGTGGGCCCGGACAGTTCCACGCCGCCGTGCTGCACCACAAGGTTGCTGGCCGCGAAGGCAATGAGCTGCTGGCGCGAGGTCCGGCCGGGCTCAATGTCCCATTCGGGGATCCAAAACCACTGCACCAGGTGCTCCAAGGCCGCTGGCGCAGGCAGGCGGTGGAACGTTGGAAGACTGGCGGGGTACAGGATCCCCTTGAAGGTGCTGGCCACGCGGCAAGTCTACGGTTGGGGTTGTCGCGAATCTACAAGCCCCGCCCGGGCCCAGGCGCGTAGCGTTGCCGGCATGAGCACATCACCAGACACCGAGACCACCACGGCAGCCAACGGCAAGCACACCAACAACGGCACTCCGCACGGATTCACCAGCCTGACCCCGTTCCTGTCCATCCCCCGGGCCGCCGAGGCCATCGAGTTCTACAAGGATGTTTTTGGTGCACGCACCGTGGGCATCACGGAATTCGGCGGTGTGGTGGTGCATGCCGAGATGGACTTTGGCCAGGGCCGCCTGCAGCTGGGCGAACCCAACCCGGAATACCACCTGGTCCCGGCGCCCGAAGGCGACGACGACTGCTACTCCATTGCCCTCTACTGCCCCGACGTGGACGCCGTGCTGGAGCGTGCCGTGGCGTCCGGGGCCACCGTGCGGGAGGCAGCCACAGGCTTTGTCTCCGGCGACCGCTTTGCCAGCATCCGCGACCCCTTCGGCGTCCGCTGGTCCATCATGACCCGCGTCGAGGACATCTCGGAGGAAGAGAGCACGGCCCGGGTCGCAGAGTGGGCTGCGACGCAGGGCTGACAGGCGGACTATTCGTCCTGCTGGCCTTCCCATCCGTCGCGGAGGCGACGCAGTCGCGCCCGGAGCTTCGGCTCGCGGTTGCGGTCGCTGCCCACTGACTTCGTGGCGTTCACATACGCCTCGCCAAGGGACTGCAGCAGGAGGTCGTCGGCGATGCGCACCTGGCCCGGGTTGAATCGGTAGGCCATGAGCTTGGCAACCTTGCGGGCGTCAATTGACTGGAACCAGTCCTCGGCCGCGGTGACTGTGTCGATGCCGTTGGCGGCGAGGACGTGCACCATCCAGTCGTACTGGTTTTCCTTGCTGCTGCGGTACATGGGGAAGGCGCGGTTCAACACGCCCTGGAGGGATCCGGCGTCGAGCTTCTGGAACTCGGGAACGGGCTCAATGGCCCCCTCGGCCTGAAGGCGCTTGAGGGTGTCGGCGATGTTCACGAACTGCTGGTCGGCCAGCTCGATCAGGGTGGAGGCCATGGTGAAGGCGCGGCTGATCTCCGCGTTGTCGCCGCTGCTGCCCTTGAAGCGGATGTCGTGCTCAAATTCGGCCCAGGCATGCTGCAGGACCGTGCGGATCTGAACCTCGAAGCGGTGGCCGGAGTACTGTGCGCAGTTGACGGGCGGGTTCTCCGCCGGCACCTCCAGGGTCAGGTGCCGCCCGGCGTAGCCAATGCCGCCGTTCTTGCGCATCATGGCTGTCTTGTCTTCGTCGTCATGGCAGATGAAGGCGCTGCTGAGTGCGATCGCCACGGCCTCAATGTCGGACTCCACGAACAGGATCACGCGCACGCCGATGAGATCGTCGAGATTTTCCAGCCCGCCCGGGTACTTCAGCTCACCGGCGTTGTCGCGGCGGGACATCTTCTCGCTGGCCGATGCCGCCGACTTGACCCTGAATTGGACGTCGTGGTGGTTCAACCCGTCGTCGTGGAGCCTGCCAACGATGGTGTTTCGGATGGCCAGCGCTGCCTCCGAAAGGCCCTGCTGCCCGAATCCTGGCTGCTGCACTGCACTGTCCGCCTCGTCCACGGCCACACGTTCGATGGTGTCCCCCTCGCAACTCCCGGGCCGGCGCGCACACCGGTCCTTCTCAAATTCTCCCAGCTTTGCAGGCCTTGTCCAGCCCAACGGGCGGGGCCCTTTTTAGGTTCCGCTGCGGCTTAGTCCCGGGGCCGTGACCAGGGCGGGGAAATCCATTCGCTGCCCACCGTGAAGAGCGACGCCGGTGCCCCCACCGCCTGCACCTTGCCTCCCGTGGGGGTCAGGAATGCGCGCATTTTCCGGGTGAAGTTTCCGGCCGGAAGTTCGCCCTGCCACACGGCCGTGTAGATGTCGCGAAGGGCGGAGATGGTGAACTCCCCCGGCAGCAAGGAGGCGGCAATCGTGGTGTATTCCATTTTTCCGGCCAGCCGTTCCAGCCCGGCGGCGAGGATGTCGGCGTGGTCGAAGGCCAGGGTGGCCAGATCCAGCCCATGGACCGGCTGCCACGTGGCCGCGGCGGCGTCGGTGCCGGGGATCAATTCCGGCAGCTTTCCATCCGCGGCCAGCAGGACCAGGTGCGCCACGGACACGACCCGCATGCGGGGGTCGCGTTCCGGCGCACTGTACGTTGCCAGCTGTTCCATGGCGACCCGGTGCGCGGCCAGGTCCAGCCCCGTTTCCTCGGCGAGCTCGCGGTGCGCGGCAGCCAGTGCATCCTCCGCCGGGCCCACAAATCCGCCGGGCAGCGCCGGGCGGCCCAGGAAGGGCTGGGCGCCGCGTTCCACAAGGGCCACATGCAGCGCCTTGTTGGCCACCGCGAAGACCACCAGGTCCACGGTCAGGGCCACGGGTGGGAAGGCCGTGGGGTCGTAGCCGGAGAGGAATTCGGCTTCCGCTTCGTTGTGCGTGCCCGGGCTCATGCGGCGGCGCCCTGTGCGGCTGCGTCCACGGCGGCCGCGCCCGACCAGGCCGGCGAGCTGAACGTGATTTGCTGCTCCAGCATGGCGTCGATGACAGCTATGGCGGTGGCCAGCCGGCGTTCGCGGCTGCCTGTCACCAGGATCCAGGAGTGGCCGCCCTCGGTGAGTGCCTCCTTGAACCATTCGGTCATCTCGGGGCGGCGGTGCTCGCCCTCGCGCCAGCCGTCATCCTCGAAGTCAACGCCGGTGTGGTCGGTCAGCAGGTACACGTCGCGGCGGGGCAGTGCGGCGAGGGCGCCGTAGGATCCGTAACTGCCGTCGCCCAGGTAGTAGCGCTCCCAGAGGGTGGTGGCCAGGGCGTCGGTGTCCGCAATGACGAGCGGGGCGGCCTCGGCGGCGGCCTGCTCCATGGCCGTCTGGCGGGCGGCGATGACGCCGAAGTCGGTGTCGGTCCAGAGCAGGTCCTCGACCGTGGCGTCCGGTTGTGTGGCCTGCAGCGCCTCGAGCAGCTCGTAGGTGTAGTACCGGCCGTGTTCGGGGACGTCGGCCAGGGCCGGGAACTGGCGGCGATAGTGCTCGGTGAGCGCCTCGCTGAGGGTGGTGGTGCCGGTGGATTCGGCACCCACCACAATGATGCGCACGGCCATTCCGCGGCGGGCGGCCGGCACCAGCTGCTGCCAGTTTCCGGCCAAGTCGGCCCGGCACATGGTCCCGCTGACGGGGTTTGCGTTGCGGGCCGGATCCACGGAAACATGGACGGCGCCGAAGGCCGCGGCCAGGCGGTCCCCGTAGCCCTCCGAGCTGTAGACGGCGTCGATCTTTTCCATGCCGTGCGCCTTCAGGGCCCAGCGCATGTTCTCCACCTGGGCGGTCCAGATCTCATCGCTTGCGTAGTCCACGGGGCAGTCGTTGCGCACGGGCAGCACGGTGACGTGGTCGCCGTCGAACTCCTCCGCGAGCCAATCCGCGCGCTGCGCCACGGTGAGCGACTCGAAGCGGCTGCCCTGGACCAGGACCCAGGTGTGCCGGGCCCCGGCCGTGGCGGTTTCGATCAGGTGCCGGTGGCCGGCGTGGGGCGGGTAGAACTTGCCGATGACGAGGGCGTTTTCAAACATGGCTAGACTCCTGCCGTTGCGGGTGCTGGTGTTTTGGTGGCGGTGCGGAGGCGGTTCCAGCCCACCAGGCCGTAGACGCACAGGGCCAGGAAGCCGATGTACAGGATCGCTGTCAGGGCCAGGCCGCGGCTGAAGTAGAGCGGGATCGAGACCAGGTCAATGACGATCCACAGGTACCAGTGCGCGAAGATCTTCCTGGCCTGGGCGTAGGTGGCCACGAGCGATGCGGCCAGGACGAACGCATCCGGGATGGGCACCACCGAATCCGTGCCCGCGTGCAGCAGGTATGCCACGGCTGCCGTGCCCAGCACGACGGCGGCCACTCCCCCGATTGCCTCGGTGCGGCTTGCGTCGCGGATGGGGAGGTCATTGCTGCCGGTGGTTCCGCTGGCGCCGCGGCTCCACTTGATCCAGCCGTAGACGGCGATCACGGCGAAGATGAGTTGGAGAACCGTTTCGCCGTAGAGGCCGGCCCCGAGGAACAGGATCACGAACGCAATGTTGTTCAGGATGCCGACGGGCCAGTTCCAGATCTTCTGCCGTGCCACGCCCCAGACGCAGGCGGCGCCGGTGGCGAAGCCAATGACCTCAACCCAGGTGACGGGGTTCTCCAGCAGGGTGAAGGCGGTGGCGTTGAGCCAGTCGATGAGCGCTTCCATGGTGTCCCCTTTGCGTAGTTATTATCAACTTGATAATAACCATAGCACAGGGGTTCCCCATGGCGGGCGGGCCCCAAGGACCCAGGTCAGGCGTGCCCCAGGCCCTCTTCGTCCTGCTGCTCCGCCATGAACGCCTCGGGCCCCTGCTCTGCAGCCTTCGGGTCCATCCACACGGCGCTGAACAAGTTCCCGTCCGGGTCCTCGAAATCGCGGGAGTACATGAAGCCGTATTCCTGGGCCGGGCGGGGCTCGGCACCGCCGGAGGCCAGCGCCTTCTCCATGATGGCGTCCACGTCCTCGCGGCTGTCGCGGCTCAGCGCCGTCTGGACCTGGATGGCCGTGGCGGGATCCACGATGGGCTTGTCCGTGAACGTCTCGTAGAACTTCTTGGTGAGGATCATCAGGAAGATGCCCTCATCCACCACCACGCAGGCGGCGTTCTGGTCGGTGAAGTTCGGTTCGATCCGCCAGCCCACACCCTCAAAGAACGCCTTTGAGCGGTCCAGGTCGGACGTGGGCAGGTTGATGAAAACTTGGGTGGGCATGGCTGTGGCTCCCTGGTTTGGTGGTTCCGGGATCGTGCTTGCTTGAACATTTTCATGCTTCCGAACCCCGGGGGCGGTGTCAATGGCAGGCCCCACGAAAAATGATCCCGGTCCCGCTTTCTGACACCGGGATAACGGTGTCAGAAAGCGGGATCGGGATCAGGTCTCGACAAGCTCGACCACCGAAGGGCTAGATGCTATAGCGCTCGTCCTCGTGGTCGCCGGGGTGGTCGTTGACCAGGCCCGCGGCCAGCGTGTTGCCGTCCTGCGGGTCGATCACCAGGAACGCGCCGGTGCGGCGGTGGCGGGCGTAGGACTCCACGGGCAGCGGCGAGGACAGGCGGATCTGGGCCGTGCCAATGTCGTTCAGGTCCAGTCCGGAGGCCGGCTGCAGCTCGAAGGTCTCCAGGTCCAGCTTGCCGGACACGGCTCGGATCAGGCCCTGCACGGTCTTGCTGCCGTGCTTGATGAGCACCTTGGCGCCCTCGCGCAGCGGCTTGGTGGACAGCCAGCACAGCTCCGCGTACAGGTCCTGGCTGACCTCACCGAACGTTCCGGTGGCGGCGATGACGTCGCCGCGGGCAATGTCGATCTCCTCGCTCAGGCGCAGCGACACCGACTGCGGGGCCACGGCACGCTCCAGCGAACGGCCGGCAAAGTCGATGCCCACCACTGTGGCTGTGCGGCCCGAGGGCAGGACAGTGATCGACTCCCCCACCGAGACGCCGCCCGAGGCGACCTGGCCGGCATAGGCGCGGTAGTCGCGGAAGGAGGCACCGGCGTCGTCCGCGAGGGTCAGCTCGGGCGCAAGCGCACCCTGCGGGCGGACCACCAGCTGGACGGGGAAGCGGAAGGGCTCCAGGCCGCGCTCCAGCTCGTCAGTGGTGGGCAGCGTCTCGAGCAGGTCCAGCAGGCTGGCGCCCGTGTACCAGGGGGTGTGGGCGGAGCGCTCCACCACGTTGTCGCCCTCCAGCGCGGACACCGGAATGACCACCACGTCGCCGAGGCCAATGCTCGCGGCAACTGCCTGAACATCGGTCTCGATGGCGCGGAAAACGTCCTCGCTGAAGTCCACCAGGTCAATCTTGTTCACGGCCACCAGCACGTTGGGCACGCGCAGCAGGCGCAGCACTGACAGGTGCCGGCGGGTCTGTTCCAGCACACCCTTGCGGGCGTCGATGAGCACGACAACGGCGTCCGCGGTGGACGCGCCCGTCACCGTGTTCTTGGTGTACTGGATGTGCCCGGGGCAGTCGGCCAGGATGAAGCTGCGGCGGTCCGTGGCGAAGTAGCGGTAGGCAACGTCAATCGTGATGCCCTGCTCCCGCTCGGCGCGCAGGCCGTCGGTCAGCAGCGCCAGGTCGATCTTCTGCGTGCTGCCGTTCTCGCCGCCGAAGCCGCGGTCCGCTGAGGTGCGGGCGACGGCGTCGAGCGTGTCAGCCAGGATGGCCTTGGAGTCGTGGAGCAGGCGGCCCACCAGGGTGGACTTGCCGTCGTCGACGGAGCCGGCGGTGGCAAAGCGGAACAGCGTGGCGTGCGCCAGCGGGGTCTCGACAGGCTCGACCAGCGATGAAGTAATTGTGCTCATTAGAAGTAGCCGTCTTTCTTGCGGTCTTCCATGGCTGCCTCGGAGATGCGGTCATCGGCCCGGGTGGCGCCACGTTCTGTCAGGGTGGAGGCGGCAACTTCGCGCACTACGTCGTGGACGGTTGTTGCGTCGGAGGCCACGGCGCCAGTGCAGGACATGTCGCCCACGGTGCGGTAGCGGACCTGCTTGATGACAACTTCCTCATCGGGGCGCGGCTCGGACACAGGGCCTACGGCACGCCACATGCCGTCGCGTTCGTAGACCTCGCGGTCGTGGGCGTAGTACAGGCCCGGCAGCTCAATGTTTTCCCGGGCGATGTAGCGCCAGATGTCCAGCTCGGTCCAGTTGCTGATGGGGAACGCCCGCACATGCTGGCCCACCGTGTGGCGGCCGTTGTACAGGTTCCACAGCTCGGGGCGCTGGTTGCGCGGGTCCCACTGGCCAAACTCGTCGCGCAGGGACAGGATGCGCTCCTTGGCGCGGGCCTTGTCCTCGTCGCGGCGTCCGCCGCCAAAGACGGCATCGAACTTGTTCCTGGCAATGGCGTCCAGCAGGGGCACCGTCTGCAGCGGGTTGCGGGTGCCGTCGGCACGCTCGGCCAGTTCACCGGAATCAATGAACTCCTGCACGGAGCCCACCTCCAGCCGCAGGCCCAGGCGCTCCACCGTGCGGTCACGGAAGTCAATGACCTCGGGGAAGTTGTGGCCCGTGTCCACGTGCAGCACGGGGAACGGGACCTTGCCCGGCCAGAACGCCTTGGTGGCCAGGTGCAGCATGACCACGGAGTCCTTGCCGCCGGAGAACAAGAGTGCCGGGCGTTCAAACTCGGCAACAACCTCGCGGATGATGTGGATGGCCTCGGATTCGAGCAGGTCGAGCGAGTTCAGCTCGGGCGCCTCGGGCGGGGTCTCGACAAGGGTCTCGACAGGCTCGACCACCGGGGTGTCTGTAATTTGGGTGCTCATACGTGTAGTCCGCATTCTGTCTTGGAGGTTCCGGCCCAGCGGCCGCTCCTGGGGTCGGCGCCGGGGGCCACCTTGTTGGTGCAGGGTGCGCAGCCAATCGACGGGTAGCCCTGGCTGAGCAGGGGGTTCACGGGCAAAAGGTTGTCTTCCGAGTAGCTCAGGAGCTCCTCGTAGGTCCAGGTGGCCACGGGATTGACCTTGACCAGGCCGTTCTTTTCATCCCACACCACCAGCGGGGTGTTGGTGCGGGTGGGGGCCTCGTCGCGGCGCACGCCGGTGAACCACAGCTCGTAGCCCGAGAGGGAACGGCTCAGCGGTTCGACCTTCCGCAGCGCACAGCACTGGGCGGGGTCGCTGGCAAACAAGTTCTTGCCCAGCAGCGAATCCTGTTCCGCCACGGTGTTCAGCGGCAGCACGTCCACAATGTTCACGCGCAGGTTTTCGGCCACCTCGTTGCGCGTGGCGTACGTTTCCGGGAAGTGGTAGCCCGTGTCCAGGAACAGCACGTCCACGCCGGGCAGCTGCTCGGCAACCAGGGCCGGCAGCACGGCGTCGGCCATGGAACAGGCGACGGCGGCCGTACCGGTTGCGAAGTTGCGCGATACCCAGGCGATGACTTCCTGTGCGGACGCGTCCCATGCCAGTTCGGCGGCGCCGGCAGCCGCAATGGCTTTCAGCTCCTCGTGCGAGCGGAGTGCCGGGGTCTCGACAGGGGTCTCGACAAGCTCGACCACCGGGGTCTCGACAGGATCAATCACACGGGTTGTCATTTGAGCAGCTCCTCATCGGCTCGGTGTGCGAACTCGGCAAAGGTTTCTCCGTCGGTGCGGGCGCCAACGTATTGGCGCACAACGCGCTCCACGTAGTCGGGCAGCTCGGCGGCGGTGACCTTCAGCCCGCGGATGGTGCGGCCCAGGCCGGCCTCCACACGATTGTCGGTGGCCAACCCGCCGCCCAGGTGGACCTGGAAGCCGGGGGCTGTGCCGCCGTCGTCCGTGGGAAGCATCATGCCCTTCAGGCCGATGTCCGCAGTCTGGATGCGGGCGCAGGAGTTGGGGCAGCCATTGATGTTCAGGGCAATGGGCTGGTTCAGAACTCCGGTGTCAACGAGGTCCGCCAGACGGGTTTCCAGCTCGCCGATGGCCGTGGCCGCGGTGTCCTTGGTGTTCACGATGGCCAGCTTGCAGTACTCGATGCCGGTGCAGGCGATGGTGGAGCGGCGGAACAGTGACGGGCGGGCGGAGAGGCCCAGGCCGTCCAGCACGGCGATGAGCGATTCCACCTGCTCCTTGGGCACGTCGAGGATGACGAGCTTCTGGTGCGGGGTGGTGCGCAGGCGGAAGGATCCGTGGGCTTCCAGGGCGTCGGCCACGGCAGTCAGGATGGTGCCCGAAACCCGGCCCACGGTGGGGGTGACGCCAATGAAGAACTTGCCGTCCTTCTGCTCGTGGACGCCAATGTGGTCGCCGGGTGAGGTGGGCTTGGGTGCGGCGTCGCCGTCGGGCAGCTTGTGGCCCAGGTATTCGTCCTCCAGGATTTGGCGGAACTTTGCCGGGCCCCAGTCGGCCAGCAGGAACTTCAGGCGGGCCTTGGTGCGCATGCGGCGGTAGCCGTAGTCGCGGAAGATGCTGGTGACGCCCAGCCACACCTCGGCAGCGACCTCGGGCGAAACAAAGACGCCAAGGCGTTCGGCCAGGCGTGGGTTGGTGGACAGTCCGCCACCCACCCAGAGGTCGTAGCCGGCACCCAGTTCGGGGTGGACGACGCCCACCAGGGCGAAGTCGTTGATCTCATGGACCACGTCCTGGGACGGGTGGCCCGTGATGGCGGTCTTGAACTTGCGGGGCAGGTTGGCCAGCTCGGGATCGCCGATGAACCGCTCGCTGACCTCCTTGATCAAGGGGGTGGGATCGATGATCTCGTCCTTGGCAATGCCGGCCACGGGGGATCCGAGGATGACGCGGGGCACGTCGCCGCACGCCTCGGTGGTGGAAAGGCCCACCGCCTCGAGGCGGTTCCAGATCTCCGGCACGTCCTCGACCCGCACCCAGTGCAGCTGCACGTTCTGGCGGTCGGTGAGGTCAGCCGTGTCGCGGCCAAAGTCGGTGGAAATCTGCCCGATGACGCGCAGCTGATCGGTGGTCAGGGAACCGCCGTCGATGCGGACACGGAGCATGAAGTACTTGTCTTCAAGCTCGTGGGGTTCCAGGGTGGCGGTCTTGCCGCCGTCGATCCCCTGCTTGCGCTGGGTGTACAGCCCCCACCAGCGGAAACGGCCGTGAAGGTCGTTCTTCTCGATGCTGTCGAAGCCACCGGCGGCGTAGATGGTCTCAATCCGCTCGCGGACGCTCAGCCCGCCGTCTTCCTGTTTCCAGACCTCATTGGGGTTCAGCGGCGCCGTGCCGTCAACCTTCCACTGGCCGTGGGGCTTGGCCGCCGGGCGGCTCCGCACGGGCCGGGCCGGCTTGTCGGCGGGGGCGGCTGATGCGGTGGGTGCCTCGGCGTTCGCTCCGGCTAGAGCTGTCTGTGTCATAAATCGAGAGTAGGTTGGCCAGGCACCCGGGCCAACCAAGATTGCAACGCTAGTTCACCTTGGGCAACATTTCGTCACACGGCCCATTTGGCCCCGCAATGTGCATTCCTGAGGTGGGCAGGAGGACACTGTGATCCCCAAACTTATGCGCAGCCCCCGCAGCCTGGCGGTGCGCATGGGGGCCTATGCGCCGGGCCTGCGGCGGGCAATTGCGCATAAGTTCACGGTGAAGCGCCTCAGGCCCAGGGTCCCCGGGCCACGGCGGTGTCAAAGTGTTCCAGCGCCAGCTCCGCCAGCAGGGTTGCAGGCAGCAGCGGCCCAGCCACGGAATCGGCACCGGCAAGCGAGAGCTGGTCGTGGAAGTAGCCGGGGGCCAGCAGGTAGGAGGCAATGGCCACCCCTGCGACCCCGGAAGCCCGGAGCTGGGCCACGGCCTCCGGAACGGACGGCGTGGCACTGGCACCGTAGGCGGCCAGGATCCGCTGGGGCCGGCGCACGGCGAGGTCCGCGGCAAGCACCTCGACCTGTTCCGCGGCCTCGGGCCGGGAGGAGCCTGCCGCGGCCAGGACAATGCCCCAGTCGGCCGGCAGCTCCCCCAGGCGCTCATCGAGCAGCTTTGCCAGTCGCGGATCCGGCCCCAACGGAGCAGCCGCCGCGGTCAGCGGCCGGGAAGCAACAGCCTCGGCGATGTCCACCTGCACGTGGTATCCCACAGTCAGCAGGAGCGGCACCACCACGGCCTGCACGCCCTCCGGCAGGGCTGCAACCACGCCGGGCAGTGCCGGTTCCTGGACGTCGACATACGCCTCGAGCACCTCCAGCCCGGGGCGCAGCCGCGCAATCTCGGCCCGGAGCTGGTTGATGCACTCCTGCCCCTGCGGGTTGTTCGTGCCGTGGGCGCAGGCAATCATGACCGTCCGGTGCTCCATGGGGCGTCCTTTCACGAAGTTCTTTTCTGCTGCCAATCTACGTCACCCACCCGGCAGGCAAGGCACCCGCATTGCGTCAGGAGACCCTCTCGCGCACACTGCGGGCGGCCGCATTGGAGATGCCCAGCGCGGACACCGCCCCGCCGGCCAGGAACAGCAGCGCCGTGATCACCATGACCCGGCGGAACGAGCCATGGTCAAGCACCCCGCCCAGCATGACGCCGGCAAACGCCACGGCAAGCAGCCCGGCCACACGGGCCACGGCGTTGTTGATGGCCGAGCCCACCCCCGACTGCTCCGCGGGCACTGCCCCGAGGATGGCCGCGGTCAGCGGCGCCACAGTCATGGACATGCCCACGGCAAACACGAGCTGCCCGGGCAGGATCTGCAGCCAGAAGTTGAACGGTTCGGCCGCCGCCGTCATGAGCAGGTACCCGGCTGCCGCCACGGCGGGACCGGCCGCCATGAAGAACCTTGGCCCGTGCGTGCCGGCCAGCGTGCCAAACCAGCCCGACAGCATGAGCGAAATGACTGCCACGGGAAGCGAGGCCAGCCCCGCCTGCGCTGCCGTGAAACCTGCAATCTCCTGCAGGAACAGCACCACCATCAGCTGCCCCAGCGACAATCCCCCGTACACAAGTGCCGTGGCAATGTTGCCGATCCCAAAGTTCCGGATGCGGAACAATCCCGGCGGCATCATGGGCGCCGGCGTGCGGCGCTCCCACCACAGGAACGCCGCCAGCGCGGCCACGCCCACGGCAAACGGGAGCCACACGGCGGTGCTCCCCCAGCCCAGCCTCCCCTGCTCGATCAGGGCGAACACCGTCCCGGCAAGCCCGACGGCGGCCAGCACCGCCCCGACGGCATCGATCCGCCGGGCGGGGCGTGGCCCGGCGGCGGACGCGGCAGGGAAAGGACCCGGCAGCACCAGCCCCCGGAGCATGAACAGGGTGGCAGCGATGGGCAGGACGTTGATGGCGAAGATGATCCGCCAGCTGGCAAAGTCCACCAGCAGCCCGCCCACGAGGGGGCCCGCCAGGAACGCCGTCCCCGTCCAGGCTGTCCAGGAGCCAATGGCCTTGCCCTGCGCGGCACCGCTGAAGGTGGAGGTGATCAGCGCCAGTGAGCTGGGCACCAGCATGGCCGCGCCGACGCCCTGCACGCCGCGGGACACGATGAGCCACACGGCTGTGGGGGCCAGGGCGCAGGCCAGGGACGCCGCCCCGAACAGGAGCAGGCCGGCGCGCAGGATCCGCACACGGCCAAAGGTGTCAGAGAGCGAGCCGGCGATGAGGATCAGTGAACCCAGGGCCAGCAGGTACGCGTCCACCACCCATTGCTGCGTGGTGATGCCGCCGCCCAGTTCGCGGGTCAGCGCAGGGAGGGCAACGTTGACCACTGCGCCGTCCAGAAATGCCACGAATGAGGCCAGGATGGCCACCCACAGCACGCGCCGCTGGACCCCCTGCATGCGGCTCAGGACTTCCTGGAGAACGCCGTCCGCAGCGACAACTTGCGGGAGTACTCAATCGAGCCGTAGCGGAACAAGTGCACGGCCACGCGCAGGGCCACGGCCCCAAACACAAACAGTTCCACAATCACAATGGCAGCCGAGACCCCGTTGAGGGATCCGAAGGCGTTGCGGAGCATGGCCGTGATGGGCGCCGTGAAGGGGAAGAACGTGAAGACCTGCACGATCACCGAACCCGGGTCGCTGACCACCAGGGTCACAATGTAGAAGGGGATGAACATCATGATCATGACGGGCGCAAACACGGTGCTCGCGTCCTTGGCCGTGGGCATGACGGCGCCGATTCCCACCAGCACGCCCGTGAACAGGATGAAGCCGCCAATGAACAGCAGCGCCCCGACCAGCATGGGCAGGAACTGGAACTGCAGGTTGGAGAGGTCAAAGTCGGGCATGGCCAGCTGGTCCCGGAAGAAGACATAGCCCAGCGCCATGGGCGTGGCAAAAACCAGCGCCTGCACCGCACCCACCAGGAACAGCGAAATGACCTTGCCCACCACAAGGGTCGTGGGGTTCAGGGTGGTCAGGATCATCTCCGTGACCCGGTTTTCCTTCTCCTCCAGCGTGGAGGCCAGCATCTGGTTGGCGAGCAGGATGATGACCACGTAAAACAGCACCAGGAACAGCAGCGGCGGCACCACGGTCTCCAGCCCACCCGACGGCTGCCCGTCCTTGAACGTCTGCGATTCCGTGCTGAAATTCCCCTGCACGGCGGCGGCCAGCTCCGGCGATCCCACCTTCACCTGGGCGGAGAGCAGCACCAGCTGCTTGGCCACGGCCTCGTAGCTGCCGTTCTTGAAGATGCCCTGGTCGGCACCGTAGACCTTCACGGGCTCCTGGGTGAGGTTGGCCGGGAAGCTGAACCAGGCGTTGAGGGTGCCTGCCTTGACGCGTTCGACGGCGGTGGCCGGGTCCTGCTCGGGGGTGCCGCCCATGGCCGTGGCCAACTTGGCGTCAATGAGTCCGGAGGCGTCCGTGTACGTGAAGGCCAGGCTCTGGTTCTTTTGCGCGTCCGCCCGGCTCTGGGTGGAGGTGTTGCTGGTGAACACCAGCCCAAACACGATGCCGAGCAGCACGGGGATGGCCAGGGTGGCGATCCAGAAGCGGCGTTTCTTCACTGTGCGGGTGAATTCAAAGCCCACCACTGTGCTCAGGTTGTGCCGGGCCATCTCAGGCCGCCTTCCCGGCACCAGGTGCGGCGCCGCGCTTCGCCGCCGGGGCACCCTCGCTGCCAGGCGCCTCCCCGTAGACCTGGATGAAGATGTCTTCCAGGCTCCGTTTGGCGGCCACGAAGCCGCGCACCACCACCCCGGCCAGGACCAGTTCCCGCAGCACCTCGGCCTCGTCCACCCGGTCATCAACCGACAGTTCGGCGTAGTTGTTTTCCCGCAGCGTGACCTTGTAGTTGGGCGAGTCGGGGATGTTGCCAGTGTGCTTGAGCCGGATGGTCCGCCCGCCAAACTGGTTCTGGACCTCGTCGATGGTCCCGTAGGCCTCGGCCCGGCCGTCCTTGAGCAGGATGATGGAATCGCACAGGCGCTCCACTTCCTCCATTTGGTGGGTCACCATCATGACGGTGGCCCCGGCATCCTTGCGTTCCTCGATGATGTCCATGAGCAGGCGCCGGTTGACGGGGTCAAAGCCCTTGGTGGGCTCGTCCAGGATCAGCAGTTCGGGCTCGTTCATGATGGTCACCCCGAGTTGGATCTTTTGTTGTTCGCCGCCGGAGAGCTTGTCCACCCGGACATCGGCCTTGTCGGCCAGGTCCACCCGCTGGAGGTACTGCCGGGAGAACGCCACCGCGTCGGCCTTGCTGAGTCCCTTGAGCCGGCCAAAGTAGCCCATGACATCGAGCACGGATTCCTTCTTGTACAGCCCGCGCTCCTCGGGCAGGTAGCCCAGGCGGGAGCCGAAGTCGTCGCTGAACACGCGTCCGTTGATGTGCAGGATTCCCGCCGTGGGCCGGTAAATGCCCAGAAGTGCGCGGATCGTGGTGGTCTTGCCGCTGCCGTTGCTGCCCAGGAAGCCGAACGTCTCGCCTCGGGCAACGTCGAAGGACAACCCGTCTATGACCTTCTTTTGCCCAAACTGCATGTGGAAGTTCTCAACATGAATCAGCGGCTCTGCGGCGTCCATGCTGCCAGCCTAGCCACTTAAGGCCCCTGCGGCGCTGGGAATTGGCCATCAATCAACTCCTGCCCGTACGCTTGACGCGGCCTCCACAGTGGCGGCCCCCACCCAGGAATGCGCCGATGCACCTTGACCTACCGCTGATCCTTGACCTTCTCGGGGTCTTTTTCTTTGCCGTCTCCGGCAGCCTGCTCGCGGCCCGGAAGGGCTTCGACATTGTGGGTTCGGTGCTGTTGGGCTCCATGGTGGGCCTGGGCGGCGGCGTTGTCCGGGACATTGTCCTGAACCAGGGCCCCCCGGCCGCGTTTGCCAATCCCGTGTACCTGCTGCCGCCTGTGGTCGCGGCCGCACTGGTGTATTTCACGGTGAAGAACGTCCAGCGCAGCGGCCGGCTGCTCTTCATGTTCGACGCCGGCGGGCTGGCCCTGTTCTGCATCACCGGAACGCTCAAGGCGCTCGAATCCGGCATGAACCCGGAAGCTTCCATCCTGCTGGGCGTCACCACGGCCGTGGGCGGCGGCATCCTGCGCGACGTCACGGCCAACGACGTCCCGAGGGTTTTCGACCCGAAGGACCTCTACGCCATTCCCGCGTTCGTGGGCGCAGGTTTGGCCACCGGGCTCTGGAACCTGGGGTGGCTCAACCTCGCCACGGGCACCGTCGCCGCCGTGGTGGTTTTCGCGCTGCGCATGCTGAGCCTGCGCTACGGCTGGCACGCCCCGCTGGCAGCCCGCAGCTGGGCACCGCGGCTGGCCCGGCGCAGATAGGATTGAAGCTAAGCGTTTTGCCCGTTGCCAAATGGTGGAGATTTTGATGTCTGACATGTTCGTAGAGAAGTTCCGCGGCTTGGTGCCCCTGTACCTGGAAGAGCCGTGGCAGGAAGCGGACGGCATCGACTGGGCCGACCTGGACGCCGTCTTCGCGGAACTGCAGATCACCGTCCCCCTGGCGCTGCGTGAATTCCTGCACGCGGTGGGCAACTGCGAGGACCTCATGGAGGCGTACTACTACTTCTGGGACCCCGAGGAACTGGAAATCGAGGACGGCTACCTCTTGTTCCTCGAGGACGAGGACGAGACCTACACCTGGGGCATGCTGGCGGACCAGGCCGACGTCCCGGACCCCATTGTGTGGCGCCGCAACAACGCCACGGGCCAGTGGATCAACGAGGAAGGCACCTTCAGCGAGTTTGTCTTTGACATGCTCGACTGGGTCTTCAACGAAGTCCTGGGCGAAGAGGACTAAACCCACAGCTTCGCCTATGGGCATATTCAGTTTCGAGCGGTACGGTGTCGTTATGAACGCACAGGAGCCCATTGGCGCATTGAATCCGGAACCGGCCGCGGTTGTTGGCCTCATTGAAAAGTTGGTTACGGGCATGTGGCCCCGTTCCGACTTTGACCGCAAGGGCTGGTTTGAACGCCTGGGCCTGGTTTCCGGGGCCTGCTGGGATGACCCCCAGGAAGCCTCGGCCGTGGCGCACTACTCCCTCCGCACGCCGCTGGCCGGCGGGGAGATCGCCTCGTCCTGGACGTCGTACGGCGGCCGGTTCCTGGGCATCAGCATGCAGCTGTACTCCTCGCTGGAAACCGACAACCCCTCCACCAAGGAGGGCTATGAGGACATCCACGCCCGGCTGGCCGGAATCTACGGCGAAGGCACCAACCCCTGGCACGATCCCGTGGTCCAGGCGTGCGTGTGGCACGTCAACGGCCGCCGCATTGTGATCCGCTTCTTCAACCTCCAGCACAGCGGGGTCATGGTGAGCATCGACGACGCCGGACTGGCCACCGCTTCAGAGGTCGAGGCCCGCCACCGCAGCGCCTCCACGCACTGGAACAACAGCGCCGAAGGCGCCAGCCCCTTCGAGCTGCCACGGCTGGGCACCGTCAAGCTCCAGTAGCCGCAGGCCGTCAAACACTTGAGGGTGCGTATGCAATTGCATACGCACCCTCAAGTGTCTGGCGCGCCCTTGGCGCGGCACATCAAACGTCGCGGGAGACCACGGCCTCGGCGAAGCTGGCCAGGGCCGTCTTCACAATTCCCTCGGGCAGCGGGGCAAGCGAGGCAACGGCGGCATCCGACCATTCGCGGGCCACGGCCCAGGATTCCTGGGTGACGGGGTGTTCGCGCAGGGCTGTGACGGCCTGCGCCAGGGCCTCGTCGCTGCTCAGGTCGCCGTCCACCAGCTCAAGAACGGCAGCCGCCGCGGCATCGCCGGCAGCCGCTGCGTTGCGCAACAGCAGCACGGGCAGCGTGGGAACACCCTCGCGCAGATCGGTTCCGGGTGACTTGCCTGAAACCTGCTTCAGCCCGGTGACGTCGATGACGTCGTCGGCCAGCTGGAAGGCCACGCCCACCTTCTCGCCGTACTCGAGCAATACATCCTGCATTTCTTCATCCACCCCGGCAAAGATGGCGCCGAGCTGGCCGGAGGCGGCCACGAGCGAGCCGGTCTTGTCCGCGATCACGGACAGGTAGTGCTCAATGGGGTCCTCGTCTTCGCGCGGGCCGACGGTCTCGTGCAGCTGTCCCAGGCACAGGCGCTCAAAGGTGCGGGCCTGGATTTCCAGGGCGCGCCCGCCCAGCTGCGACACCAGGATCGAGGCGCGGGCAAAGATCAAGTCGCCGGTCAGGATGGCCACGGTGTTGCCCCACACCTCGTGGGCTGTGGGTGCGCCGCGGCGGTATGGCGCGGAGTCCATGACGTCGTCGTGGTAGAGCGTGGCCAGGTGCGTCAGTTCAACCACGACGGCGGCCTGCACCACCTCCGGCAGGTTGGGGTCCCCGAGGTGTGCGGCGAGCAGCACCAGCAGCGGCCGGATGCGCTTGCCGCCGGCCTCAACCAGGTGGCGGCTCGTGGCGTCGGCCAAGGGGTCGGAGTGGGCGATTGCCTCGCGCAGCACCTTTTCCACCTTGGCCATGCTCATGGAGATGGAGGGGCCCAGGTCCGGGTCCTCGGCAACGGCCGTGAATCCGGCCGGCAACTGCAATCCGGTGGCAATGGCCATGGTGCTGGGCTCGGGCTCGTGGGAATCAGGGCGTCCTTGCCCTGCAGGGGTCCAGCTGTGGTTTGCGGAAGTAGTCACTGCTTAACACTAACTATTGGTAGGGATTGTTGCTTGGATGTGCCTGCATTGTCCTGATTGCTGGTGGCGGGGACGAGCTTCTCCAACAAGTGAATCACTCTATCCTCAAAACCCCGTTCTCCGGCGTCGGTGAGGTTGGCCATCAGCCGCACCACAAAGCGCATGAGCACAGGGATGGGCATGCCCGTGCGCAGGGCCAGTTTCATGATCCCCGGATTGCCAATAAGGGAGGCAAAGGTGCGGCCCAGGGTGAAGTGGCTGCCCCACTGTTCCCGGACAAAGTCGGAGTAGCCGGACAGGGCATGCGCCGAGGCCAGCTTCGAGTTGCTGCCCGAAGCCCTGGCGATGAACTCGGCCGCGAACCGGGCCGATTCCATGGCGTAGGAAATGCCCTCGCCGTTGAACGGGCTCACCATGCCGCCGGAATCACCCAGCAGCATCAACCCGTTGGAGTAGTGCGGTGTGCGGTTGAAGCCCATGGGCAGCGCCGCACCCCGGATGGCGCCCACCTGGTTTTCCGGTGTGAAGCCCCACTCGGCGGGCATGCCGGCGGTCCAGTCGCGCAGCACCTGGCGGTAGTCCAGCTTGCCGAACTCCTTGGAGGAGTTCAGGATGCCCAGGCCAACATTGGCCGTGCCGTCGCCAACACCGAACACCCAGCCGTAGCCGGGCAGCGTCTTGCCCTCGGGGGATTTCAGTTCCAGCCACCCCTCCATCCAGTCCTCGTCGTGGCGGGGAGAGGTGAAGTAGGTGCGGTAGGCCACGCCCATGGGCCGGTCGTCGCGCTTTTCCAGGCCAAGCGACACCGCTGTGCGGGTTGAGTTGCCGTCGGCGGCCAGCACCACGTCGGCGTGGAAGTCGGCAGTCTCGCCCGTCTTCCTGCCTGAGCTATCCAAAAGTGACGCCCTGGCACCTACCACGGTGCCGGCGTCGTCCGTGATGGCAGTGGTGACCGAATGGCCCTCAAGGATCGTTGCGCCTGCGGCCCGGGCATGCGCGGCGAGGGACTCGTCGAAGCCCAGGCGGGTGCGGATGAGGCCATAGTTGGGGAAGTTGCTCAGCTCCGGCCACGGGACCTCCACGGTGCGTCCGCCGGCAATCAGGCGCAGGCCCTTGTTCCGGCGCCAGCCCTCGGCGGGGTCGTGCGGCAGGCCCATGAGCTGCATTTCGCGGACGGCGCGCGGGGTCAGGCCGTCGCCGCAGACCTTCTCACGCGGAAACCGGGTCTTCTCCAGCACGGTGACGTCGATCCCGGCCTTGGCCAGGTGCCAGGCGGCGGTTGATCCGGCGGGGCCGGCACCTACAACAAGTACCTTCACGTTTAGCTTGCGGGCTTGGTGGCGCGGTGCACGGCCACGATGCCGCCGCTGAGGTTGCGGTAGGCCACGTTCTCCCAGCCGGACTCGGTGAGCCAGGCGGAGAGGTTGTCCTGGTTGGGCCAGGCGCGGATGGACTCGGCCAGGTACACGTAGGCGTCCGGGTTGGAGGCCACCTTCTTGGCGATGGGCGGCAGGGCGCGCATCAGGTATTCCGTGTACACGGTGCGGAACGGGGAGAACGTGGGGTGGGAGAACTCGGCCACAACCAGCTTGCCGCCGGGCTTGGTCACGCGCAGCATTTCGCGCAGGGCTTTCTTGGGGTCAATGACGTTGCGCAGCCCAAAGGAGATGGTGGAGGCGTCAAAGGAGTTGTCGGCAAACGGCAGGTTGGTGGCGTCCCCGGCAATGAAGTCGATGTCGGGGCGGCGGCGCTTGCCCACCTTCAGCATGCCCACGGAGAAGTCGCAGGCCACCACGTCCACGCCGGCGTCGGCGTAGGGTTCGCTGGAGGTGCCGGTTCCCGCGGCCAGGTCAAGGACCCGCTGGCCGGGCACGGCGCCCACCGCATCAACCACAATGCGGCGCCAACGGCGCGTCTGTCCCATGGACAGGATGTCGTTGACGATGTCGTATTTAGGGGCCACGTCGTCAAACATGGCGGCCATTTCTTCCGGACGCTTCTCCAAGGATGCACGGTTCACCCCCTTAGTCTCTCAAACTTTGCCCCGGTTCGTGCATCGGTGCGGGCCACTTGTGGGCCATCACACCGGCGCTGCGCCGAACTGCCGGGTCCGGGCGAGTAATCTGGTCTCATCATGACTGCTTCCCTGGGCACCCATCCGCTGCGAACCCTCACCCTGGCCCTGGATCCGGCCACGCTGGAGCGGCTCGCCGCGGGCGGGCCCGCCGGGCTCCTGGCCGCCGGGTCCCCCGAAGGCCCCCTGTGCTGGCTGCGCCGCGGCGAGGGCCTGCTGGGCTTCGGCGAAATCACAGCGTTCACGGGCACCGGCACGTCCCGGTTCAGCGACGCCGAGCAGTGGTGGAAGTCCCTGCTGGCCGACGCCGTGGTGCAGGATTCGGTGCGCATGCCCGGCACGGGGGCCATGGCGTTTGGCTCCTTTGCCTTCTCCAAGACCAGCGACCACCCCTCGGAACTCATTGTCCCGGCCCTCGTGGTGGGCTTTGCCGACGGCACCGCCTGGCTGACCCAGCTCACGCTCGACGGCACCATCCCCACAGCCGGTTCCGCCCTGGCCCTGCTGGAGCAGACAGTGGCCATTGGCTCCCCTGTTTCTGCGCGTTCGACGCCGGCACACCCCTCCGCGGGCACCGTGCGTTCCGGGGCGCTCACCGAAGAGGAATGGAAGGCCTCCGTGGCCGCGGGCGTGGCAGCCATTGCCCGCGGCGGCCTGGAAAAGGTGGTTTTGGCCCGCGACGTTCTCGCAACGTTCCCGGAGGCCGTGCAGCGGGTTTCAATTCTGCAACGATTGGTGGGCCTCTACAGCGAATGCTGGACCTACGGGGTGCGCGGCCTGGTGGGTGCCACGCCAGAGATCCTGATCAAGGTGGACGGCCAGACCGCCCAGGCCAGGGTGCTCGCCGGCACCCTTGACCGGGAGGACGAACCGGCCGGATCCACCGGCTTCGCCGACACCGTGCTGGGCGGTTCACTCAAGCAGCGCCAGGAGCACGACTTTGCCGTCCGCTCCCTGACGCGGCAGTTGGCGCCCTTCGCCACGGACCTCTCATTCCCGGCCGAACCGTTCATCCTGGAGCTGCCCAACGTGTGGCACCTGGCCTCGGACGTCACGGCCCAGCTGGCCAGTTCAAATGGCCACCTGCCCACCTCCCTGGCCCTTGTTGAGGCCCTGCACCCCACCGCGGCGGTGTGCGGGACACCGCGCGAGGATGCCGGGCGGCTCATCCTGGAACTGGAGAAAATGGACCGCGGCCCCTATGCCGGGCCCGTGGGCTGGCTGGACGGAGCCGGCAACGGCGAGTGGGGCATCGCGCTGCGCGGAGCCGTCCTGGAAGATGCGCACCGGGTGCGCCTCTACGCCGGCGCCGGCATCGTGGAGGCTTCCGACCCGGAGGCCGAACTGGCCGAGACGTGGGCCAAGTTCCGGCCCATGCTGCAGGCCCTGAACCTGGCGGACCGCCAGTAACCGTTTTCCTGTCCGGTCCACCAGACAGGTCGGCAAAATACCCTCTTGCCAGCCCACTCGCCGAGTTGTTCAATAGTGAAATACAGTTTACCGTGATGCAAATCACGCCGGGTTACACTAGTTCCACTTAAGCAGTGCCCCACGAAACGGCGCTCCAGAACAACATGAGGGACAAACATGCATATCTCAACCAAGCTGACCGTTCGCGCGGCAGCCGTGCTTGCCGTTGCAGCACTGGCACTGACCGGCTGCACAACAGCCTCACAGGACGGTGGCGGCAGCACCCCGGGCGCATCACAGCCCGCGGCATTTGATCCCACCACGGTAGCCAAGGACGACGCCTTGATTGCCCTGCTGCCCGCCAGCGTCAAGGACAAGGCAACCATCACGGTTGGCTCGGACACCTCCTATGAGCCGGCCGAGTTCCTGGACAAGGACGGCCAGACGCCCATCGGCTACGACGTGGACTTCGCCAAGGCAATCGCCGCGACCCTGGGCAAGAAGGCGGAGGTCCAGACCGCTGACTTCTCCTCGATCCTGCCCAAGCTGGGCACCGTCTACGACCTGGGCATCTCCTCCTTCACGATCAACCCGGAGCGTTCCAAGGCCGTGAACTTTGTCAGCTACTTCAACGCCGGCGTGCTGTGGGCCGTGCAGAAGGGCAACCCCAACGGCATCACCATGGAGAACCTGTGCGGGAAGAAGGTGGGCGTCCAGACGGGCACCGTCGAGGAAGACCCGGACGTCAAGGACCGCTCCGCCAAGTGCGTGGCCGACGGCAAGCCCGCCATTGAGATCGTCTCCCTCAAGAACCAGACCGATGTCACAACTCGCCTGGTCGGTGGAACCATCGATGCCATGAGCGCCGACACCCCCATCATCAACAACGCGCTCGCCAAGACGAACGGCCAGCTGGAAACCCTGGGCAGCACCTACGATGCAGCGCAGCAGGGCATTGCCATCGCCAAGGACGATGTTGCCTTCGCCCAGGTCATTGAAAAGGTCATGAACAAGCTCATCGAAGATGGCACCTACACGAAGATCCTCACCACCTGGAACAACACGGACGGCGCCCTGACCAAGGCCGTGCTGAACCCGACGGCCGGCTAAGCCAGTGGCCAGACCATTTGGCCGCAAGGCCACGCCGGGTTCGGCGGCCGGGCTGGAACTGATTGACGCAGTTCCGGTCCGGCACCCGTGGCGCTGGGTAGGTGCCGCCGCAATTCTTCTGGTCCTGGCCCTGGCCATCCAGTCGATGACCGTCAACCCCAAGTTCTACTGGGGAACGTTCAGGACCTACCTGTTCGATGTGCTCGTCATCCGCGGCGTTGGCTGGACCCTGGTCCTGACGGTCAGCGCCATGGCAATCGCCATTGTGCTGGCCATCCTGCTGGCCTTCATGCGCCAGTCCGACAACCCCCTGTTCAGGTATGTTTCCTGGGTGTGGGTTTGGTTCTTCCGCGGCACCCCTGTCTACACCCAGCTGCTGTTTTGGGGTTCCATCGGTGCGCTGTACCCGAAGATCATTGTTGGCGTGCCGTTTGGCCCGGAGCTTTTCTCCTGGGACACCGCCACTGTCATCAATGCCACGGTGGCCGCCATTGTGGGCCTGGGCCTGAACGAGTCCGCCTACCTGGCGGAAATCTTCCGGGCCGGCCTGAAGTCCGTGGACAACGGGCAGATGGAGGCAGCCGAGGCCCTGGGCATGCGGCGTTCCAAGGTCATGTGGCGGATCATCCTGCCGCAGGCCATGCGCGTCATCATCCCGCCCACAGGCAATGAGACGATCGGCATGCTCAAGACCACCTCGCTGGTTTTGGCCGTCCCGTTCACCTTGGACCTGACGTTCGTGACCAACGCGCTGGCCAGCCGGACCTTCCTGCCCATCCCCCTGCTCATGGTTGCCGCCTTCTGGTACCTGGTTGTCACCTCGGTTTTGATGGTGGGCCAGTTCTTCATTGAGCGGCACTTCGGCAAGGGCGTGGACAACGTCATGAAGGCACCCGTGAAGGCCACCGCGGCCGTCGCGGCTGCCCACGCCAAACCGGTCGACACCGCCGACGGAACCACGGAAGGCGAAAAGCCATGACCAGCACAGCACCAGCCCCCGTACCGGCCTCCGCCGGCGTAGCGCCCCTGGTGGACATTCAGGGCGTCCACAAGTTCTTCGGCGACCACCACGTGCTGCGCGGCATCGACATGCAGGTCAAGCCCGGGGAGGTCTCGGTCATCATTGGCCCCTCCGGATCCGGCAAGTCAACCCTGTTGCGCTGCATCAACCTCCTGGAAACCATCAGCGCCGGGCGCATCTATGTGCACGATGACTTGATCGGCTTCCGGGACGTCAACGGCAGGCTGCACGATTTGAACACCAAGCAGATCGCGGCCCAGCGCCGCGAAATCGGCATGGTGTTCCAGCGCTTCAACTTGTTCCCGCACAAGACCGCCCTGCAGAACGTGATTGAGGCACCCACCCAGGTCAAGCGGCAGTCCAAGGCCGCCGCGAAACTGAAGGCACTGGAACTGCTGGAGATGGTTGGCCTGTCCGACCGCGCCAACTTCTACCCCTCCCAGCTCTCCGGCGGGCAGCAGCAGCGTGTTGCCATTGCCCGCGCCCTGGCCATGGAGCCGGAGCTCATGCTCTTCGATGAGCCCACCTCCGCCCTGGACCCGGAGCTCGTGGGCGACGTCCTGGAGGTCATGAAGAACCTGGCCAAGTCGGGCATGACCATGATCGTGGTGACCCACGAGATTGGCTTTGCCCGCGAGGTGGGCGACACCCTGACGTTCATGGACGGCGGCGTGGTGGTGGAAAGCGGCAAGCCGCGCGAGATCATCGCCAACCCGCAGCACCACCGGACCAAGGAGTTCCTCAGCCGGGTCCTCTAGCGCCTTGAACGTTCCGGGTCTCGACGGGCTCGACCACCGGGGGTCGAGCCTGTCGAGACCCGGTTACTTATTTAAGGCTGCCTTGATCTTGGCGTGCATTTCCCGCAGGCCGTCGCGCCCTGCCGCGGCTACCTCGATGATGCTGGGGCCTTGCACCGGCGCGGCGAGGGCTTCGGCGAGTTCCGCCGCGGTCCGTGCCACCGAATGTGCCCAGCCGTGGGCCGCGGCCAGCGCCGCCAGGTCCACCGTGTGCGGCGTGCCAAAGAAGCGTTCGACGGCGGCCGCGTAGTTGGGTGCCTGCGCCAAGGTGCCGTGCTCCAGGACCGAGAAGATGCCGCCGCCGCCGTCGTTCAGAACGATCAGCTGCAGCAGTGGCCGGGCCTCGGCGGGCCCCAAATTGAGGGCGCCGGAATCGTGCAGGAATGTCAGGTCGCCCATGAGCGCCCGGGTGGGCCTGCCCGTGGACAGGGCCAGGCCGGTGGCCGTGGAAACAGTTCCGTCGATCCCGGCCAGGCCGCGGTTGGCGTTCGCAGTGATGTTGTTGGCCGCGGTGGGCAGGGCGGCGAGCTCGGCGTCGCGGACCGGATTGGAGGAACCCAGCATGAGGTTGCTGCCGGAATCCTGCTGCGACCGTGCCCAGACCAGGCGGGCCACCTGCGGCCCGTTGAGCCCCGCAGCCTGTTCCCCATCCGCAGCCAGGAATGCCTCCAGGGCAGCCTCGGCCGTGGCGGCCGCCTGCTGCCAGGCCTCCAGCCACCCTTCGGGCCCCTGGCCGGCAAAGCCCACCAGCTGGTCCCACTGGGTCAGCACCAGCTCCGCGCGCCGGCCCGGCTCAAACCACGGCACGGGGCGGGGCAGGAACAATGCCCGTTCCAGCTCCGTCCGGGCCAGCAGGGCACTGACCTGCCGCGAAAGCGTGGGCCTGCCAAATACGACAACGCGCTCAATGGGCTGCGTGCTGCCGGGGCCGAACTGCTCCAACAGCAGCCTGTAGGGGCCCACCGCATTGGGACCAAAGCGGGCGTTGGAGGAGGGCTCGGCGAGCAGGGGCAGGCCCAGTGTGCGGGCAAAGAACTCGGCCTCCGGGCCTGCGCCGTGGCCGGCCACCACCACTGTCCGGTGGCTTGTGGAGGGCAGCAGGATCGCCGCCTCGGTGCCCGCCACGGGGCTGGCCCCCGCCGCGGACGCGGGGCCGCTGTCCGCGGCGGCCGTGTCATCGCCGTCGTCAGTTTCCAGCAGGGATGCCGGTGAGTCCACCACGGGCAGCAGCCGCTCCCACTCGGAGCCGTCCAGCGCCGGGGTGAGGGGCTCGCGGAAGGCCAGGTTGACCTGGACGGGGCCGGCGGGAATGCCCTCGAGCCTGCCCTGGGCCGCGCTCAGGGCCGTGGCAATGGCCGAGGTGGGGTCGGCGCCGGCGGGCACGTCCGTGGCGAAGCGCACATGGTCGCCGAAGAGGTCCAGCTGCGCCGTGGTCTGGTTGGCGCCCGTGCCGCGCAGTTCCTCGGGCCGGTCGGCGGAGAGCACCACGAGCGGCGTTCCGGCATGGTTGGCCTCCATGACGGCCGGCATCAGGTTGCCCACGGCTGTGCCGGAGGTGGTCACGACGGCGGCGGGCAGCCCGGAGCCCATGGCCAGGCCCAGGGCCGTGAACCCGGCAACACGCTCGTCAATGCGGACGTGTGCGGTGAGGCGGCCGTCGGCCTCAGCCTCGGCAAGGGCGTAGACAAGGGGCGCGCTGCGGGATCCGGGGGCCAGCACCACCTGCCGCACGCCGGCGCGTTCAAGTGCGTCGACAACGTAGCGGGCGGCGTCCATGGAGCTAAGTAAAGTCACCCAACCACTCTAGCCACCCGGCTGCACCGCTACAGCAGTGCGTGGCAGCGTCGGATGCGCTCCAGCCACCATTGCTGCCGCTCGGCCGGGGCGGCAAAGTGGGCCAGCAGCTCCGGGTCCGCCACAACGTCGCGCACGGCCATGCCGCCGGCCACGGCCACCAGGCTCGGCGTGGCAACATCGCCCGCCATAAGTGAGACCGTGCCGAGCCCGCAGGCGTAGGGCAGCTGCGGCAGCGCAGCGGCGAGGGCCAGGCCCGTGCCGATGCCCACGGAGGTGTCCAGGGCGGAGCTGACCACGGCGGGCAAGCCGGCCTCGGCCACGATTTCCAGGGCCCGGCGAACCCCGCCCAAGGGTGCGGCCTTGACCACCAGGAGATCGGCGGCGCCGGCCCGGGCCACGGCCAGTGGGTCAGTGGCCTTGCGGACGCTTTCATCGGCGGCAATGAGCACGGATCCGCGCAGGGCTTCGCGGACGGCCGCCATCTCGGCGATGGTGGCCACGGGCTGTTCGGCGTACTCGAGCCCGAACACAGACAGCATGCGCAGTGCCGACACGGCCTGGGGCACGCTCCAGCCGCCGTTGGCGTCAACGCGGATCGCGGCATCTGGCAGCAGGTTCCGCACGGCGCCCACGCGGGCGGCGTCGTCTGCGAGCGTCTGGCCTGCCTCGGCCACCTTGATCTTCACGGTGTGCAGGCCGTCATAGGCGCCCAGCACGGCCGGAACCTGCTCGGCTGAAACCGCGGGCAGCGTGGCGTTGACGGGGATCCAGGACCGCACCGCCTCGGGGTGCCCAAGCCAGCCGGCCTCCACGGCCGAGGCCAGCCAGCGGGAGGACTCCTCGTCGTCGTACTCGGTGAATGGGGAAAATTCCGCCCAGCCCGCCGGGCCGTCCAGGAGCACGGCCTCGCGGACCTCCACACCCCGGAATTTCACGCGCATGGGCAGGGAGACGACGTGGGCGGAGGCAAGGAGCTGCTCGAGCGGCGGGGTCGATTGCATCCCTACACTGTAGCCCCACGGTCCGCGGCCTCCCATGAATCTGTGGGAACCTAGAGGCGATGAATACCCACGCCGCGTCCCACCGCCCAGGCCAGCACGGCCGCACCGCCGCGCGCATCGCCGCCTGGCCCTTCCTCGCGGCGGCGTTCATCTGCCTGGCCGGGCTGCTGTTGAGCTACAGGTTCTTCGTCAAGACAACCACGGGCCAGTTCATCGACGAGTCCGCCCTGGTGGAGGCCGCCGTGGCCCGCCAGCGGATCGGCGTGCAGACGGCCCAGCTCCTGGACCTGCTGCCGGTCACCTCGGTGGTCATTGCCGCGATTGTGGTCCTGTTCGTCACGCTGGCCCGCCGGCGGTGGAAGGCGGCCGGCATCGCGATCGCCGCCATGGCCGCCGCGAACCTGTCCACCCAACTGATCAAGGCGGGCCTGCCCGACCGCCCCAACCTGGGCGTGAACACGCTTGCCCTGAATTCCCTGCCGTCGGGCCACAGCACGCTGGCCGCCAGCGCGGCCGCGGCCGTGTTCCTGGTGGTTTCCCCGCGGTGGCGGCCCGCGGCCGCGTTTGTGGGAGGCAGCTACGCCATCATGGCCGGACTTTCCACGCTGATCAACCAATGGCACCGGCCTGCCGACGTGATTGCCGCATTCTTTGTGGTGGCGTGCTGGACTGCCCTGGCCGCCCTGGCCGTCATGCGCACGGGCCCGTCATGGAACGTGTGGCTCGGCGCCAACCAGCACTGGGCCTCGGCACGCGGCTGGACGGCCGCGGCCGCATTCATGGCACTGCTGGCCGGCCTGGCCGGGGCGTTGGTGCTGCGCGCAGCCCAAGTCCCCGGCGCCACGAGCACCGTGAGCTATTTCCTGGCCGGGGTGGGCCTGATTGTGGTGGCCGGCTATGTGCTGGCCATGGCCGGAACGCTCCTGCTGACCATTCCCGTGCGACGCCGGACCTTGCGCTAGCCTGCTTGTCCCGCCCGGGTGCCGGCGGGCCCCGCTGCCTTCGCGAGGGGTCCCCAGAACCAGGAAAAGTCGTCGTAGGCGTCCATAATGATCCGTTGCGTGCACAGGACGCCGATGAGCTCCCTGGACGGGTCAACGAATGCGGTGGTCCCTGAGCCGCCCATCCAACCGAACCGCCCGGGCGCTCCCCAGGGGTCGGCCTCCCCTGTTTGCACGGAAACCTGCCAGCCCCACGACATGCCGGGGCCCAGCAGCTCCTCCGAGCCGCCTTTCTGTGCCTCGGTGAGCTGGTCCCGGGTCATTTCGGCCCGCAGCTCGGCCGGGAGCAGGGAGTCGTCGGCCAGGGCGGCCAGGAAGGTCAGGTAGTCCGCAACGCTGGACACCAGGCCGCCGCCGAAGGACTCAAATTCCGGCTGTTGCGAGAACTGGCCGGAAGGTTCATCGAACACGGCAAGTCCCTCCGAGGTTGGTTCATAGGCGGTGGGAAGCTCGGCCGGATCGCCGTAAAAGGCAGTGGCGGACAGTCCCAGGGGTGTGCCGATGTACTCCTGAAGCAGCTGGCCCAGCGGGGCCCGCCCGGCCCTGGCCAGCAGGGCCCGCCCGGCCCTGGCCAGCAGGACCGAGAGGATGTCGCTGCCCACGTGGTAGCTCCACCGGGTGCCGGGCTGGTGCGCCAGCGGCAACCCACCCACGCGGGCCATGTATTCATCGGGGTGCAGCGTGTGGCGGCGGGCGCCAGGGAACAGGCCGGCCGCGTCCATCGCATGGGCAAGCGGCGTGTCCGGGTCCATGTAGCCCATGCCGTGGGTCAGGGTCAGCAGCTGCCGGACAGTGATCTCGTGCTCCGCCGCGACCGTGCTGTCCAGGGGTGCATCCGGGCTGGTGAGGACGTGGGGGAAGGCCAGCTCGGGGAGCCACATGTCCGCGGGGTCGTCGGGGGCCAGGGTGCCGTCGGCCATCATGGCCACGGCCAGCGCGCCGCCCATGGGCTTGCCCAGCGACGCCATGCGGAAGGGTGTGCCGGCCTGCATTGGCTCGGGCCCGCCCAGCGTCCGCACCCCCGCTGCGAAGTATTCCGTGGTGCCCCGGTGCCGGACGCCGGCCACGATGCCGGGTGCCCACCCCGAATCCACTTTTTCCTGCACGGCCCGCCAAACGGCCTCGAATCTTGAGCTCATGCTCCCATGATTCGCGGCGCCGCTACCGGGCGTCAAAAACTTTCTGGGCTTGTCCGTGGGTGCCGTCCCGGCCGTTTGCGGGGCCGGCCGTCACCTGGGGCGTCCGTCAGTGTGCGGTCAGCGGTGGAGCCAGGGCCCCGGCCACGACTTTTCCCCGAGGGGCCAGCCGGTGCGGGCTTTCCGCAGCCGCGCCCTGTGCCGGGCCCACTGCGCGAATGCCCCGGCCAACTTGTCCTTCAATCCCTGCCACGATGCTGCCATTTGAGTCCCCATGGCCCCATCCTTGGCCCACCCGTGCCGGAAGTCAAGGGATCCCCCTGGCGCGGGCCGTCTTGCTCCCTAGCGGTGGACTGCCTTGTTCCGCGGCACCCAGTAGCCCAGCACGGCCGCCGCGGCCAGGCCCAGGACGCCCGTGGCGGCAATGCCAAAGGACAGCGAAACGGCCGCCGTGAGCAGGGCCAGGAGGGCAGGCCCGCTGGACCCGCCGGCGTCGGACATGAACCGCCAGATGCCCAGGAACTGGGCGCGGCCGTGGCGCGGCGAGTAGTCGGCGCCCAGGGTCATGATCAGGCCTGAGCCAATCCCGTTGCCGAAGCCGATGAGCAGGGCCGCCAGCAGCAGGGTGGTGGCGCCGGTGGTCAGCGGGATCAGGAGCAGGGCCGCGCCCATGAGCACCATGGAGGGGACGGCAACCCAGTTACGCCCCTTGCGGTCCATGACCTTGCCCGCGGGGTAGAACACCAGCATGTCGATCGCGCCGGAGAGCCCGTAGATGACCGAGGTTGCCGCCGGGCTCAGGCCAAGGTTGTCGGCCCACAGCGGCACCACCACCTGCCGTGACGAGCGCACGGCGCTGACCAGCAGCACGCCGATGCCCACGGTCAAAAAGACACGTTTGTGGGCGGCCATGAGCGAGCGCACGGTGGGGCCCGGGCCGGTGGGTGCCGGACCGCCGCTGGGCTCCAGATCCGGCAGCCACCATGCCACAGCCCCGGCCGCGGCAACGGCAACTGCTGCAACCCAGAAGGCCCCGGACAGCTCCGTGAGGTGGATGGCCAGGGCGCCGATGAAGGGACCCGCGAACAGGCCGATCCGGCCCACGCCGCCCAGGGTGGACATGGCGCGGGCGCGCATGAGCGGCGGCACGGCCTCGGTCAGGTAGCTTTGCCGCGCCAGGTTGAACACGGCTGCGGAGGCTCCAATGAGGAACACGCCCACGGCGAGCGCCCAGATGTTGTGTGCGAACACGCAGGTGAGCATGGCTGCCAGGCTCAGCACGGCCGCACCCACCATGCCGCGCCGTTCGCCAAATTTTGCGGTGATCAGTGAGGCCGGGATGTTGCTGACCAGGGAGCCGATGCCGATGAGTGCCACCACCAGTGATGCCCCTGCCAGCGAGGAGCCCATCTCACGTGCCATGAGCGGGATGACGGGCAGGATGGCCCCTTCACCAATGCCAAAAAGCAGTGATGGCCCAAATGCCGGAAGGGCAATGGACCACAGGCTGAAGTCTCCGGGTTTGGCGTTCTTGCTCACTGTCCCCACTCTAGACCCGCCGCGGAGGTGGGATTGCGCTGCCGGAAAGCACGCCATCGCTGCCATGGGGTCCGGCGGTGAGGGAGGGTTCCCCGAAACACCCCCGAAAGTGAGGGAGCGTTCCCCGAAACACCCCCAAAAGTGAGGGAGGGTCTAGCTGTGGGCCTGGACAACCGGCGCCAGGGCCGCCGCGAAGGCCGCGTCCACGGGGCGGCCGTGTCCGGGGACCATGACGGGGTACCTGGCAGCCATGGTGCCAAGCCGGCGCAGCACCGCGGCCCATTCCTGCGGGTGTGCGTCCTCGAACTGGGGCTCGGCGCCTTCCTCCAGCACGTCCCCGGCAAACAGCACGCCGGGAGCGCCCACCATGAGGTCGCCGTCCGTGTGCCCGCGGCCCAGCGTGAACAGTTCCACCACTGTGCCGCCCAAGTCCAACACCACTGGCACCTCCTGGACCAGGTGTGTGGGCAGCACAATCTCCGTGCCGGGTCCCCTGCCGGCCGCCATGTCAGGCTCGACGCCGGCCACCTCGGCCCGCTGCGACTCCCCCGTGCGTTCCATGGCCCGGGCAGCGGCGGCGTGCGCCCAGATGGTTGTGGTGCCCGCATCCCGGAACGCCGCGTTGCCGAAGAAGTGGTCCCAGTGGGCGTGCGTGTTCACCACGAGGAGTGGCAGTGCGGTGAGGGCCCGCACGGCGGCCAGGATCTCGGTGGCGTGGCGGGGGCCGCAGCCGGTGTCCACCAGCAGGGCCCGCTCACGCCCCACCACGAGCCCGATGTTCACCAGGGCGCGTGCGGCACTGCTGGCGAGGACAAAGCTGCCTCCACCGAGGTCCTGCCAGGTGCCGTCCGAGGCAGGCCCCGGCTGCTGTTCTGCCATGCCCCCACCCTACAAGTCGGCCAGCACCGCCGCCGGGTTTTCCATGGCGTCGGCCACGAAGCGCAGGAAGCCGGCGGCCACTGCCCCGTCGCAGACCCTGTGGTCAAAGGCCAGGGTCAGCTCCGTCATCTTGCGCACGCACAGTTCCCCGTCCACCACCCACGGCTTGTCCATGATGCGGCCCAGGCCCAGCATGGCCGCCTCCGGGTGGTTGATGATGGCGGCCGAGCCGTCCACGCCCAGCACGCCGTAGTTGTTGATGGTGAACGTGCCGCCGCCCAGCTCGCCCGGCCCGGCATGCCCCTCCAATGCCCTGGCGGTGAGCCCGCGGATGGCCGCGTCGAGTTCCCTGGCACTGCGGCCCTGGGCGTTGCGGAGCACAGGCACCACGAGCCCGCGTTCGGTTTGCGTGGCGAAGCCCAGGTTGATGCCGGCGAACTCCACCACGGAGTCCGTTCCGCCGTCGCCGGCCAGCTGCATGTTCAGCTGCGGGAAGCGGGCCAGCCCGGCCACGACAAACCGCGTGACAAAGGCCAGCAGGCCCGGCGCCGAGCCCTGCGCCTGCATCCCGGCACGCAGCTCCAGCAGCGCCGTGGCGTCCACATCCACCCAGACGGTGGCCTCGGGTATCTCCCGGCGGCTGCGCACCATGGCCTCGGCCGCCGCCTTCCGCAGCCCGGTCAGGGGTGTCCTGGACATCACTGCAAGCCCGGTGCGCTGGTCCACGACGCCGGACGCAGGCGCAGGCGCTTCCGCCGCCTCCCGCCGTGGTTCCGCTTGTTGCGGCGCCACAGGCGGTTCCGCCGGTGCGGCCGGCGCGGCGGGCGGTTCAACGGCGGCGATGGCGGCCTGCACGTCCGCCCGCAGGATCAGCCCGTCAGGGCCCGTGCCGGGGATGCCGGCCAAGGCAATCCCGTGGTCGTGGGCCAGCTTGCGCACCACGGGCGAGACCACAAGGGGCGCCTGCCGTGCCGCGGCCACCACTGGCGGCCGGCTGCGGCCCGGGCCATCCGTGCCGGACGTTCCGTAGCCAATCAGCACGTTGCCGGAGCCTTCGGGACCCGCGGAGTCCTCGGCTACCGGGCTGGGCACCCCGGCGTCGGGCACCCCAGCCTCATCGGCCGCAATCGTGGCCAGCGGCTTGCCCACTTCCAGCGTGCTGCCCTCGGCGCCGTGCAGCGTGGCCACCGTGCCGGCGTAGGGCGAGGGCACCTCCACCACTGACTTTGCCGTTTCCACCTCGGCCAGGGGCTGGTCCACCCGGACGGTGTCCCCCACCTCCACGAGCCAGCGCACAATCTCGGCCTCGACCAGGCCCTCACCCAAATCCGGCAGCAGGAACACCTGTCCGTTCATGATTCCTCCCATTGGAGCCGGTCCACGGCGTCAAGAATTCTGTCCACACCCGGCAGAAAGTGCTTCTCCAGGCGCGGCGGCGGGTAGGGGATGTCGAATCCGGTCACGCGCAGCACGGGGGCGGCCAGTGAATGGAAGCAATGCTCCTGGATCCTGGCCGCGATCTCCGAGGCCATCGAGGCGAAGCCCGGCGCCTCGGCAATGACCACGGCCCGGCCCGTGGACCTGACGGCGGCGTTGACGGTTTCGTCGTCGAACGGGACCAGGGAGCGCACATCCACCACCTGAAGGGAACGCCCCTCGGCCGCGGCAGTCTCCGCGGCGGCGAGCGCCGGGGCCACCGACGGCCCGTAGGCGATGAGCGTTGCATCGGTGCCCTCGCGCAGCACGGCGGCATGCCCAATGCCGGAGGGCACGGTGTCCGCCCGGTCCAGCCTGCCGGCCGCATCGTAGCGGGAGCGCAGCGCATCCAGGTCCACCTCGGCCTTGGAGAAGTACAACTTCTTGGGCTCCATGAACACCACGGGGTCCGGGGAGGCGATGGCGTCGCGCAGCATTGTGTAGGCGTCCGCAACGTTCGACGGCGTCAGCACCACGAGTCCCGGGGTGTGGGCGTAGTGCCCTTCGGAGGAATCGCAGTGGTGCTCCACCCCGCCAATGCCGCCTGCGTACGGGATGCGGATGACCAGCGGCAGGCGGACCCGGCCGCGCGTGCGGTTGCCCATTTTTGCCACGTGGCTGGTGATCTGTTCAAAGGCGGGGTAGGCAAAGGCATCGAACTGCATCTCCACCACAGGGCGCATGCCGTTGATGGCCATGCCGGTGGCCATGCCCACGATCCCGGATTCCGCCAGAGGCGTGTCAAAGCAGCGCTCCTCGCCGAAGCGGGCGGTCAGCCCGTCGGTCACCCGGAACACGCCGCCGAGCTTTCCCACGTCCTCGCCGAAGACCACCACGGAGTTGTCGGCCTCCATGGCATCGGCCATGGCCAGGGTCAGGGCCTTGGCGAACGTCAGGCTTTGCACACCTGAGAGTTCCGGGGCTTCCACGGCTGGGGTTGCCGTCATGGCCGGCCGCCTTCCGTGGAAGCGGCGGCGAGTTCGGCCGCGAGCTGCCTGCCTTGTTCCTGCAACTGGGCCGTGGGTTCGCTGAAGACGAAGCGGAACATGTCCAGCGGGTCCGGCTCGGTGGGGGCGTTCAGGCCGTCCCGCAGTGCCTTGGCCGTCTCCTCCGCGGCCGCAGCGAAACCGGCCGCGTCGGCGGAACCCAGGGTCCCGGCGTCGTGCAGGTATTTTTCCAGCCGCAGCAGGGGGTCCCGCGGCGCCCACTGGGCCACCTCGGCGGCGGAACGGTAGCGGGTGGCGTCGTCGGCGTTGGTGTGCGCCTCCATCCGGTAGGTGTGGGCCTCGATGAGGGCGGGCCCGCCGCCGTTGCGCGCCCTGTCCACGGCACTGCCCAGCACGGCCAGCAGCGCGGCGAGGTCGTTGCCGTCCACGCGCTCACCCGGCATGCCATAGCCAATGGCCTTGTGGGCCAGCGACGGCGCCACGCTCTGGTGAATGAGCGGGACGGAGATGGCGTACTGGTTGTTCTGCACCAGGAAGACGGCCGGGACGTGGAAGACGGCGGCAAAGTTCAGGGCCACGTGGAAGTCGCCCTCACTCGTGGCGCCGTCCCCGCACAGGGCCAGCACCACCGTGTCCTCGCCGCGGAGCTTGGCCGCGTGGGCCACGCCAACGGCGTGCAGCAGCTGGGTGGCCAGCGGTGTGGCGGGCAGGGCGGTGCGGTGCTCAAGGGGGTCGAAGCCGCTGTGCCAGTCGCCTCGCAGCGCCTCGAAGGCCTCCATGGGCGGCACGCCGCGGCCCAGCACGGCCACGGTGTCGCGGTAGGTGGGGAACAGCCAGTCGCTGCCGCGCAGGCACATGGTTGCCGCCACCTGGCAGGCCTCCTGCCCGAACGACGACGGGTACACCGCCATCCGCCCCTGCCGCACCAGGGCGCCGGCCTGCTCGTTGATCCGCCGGCCCATGACCAGCTCCCCGTAGCCCTGCAGCAGCCTCTGGGCGTCTGGCAGTGCGTATGTTTCCTTGTACTTGGTGCCTGTGTGTGCGGTGCCGTCGGAGTTGATAAGCCGGACGGCGTCGGTGGACGGCAGCAGGTACTCGCCCTGCAGGCTGTTGCTTCCCGCCTTCAGGGCGGCATTTCCCGGGTGGTTCAGGAATTCCGGATGGTTCGTCATTGAACTCGCCCTCCTTCAAAGGTGGCGCATCAGCAAAGATGTTCTGTTGGTTTCAGTATGTGATCCATGGCGGAACGTCGCCACAAGTCCGCAAAACTCTGGATCTTTTGATCTGAAACCTCTAGCGTGAAAGACACATGCCCGGCAATGGGCGCATTGCCCGCACAGCTTGTCTCGGCGCCGCGCACCGCGGCGGCCGGGTTCCGCACAGCCGCACAAGGAGTCCCATGGAAGAGCAGGCTGCCGTGCCGCTGGACGAGGTGGACAGGCGCATCATTGCCGAACTGGTCCGGGACGGGCGCATGTCCGTCAGCGCCGTGGCCGCCGAGGTCCACATCTCCCGCGCCCACGCGTATTCACGGATATCCCGTCTCACGGAGTCCGGCGTCCTGACCAAGTTCACGGCGCTCGTGGATCCGGTCAAGGCCGGGCTGAAGTCCAGCGCCTACGTCACCCTGAAGGTCAGCCAGCATTCGTGGCGGGAGCTGCGTGAGGAGCTGCGCGCCATTCCGGAGGTGGCGCACATTGCCCTGGTGGGCGGCGACTTCGACGTCATCCTGCTGGTGCGGGCCGAGGACAACGTGGGCCTGCGCCGGGTCATCTTCGATACGCTGCAGTCCATGCCAGGCGTGCTGGACACCCAGACATTCTTGATCTTTGAGGACCTGGACACCCGCTGAGGCGGCTCAGGAAAGGGCGGCCGACCCCGCAGGGACAAGGACCCGCACGGCCCGGGGGGCGATTTCCATCCGGGCGGGCAGGGCAGCCACCCTTTCCCCGTCGGCATAGAGGTTCAGCGGCTTGCTGGCACTGATGGTGACGGCGCTGCCCCTGGCAAAGCTGATGTTGGCCTGGCCCAGGTGGCCGCCCCTGTAGGAGCGCAGGAACGTGGCCGCCACCCCGAGCACCGTGGCCCGGCCCAGCGACACCACGTCCAGCAATCCGTCGTCGGCCGCGGCCTGCGGGCAGATCCGCAGCCCTCCCCCGTACTGGCCCACATTGCCCACGGCCACAAACCACCCCGGAAAGGTGGTTTCCCGGCCGTCCACGGACACCGTGAAGGTCACGTCCTTCCACTCAAGGAAGGCCTTGATGCCGCCGTACAGGTACACGAACGGGCCCAGGTTCAGGCGCGCATTGTTGCCGTATTCGTTGGCGAGGCCGTCGAAGCCCACGTTGGCCACGCCCAGGTAAGGACGTCCGTTGGCCAGGCCCAGGTCAATTTCGCGCACGGCCAGGCGGTCAATGGACTGGACGGCCTTGACCGGGTCAAGGGCCAGTCCCAGCCGGCGCACAGTGTCGTTGCCTCGTCCACCGGCCAGGGGGAGCACGACGGCGCCCGACTCGCCCGCCCCTGTTGCGGCGGCGCCCAGGAAGCCGTCACCACCCAGGACTGCCACGAGGGTTCCGGCCGGCGCCCGGCGCGCCTGCTCCGTGGCGTCGGCCAGGCTTTCGGTGGTGGACACCTCGAGGCGGTATCCGGCGGAGCGCAATGCCTCGGCCGTCCGTGGCAGCAGCCGCAGCCCGCGGCCGCGGCCGGAGGTCGGATTGACCAGCAGCAGGGCCGCGCCGCCGGATGGGGCCGGGCCGCCGTGCCGTGCTCCCGCGCCGGGGGCCGTCACCGCTGCGCCCCCTTTCCCGGGGCCCACGTTGCTGCGAGCGCCAGGATGGCGCCGGCGGGGCCGCGGGCCTGCCGGGCGTCGGCAGGCACAAAGGCCAGCCGGGTGCGGCGTTCCAGCAGGTCCTCCACGGTGTTGGCCCCCTCCGCGAGCACTGCAAACAGCAGTTCAGCGCCCGTGATGTCCGTTCCTTCAAAGAGGGGTTCGGCCAGGGAGGGGTCCTGGCGCCCGAGTTGCTGGACTGCCGCAGCCTCCGTGCCGTACTTGGCCACGAGGCGGTCCGGCGCCGCAATCCCACCGAGCCCTGCAGCGGTCGCGGCGCCCACGAGCGCCAGGGTCCTGGTGCGGCACGGCGCCTCAACGCCCAGCCGGGCCACGGCTGCATCCACAGCGTCCTGGGCCATGCGCCGGTAGGTGGTCATTTTTCCGCCAACCACCGTGATGGGCGCACCCGGGGTGTCCCGGATGAGGTGCCTGCGGGAAATGTCGGCTGTCCCGTCGGGGCCGTCGCCGTGTGCAGCCTCGACCAGGGGCCGCAGCCCGGCAAAGGAGCCCACCACGTCTTCGCGGGCCAGGGGCACTGACAGGGTGGTGTTGACAATGTCCAGGAGGAAGTCGACGTCGTGCTCCGGGACGCCGGGGCGGTGGCCGTCGGCTGCGTGGTCCTCCTCGTCCGTCAGCCCAATGTAGACGACACCGCCGGGCTGGGGCAGCACAAACACGTACCTGCCAAAGTGGCCAGGCACGGCGACGGTGTGCGCGGCGTGGGGATTGCCCATCCGACTGGCCCGCACCACGAGGTGTGTGCCGCGGCTGGGGGTGACCCTCAACTGGGGGTCGAAGTCGGCGGCCCACACGCCCGTTGCGTTGACCACGGTCCGGGCCCTGATGTGCACGGGCTCCCCGGTCCGCCGGTCCACGGCTTCCACTGATTCGGCCGTCAGGGCCGTGGCCTGAACGTCGCGCAGGATGTGTGCGCCGTGGCTGGCGGCGGTGCGGGCCACGCCCAGGACCAACCGCGCGTCGTCCACGGCCTGCCCGTCCCAGTACAGGTAGCCGCGGCGCAGTCCGGAGGCATCCAGCGCGGGGGCGAGTGCCGCCACGGCCTGGCTGGAGAGCAGCTGGGGACGGGGCAGCACCGTGCTGCGAAGCCCGGAGAGCCTGCGCAGTGCGTCGTAGACCACCACGCCGAACCCGGCCACCAGCCCTTCCCAGGCGGGGGCGCTGCGGGCGTCCGGAATGACAAAGCCCAGGGGGTGGACCAGGTGGGGGGCGATCCTGTCCATGAGCCAGCGCCGCTCCACGGCCGATTCCCAGGCCACGGCGAAGTCCATCTTGGCCAGGTAGCGCAGACCGCCGTGGACCAGCTTGGAACTGTAGCCGCTGGTTCCGGACGCCAGGTCGCGGCTCTCCAGCAGGGCCACGCTCAGGCCCCGGCTCGCCGCGTCGAGGGCCACGCCGGCCCCCGTGATTCCGCCGCCCACCACGGCCACGTCCACGGTATGCCCGGCTACATGCTCCAGCGAACGCCGGCGGCTTGCGTCATTGATCCAGCTGCGGTTGGGGGCGTCCGGGGTCATGCGAGCACCGTGGCCTTCGGGCTCGACGGCGTGAGGTAGCGTTCCAGCATCTTGCCCAGTTCCGTGAGCGTGTCATCGAAGGTGCCCATTTTCAGCAGGACCCGCGATGACAAGGCCACGCCCTGTACGGCAAGCAGCAGGGCGGTGGGCGTGCCGTTGCCCGCCTCGATGCTGCCGTCGGCAATCCCGGCGTCAAGCATGGTGTGCAGATCATCCAGGATCAGCTGCTGGCTGGCCCCGAACCTGTCGGTCACATAGGGGATGAGGAACTCCGGGTCGCGTTCGGCGATGGAGGCCAGCAGTTCCGAGGTGGCGAACACCCGCACGCTTTCCACGGCGAAGTGGACCAGCTGCTGGCGGCCCGTGCCGGCCGGGCTGCCTTGGTGCACGCTGGCTGTGTAGGAACGGAACTCCTGGGTCAGGGCTGCCAGGACTGCGTTCTCCACCGATCCCATGCGGCGGTAAAACGTCATGCGGGACATGCCGGCCCGCTCGGCGATGTCGTTGGCCGTGGTGCGCCGGACGCCGTGGAGCACCACGGAGTCCCTGATGGCGGCGAGCAGCGTTTCATCAACCTGCGGGCTGGTACGTTGTGACGTCATGTGTCACACTGTATCTCATGGTGACCCATCTCACAGAAGAAATTTCCCGGTCCGTCTGGCACGGCTGGGGAGACCCGGCGCGGGCCAAGCCGCTGAGCCCCGGCGCCCTGGCCTTCCTGCAGCGCACGCTTCGCCTGGCCAGCGTGGAGGCCGCCCATCCCCCCGTGGCGCTCGCAGACGTCCGTGTTGGCCCGGCATCCCTGGCCGCGGAGGTGCTGGCGGAACTGGGCGCCATCACGGGCACGGAGCATGTCTCCACCGGGGACACCGAACGCATTCTGCATGCCGGCGGCAAGAGCACCCCGGACCTCATGCGCCGCCGCGGCGGGGACGCGCTCGACGCACCCGACGCCGTGGTTTTCCCCGGCAGCAGCGACGAGGTGGGCCAGATCCTGGCCCTGTGCGTCCGCCACAACCTGGCCGTGGTGGCCTTTGGCGGCGGAACCTCCGTGGTGGGTGGCGTGGAGCCGCTGCGCGGAACCTTTGACGGGGTGGTCACCCTGGACATGCGGCGCATGGACCGGCTGCTGCTGCTGGACCCGCTGTCCCGCACGGCAACTTTCGAGGCCGGCATCCGAGGCCCCGCAATCGAGGCCGCACTGGCCCCTCACGGACTGACCCTGGGCCATTTTCCACAGAGCCACCAGGAGGCAACGCTGGGCGGCTACGTGGCAACCCGCTCCGCCGGCCAGGCCTCCACCGGCTACGGCCGCTCCGACGATCTGGTGAAGGCGGTCCACCTCGAGACTCCGGCCGGCCCGTTCGACGCCGGCTCCCCTGCCCCGGGCACCGCGGCCGGCCCCAAGCTGTTGGACGTTGTGGTGGGCAGCGAGGGAACACTGGGAGTCATCACGAGCGCCACCGTGAAGGTGACCCCCGCCCCCGCGGACAAGGCCTACGGAGCATGGTCCTTCCCGTCCTTCGAGGCCGGGGCACAGGCCATGCGCAGGCTCAGGCACGACGGCGCACGGGGCGATATGCCGCATGTGTGCCGCTTGAGCGACACGGACGAGACGGCGTCGACCTTCAAGCTGGGCGGCTGGAAAACCGGCGCCCTCCAGCGCTACCTCGGTGTGCGCGGACAGGGCACACCGGCCCTTGCCCTGTTTGTGTGGGAGGGCGACAGCCGGGCCATCCGGGCCCGCAGGCGCCGCAGCGCCCGGATCCTGCGCCGGGCCGGGGGCATCCCGCTGGGTCCGCTGCCCGGAAAATCGTGGGAGCACGGGCGGTTCAGCGGCCCCTACCTGCGCGATGAGCTGTTGACGCGCGGCGTCTACGTGGAGACGCTGGAAACGGCCGCCACGTGGGGCCGCATCGAGGACACGTACCGGAGCGTCCGCCATGCCATCCTCGATGCCCTGGCCGAAAACGGTGCCGGAGCCTACGTCCAGACGCACATCTCACACGTCTACTCCGACGGCGCCTCCCTCTACTTCACGTTCCTGTCGGGGCTGGAGAAGGACGGCCTGGCACAGAACGCCCGGGTCAAGGACGCCGCCTCGCGGGCCATTGTTGCCGCGGGCGCCACCATCACCCACCACCACGCTGTTGGCACCGACCACGCACCGTACCTGGGCGCCGAAATTGGGGACTTGGGCACCAAGGTCCTGGCCGGCATCAAGCACACACTGGACCCGGCCGGCATCATGAACCCGGGCAAGCTCATCCCCTCCAACACCAAGGAACACTCATGACCGGCACCATAGAATCCCTTGCCAACGCCACCGTCCTGATCACGGGTGCCGCCATGGGAATGGGCAAGATGTACGCCCAGCTGGCCGTGCGCGACCACGCCGCGCACGTCATCCTCTGGGACGTGAATGCCCAGGCGCTTGAGGAGGCCGCCGCCGAACTGCGCGGCCGGGGCTCGGAAATCCACAGCCAGGTGGTGGACGTCAGCAGCCTCGAGGCCATCGAGGAAGCGGCGCAGTGGGTGCGCAGCGAGGTGGGCACCCCGGACATCCTGATCAACAACGCCGGGATTGTGCGCGGCAAGTACTTCTGGGAGCACGACCAGCGCACCGACATTGCCGCCACCATGGCCATCAACACCCTGGCCCTGATGCACATCACGCGCGAGTTCCTGCCCGCCATGATCAGCGGCGGCCGCACCAGCCGGATCGTGAACGTGGCCTCGGCCGCGGGGCTGCTGTCCAACCCGCGCATGAGCATCTACTCCTCCTCCAAGTGGGCCGTGGTGGGCTGGAGCGATTCCCTGCGCCTTGAACTGGAGCAGGCCGGCCACCGCCACATCAAGGTCACCACTTTCTGCCCGTCGTACATCAAGACCGGCATGTTTGAGGGCGCCCGCGGTCCGCTGCTGACCCCGCTCCTGGAGCCCGAGGCGGTAACCGAGCGGGTATGGCGGGCAATGAAGGAGGGCACACCCATGCTCCTGATGCCCTGGACCGTGCAGCTGAGCAAGGCGCTGCGCGGCATCCTGCCCCTCCCGGTCTGGGATGTGGTGGCCGGGCGCGTGTTCGGCGTCTACAAGTCCATGGAAAACTTCACGGGCCGGAAATAGGGGCTACTTGCCGGTGAATCCGGGCTTCCGCTTGGCCGTGAAGGCAGCAAAGCCCTCGGCGTAGTCGGCCGTTGCGGACAGCGCCACCTGCGCCTCATTTTCAAGCACGACGGCGTCCCACAGTCCCAGCCTTTCCCTGCGGATCGCAGCCACGAGCGTCTTGCTGGCGATGAAGGCCTGGGTGGGGCCGGCTGCGGCCTTGGCTGCCGCGGCGCGGGTGAAGTCCAGGAGTTCCTCCGCGGGCAGGGCGCGACTGAACAGCCCGGCGGCCACGGCGTCGGCGCCACTGATCAGCTCCGAGCTGTAAATAAGGTCCAGGGTGCGGTGGGCGCCGAGGGTTTCGGTGAAAAGCCAGTGCCCGCCGGAGTCCAGGGTGGCGCCGAGGTTGCCGAACGGCGAGCCAAACTTGGCGTTTTCCGCAACATAGACCACGTCCGTGGCGATGAGCAGGCCCAGCCCCACGCCGAGGCAGGCGCCCTGGGCTGCGGCAAAGGTGGGAGCCGGGAAGGCCGCCATTTTCTGCAGCAGCGGCGTCAGCAATTCCTCGAGGTAGCCGCGGGCGTCGTCATTGGCCCCGTCCACCCCGGCAATGTCGCGGCCGGCACAAAACGCCCGCCCCTCACCGCGGATGAGCAGCGCCCGGACAGTGCCCGCGGAGACGGCAGCACCGGCCTCGTCGTAGACGGCGGAGAGCTCCGCGAGCCCGGCTTCATCCAGCACGTTGAGCTTGTGCGGTGCATAGAGCACAATCTCGGCCACGCCGTCACCTACGGAAAACTCAATCATTGTGACTCCTCAGGGGTGAGACGCAGGCAAGGCGGCGGAGCCGGCATTTTTTGTAGGCGACGTAAAGGAGACGCCAAAGGCCGCCCGCGGCCGACGCGTCGGATAGTCGCCGGAAAAATGCCGGGCCGCCGCCGGGTCTCGACAAGCTCGACCACCGAGACCAGCGAGACCACCGATGCGCTATCCGTCGTAGTCAACGGTGACCTCGGGCGTGGTGGGGTGGGATTGGCAGGTGAGGACGTAGCCGGCGTCGAGCTCTTCGGGCTCGAGTGCGTAGTTTTCCTCCATGGTGACGCTTCCCGAAATCAACCTGGCGCGGCAGGTGCCGCAGACGCCGCCTGCGCAGGCGAAGGGGACGTCGGGGCGCACGCGCAGGGCGGCGTTGAGGATGGATTCGCGGGCGTGGGTGGGGCTGAGGATGTCGGCCTTGAGCCCGTCCAGGGTGAAGGTGATCTTGTAGTTCTCCTCCGATTCGTCCACGATGACGCGGCGCCCCGTGTGGCCTTCGGGGCGGTTGGGGGTTCCCGTGGTGAACAGTTCGAAGCGGATGCGGTCCCGGGGGACGCCGCGGGACGCCAGCACGTCGCGGCACAGCTGGACGAGTTCGAAGGGCCCGCACAGGAACCATTCGTCCACGTCGTCGCTGTGGATGGCGGTGCCCAGCAGTGCCTCCAGCTTGTCGGCGTCGAGCCGTCCGCTCATGAGCGGGGCGATGCGTTGTTCCCGGGAAAGCACGTGGTGCAGGGCCAGCCTGGCCGGGTACTTGTCCTTGAGGTCGGCCAGTTCCTCCAGGAACATCACGTCCATTGAGGCCTTGTTGGCGTAGATGACGTCAAAGCGGGTGTCGGCGTTGGCGGCCAGCAGCGTGCGGGCCAGGGCGATGACAGGGGTGATGCCGGAGCCGGCGGCGATGGCCACGAACGTGCCGGCCGCGCGGACCAGGTCTTCGGGGTGGTTCATGCCGGTGAGCACGTTTGACACGGCGCCGTGCTTGGAGATGAAGGCCCCCATGGGACTCATGACATCCATCGTGGCGCCGGCTGCCAGTTCGGCGTTGGCCCAGGTGGAGAATTGGCCGCCAAGGTCGCGTTTGATGGCCACCCGGATCTCGGAGCTGCCGTCGGCGAAAGAGACCGGGGCGGCGCAGATGGAGTAGCTGCGGCGCACCTCGCGCAGCACACCGGAATCGTCCGGCATCTGCAGGCGCAAAGCTACGTACTGCCCGGGCAGGTAGTCGTAGTGGCCGGCTAGTTCCGCGGGAACGGCGAAGGTGACCTCGATGGCGTCCTCCGTGAGCCGGTGGACCTGCGAAACGGCCAGTTGGTGGAAGGCGGCGCGGCGGCGGGCTGCGGCGTCGGCGGGGACGCTCATCAGAGCACCTTGAAGTAGTCGAAGGGTTCCTTGCAGTCCTGGCAGACGTACAGCGCCTTGCAGGAGGTGGAGCCAAAGCGGGTGATCTCCCTGGTGTTCAGGGACCGGCATTGCGGGCACTGGACCGCCAGCGCCAGCCGCACACGGCCGCTGTGGCCGCCGGCGCCGGAGTGCCCGCTGGGCGCAGCGATCCCGTACTCCTGCAGTTTGGCCCTGCCCGCCTCCGTCATCCAGTCGGTGGTCCAGGCCGGGGCCAGCACTGTTTCAACGCTGATGTGTTGGTGGCCCGCGGCGGCAAATGCGGCGGCGAGGTCGTCCCGGATGGCTTCCATGGCCGGGCAACCCGAGTAGGTGGGGGTGATGGTGACCCGCACGGCAGGCTTGCCGGCTGTGGCACCCGGCCCGCCGGCGTCGTCAACTTCGACGGCGCGCAGGATGCCAAGGTCCGCAATGGTGAGGACCGGGATCTCGGGGTCGCAGACGCTGGCGGCAATGTCCCAGGCCGCTTGCTGCGCTGTCAGGTCCTTCGTGTCCACGGCGCTCACCAGCTGGCTCCGGGAAATTCGCGCGCGAGCACCTGCATCTCGGCCAGCAGGTAGCCCAGGTGCTCGGAATGGCGCCCGAGCCGCCCACCGCCGGTTGCCATGGGCAGCGGAGGGACGTCCAGTTCCGCCTCGGCCAGGACCTCCGCGGTGGACCGGTCAAACTCCGCGCGCAGGCTGGAGGGCAGCACGGCGGCAGCGCCGAGCCGCTCGGTCAGCGCGTCGTCCTGGAACAGTTCACCGCTGAATGGCCACATCAAGTTCAGCCCGTGGATCATGCGCCGCCGGGATTCATCGGTGCCGCCGGCCAGGCGCAGCACCCATTGCGTGCTGTGGTCCAGGTGGTAGTCCACTTCCTTGACGGCCTTGGCGGCGATGGCTGCCAGCATGGGGTCACCTGAGTGGGTCAGCTCCCGGTAGAGAGGGAACTGGTAGTTGGCCGCGATGAACTGCCGGGCAATGGTGGCGGCAAAGTCGCCGTTGGGCTGTTCAAAAAGGTGGGCTGAACGGAATTCCGGTTCGCGGCGGAAGTAGGCAAGATCGTCCTCGCTCTTGCCCCAAGCGCTTCCCGCGTACGTCAGGAAGGAGCGGGCATGCCCCAGCTGGTCAAGGGCGATGTTGCCTAGCGCCACGTCTTCCTCCAGCTCGGGGGCGCGGGAAATCCAGTGGCCCAGGCGCTGCGCCAGGATCAGGGCATCATCGCCCAGGCGCAGCGCATATTCCGCAACGTCCTCGCTTGGCTGCTCGGCTCCCTGCCGGGCGGCGAGCGCTATGTCCTCGGGGCGCAGGGCGTTGCCGGGCGTGATGCGGGTGGCGGAGGCAGATGCGTCGCCTAGGGACTGTGTCACAGGTGTTTCACCCCTTCGCTCTTCGTGTAATACGTGGCGTGCCGGTAGTCCTTGCCCTGCGGCGATTCGAAGAAGGACCCCTTGGAATCGGGGTCGGAGGCGGCAATGGCGTCGGCCGGGACCACCCAGATGGACACGCCCTCGTTGCGCCGGGTGTACAGGTCGCGGGCGTTGCGCAGGGCCATGGATGCATCGGGCGCGTGAAGCGATCCGGCGTGGACGTGGCTCAGGCCGCGGTTGGAGCGCACAAACACCTCCCACAGTGGCCACCGGTGGGCAATTTCTCCGGCAGCCGGCGTCGAACTTTCTGCGGATTCTTGGGCATTCATGGCTAGGCAGCGTCTTTCTGTGCGTGCTTGGCGGCCTGCTTGTCCGCGTAGGCCGCGGCGGCCTCACGGACCCAGGCGCCTTCCTCATGGGCGGAGCGGCGGCGTTCCAGGCGCTGGGCATTGCAGGGGCCACGGCCGACCAAAACTTCCTTGAACTCTTCCCAGTCCAGCGGGCCGTGCTCCCACTTGCCGGTTTCCGCATTGAAGCCGATCTGGTCATCGGGCAATGTCAGGCCCAGCACCTTGACCTGCTCCACCAGCATGCCCACAAAGCGGTTGCGAAGTTCGTCGTTGCTGAAGCGCTTGATGTTCCAGGCCATGGACTGCTTGGAGTTCGGGGAATCGTCGTCCGGCGGCCCGAACATCATCAAGGACGGGGCGTACCAGCGGTTCACCGCGTCCTGGGCCATGGCGCGCTGTTCCGGGGTTCCGTTGGCCAGTTCCAGCAGGATCTCAAATCCCTGTCGCTGGTGGAAGGATTCCTCCTTGCAAACCCGGACCATGGCCCTGCCGTAGGGGCCGTAGGAGGCACGGCACAGGGGAACCTGGTTGCAGATGGCGGCACCGTCCACCATCCAGCCGATGGCGCCCATATCCGCCCAGGTGACGGCGGGGTAGTTGAAGATGGAGGAATAACGGGCCTTGCCGGCAACCAGCGCATCCATCATCTCGTCTCGCGGGGTGCCCAGAGTCTCGGCGGCCGAATACAGATACAAGCCATGGCCAGCCTCGTCCTGCACCTTGGCCATGAGGATCGACTTGCGCTTCAGGCTCGGCGCCCGGGTGATCCAGTTGGCCTCGGGCTGCATGCCGATGATCTCCGAATGCGCGTGCTGGGAGATTTGCCGCACCAGGGAGCGGCGGTAGGCGTCCGGCATCCAGTCACGCGGCTCAATCCGGGAATCCTTGGCGATGATTGCATCAAAGTTCTCCTGCCCTGCAGTGTCCTGCGCGGACTGCGAATCCTGTTCCATGGCCTCTCCCGAAATGCCGCCTGCGGCCCAATTTAATTACCGACCGTTCGTTCAGAATATAGCGCAGCCACGACGCCGTCAATCAATCGGCCCGTCCCAAAGGCGTGGATTGACAGGCCCCGCGAAAGGGTATTACCTAATGAACATTCGGTAAGAAAAGTAAGGGGCACCACATGGGCTCAAGCGGACCGGGCACCGACCATCCGTTGCTTGCAAACGACCATGCCTCCGAGTGGCTCGGCATTGAGGTGCTGCGCGTCGCGGACGGGCACGCTACCATCGCCATGACCCTGCGCCCGGAAATGATGAACGGCTTCGGCATCACGCACGGCGGCATGATCTTTGCCTTTGCCGACTCGGCCTTCGCACTGGCCTGCAACCCCGCCGATGGTGACGGCAGCACTGTCACTGTTGCATCCGGCGTCGACGTCAATTTCCTGGCCCCGAGCCGCGCAGGCCAGCGCATCACCGCCATTGCCAACCGGCGCCAACAGCAGGGACGCAGCGGCCTGTACGACGTCCAAATACTCGCCGACGACGGCGGCGGCACCGTGATCGCCGAATTCCGCGGGCGAAGCCGGACCATCCCCAACAAGCACAGCCCTGAAAGGTCCGCCACCGATGACTGACTCAGCCGCAAGCGACCCGTCAAAGCTGGATGCAGCGGAATTGATGGGCCGGGACGAACTCGAGGCGCTGCAGCTGGACCGGCTGCAGAACACCCTGGCCTACGCCTATGGCCGCGTGCCCCTGTACAAGCGCAAATTCGATGAGGCCGGCGTCCACCCCTCCGATCTGCGGGAGCTGGCCGACCTTGCCAAGTTCCCGTACACCACCAAGGAAGACCTGCGCCAGGAATACCCCTTCGGCATGTTCGCCGTGCCGCAGAGCGAGGTGGTGCGCATCCATGCCAGTTCCGGGACCACGGGCCGGCCCACCGTGGTGGGGTACACGGCCAACGACATCAAGGTGTGGGCTTCGCTGGTGGCCCGCTCCATGCGCGCCTCGGGTGTCCGCCCAGGCATGTTGGTCCACAACGCCTACGGCTACGGCCTGTTCACCGGCGGTCTGGGCGCACACTACGGCGCCGAGGCGCTGGGCACCACAGTCATCCCCATGTCCGGCGGGCAGACGGAAAAGCAGATCCAGCTCATCACCGACTTCGAGCCGGACGCCATCATGTGCACCCCCACATACCTGCTGACCATCATGGACGCCATGCTCCACCGCGGCATTGACCCCCGCAGCACATCGCTCAAAATTGCCGTCTGCGGGGCCGAGCCGTGGACCGAGGAGATGCGCCACGAACTCGAGGCTGGCCTTGACCTGCAGGCCTGCGACATCTACGGCCTGTCCGAGGTCATGGGCCCCGGCGTGGCCGGTGAATGCGTGGAAACCAAGGACGGAAACCACATCTGGGAGGACCATTTCCGCCCGGAAATCATCGACCCCTTTGACCATTCAACCGTGCTGCCCGACGGCGAGGAGGGCGAGCTGGTGTTCACCTCACTGAGCAAGGAAGCGCTGCCCATCATCCGGTACCGCACCAAGGACCTGTCCAGGCTGCTGCCCGGCACGGCACGGCCCTCCATGCGCCGGATGGCCCGGATCACCGGCCGCAGCGACGACATGATCATTCTGCGCGGGGTGAACTTGTTCCCGTCCCAGATCGAGGAAATTGCCCTGCGTATCCCGGCCCTGAGCTCCCACTTCCAGCTGGAGTTGACCCGCACGGGCCGGATGGATGAGATGACCATCCACATCGAGCCGCGGGAAAACACCACGTCGGAGGAACGCACGGCCGCGGCCGCAACCCTGAAGTCCCACGTCAAGGTCCACATCGGCTCCTCGTGCACCGTCGACGTCGTTGCGCCAGGCACCTTGGAGCGGTCCAACGGAAAACTGAGGCGCATCTACGACAACCGCCCCAAGGGCTGACCCCGTGAGAAACTAGGAACCATGCCTGCCAACCCGCCCACCCTCGCAACACCGCCCGCCACCACCAAGCGCGGGCGGCCCGGATACGACCAGCAATCGGTGTTGCGCATTGCCGTGGACGTCTTCAACAGGCACGGCTACGAGGCCACCTCGATGGGCATCCTGGCGGAAACTTTGGGTATCTCCAAGTCGGCCATCTACCATCACGTCCCCTCCAAGGAGGAATTGCTGAGGCTGGCACTCGAGGAGGCATTGGGCGGACTCGAGGAGGTCTTGACGCTCGACGGCGCCACCTCCGGAACTGCCGAGGCCCGCCTTGAGTTCGTGCTCCGTGGCACCGTGGCCGTCCTGGTGCAGCGCCTGCCATTCGTCACGTTGCTGCTGCGGCTGCGGGGCAACACGGAGATGGAGCGCGACGCGTTGGCCCGGCGTCGTGCCTTTGACCGCACCATCACTTCCCTGGTGTCCGCAGCGCAGCAGGACGGCTCGATGCGCAGCGACATTGACCCCGGCACCGTCACCCGGCTCCTGTTCGGCACCATCAACTCAATTGTGGAATGGTACAAGCCCGGCGGCTCCCTGACGGCGAAGAAACTGGCCGACGACGTCATCTCCATGGCTTTCGACGGGCTGCGCAAGTAGGCTGCCGGTGATCGAGCCTGTCGAGATCCAGGGCTACGCGTAGAGCGTGTTCTCCTTTTCCACGAGCGTCAGCACGTCGTAGGTGGCCACAATGTCGCCGACCTGGTTGTGCAGGATGGCATCCCAGCAAACCTCGCCGTATTCGTCGGTGACGCGCGGGGTGATCTTCTTGGCCGTCAGCGTCACGCGGATCGAGTCCCCCGCCGCCACCGGCGTGATGAAGCGCAGCGATTCCAGCCCGTAGTTGGCCAGCACGGGCCCCGGCGCCGGCTCCACAAACAGCCCTGCAGCCCAGGACACCAACAAGTATCCGTGCGCCACGATGCCTGGAAAAAACGGGTTCCTTTCCGCGGCCATGGCATCAGTGTGGGCGTAGAAGGTGTCGCCCGTGGAGTTCGCAAAGGCGGTGATGTCCTCGAGCGTCACCCGGCGCAGGCCGGAGGCGAACGCGTCCCCGATCCGCAGCTCCGCCAGGGACTTCCGGAACGGGTGGACCGCACCGGGCACAGCCCCGAACTCCACAGACCCGGCAGCCACTCTGTCGGCACCGCTGTGCCACACACCAGTGATGGCGGTGAGCATGTTGGGTGAGCCCTGGATGGCGGTGCGCTGCATGTGGTGCAGGACCGAGCGGATGCCGCCCAGTTCCTCGCCCCCGCCGGCCCGGCCCGGCCCTCCGTGCACCAGGTGCGGCACGGGAGAGCCGTGGCCCGTGGACGTGCGGGCGTCCTCACGATTGAGCACCAGGACGCGGCCGTGGTGGGCGGCAATGCCCGCCACCAGTGCCTGGGCCGTCGCCGGATCATTCGTGCAGACGGTCGCCACGAGCGACCCCGCCCCCAGCGCGGCGAGCCTGACCGCCTCGCTGACATCGCCGTCGTGCGTGTCATAGCCAATCACGCTGGACACGGGCCCAAAGGCCTCCAGCGCGTGCACCTCCGGGGCCTCGGCATTGGCCCAACTCAGCAGCACCGGCGTCATGAATGCACCATCGACGACGGCGGCCACCGAGCCGTCCGCGCGGGTCACGGCCGGCGCATCGAGGGTCCCATAGGCCAGCTCACCACCGGCGGCGAGCATGGTTTCCACGGCAGCACGGACGTCCGCCAGCTGCTCCAAGGAGGCGAGTGCCCCCATCGTGACGCCCTCGGCGCGGGGATCACCCACCACCACGCGTTCGCCGATGCGCGCCCCGATGGCGTCGACGACGGCCTGCTTGAGCCCGTTGGGGACGATGGTGCGGCGGATGGACGTGCACTTTTGGCCGGCCTTGACGGTCATTTCGGTGACCACGGACTTGATGAAGGCCTCGAATTCCGGCGTGCCGGGGACGGCGTCGGGGCCAAGGATGGCGGCGTTGAGCGAGTCGGTCTCCGAGGTGAAGCGGACGCCGCCCAACACCACATTGGGGTGGCTCTTGAGCGAATTGGCGGTCGAGGCGGAGCCGGTGAAAGAGACCATGTCACGGTAGTCCAGGACGTCCAACAGGGTGCGGGCGGAGCCGGAGATGAGTTGCAATGAGCCCGCCGGCAGGATTCCCGATTCGACCATGGCGCGCGCGGCGGCCTCGGCCAGGTAGCCGCTGGGCGTGGCCGGCTTGACGAGGGTGGGCACCCCGGCCAGGAACGCGGGGGCGAACTTTTCCAGCATGCCCCAGACAGGGAAGTTGAAGGCGTTGATCTGGGCCGCGACGCCGGGGATCCGGGTGTAAATGTGCTCGCCGATGAACGAGCCGTCCTTCGAAAGCACCTCCACGGGACCGTCGACAATCACGTTCGAGTTGGGCAGTTCCCGCCGGCCCTTGGAGGAAAACGTGAACAGCACGCCGATGCCGCCGTCAATGTCCACCATGGAGTCAATTTTTGTGGCGCCGGTCCGGGCCGAGATTGCGTAGAGCTCCTCCCGACGGCCGTTGAGGTATGCGGCCAATTCGCGCAGCTTCAGGGCACGTCCGTGGATGGTCAGCTTGCCCAGCTCAGCCTGCCCCACCGTCCGGGCATGTTCGACGGCGGCGCCCAGGTCCAGCCCCTCGGCCGACACCCGGGCCAGCAGCTCACCTGTACTGGCGTCGCGGGCATCTGTGGTTGTGGCGCCGTCGGCCGGGGTCCACCATGCATCCCGGATGTAGCTCGGAACTATTTCAATTGAAGGTGCGGTGGTCATCGTTGACCCGTCCTTTCGGGGTTGGTCTTGGTGCGGGCTGCTAGGCCCAGTGGAAGAATCCTTGGCCGCTCTTTCGGCCCAGCTCGCCGCGGGCCACCTTGTCACGCAGGATCTGCGGAGGCGCAAAGCGATCCCCCAGCGTTTCGGCCAGGTATTCGGCAATGCCCAGGCGCACGTCCAGGCCCACAATGTCGGTGGTCCGCAGGGGGCCGGTGGGGTGCTTGTAGCCCAGCACCATGGCGTTGTCGATGTCCTCCGCGCTGGCCACACCCTCTTCCACCATGCGCATGGCCTCCAGCGCAATGGCCACGCCCAACCGGGAAGAGGCGAATCCCGGTGCGTCTTTGACAACGACGGCTGTTTTGCCCAGCGCCGCCACCCAGCCCCGCGCCGCGTCCCCCAGTTCGGGGACCGTCTGTTGGGCAATAACCACTTCGATCAACGTGGACGCGGGGACCGGGTTGAAGAAGTGCAGGCCAATGAAGTTCTGCGGGCGGCCGAGTTCAGCGGCCAGCCCCGTCATGGACAGCGAGGAGCTGTTCGAGGCCAGTACGGCGCGGTCCGCCAGATGCGCTTCCACCCGCTTCAGCGATGCCACCTTCAAATCCCAAATCTCCGGCACGGCCTCCACCACCAGCTCACAAGGGGCAAAGTGGGAGTAGTCCGTGGACACTTCAAGCCGGGCGGTGTGGCTCTCCACTGAAGCCGCCAGCCCGAGCGCCACAGATTTGGCCACGGCGGATTCCACCCGCCCGCGCGCTGCCGCGGCGGCATCGAGATCACGCTCCACCACGAGCACCTCGCAGCCGGCCAGCAGGAAGGCGTGAGCGATCCCGGCACCCATGCGCCCGCCACCCAGGACACCCACAAAGTGAGGAAGCGTTGGGGAAAAGGCCCCCACAGCTGAGGGAGGGTCGGGGGTGGGGGTCATGGCTGCTTCCTTTCCCGCTTGTCCAAAAAGGCCTGCATGCGCGCAAACTTGGCTGGCGACTCAAACAGTTCGGCCTGTGCCAGGTTGTCCGCCTCGGGGTGGGCCGCGCGGGGTTCGTGGAAGACGCGTTTGGTGGCCTGCACGGCCAGCGGGTCCTGCGCCGCGATCTTGTCGGCGAGCGCGTGGGCCGCTTTGAGTAGGTCGGCGGATTCGACCAGCTCGGTGATGAGCCCAACGCGCAGGCAGCCCTCCCCCGTGAGGATGCGCCCGGCCAGCAGGATCTCCATGGCCATGGGCTCCCCCACCAGTTCCTTGAGGCGCCAGGTGGCCCCGGCCGCGGCCATGATGCCGAGGCTGGTTTCGGGCTGGCCCATGCGCAGGGCGCGGGTGCCGATGCGGAAGTCGGCGGCGTAAGCCAGTTCCGCCCCGCCGCCCAGCGCGTATCCGTCCAGGGCGGCGATGACAGGCATGGGCAGTTTGGCAATCCTGGCGAACAGGCCCGAGTTGATGCCGGCCAGGGCGTCCTCCCTGCGGCGCCCGATCAGCTCGGCAATGTCTGCACCTGAGGCAAAAATGGCCTTTGCCCCGGAATCGCCGCCGGGACTGCCGGAGAGGATCAGCACCTTGGGAGTGGCTTCCAGGTGCGCGCAGACTGCATGCAGCTCCTCCACCATCCGGGCGTCAATGGCGTTGCGCACCTCGGGGCGGTTCAGCTGCACGCCCACCCGGTCGTCCCGCTCGGTGACCAGCAGCGTGGCGAAAGTGGCGGGATTCAGGCGCGTGCCGGCGTCGTCCATCACATGCCCTCCACGAGCAGGGCGGCACCCTGGCCGACGCCAACGCACATGGTGGCCAGACCGATGCCGCCGGGGGCCTCGCGTTCCAGCCGGCCCAGCAGGGTGACGACGATGCGGGCGCCGGAGGAGCCCAGCGGGTGGCCCAGGGCGATGGCACCGCCGCAGTTGTTGACGGTGCCGGGGTCCAGGCCGAGCTCGCGCATGCTGGCCAGCGATTGGGAGGCGAACGCCTCGTTGAGTTCGACGGCGCCGAGCCGGCCCACGTCAATTCCCTGCCTTTGCAGGACCTTGCGGGTGGCGGCGACCGGTCCCATTCCCATGATTTCCGGGGCCAGGCCGGCCGCGGCGCCGTCCAGGATGCGGGCGCGCGGGACCAGCCTGTACTTTTCGACGGCGCGTTCCGAGGCGACGATGATGGCGCAGGAGCCGTCGTTGAGGGAGGAGGCGTTGCCGGCCGTGACCACTGTTCCCCCGGCCACCACGGGGCGCAGTCCGGCCAGGACGTCCAGGGTGGTGCCGGTGCGCGGGCCCTCGTCGGCGTCGACCACGGTGTCGCCGCGCCGTCCCTTGACGGTGACGGGGACAATCTCATCGCGGAAGTGTCCGGCGGCGATGGCGGCAAGTGCGCGTTCGTGGGAGCGGACGGCAAAGGCGTCGCAGTCCTCGCGGCTGACGTTGAAGCGGCGGGCCACCTCCTCGGCAGTTTCCAGCATGGAGTAAGTCATTTTTCCGTCGCGGGACAGCTCTCCGGAGAGGAAGGCCGGGTTGGTGAAACGCCAGCCGATCGAGGTGTCGAAGGTGGCGCCCGGTTTTGCGAAGGCCTGCTCCGGCTTGGCCATGACCCAGGGCGCCCTGGACATGGATTCCACCCCGCCGGCCACCACGATGTCCGCGGCCCCCGCCTTGACCATGTGGCTGGCCGTGGTGATGGCACTCATCCCGGAGGCACACAGGCGGTTCACTGTGATGCCGGGGACGGTGTCGGGGAAGCCGGCCAGCAGCCATGCCATGCGGGCAACGTTGCGGTTTTCCTCGCCGGCACCGTTTGCGTTGCCCAGGATGACCTCGTCGACGTCTGCGGGGTCGATCCCGGTGCGGCTTATGAGTGCCCGGATGCTCAGGGCCGCGAGGTCGTCCGGCCGAACCGATGACAACGCGCCGCCGTAGCGTCCCACGGGTGTGCGAACCCCGCCCACCAGGAATGCCTGTGGTGTGCCTGCTGCCATGGGTGAACCCTCCGGACTCGCGGTGCCGGCGCGGCCAATGCCGTCGGCGGGAACCGTCGAATAAATTACTGACCGTTCGTTCTATAAATATTCCATGCGATCCCGGGTCGGTCAACCATTTCCGCCTCTCCGCTCTGGGCATACTGGTGCGCCGCCGTCGGGCACCGTGGCTACAGTGGATTCCATGACACTTCCTGACGCTTCCGCCCCTCTCTCAACGCCCGTTTCGGCACCGCCCGTTGCCAAGAAGGTCCCTGTGGAGCGCACCCACCACGGCGACACCTTCGTGGACAACTACGAGTGGCTGCGGGAAAAGGAAAACCCCGAGGTGGTGGCCCACCTCAACGCCGAGCAGGCCTACACCGACGCGGTCACGGCGGACCAGGAACAGCTCCGCACCGACATCTTCAACGAGATCAAGAACCGCACCCAGGAGACGGATCTGTCAGTGCCCAGCCGCAAGGACGGCTGGTGGTACTACTCGCGCATGGTGGAGGGCCAGGCCTACGGCATCCAGTGCCGCGTCCGCGCCGAAAGCAACGGCACCCTTGACGACTGGACCCCGCCGCTCGTGGAGCCCGGCGTGCCCGTCCCCGGGGAGGAAATCCTGCTGGACGGCAATGTCGAGGCGGAGGGCCAGCCCTTCTTCTCGATCGGCGGCGCCGCCGTGACCCGCGACGGCAACCTCTACGCCTACGCCGTGGACAACGCGGGCGACGAGCTGTTCACCATCCGCATCAAGGACCTGCGCACCGGCGAACTGCTTCCGGATGTCATTGAGAATGCCTTCTACGGCCTGAGCTTCTCCCCCGACGGCAACACGCTGTTCTACATGCTGGCCGACGACTCCTGGCGCCCCCACCAAGTCAAGACGCACATCCTGGGCACACCTGTTTCCGAAGATGCGATCCTCTACCAGGAGGACGACGTGGCCATGTGGACCGGCTTTGACCTCTCCGCAGACCGCCGCCACCTCATGGTCAGCATTGGCTGCTCCGAGTTCAGCGAAACCCGCCTCCTGGATTTTGCCGCCCCGGAAAAAGGCCTGAACGTCCTGATCCCGCGCAGCGCCGAAATCCTGTACGACGCCGAGCCCTTCCTTTTGGACGGCGTCGAAAAGATCCTGCTCACCCATGACCGGGACGCCGTGAACTCCATGATCTCGCTGGTTGACGCCGCGGAGTTCAGCAAGCCCATCGCCGAACAGCAGTGGGCAACCGTGGTGGCACATGACGATTCCGTGCGCATCAACGGCGCCACGGTCACGGCCACCCACATGGCGGTCTCGCTGCGCAAGGACACCATTGAGCGCATCCAGGTAACCACGCTGGAAGGCTTGGGCACCGCGGAACAGGGTGCCGCCGTCGAACCCGTCTTTGACGAGGAGCTGTACACGGCCTCGATGGGCGGCAGCGAGTTTGAATCGCCCGTGATCCGGCTGGTCTACACCTCGGACTTCACGCCGCCGCGCGTCTACGACTACGTGCTGCCGCTGGGCGACGCCGGCGGCGAACTGCTGTTGCGCAAGGAGACGCCCGTGCTGGGCGGCTACCGCGCGGCCGACTACGTTGCCGAACGCGAGTGGGCCAAGGCCCCCGACGGCACGCTGGTTCCGTTGTCGGTGCTGCGCCGTGCGGACCTGCCGCGCGACGGCTCAAACGCCGGCGTGGTCTACGGCTACGGCTCCTACGAGGTCAGTATGGACCCCGGTTTCGGCGTGCCGAGGCTGTCGCTTTTGGACCGCGGCATGGTGTTTGTCATTGCGCACGTTCGCGGCGGCGGCGAGATGGGCCGCCACTGGTACGAGGACGGCAAGAAGCTGAACAAGAAGAACACGTTCACCGACTTCGTTGCCGCAACTGACTGGCTGGCGGAATCCGGCTGGGTGGACCCGGCGCGCATTGCCGCCATGGGCGGTTCGGCCGGCGGGCTGCTCATGGGCGCCGTGGCGAACCTGGCCCCGGAAAAGTACGCGGCCGTGGTGGCGCAGGTGCCATTTGTGGATGCCCTGACCACCATCCTTGATCCCGAGCTGCCGCTCTCTGCCTTGGAGTGGGAGGAGTGGGGCAACCCCATCACCGACCCCGAGGTTTACAAGTACATGAAGGAGTACACGCCGTACGAGAACGTGCGGGCCGTGGCCTACCCGAAGATCGCCGCCGTCACTAGCTTCAACGACACCCGCGTGCTGTACGTGGAACCGGCCAAGTGGGTGCAGGAACTGCGTGCCGTGTCCACCGGATCGGCGCCGATTGTCATGAAGATTGAGATGGACGGCGGCCACGGCGGCGCGTCCGGACGCTACGAGGGCTGGAAGACCCGCGCCTGGGACTACGCGTTCCTGGCCGACGCCGTCGGGGCCACCGAGCTCCGCTAGCCGCTGGCCCGGTGGTCGAGCCGCGGTGGTCGAGCTTGTCGAGACCCCGGTGGTCGGGCTTGTCGAGACCGGTCTCGACAGGCTCGACCACCGGTGCCAGTTCAGGCGCCAGGGTCTCGACAGGCTCGACCACCGGCGACAAGCTCGACCACCGGGTCACCGGCCCTCAGGAACCGCGGACCGTGGCGTAGACGGCCTCCGAGGTCCATTCGCCCTTGAGGTACATGTTGTCGCGCATGACGCCTTCGTGCGCCATGCCCAGCCGCTCGCAAATGGCCGCCGATGCCGTGTTCCGCGCGTCCAGCCTCGCCTCGACGCGGCGGAAACCCAGCCGGTCCAGGGCCAGTTCCAGCACGGCCCGCGCAGCCTCGGTGGCGTAGCCGTGGCCCTGCGCGGCAGGCGCCATGGTCCAGCCGATCTCACCAAAGCGCTCCGGCACCGGACCCTCGGGCTTGCCGCCGGTGTTCCACTTCAAGGCCATCTCGCCGATCAGCCCGGGTGCGGACTTGAGCTCCACGGCAAAGGTGGCCCAGTCGCCTGGCCCGTTGAACGGCTCCTCCACGTAGCGGCCAATCCGCGCCATGCACTGCGCATAGCTCCGGGCCTCGCCATATAGGTACCGCGCCGTCTCGGGCAGCCGCTGGTAATCGTAGTAGGCGTCGAGGTCGGCGGTGGTGAAGCGCCGCAAAACCAGCCGCTCCGTGGACAGCGGGTAGGGAATCTCAAGCATGACTCGAGCCTACCCCTGCCACCATGGAGTGATGCGGCTCTCACGCTTGCGTACACTTCAATTCATGACCACCTTGGAACAGCCGCTCCCCACCCGGACGGTAGCCCGATACGCCATCGGATCCCTTGGCACGGGAGGGTTCGCCACCCTGCCGGGACTCGTCTTGATCTACTACATGACGGACACCCTGGGCATCGCAGCCATCACCGCCGGGCTGCTGGTCACGGTGGCCAAGGTGTGGGATGTGGTCATTGACCCGGTCATTGGCGCCCGCTCGGACCACTCGCTGGCGGCCACCGGTTCCCGGCGCCGTTTCATGGTCCTGGGCGGCCTGCTGTTGCCGCTGTTCTTCATCCTCACCTTCGCGGTGCCCTCCGGCATGCCTCCCGTGGCCGCCGGGATCTGGGTGCTTGTTGCCTTCATGGCCACCGCCACGGCGTTCAGCCTGTTCCAGGTTCCCTACATAGCCCTGCCGGCCGAACTGACGGCCAGCTACGACCAGCGCACCCGCCTGCTGTCGGTGCGTGTGGTTGTGCTCTCGCTGGCCATCCTGCTGTTCGGGGCCGGCGGCCCGGCCCTGCGCTCACTCGGCGGGGACAATGAAGCCCTGGGGTACCTGGTCATGGCGCTGGTTGCCGGACTGCTCATCGGGGCGGCCATGCTGGCAACCTCCCGGGTTGCGGAGCGCGGAATCCCCCGCCCCGCACAGCCCGGCAGCATCGCCAGCAACTACAGGGATGGCTGGGCGGCCCTGCGGCGCAGCCACGCCTTCCGTGTCCTGCTGCTCTGCTTTGCCCTGCAGGGCCTGGCCACCGGCGTCATGCTTGCCGGCGCGCAATATGTGGCCACGTGGGTGCTGCACTCGGAGCAGGCAGTGACCTTCTTGTTCATTGCCCTCATCGGCCCGGCACTGCTTTTCGCCCCTGTGTGGCGCGTTGTTGCCGGCTGGATCGGCAAGGAACGGGCGTTCCGCTTCGCCAGCACCATGTTCGGGGTTGCATCCTTGGCACTCCTTGGCATGATGGCCGCCCCGGGTGCCTGGATCTACCTTCCGGTTGCCCTCGCCGGGGCCGGATACGCCGGCATGCAGTCCCTGCCCATGTCCATGCTGCCCGACGTCATCTCCCACGACGCAAGGACCAACGGCGAAGGCCAGGCCGGCATCTTCGGCGGCGTCTGGACGGCAGGGGAAACCACCGGCATGGCCCTGGGCGCCACTGTGTTGACGGTGGTGCTGGCGGCCAGCGGCTACGTCCAGTCGGTGGCCGGGGAAGCCGTCACGCAGGGGCCCGCCGCCATCAATGGCATCATCCTCAGCTTCAGCCTGGTTCCGGCCATCTTGATCGTGCTCAGCCTGCTGGTGTTCCGCCGCTACCCCCTGCGCCAGCACGACGTCGACAGCCCCGCCAACGATTCGGCCGCACCCCACGTCCAAGGAGCACCATGATCGAGTTTGCCGCCAATCCCGAAGACATTCTCCAGGAACTGGCAGCGCTGCGCGCAGCCGATGCCCCCACCCACGGCGGCCAGGTTCTGTCCTACGTCTACGATTCCGGCTTGGAGGCCGTGGACAAGCTCGCCGCGGCGGCCATGCTGGCGGTCCAGCCGCTCAACGGCCTGGACCCCACAACCTTCACCTCGATCGCCGCCATGGAGCGGGACGTCCTCGGGTTCATGCGCACCCTGCTGGGCGGGGACGGCGACGTGGTGGGAACCGTCACCAGCGGCGGCACCGAAAGCTGCATGCTCGCGGTCAGGACGGCCCGGGAGAATTTCAAGGGAACAGGGACTCCGAGGCTGCTGGCCCCGGCATCGGTCCATGCGGCCTTCCACAAGGCGGCCCACTACTTCGGGCTGGCCCTCGACCTGGTCCCCGTGGGCGCCGACGGGCTGGCCGACGCCGCCGCCATGGAGGCGGCGATGGGTCCCGACACCGCCCTGGTTGTTGTCTCCGCCCCGTCCTATCCGCATGCGGCGCTGGATCCCGTGGCTGCGGTCGCCGCCGCGGCACAGTCACGGGGCATCGATTGCCATGTGGACGCCTGCATCGGCGGGCTGGTGCTCCCCTTCTGGCCCGGCCTGCCCAGTTGGGATCTAAGTGTGCCCGGCGTGACCAGCATTGCTGCCGACCTGCACAAGTACGGCTACGCGCCCAAGGGCATTTCGGTGCTGCTGACCCGCGGCAGGGACCGGCAGCGCTCCCAATATTTTGCCGCCACCTCCTGGCCCGGGTACCCCGTGGTGAACCCGACCCTGCTGGGCTCCAAGTCCGCCGCGCCGCTGGCCGCCGCGTGGGCCATCACCAAGCTGCTGGGAACGGCGGGCTTCGCCGGCCTGGCTGCTTCCTGCCTCCGCGCCACCACTGCGCTCCTGGAGGCAGTGGGGCAGATCGAGGGCCTGGCCGTTGTTGGAAACCCCACAGGTCCGCTCTTTGCCGTGGCCGCTGACACCAGCGTGCCGGCCGGCCGCCGGATCGATCCGCACCATTGGGCAGACCGCCTCAAGGCCCACGGATTCACCGCCCAGCTCCAGCCGGCCTTCACCCAGGCCGACGGTTCAACCCTGCCGCGGACCACGCACCTGACCATCACGCCCGTCACGGAATCCCGCCTGGCGGAGCTCATCGAGGCCATGAACCAGGCCGGCGACGACGTCCGCGGCGTGCCTGGCATCGAGCCCCGGCAGCTGCTGGACGCCATTGAGGGGCCCATGGCCGCACTGCTGTCGGATGGCTCCGGGGCATTGCGGGACTCGGAAACTGCCCGCTTGGTCCTGGCCGGGTTGGGGCTGGCCGGGGGCGGGCTGCCCGAGGCCATGGCACCGGTACTGGCCCTTGTCGAAGCCCTGCCGCGGCCCGTCTCGGAGTGGCTGCTCACCGAGTTGCTGGCCGCTTTGGTCGAGCCGGCCGAATCCCCCTAGGACGCAAGCACGACGGCGGCAGTCGCCTCCGCGATGGCCTGCTCCTCGTCGGTGGGCACCACCAGCACGGCAATGGCCGAATCGGGAGTGCTGACCACCCGGGGCGAGCCGGAGCGCACCAGGTTCGCCGCGCCGTCGAGCTTCACGCCGAGGGCACCCAGCCGGGCAACCACCTGCTCGCGGAAGGCGGCGGAGTTCTCCCCGATGCCGGCCGTGAACACGATGGCCTGCGCCCCGCCGACAGCCACGTGGTAGCCGCCAATGTACTTGGCCAGCCGGTAGGAGGTGACGTCCAGCGCCACCTGGGCCTGCTTGTCCCCGGCCTCGGCGGCGTCCACGATGGCGCGCATGTCGTTGTCGCCAAAGAGCGCCTTGAGCCCGGATTCGCGGTTCAGCAGGGTGTCGATCTCATCCGCCGACAGTCCCTGGCGCTGCAGGAACACCAGGATTGAGGGGTCAATGTCGCCGCTGCGGGTGCCCATGACCAGGCCTTCCAGCGGCGTGAACCCCATGGACGTGTCAATGCTGGCACCGCCCTTCACGGCCGCCAGCGAGGCACCGTTGCCCAGGTGCGCCACCACGGCGTTGAAGTCCTCGACGGGGACACCCAGCAGCTCGGCGGCGCGGGCCGTGACAAATTCGTGCGAGGTGCCGTGGAAGCCGTAGCGGCGGATCCCGTACTTGCGGTACAGCGAGTCCGGCACGGCGTAGCGCCAGGCATGCTCGGGCAGGGTGCGGTGGAAGGCGGTGTCGAACACGGCCACCTGCGGCATGTCCGGCCACTTCGCCGTGATGGCGCGGATGCCGAGCACATTGGCCGGGTTGTGCAGGGGTGCCAGCGGGTTCAGCCGCTCGATGGCGCGCGTGATCTCGTTGTTGATGAGCACGGGTTCGCTGAAGCGTTCCCCGCCGTGCACCACGCGGTGTCCCACGGCGTCCAGCGGCTTCTCGGCCAGGCCCGCCTCGAGCGCCGCGGCCACCTGGTCCATGGCCTCGCCGTGGTTGGCGGGACCGCCGGCACCCTCGCCGATGCGCTCGATCAGCCCCGTCGCGCCTATCTCATTGCTTTCGGTGTCCCGCACCTGGTACTTCAGCGAGGAGGAACCGGAGTTGATGACGAGCACGCGCATTAGGAGTCCTTCGCTTCGGTGGTTGCGTTGACGGCGGTGGTTGCGGTGGTTGAGCTTGTCGAAACCGTCGAAACCGTCGGTGCCGTCGCTGCCTGGGCCTCGACGGGCTCGCCCACCGGGGTCTGGGTCTCGACAGGCTCGACCACCGGGGCCTGGGCCTGGATGGCAGTGATGGCCACGGTGTTCACAATGTCTTCCACTGTGCAGCCGCGGGAGAGGTCGTTGATGGGCTTGTTGAGGCCCTGCAGCACGGGTCCCACGGCGACGGCACCCGAGGACTGCTGGACTGCCTTGTACGTGTTGTTGCCGGTGTTGAGGTCCGGGAAGACAAACACGGTGGCTTGGCCGGCCACGGCCGAGGCCGGCAACTTGGACGCGGCGATGGAGGCGTCCACGGCGGCGTCGTACTGGATGGGGCCCTCGATGGGCAGGTCCGGGCGGGCGGCGCGGGCCAGCTCGGTGGCGCGGCGCACGGCGTCGACCGCCTCGCCGGATCCGGAACCGCCTGTGGAGTACGACAGCATGGCTATGCGGGGTTCCACGCCAAACTGGGCTGCCGTTTCGGCGGAGGCAATGGCAATGTCGGCCAGCTGCTCCTCGTTGGGTTCCGGGTTCACGGCGCAGTCGCCGTAGACCAGCACACGGTCGGCCAGCAGCATGAGGAACACTGAGGAGACAATGCGGACGCCCGGCCGGGTCTTGACGAACTCCAGTGCCGGACGGATGGTGTTCGCCGTGGTGTGGGCGGCGCCGGACACCATGCCGTCCACGTGGCCCAGCTGGACCATCATGGTGCCAAAGTACGATCCGTCAGCCATGACCTCGCGGGCCCGGTCCAGGTCAACGCCCTTGTGGGCACGCAAGCGCTGGTATTCGAGCGCGAACGCCTCACGCAGCGGCGAGGTGGCGGGGTCAACGATGGTGATGCCGCTGAGGCCGATGCCGTGGGTGGCCGCAACTTCCTCCACGGCCTGCGGGGAACCCAGGACGGTCAGCTCGCATACGTCGCGGCGGTGCAGGATTTCCGCGGCCGCCAGGACCCTGGCGTCCGTCCCCTCGGGCAGCACAATGTGCTTGCGTTCGCTGCGGGCCCGTTCGATCAGCTCGTGCAGGAAGCGCAAAGGTGTCATGGTGGCCGGGCGTGGCAGGGTGAGCCTGCCCAGCAGCTCGGACTCGTCAACGTTGCGGGCCCAGGCGCCCATGGCGGCGGCAACCTTGCGCCGCTGTCCGGTGTGGATCTCGCTGCGCACCTCGCTGACGGCGTGGGCGGTGCTGTAGGTGTCGGCGTCGGAGGAAAAAATGGGGAAGGGCGCGTGGGCCAGGAACGGCAGCACGTGGGGATCCGGGGCCAGGCCGCCGGTCAGGACCATGCCGCTGGGGACCGGGAATTCCGGTGAGAAGGCCGAGGCCAGCGTGGCAACCATGACGTCGGCGCGGTCGCCCGGCACCACCACCAGGTCGTTTGCCTCGAACAGGTTCAGGAAGTTGCCCACCGTCATGGCGGCAACCTTGATGGCGTGGATGTCACGTTCCAGTTCGGGGCTGCCGGCCATCTGGCGCAGGCCCAGCGCGGCAGCCACCTCCGCCACGGTGGGTCGGGAGATCTCGGCAATTTCGGGGATGACATACACCGGCAGGCTGTTGCCGCCGGGCCGCATGGCCGCATGGATGGCGTCGATGGCGGCCGGCTCTGCGCGGTTGACCATGACGGCCAGCAGGGAGGATTTTTCCGCGGAAAGTTCCTTGCGGGCCACGTCCACGGCGTCGGCGATCTCCGCGGCGTCGAGACCGCGGGCGCCCACGACCGCCAGGACGGGCAGTCCCAGGTTGTTGGCCAGCCGGGCGTTGAGGTCAAATTCGACGGCGGCATCCTGGCCGGTCAGTTCCGTGCCCTCCACGATCACGACGTCGCAGTTCTTGGCTATCTTGCCGAATATTTCCACGGCGCGGGCGTCAATTTCTTCGCGCCGCCCGGAGGCCAGCAGCGTCCGGGCCTCGGAACTTGTCATCCCTGCCCGGCACACGTCCGGGGAGAGCTGGTACATGCGCCGCAGCATGGCAACGGTGGGATCATCCTCGGGGTCCGCGGCGGAGGTGATGGGCCGGAAGAAGCCAATCCTGTCCGCGCGCCGGTGGAGCGCATCGGCCAGTCCCAGGGAGACCAGCGTCTTTCCTGAACCGGGTGTTGTTGCGCTGACATAAATTCCACGGGCCATGGTCAATTCCTTGCCTTTCGCAGCTCTCTTCCCATCCAAGCATGCCGCCCTGCCGTCGGGGGCCAAATAGCGGCAGGAATCACGGGCCCCAGTGGCGGGCTTCATCCCGGCGGCCCCTAGAGTTGGGGCATGTATGGAATTGCTGAGCTTTTGTTTGGCCGGACGGCCGGCCCCCTGGGGGTTGCAGCCCTGGTGACCACGCTGCTGGGCGTCGCGTTGATGTGCGCGGCCCTGCTGCTGCTGGCCCGGCGCAATGAGGTGGGCTGGTGGCTGGCCGGGGTGTCATTCCTGCTGGGCGGAATCGTGCAGATGATGGACTTCCCGGGCGTTGCCGCCGGCTCCCCCGCCGGGCTGTTGATGTTCGCCGCAGGTGTGGCGATTCCGCTCCTGGTCTCGGTGGGCGCGGCCGCCTATGGGCTGCTGTCGTTCCAGAAACTGCGCAGGGACACACCGTCCACGCGGGTTCTGCAGCTGCGCCCGTTCAGCGGCGTGGACCTGCTGGGGCCAGTGGCCGTGGCCCTGGTCTGCGCCCTGGCTTCAATGATGGTTGTCTTCTCCTTCTTTTCGGGATTCTCGGCACCACTCGCCCGGCTTCCCTGGGCAGCCTTGCTGGTTCCGGCCTTCCTCTCGGCCCTTTTGCCGGGCGCCCTGGTGGGCCTGGCCCACCGTTCCCGCTGGGCGTGGCTTTTGGTCGTGGCGGCGTCTGCATCATCCGTCTACTCGGCAACGATGTCTGCCCGGGGCTCGGTGCTGATTTTCCTGTTCGTGGCCCAGGCTGCCGTGGCCGTCATTGGCTGGCAGCGTTGGGGCACTCTTCCGGCGGACGACTCGGCCGCTAGAAGATAAGGCCGAACCCGCCCCAGCCATTGCCCACCTGCCGGGTCGCAAGCCAGCCTCCGTGGCCATTGCCCGGATACAGCCACAGCTGGCCAGCCGCGTTCCTTGCCATCACATCCGCAGTGCCATCCCCGTTGAAATCACCAACACCCAGCACGGCATTGAAGCCACCCCAACCAGAACCCACCAGAAGCGGCGACAACCAGCCGCCGCGTCCATTGCCCGGGTACAGCCACAGCTGGCCAACCGCGTTCCTTGCCATCACATCCGCAGCGCCATCCCCATTGAAATCACCAACACCCAGCACGGCGTCGAAGCCACCCCATCCAGAACCCACCTGCATGGCCGCAAGCCAGCCTCCATGTCCATTGCCCGGATACAGCCACAACTGGCCAACCGCATTCCTTGCCATCACATCCGCAGCGCCATCCCCATTGAAATCACCTACACCCAGCACGGCGTCGAAGCCACCCCATCCAGAACCCACCTGCAGCGGCGACAACCAGCCGCCACGTCCATTGCCCGGATACAGCCACAACTGGCCTGCCGCGTTCCTTGCCATGACATCCGCCTTGCCGTCGCCGTTGAAATCACCAACACCCAGCACGGCGTCGAAGCCACCCCATCCAGAGCCCACCTGGCGGGGAACAAGCCAGCCGGAATGCCCGTTGCCGGGATACAGCCACAGCTGGCCTGCCGCGTTCCTTGCCATCACGTCGGCGTTTCCGTCGCCGTTGAAGTCCTTCAGCAGCGGCGGGGCGCCTGGGCCAAAGGCTGAACCCAGGGTGGCGGCCTTGAGCGTGAGCACCTTGAGCACTGCGGCGTTGACTGCCGCGGCAAAGGCCGGGCTGCCTTGCGCGGTGCCGAGCACAGCTTGGTACATCACGGGAATGTCCGCGGGATCGGCGCACAACAGCATGCTGCCGCCGGCCTGGAAGAAGTTGATGGCGCGCGCCTGCAGGCTCCAAGGACTCAGCTGGCGTGCTGCACAAAGGTCGTCGGAGAGGATGACGCCGGTGAAGCCCAGATCGCCGCGCAACATGCCCGCCATGATGGTCGGGGAAAACGGGGCAATATTGGCGGCGTCAATCCGGTCGTAATAGGCGCTGGAGACCATGACCACCCGGGCACCTGCGTTGATCGCATCCCTGAACGGCTGCAGGTAGGCGTCATTGCGCGTGGTTGCGGTGTCGTGGACGTTGGAGCTGGTGTCGGTATTGAGCGTCACCCTCCCCAGCCCTGGAAAATGCTTGACCACGGGGACGATGTTGCCCTGCCGCATGCCCGCCGCGAAGGCATTGCCGTGGCTGGAAACGGTCTGCGGGGTGTAGCCGTATTCCCGTTCGTAATATCCGATCGGAGCGTTTGATGGCGCGAACGCGGCGCTTGGCACGGTGTCCAGCACAGGGGCCAGGTTCATGTTGAGCCCGGCGGCACCCAACTGCCTGCCCCACGTTTCGGCATTCGATTGAAGCGTTGCCGGGGCCCACGTGCCCTGGGACAGTCCGGTCGGGATGGTGGAGAAGCCCGGGCCGGAGAGGACTTGGACGTAGCCACATTCCTGGTCGGTGGCGACCAGGAGCCTGACGTTTCCTGTGGTGGTGCCGTTGACCGTGGCGGCCATCCCGCGCACCACGTTCGCCGTGGCGGCCGTTCCGCCAGCACTGCGGCCGGACAGGTACACGTTGCCCACATGGTAGTTGGCCAGCGTGTTCATGGTGGCCGCACTGGCTCCCGTGGCGTTGGCCGCCACCATGAACAGTTGCCCCACGCGCTGGGCCATGCCCATCCGCGCCATCTGTTGCGCCGGAGTCAGTGCTGGTGCAGCAGCCACATTCACTGATTGCGGGGCGGCCGCGGCCACCCCGAAGGGGGTGGCCATGGACAGCAGCGTCACGGCCAACAACACGTTTCTGGGGAATTTTCGCATGGTTCACACGGCTTCACGTTGCGTATTCCTGACCCCATAAGGCTACGTCCGCGCCCTTCCCCGGAACAGTGCATGGCGGCATCAAATGATGTTCCCCGCCCACAGCCCCCTCGGCGGTGGACGAATGGGCGTTGACACCAACGTGGCCGGCGTGGTCAGATGAAATGGCTTGGTGCCTGGCCAGGCGCCATGAAAAGAACCGACTCTAAGGAGGACCCAATGATTGTTCGTGCAGCACTTCGCGCCCAAAACATCCACATTGCCCTCCACAGGAGTCGATTCACCCATGAAGAATTCTGCTGACACACAGCACTTCGAAAAAACCACCCGCAAGTCCTCCCAGCGCCGCAACCCCGGTTCCGGCCGCGCCGCTGCCCGGTCCATGGACCGCTCGGCCGACTGGAACGTCCTGGACGATTCCCTCGCCGAAAACCAGCGCTGGTCCACCTGGCCCGGCCTTGAAAAGCTCATGCGCGGTCCCGCACCGTATCCGGAGTTTGTCATTGAGGATGCAGCCGCCGTCGACACGGACCTGGGCGTCCTAAAAACGGGCAAGGAGGCGGACGTGTTCCTAGTGGAACGCGCCACCGAATCCCGCAGCGCCCTGTTGGCGGCCAAGCGCTACCGGTCTGCCGAGCAGCGCCTCTTCCACCGATCCTCCGCCTACACGGAGGGGCGTTCCGTGCGCCGTTCCCGCGACGCCCGCGCGCTGAAGAACGGCAGCAGCTATGGCCGCGAGGTGGAGGCCGCCCGTTGGGCCAACGCCGAATGGACGTACCTGCGCATGGCGCATGAAAACGGCATTCCGGTGCCGTACCCCGTGCAGATCTGCGGCAATGAGATCCTGATGGAATTCATCGAGGATCCGGAAAATCCGGGGGTTGCGGCCCCCAGGCTGCAGGCGTCGACCCCGGACAGGGAACGGCTTGAACTGTATTGGGAGCAGCTGGTGGATGCCATGACGGGCCTGGCCCGGATGGGATTCGCCCACGGCGATCTCTCCCCCTACAACGTGCTGGCTGCCGGCGACCGCCTGGTGGTCATTGACCTGCCGCAGCTCGTTGACCTGGCAGGCAACCTGCAGGGGGCCGAGTTGCTGGCTAGGGACTGCCGGAACATGTGCGCCTGGTTCAACGCCCGGGGTCTGGAGGTCGACGACGGCCACCTCCTGGGCGGGCTGCTCGCCGAGGCCTGGTAGCCGCCTGAAAACCGGCCGTGGACTCGCAATTTTCGCCCCTATTTGAGCGTCGAAGGGGCCACGATTGCGAGTTCACGGCATGGTCCGGGCTTATTTCGCGGCGCGGACCTTGCCCGGCAGGAACGGCAGCCACGGTGCCGAGTACACCAGCGCGGCCGGGGCGCCGGGGGCCACCGTGAAGCTGGCCTCGCCAAATTTCCACAGCCGGTTGAACAGGAACACCGTGACCTGGACGTCCGCGTCGCCGGGCACCTTCCAGTTGCGGGTTCCCCACTGGGCCGGCTGGGCCGATCCGTTGACAACAACCGTGGGCTTCGGGAACCACCCCAGCCACGGCTTGTGGAGGGTCAGTTCAAATCGGCGGGGCACGTGCTGCTGTTGATTCACGCCTGCCAGCCTATCCCCGGCGTGCCCGCTCCTTGGCCAAGGTTTCGTGGCACCGGCCGCGGATGACGGCGGCGCCCGGGAGCCGCCGTCGTCCGCCGGCGCTGGGGTCAGCGCGCCGCAGCCTCCACCTCGCTGAGCTGCTGGTCCTCGACGCGGGCGGCCCGGAACGGTGAAAGGAACAGGACAAGTCCGGCCGCCAGCATGATGGCCGCTGCAATCCACAGCGCCGCGGCGGCGCCGGCAGTTGCGGCGATGAGGCCACCCAGCGGGGCTCCGAGGACGATCATCCCCCGGTTGACCGAACGCAGCGTGGCACTCATCCGGGCGATCAGCCGGTCCGGCGTGACAGCCTGCCGGTAGCCCATTTCCAGGGGTCCCTCAACGCCCAGGGTGAGGCCAAAGAGGAACTGCCCGGCGGCTGCCAGGAAGAACGCTGCCCACAATGGCGCCTGCCACTCGGCCACGGACGCCGGGACAGGGCCATTGGCAACGGCTGCAGCGGCAAGCAGTGGGGACAGCGCCAGCATGGCAACGGCCAGCGGCTGCACCAGGCGCGAGGCAACCATGGCCCGGCCCGTTCCCCAGATCCCGCCAAGCCGTGTCGAAGCGGTGGTCCCGATGACGGCGCCAACCCCCGCGCAGCCCATGACAAGCCCCAGCCCGAGCGCCCCGAGCCGCAGCTCGTTCAGGATCAGGGCGGGGACCACGGCACCCATCATGGCCGAGCCAATGAACCACAGGTGCGTGCTCCACGCCAGCGGACCCAGCTGCGCATGCCCATAGACCCAGCGCAAGCCTTCGGCCACGCTTTTGCGGATGGCCCGGCCCCCGCGGGAGGGCGCCCTGTCCTGGGGCGGTTGCTTCATGCCGGCCAGGACCAGTCCGGAGAAGAAGTAGGAAATGGCGTCAAGCAGCAGTGCGAACGGGGCGCCCACCAGAGCTACGAGGCCGCCGGCCAAGGCACTGCCCGAGGTCTGGGCAACAGTGTCGCTCTGCTGCAGGCGTGCATTGGCCCGGGTCAGCATGGGCCGCGGGACCAGCTGGGGCACAAACGACTGGTAGGCGGCGTCGCTCATCAGGGCCAGGGTGCCAAAGACGAACATACCCAGCAGCAGGACGGGAAGGGAAAGGACCCCCGTTGCGCCGAGCACGCAGATGGCCGCCAGCACCAGGCCGCGGCCAAGGTCGCCGGCAACCAGCACCCGCCTGCGCGGAAATCCATCCACCCACACACCGGCCACGAGCCCAAACAGCAGATACGGCGCCCACCTCGCGGCGTTGACCATGCCCGTGTCCAGCGCAGTGCCGTCCATTGTCACCAGGACCAGGACGGACAGGGCAATCGTGGTGATGTACGTGCCGAAGTCCGACACCGTGGAGGCGAGCCAGAACCGCACAAAGGCGGCATTGTTGCGCAGTTTCATGGTCAGTTGGTTCCCCCAGTTTCAGCGGCCGGCCCGCGCAGCAGTTCCCAGGACCTGCCTGGTTCCAGCGATTCAAGAAAGGCGTCGTCGTGGCTGGAGACCACCAGCGCACCCTTGTAGTCTGCCAGCGCGGACAGCAACTGCTCCACCGAGACCAGGTCCAGGTTGTTGGTGGGCTCATCCAGCAGCAACAGCTGCGGCGCGGGCTGCGCCAGCAGGATGCGGGCCAGGGCAACGCGGAAGCGTTCGCCGCCGGAGAGCTCGCCGACCGGCTGGTGGACCAGGTCCCTGCGGAAGTGGAAGCGGGCCAGCTGTTCGCGGACTTCAGCCGGGGCGGCCGACGGCGCCACGGCCACCACGTTTTCCAGCACCGTGAGCGTGTCATCCAGGCCCTCCCAGGATTGGCCCGCCGATACGGCGGAGCCGGCCACCGCGCCAATCCGCTGCCGCAGGTACCCCACCGGAACAGCCGCAAGGGGTTCCAGGGCGTTGAGCAGCGACGTCTTGCCCACACCGTTGGGTCCCGTCAGCACCACCCGCGCGGGTCCGCGCAGCGATAGCCGGGCGTCGGGCGCAACCGGGGTGCCGCCGTCGTGCATGACGCCAAGCTCCACCACCGTTGCCGGCGCATCCAGCACTGTGCGGCCGGGCGGAACGGCTGTGTCCGGCAACTCGATGCGGATCCGAGCGTCCGCGACCACGGCATCGCGGGCCTCGGCCAGCGCCGCGGCGGCATCGGATTCCCGGTTCCCCATGGTGCCGCGCACCTTGCCCGCGGATTCCTGGGCCCGCTTGCGCAGCTCATTGGCCAGGATCTTGGGCATCGAATCGGCGGCCTTGCGCCCCTGCCTGGCCCGGCGGGCAATCTTGGTTTCCGCCTCGATGCGCTGGCGTTTCTCGGTGGCGAGCCTGGCGCCGGCATCCCGGACAGCGCGTTCGGCGGTTTCCCGCTCGGCAGCAATCTGGGCCTGGAAAACGTCCCAGTTGCCCCCGTGCCGGATGAGCTCCACGCGTTCCCCGTCCCAGGCGCGGCTGCGGACGGGCCGCAACTCGGCGATGGCGTCGACGCGTTCCAGCAGGGCGCGGTCGTGCGTGGCCACAATGAGGGTCCCGCGCCACCGATCCACGGCCTGGTACAGGCGTTCGCGGGCTGTCCGGTCCAGGTTGTTGGTGGGTTCGTCCAGGAGCGTGATGGGCCGCGCGGCAAGTTCCAGCCCGGCCAGCGCGGTGATCATGGACTCCCCGCCGGACAGGGTGCCCACAGTCCGGTCCAGGAACTCCGGGCCCGCGGCCGGCAGCCCGTACCCGGACAGCAAGGCCACTGCGCGTTCCTCCAGGTCCCAGTCCTCGCCTATGGTCTCCAGGTTCTCCGCCATGTTCTCCTCGCGCCCGCCCAGGACATCGGCGAGCGCGCGCCGCTTGGCCTCCAGCCCCAGCAGCCCCGTGACGGTCTGCTCCGTGTTCAGGGTCAGCTTTTGCGGCAGGTAGTTCACGTTCGACGACGTCGCAACAGTTCCTGCCTCGGGCACAAGTTCCCCGGCGATGAGGCGCAGCAGCGCGGTCTTGCCTGTGCCGTTGGGGCCCACCAGGCCTGTGCGGCCGGCGGCAAAAACGGCTGTGAGGCCTGTGAAGACGGGGGTGCCGTCAGCCCAGGCGAAAGTGAGCTGGGACAGCGAAATGGGGTGGGTGTTCTGCATTGGTTCTCCTCGGCGAATGAATGCGCCGGGGCTGCAGGCCGGACCCTTGCGGGCGGGCGTGCACTGCTGCGGCGCTGTTTAGGCGGAAGCGAACCAAGTCTTCAACGGAATTTCCTCACGGAGGGGACAGAACTCCCCCAGTCTTGCACGGCCGGGGCCGGACGTGTCAAGCAGGCCCCGGCATCGCGAGCCGCCTCGGCGGTTCGGCCACAGCAACATGGCCTAGTCTGCTGGAATGACAAATGCCACCGAACAGCTCGGAAACGCGGCCACCACCTGGTGGCAGGCGGTTCTTGCCGGCTTCAGCCGCACCGAGGTCCCGAGCTTTCCCCCGGCGTTGCTGCTGGGCATCCTTGCCGCAGCCATTGTGTTGAGCATCCCGCGCGTCACGTGGCGCTGGTTCGGCCTCTACGTGACGTTTGTGCACGAGCTCGGCCACGCCTTCGCAGCTCTCATGACGGGCAGGGTGGTGCACGGGCTCAAGATCGGACTGGACCATTCCGGCCAACTGGTCAGCAGCGGCCGGCGCGGTTTCAGCGCCACCTGGTCCGGTTTCTGGGGCTACCCTGCACCGGCCGTGGTTGGCCTGGCCCTGGTGTGGTCGGTCTCGGCCGGCTGGGCCGGCGCCGCGGCGTCGATCGGCGCCCTCACACTGCTGCTGGCGCTGCTCTTCCTGCGCAACTTCACAGGCATCGCCGTGGCCCTGGCCAGCGCCGCCGTGGCCCAGTGCCTTGTCATGTTTGCCACCCCGGAAACCGTCAGCTGGGCCGTGCTGGCCCTGGGCATCGCACTGGGTGTGGGCTCGGTCCGCGACTTTTTCAAGGTGGCAGCCGTCCACACCCGCCGCCGCAACATGCTGGCCAGCTCGGACGCGTACCTTCTCGCCCAGGCGACCCGAACGCCGTCGTTCCTGTGGCTCACCGGATTTGCCGTGGTCATCTTCAGCGCCGCCGCGGCCTCCGGCTGGCTCGTGTGGGGAATGCTGGCGCGCTGATCCCGGCGACGCGGCTACGCTACCATTTTTACTAATGGCGCACGCCGACCGCAGGGCCCGGCAGGGCCAGACCCCAAACAGCCTGGGATCGCCGGCGGAGCAACGACAAAGATAAGGGCCTGTCATCAGCTATCCCAACGGGGCGCCGCAGCCTCCCTCCATTCCCCCGGCGTCCCCGTCCGGATCCTCCACGGGCAAGACCCTGGCCATTGTGTTTGGCTCGGTTGCCGCAGCCTTGGTGATTGCCCTGGTGGCTGTGTTTGTCTGGGTCATCCCCGCATTGACCAAGGGCGCGGACAATGGCCATTCCGGCCCCACCGCCGACCCGCAGCAGACGGCGTCGGCTGCGTCATCGGCCCAGGCTGACCCGGAACCGGCCGCAACGGACGTCTCCTCAGCCCCACCCCTTCCGGACGGTGCCATTGCGCTGCCGGCGGGATGGAACGAGCTGCAGGGCCCCAGCAACTACCCGCCCGACGGCGACCCCGCATTCCAGCGCTTCGTCACGGGTGAATCGTCGTTCCAGTACCTCACCACATGGAGCTACGACGGCGTCTTTGGCGTCACCACCGATCCCGAGACGGGCCAGCCCATGCAGCAGGTCGCCCAGGGCACCGAGGAGAAGGACGCCGACGGCATTTCCATGGCGTTCGCCTTCTTTGCAGAGTCCGACGAGGGCAAGTTCGGCTCCGACCCCGCCAAGGTCAAGGCCGCCATCATGGCCATCAAGGACAAGCTTGCCGCGACGCCGGCCGCGGAGCTCCCTGCCCAGCTGGTGGGCCACAAGTGCGCCTCCGACTTCCAGTCCAGCGCCCCGGAAACCCGAGAGTTCCGCCGCGCCCTGGCCGTGGTGGTGACGTTCACCTGCAAGACAGCCGCGGGGGACGACATCCAGGCAGCCAACCTCTTCTCCGTGACACCCTGGGGCACCCCGCAGCGCATGGGCATCAGCGGCCACAAGAGCTACTGGGACGCGAACCCGGGCAAGCTTGAGCTGCTGGCCAACGCGTACCGCAGCAACAAGTGGAAGCAGTAGCCGTTCGCCGAGGCCGTCAGGGTTCCTTGACTGCGTAGTGGAGATGGACGACGCCGTTGCCAAAGCTCTGCTGTCCCAGCATTTCCAGCGTGGTGGCGTCCATCTCGGGCAGGGCACGTTTCCCGCCACCCACCAGGACCGGCGAGATGAACAGGTGGATCTCATCCACCAGGCCGGCGCGCAGCGCCTCGCCCGCCAGCTCGGCGCCGCCCACTGAAAGGTTCTCGGCGGCATGGACCTTCATTTGCCGCACCTCCTGAGGATCGAAGACCCGCTCTATCCGGGTCCTGTCCGTGGTGGCGTGGTCCAGCGTCCCGGAATAGACGATCTTGTCCATCCCGTGCCAGATCGCGGCGTAGTCCCGCATCACCTTGACCAGGTCCGTCTGGCCGTAGATCTGGTCCCACACCGCCATGGTCTGGTACATCCGCCGCCCCAAGAGGTAGGTGCCAATTCCCAGCTCCAGGTTGTTGACGCAGCTGTGGACCTCGTCGTCAGGCATGGCCCAGTCAAACTTTCCGTCGCGGTCCTCAACGAAGCCGTCCAGTGACATGATGGCCGTGTAAATGAGCTTTCCCATGGTCCCGTCTCCCGCCGTTGGGTGCCTGCTCACCAGTATTCGCGTTTTGTGCCGGAGCCGGAAGCTATTTGCCCAGCTTTTTCAGCAGCCACTTCACGATCTGGTCGGTTTGGCTACCAAAGGGGTTCTCGTCCACCATGTACGTCCAGGTGGTGGAGCCGCGGCGGATGCCCGCGGCCTCGAGATCAACGCCCCCGTCCACCACCTGAAGGGACTCGACGGTCCGCCGTGCGGCGGCGTGGGCGTCGTCCAGGAAGCCCTCAAAGGCCAGGATCGTCTCACGCCGGAATTCATCCAGGGGGTTCTGCCGGCCCAGTGCCCGCAGGTGGATGGCGGCCCGCTGTTCCGAGAGCAGCGCCAGGTGGTCGCTCCACAGGGCGTCCAGCTCGAAGAGGAGCACCGCCCGGCACACGCGCGCCAGCTCCTCCCCGCCGAGGAGCTCACGCAGCTCGGCCAGCCGGCCGGGGTCCACCTGTCCGGCGGATTCGGCCTCGCCCTCCAGGATGTCCAGCGCCGCGCCCTCGCTGTTGAGAACCCTGCCGCGTTCGGCCAGGACCACCTGCCGCTGGTAGGCAATGAGTTCGTTGTACTTCCAGGAGTTCTGCTGGGTGGTGAAGCGTTCCTGCTCGGCCAGCCGCTGGGCACGGTCAAGCAGCCTGGCCACATCCGCCCGGGTGACGAGTCCGGCGTCGTCCATGTCCTGGGCCACCGAATCAATGAGCTCCAGGCCGTGGGATTCCTGCCCGTTCGCGGCGGGGTCCTCCATGCTCGAGTAGATGATGCTGGCGCCGGGGTCGCCCTGCCGGCCGGCACGGCCACGCAGCTGGGCATCCAGGCGCGGCGAGTGGAAGCGGCCCACGATGATGACGAGCAGGCCACCCAGTTCCGCGACGTCTCCATGTGCGGACGGGTCGACGGATGTGCCGCCCAGCAGGATGTCCGTGCCGCGGCCGGCCATTTGGGTGGAGACCGTGACGGTTCCGCGGCGCCCGGCCTGGGCGATCACGTGTGCCTCGGCGGTGTCGTTGCGGGCATTGAGGACCTGCGTTTCGATGCCCGCGCCCGACAACAGCTGCGCGAAGCGTTCGGAGGCGGCGACGTCGTGCGTGCCGATGAGGACGGGCCTGCCCGTGGCGTGGGCCTGCGCAGCCGCCGCGGCGACGGCCGCATCGCGCTGGGCGGCCGTGGCATAGATCCGCTCGGGGTGGTCCACCCGGATGCACGGCCTGTGGGAGGCAACCCGGCCGGCGTCGAGCCCGTAGTGTGTGCGCAGGTACTCCGAAACTGCCACGGCGGTGCCGCTCATGCCGGTGACGGTGGCGAAGGACTTGATGAGGTCGCGCACCAGCAGCTGGTCCAGGACTTCGCCCTGTTCGGTCCGGTGCAGGCCTTCCTTGGTTTCCACGGCGGCCTGCAGCCCGTCGGGCCAGCGCTGCAGCGAGGCCACCCGGCCGCGCGAATCGGACACAATCTCGGCCCGCCCGTCACGGACAATGTAGTCGACGTCGCGCTGCAACAGCACCTGCGCATGCAGGGCCGTGTTGATGGAGGAGAACAGCGGCGTGCCGTCCGCAGAGTAAAGCTCGACGTCGGGCCACCTCGCCTCCACCCCGGCCAGGCCCGCATCCGTCAGGGACACATTGCGCCTGTCCGCCGCCACCGTGAAGTCGATGCCGGGGCGAAGTTCGGCAACAAAACCGGCCACGTCCACGGATTGCAGCTCGCTGCGGGCCCGCCCGGCCAGCACCAGGGGCACCGTGGCCTCGTCCACCAGCACGGAGTCGATCTCGTCGACAATGCAGGCACCGAAGGGCTGCAAGACTGCCTCCGCAGCATCGGTGCAGCTCCGGTCCCGCAGCACATCGAAGCCCAGCTCGTTGACTGAAACGTAGACCACGCCGGCCAGGTAGGCCGTGCGGCGCTCCTGCGGGTTCAGGGCTGCCGTGACGGAGGCCGCGTCGGCACCGAGGGCGGCCAGGAACGGGCCCATCCACTCCGCGTCGCGCCCTGCCAGGTAGTCGTTGACGGTCAGGACGTGGACGCGGGTCCCTTGCAGTGCATGGGCGCCGGCCACGAGCGCCCCCACCAGGGTCTTGCCCTCGCCGGTGTCCATTTCCACCACTGTTCCGCGGAGCATGGTGGCGGCGGCCAGGAGCTGGGTTTCGAAAGGTGCCATGGCCAGGGTTTGCTGCATCACGACGGCTGCGGCCCACAGGTAGTCCTCGAGTTCGGCATCGCTCCACGCAGCAGGTGATGCGCCGGGCTGGCCGGTCGCATCCATTCCGGGGCCGCGGGCAGGGCTGCGGAGGGCTGCCAGGATTTGCCCGGCGGCTTCCATGGCCGGGCCGCCGGCTGCCGCAGCCTCTGCCGCCCTGGCCGCTGCCCGGGCGGCAATCGGCTCCAGGCTGGCCGTGTCAACCACGCCTGGCGTGTTGAGCAGCCAGTTCTTGAACCTGCTGCCCAGCGGGGACCTGCCCTTCGGAGTACGCCCCGTCCCCGATGCTTCCTTGTTCTTGCCCATTGCCCGATCAGCCCACTTGCTTGAAGTTTTTACAGCCTGCCGCCGCCAGCACCGGAAGGTATGGTGCGCGTCACAAACTGAACAATAGCGGCGCTTTCGCACGCATCCCAAACCTAGGTGCTATTTTCAGTACCTCACACATGGATCAGCCCCGGGGACGGCTGTGCCGCAAAATTGTTATCGATAACTCTGGGGTGTCCGCCCCGGGAGGGGCCGCATTGTTCATGCTCGAGAAGTTCCTGAAGCTGACAACCCTGCTGTGGCGCGAGGCGCTGAAATTCGGCGCCGTGGGCGGCATTGGCTGGTTCATTGACAATGGCATCTACACGCTTCTGTGGCATGGCCCCATGTCCGACAGCACCATCAAGGCACGCATTGTTTCCACTGTGGTGGCTACCCTGTTCGCGTGGTTCGCCAACCGGCACTGGACGTTTCGCCACCGCCGCTCGGACAGGATATGGCGGGAATTTGCCCTGTTCCTGCTGATGAACGGACTGGGCCTGGGGATCGTGGTGGCTTGCCAGGTTGTGTCACGCTACGTCCTGGGATTCACGTCCTTCACGGCCGATTTCATTGCCGGCGGCGTGGTGGGACTGATTCTTGGCACCATTTTCAGGTTCCTCGCGTACCGCTACTTCGTTTTCAACGAGGAGCTCAGCGAAGAATTTGCGCCGGCAGCGGCACCTGGTTCATCAGGCACCGAACTGGTGGGCGCAGCCCGGGCCAGCTGAGCCCAGCCCCAGCCGGGGCAGCCACTTCAGCGGCTGCGGGCCACGACCGCCGCGATCTCGGCCGCCGTGACGCCATTGGCCAGCAGGAACGCGCGCACATCCAGGCCGCCCAGGAATTCCACCACAGCCTCTCCGCGGCCCTTCACCACCTCTGCCAGCTCGCCGGAGTCGAGGTGGTGTTCGTAGGGGTGCTTGACTGGGGCCACCAGGTGCCAGTCATTGATGCCGCGTGCCGCCAGTTCATCCTCCCGCGCCGCGCGCCCCGACTGGCCCAGCAGCGCCAACAGCAGCGTGGCAACCAGCCCCGTCCTGTCCCGCCCGGCCGAGCAGTGGATCACCACCTTGCCGCGCGCCGCCGCGAGCTCATTGAACACCGCGGCAATATGCCCGGGAAACATGTCCACCATGTCCGCATACAGGCGCGGATGGTTCATGTAGGGATCAAAATGCTCCCGGTAGCGCGGGTCTGCAGGATCCTCCATGGGTGCGTGCACCACGGCGAAACCCGCCAGCGCAGCCTCCGCCACCTCGGGGTCACTTGGCCTGCGCGTGCGCTCGGAGGGGTTCCGCAGGTCAATGACAGTGCGGACGCCGTCGTCGTAAAGTTGCCGCCACCCACGCTCGGTGAGCCACTCGCTGCGGCCCATCCGGTAGATGTCGCCAGCCAAGAGACGGGCGTTGACGGCGCCTTCCCAGTGCGGAACACTCACCGCTTTTTGTTGATCCGCAGATCGAGCCCGTTGCGCACCTGGGGCCATTCGGCGGCAAGAATGGAGAACACCACCGTGTCGCGCAGGGAGCCATCCGGCATGGCCGTTTGGGCGCGCAGCACGCCGTCCTGCTTGGCACCGAGGCGGGCAATGGCCTCGCGTGACTGCATGTTCATCCAGTGCGTGCGGAATTCCACGGCGACGCATCCCAGGGTCTCGAAAGCGTGTTGGAGCAGCAGTTTCTTGCTGTCCGGGTTGCTGCCGCTGCCCTGCACGCCGGCTGCGTTCCAGGTGGAGCCGATCTCCAGCCGGGGCAGTGTTGCGTCGATGTTCATGTACGTGGTCATGCCGACAATCCGGCCGGGCTCCCCAGTTTCCGGATCGTTGAGCCGCGTGGTGAAGGGAACCATGGAGCCGGCATCCTGCGCGGCCAGGCGGCGTTCAATCTCGGCGCGCATTCCCTCGGGTCGCGGCACCGAGGTGTACCAGAGGTCCCACAATTCACCGTCGGAGGCGGCAGCAACCAGGCCGTCATGGTGGTCCATGGACAAGGGCTCGAGGGTGACGTACTTGCCGCGCAGCGTGATGGGGGTGATGGCTGTCATGGGAAAACCCTAGCCGATGCCGCGCCCCGAGCTGCAGCCATTCCCCCACGGGGCATTTAGTTGACACTTCAAGTAAAAACTTGAGAGAATTTACTTGAAAGTTAAACCAACAGAGGCCGCTGCTTCCCATCAGGCCCGCCCCGACCCCATGAAATGTTGAGTGTCCCATGAACAAGACCGCCCTGAACACCATTGCCCAAACCATGCTGCGCGTTGTGGTTGGCTTCCTTTTTGCCGCCCACGGCTGGCAGAAGTACAACGAGTTCACCATCGCAGGCACCCAGGGGGCCTTCACCCAGATGGGCGTCCCCGCCGCGGATCTCGTTGCGCCGGTTGTCGCCACCCTGGAGCTCGTGGGAGGCATCGCGCTGGTGCTGGGCCTGGCCACCCGGCCCATCGCCATCCTGCTGATGCTGAACATGGTGGGCGCCATCGCCCTGGTCCATGCCCCGGCAGGCATCTTCGTCGAGGCCGGCGGCTTTGAACTGGTCCTCATGCTGGGCGCCTCCGCCCTCGCCGTGGCCCTGATTGGACCCGGGAAGTTCTCACTCGACAACCTCATGTTTGGCCGCAACACCTCAGCCCTGCGCGTGCTGGCCTAGCCAGGGCGCCCCGGCGGGCCAGTGTCCCGTCCCCCGGCCCGGCCCGGGGGCAGTTGTTGGGATCCGAGGCCTGTCGGCAAGCCGCGGATCCGAACAACTGCCCCCGGAGGCGAATTGCGGCCCAGATTGGGCTCTGGACGGATCGCCCCGCAGCTGGCCAGACTGGAGTCATGGCCTATTCACTGCAAATAGTCGTTGACTGCATCAATCCGCACGAGCTCGCCGATTGGTGGGCCGAGACCATGGGCTGGCAGACCGAGCCAAGCGATGAGGCTTTCATCCGCTCCATGGTTGAGAAGGGCTTCGCAAGCGAGGCCCAGACACTGGTGCACAAGGGAACCCTAGTTTGGAAAGACGGACAAGCCATCACGGCCGGGTCAGTTCCAGGCCCGGATCAGCCCAGAATCCTTTTTCAAGGCAGCACAGACGCCAAGTCGGGGAAAAACCGGATCCACTGGGATGTGCGGCTCGGCGGCGAGGCCAAGGAGGCGGTCCGGACAAGGCTGGAGGCGCGGGGCGCCACCTTCCTTTGGGAGGCCAGCCAAGGTCCGCACGCCTGGTTCACCATGGCAGACCCCGAAGGCAACGAATTCTGCATCAGCTGACGGCTTTGCATCAACAAAACGGCCGGCGGGGCAGTGAAATTTTAACATCCCCCCCGGCCGGGTTTTGGGGGCGGGGCGC
>NZ_JANKZF010000010.1 GCF_027568515.1 Arthrobacter sp. HY1533 | reverse complement strand
CCCCCTGACTGCACCGATTTCCGAAACTGCGCCGGGATGTACAAAACAACACCGGCCGGCGGGGCAGTGAAATTTTCACTGCCCCGCCGGCCGTTTTTGCGTGCCGTGCCGCCTAGTGGCGGCGGAGCGGGCCAACCGCCAGGGCACCCAGGGCAAGCAGCATCAATGCAGCGCCACCAAACAGCAGGGTGCTGTTTGCGTTGAGGCCCGTGCTGGCCAAGCCGTCAGCCACGGCGGACGCGGATGGCACGGGAGTCCCTGCGGTCGTCGTGGCAGGCGTTGTCGCGGGCGTCAAGGTCGCGGCCGGAGTTGTGACCGCGGTGGTGGCAGGCGTTGTCGCGGGCGTCAACGTCGCAGCCGGAGTCGTGACCGCAGTCGTCGCGGGCGTGGTGGCCGGAGACAAAGTCGCTGCCGGAGTGGTCGCAGCCGGAGTGGTCGCGGCAGGCGTGGTTGCCTCAATTTCACCGCCGGGCACCTTGCAGCCGAAGTCCTCATGGCCCAAAAGCGGGTAGGCGTGCATTTCACTGCCGACTCCCCGGTGGCTGAGGTCGCCCGCGACCAGGATGCGGCCGTTGGTTCCGGGAGCGTAAATGTCCGTGGTGCCCCCGGGGGTAGGAACCAGGATCATGCCGGGGACCTGCGCCTGGCCGCCCACGGTCACATTGGAGGCTGTTTCAAAGTTCCAGACTAAGTTGGCCGCAATGGCACCAAACGCCGATTCTGCCGGCGGGTTGGCATTAATGTTGATCGGCACCCCCGCCGCATCCAGCAGCGCATTGAAGTGCAGTCCGGCAGACGGCGCCCCGGTCACGTTGACCACCACCCGCGCACCTGCGGGAATCCCCTTGAGCTGAAGGGATACGTTGGCTGCGGCCGAACCGAGGGTGCCGCCGTCGACCGTGAACACCTGGGGCGAGGCCGTGCCGTTGCCCTGCAGAACCACGGACAACTTGTCAGTGATGACGGTGCCGGTGTCGGCGAGGCCTGAGAACTCATCCGAGGCCGCCGCCAGTCCGGCCACAGCCTGCGCGTGTCCGGAGACCGCTCCGGCGTCCAGGTAAGTGAACTGCCCGCCGTTCATTTCCAGCTTGCCTGCCGGAACATTGTTGAGCCCCTTGATGCGGGCGTCACCTCCGGCGGCATTGCCGGTTCCAACATCAACCGTGGTGCCGTTGCTGGAGATGTCCCCGCCCACCAGGAGCATTTCGGCCCCGGGCACGGGAACAATCTGGGAGCCCACGCCCACCACCCCGACGTTGTACCGGGTCTGCCCCTGCTTGTTGAAGCTGGCATTGCCCATGACCACTATCAGCCCCTCGGCCTCGGCCGCAGACTCGGACACAGTGAAGTTTCCGCCCACAAACACGTTGGTGTTGTTGTCGTACCCGGCCACGGGGCCGTTGCCCAGCCCGGGCATGACTTCAGGGCAGGAGAATCCGCCATCGGCATTGGCTGTGGGCACCATGGAAAGGAAGCCGCCCAGGGTCAGGGCCGCAGTAAGTGCCGAGGCTGCGGCGACCGACGCGCGCCTGGAGGGTCGTGCCATGGGGGTGTTCAATTCTTCCTACCTTTGTTCGAGGAACCGGGGCCATTCATTACTGGCGAGTAGCAGCATTCAAACTATCGGCCAGTCCAGCGAAAGGCACATTGGCCAAAAGGGCAGCAAGGAAGCCCTGAAACAGCGTCATTCGACATTCAGCAATCAGCCGCTCCCATGCGCCTTTCCGCTCTATCCGGTGCCCCAAGTCGCCCCAGGCAATCACTTTGCCCAAACGGGCGAGACGGACACCACAACCCCCTTGACACGGCCCATGAAAAAACGGCAAGTAATTTTTCGTCACAATTGCTGGGCTCCCCGGTGGGCCGCCAGAAGCCGCCCGCCAGCTAGAATCACAAGCGTGAGCGCTACGAATCTTCCTGCCCAGGTATCCGACATCTTCGACCCCACCCGCTGGCGCGTGGTGGAGGGCTTTGACTTCACCGACATGACGTACCACCGCCAGGTGGAACGGAACGAAGACGGCACCATCGTGCGGGACCTGCCCACAGTGCGCATCGCTTTCAACCGCCCCGAGGTCCGCAACGCCTTCCGCCCGGGCACCGTCGATGAGCTGTACCGCGCCATGGACCACGCCCGCATGACCCCGGATGTGGCAACGGTCCTGCTGACCGGCAACGGCCCCTCCCCCAAGGACGGCGGCCACTCCTTCTGCTCCGGCGGCGACCAGCGCATCCGCGGCCGCGACGGCTACAAGTACGCCGACGGCGAGACGAAGGAAACCATTGACCCAGCCCGCGCCGGGCGCCTCCACATCCTGGAAGTCCAGCGCCTCATGCGCACCATGCCCAAGGTGGTCATTGCCGTGGTCAACGGCTGGGCAGCCGGCGGCGGGCACTCACTCCACGTCGTCTCGGACCTCACCATCGCCTCCCGCGAGCATGGCAAGTTCAAGCAGACCGACGCAACGGTGGGATCCTTCGACGCCGGCTACGGATCGGCCCTGCTGGCCCGCCAGATCGGCCAGAAGAACGCCCGCGAAATCTTCTTCCTGGCCCGCGAATACTCCGCCGACGACATGGTCCGCATGGGCGCCGTCAACGAGGCCGTGGCCCACGAAGACCTGGAGAAAACGGCGCTGGAATACGCGGCCGATATTGCCCGCCAGTCCCCGCAGGCCATCCGCATGCTGAAGTTCGCCTTCAACCTGGCCGACGACGGCCTGGCCGGACAGCAGGTCTTCGCCGGCGAGGCCACCCGCCTGGCCTACATGACGGACGAGGCCGTGGAGGGCAAGGAAGCGTTCCTTGAAAAACGCGACCCCGACTGGTCCTCCTTCCCGTACTACTTCTAATACATAGGCACCCATGAACATTGAACCCCTGCTCAAGGCACTTTCCGAGGCACTCTCCGGCGAGGGCCCCGCGGTCCAAATCGCACCCGACGGCAGTTTTGAACTCATCCCGCAGGCCAAGCTGGGGCTGCCGGCCAACAGCGACACCGAGATTGCCGCCGTCGTGCTTACCTCCGGAAGCACCGGCACACCCAAGCGCACACTGCTGAGCGTTGACGCGCTGGCGGCGTCGTCCGTTGGCACCGCACTGGCACTGCGCGGCGAGGGCCAGTGGCTGCTGGCCCTGCCCACAAACTATGTGGCGGGCCTGCAGGTCCTGGTGCGCAGCCTGTTTGCCGGCACGCGCCCGTGGGCCATGGATTTGAGCGGCGGCTTCACCCCCGAGGCGTTCACCGAGGCCGCGCTGGAGCTGACCGACAACACGCGCTTCACCTCGCTGGTGCCCACGCAGCTCAGCCGCCTGCTCACCAACCCGAGCGCCGAAACACTCACAGTGCTGCGCCGCTTCAACGCCATCTTGCTGGGCGGCGGCCCGGTCAACCCCGTGCTGCTCGAGGCCGCGCGCGGTGCCGGGCTGAACGTCGTGACCACCTACGGCATGAGCGAGACATGTGGCGGTGCCGTGTACGACGGCGTCCCGCTCGACGGCGTGGAGCTCTCCATCCGCGACGGCCGGGTCTGGCTGGGCGGGCCCGTAGTTGCCGAAGGGTACCTGGGCGACGCCGAGCTCACGGGGGCATCCTTCTTCGAGGAAGAGCACGACGGCGAGATGGTGCGTTGGTATGAAACCGGCGACCTCGGCGAGCTGGACAGTGAGGGACGGCTGCGCGTGCTGGGCCGTGTGGACGACGTCATCATCACCGGTGGCCTGAAAGTTTCCGCCGCGGCCGTGGCCGACGGGCTGCACCGCGTGCAGGGCGTGCGCGAGGCCGTGGTGCTTCCCGTGCCCTCCGAAGAGTGGGGCCAGCAGGTCGCCGCGATGGTGGTTGCCAGCTGCTCCGAGGACGAGCTCAGGTCCGGGGCCGCCGCACTTCTGGAGCCGCACCTGCTGCCCAAGATTGTGGTGTTTGTCTCCGAGCTGCCGCTGCTGGCCACGGGAAAGCCCGACAGGACGTCGATTTTGGCGGCCCTGACCCAGGCCTCCACTAACGCCTAGCGGCGACAAGGGGCAGAATTAGCCCTTGGGCCTGTTATTGGACCCGAAAGATTTTTACCTATCAACAAGGAGTAATGCTGTGGCCACTGTGGGTCAATGGATCGCCGGAGCACGGCTGAGAACCCTCCCCATGGCAGTGGCCCCCGTCATCATCGGCACCGCCGCGGCCTACGACCTCGGTGCCCTGCACTGGGGCCGGGCCGTCCTGGCTGCGGTGGTGGCGCTGCTGCTGCAGATCGGCGTGAACTACGCCAACGACTACTCCGACGGAATCCGCGGCACCGACGAGGTCCGCGTGGGCCCACTGCGCCTGGTGGGCAGCGGCGCGGCCCGCCCGCGCGACGTCAAGATGGCCGCATTCGGCGCACTTGGCCTTGCCATGGTGGCCGGCCTGGCCCTGGTGCTCCTGTCCCAGGCGTGGTGGCTGCTGCTGGTGGGCGCCGGGGCCGTGCTGGCCGCCTGGGGCTACACGGGCGGCAAGAACCCCTACGGCTACATGGGCCTGGGGGACGTGTTTGTTTTTGTGTTCTTTGGCCCCGTGGCGACACTTGGCACCACCTTCACCCAGGCCGGGTCGGTGAGTGCGGCGGCAGTCCTGGGTTCCATCGCAACGGGACTCATCGCCGTCGCACTTCTCATGGCCAACAACGTCCGAGACATCCCCACGGACCGGGAGGTGGGCAAGCGGACGCTCGCCGTGCGGCTGGGCGACAGGAACGCGCGGCTGAGCTATGTGGTGATGCTGGCACTGTCGGTGGCCCTGCCCATGTTCCTGGCCCCGGAGAAGCCGTGGATCCTGCTGGTGCTGCTGCTGGTCCCGTTCATGCTGATGCCGAGCTGGCTCATGCTCAAGGGCAAGAAGCGCAAGAGCCTGATCCCGGTACTGCAGCAGACAGGCATGCTCAACCTGGGCTTCAGCCTGCTGTTCGCGGCCGCCATGGTGCTGACGACCGTGGTGGGCCAGTAGGCGGGTCTCCCTGCACAATGCGGAAATCGAATTAATCACTACGGTAGAGTTCGAGCTGCATTGATCCCCACAGGGCCATTTCCTTGGTGGATTGTGCCCCATTCGCACCAGGTGCACCACACAAAGGACACATTCATGAACGCCTTCAGGAACAAGGCCATTCTCCTGCCCATGACCGTCGGGCTCGCGCTGGCACTCGCCGGCTGCGGCGGAGCTGCGCAGACGCCACAGCCCACACCAGTTGCGGAATCAGCAACCACGCAGGCCGCCCCGGCCACGGCCCCCGATGCCAAGGAGATCTTCCCCAAGGTCACCGAAACAGTCAAGAGTGCCAAATCCGTCGCCATCGCCGGCGACATGAGCCGTGGCGCCGAAAACATCAAGTTGAAGATTTCCGGCACCCGCGACGGATCCAACGCACTGGCCGAGATAACCATGAAGGGCGCCACGAGCACGCTGCTCACCGCCGACGGGGTCACCTACTTGAAGGCAGACAAGGAATTCTTCGCCCAAAATGCGGGGCAGGAAGCCGCAGATGCCATTGAATCGATGGTTGGCGGCAAATGGATAGCGGTGACCGACCCGGCCATGTTCGGCAAATTCAGCATTGCCTCGCTGCTGGATTCCTTTGGTTCCCAAGGCCTGGCAGAATCCGATTTTGGGACGATTTCCGACTCGTCAATCGTGGACTTGAATGGCACCAAGGCCTTCAAGTACACGGCACAGGAGGCAACCGTGTGGATCGCTGCAGAGGGCGCCCCCTACCTGCTTCAGATGCAGCCCAAGGACCCCGAGGAGCAGGGCCTGGGAGTCATGACTTTCAGCGACTGGAACGCCGTGGCCCCACAGACCGCACCGGCCAAGGATGAAACAATTTCCATCCCGGGGCTCTAGCAGCACCCGCCCCGACTGCGGCGGCCCGCCCTGCGCTGTTGGCAGCAGGCGGGCCTGGCCGCGGGCGAACTAGTTTGCTGAGGCCTGGTCGGCGCCGGGCTTCCGGTCGGCGTCAACCCAGACATCGGGGTTGCTGTCGATGAGGGCGTCCTCGGCATCGGCGTCGGCAATCGCGCCGGTTGACTGCGTGGTGGTGGCGTTCGGGGCGAAAGTCTTGGCAACCACCTCGGTTGCACCTTCGCGCTGCTTGCGGAAGAACAGGAAGCTGACCACAAAGGCGCACAGGGCGGCGATGAGCGCTGCCGTGAGGGGCGTGAAGTGCAGTGCCAGGTAGGCGATGAGGAAGAATGCCAGGAACAGCACGCCGCGGATCAGGGAGTATTTGAAGAAAGCCACGGGCCAAGTTTAGCCGTTGAAGCTGGACGCCCGCCCTATGCGGTGCCGGGTCCCAATTTGTCCACCAACGCTAGAATGAAGTATGCGTTACATCATTCCCGCCATCGTGGTCGTTGTCCTGTTCGTCTACGGACTCATCGACTGCCTCCGCAGCGACCGCAACGACGTGCGGGGCATTTCGAAGACTGCCTGGGTGCTGGTGATTGTGCTGCTGAACGTGGTTGGCGTGGCCCTGTGGTTCCTGTTCGGCCGCCCCCGCTATGCGGCCTCGGTGGGTGCCGCGCGCACAGCCGGGCCGGCCGGCCGCAGCTCCTTCCCCGCCGGGCATTCCGGCGCCCCCGACGACGATCCCGAGTTCCTGCGCGCCCTGGCCGTCAAGCGGGCCCAGAAGCTGGAAGATGAGCGGCTCCGCAAGCTCAAGGCCGAGCTGGATGAGCGTGAAGCCAAGCTGCGCGAGCAGCACCCAAACGACGAAACAAAGAAGTAGCCACCCGCCGGCTCGCCGGCGGGTTTTTTTGTCGCCTCCACCCCGCGCCTCACACGCCAATAGTCCGATGAATATGCGCCGGGCAGATCAGGGCACCCCGCGTTGCGGGCACTGTTATCCGTAACTTTTCAATTTTTCCTTCCGATCAACTACGCCCGCTGGTAGCTTTACCGGGATACATCAGATGTTTAATCTGTGGGGGATCCCGGCACCAAGCAATTGAGTTCAGCCACGTGCCGCCTGGGTTGAGCCACCAACGAGGAAGTTGAATTCATGGTCTTGAACAGCAACACCGCCACGCCCGGGGAGAAACCCGGGCCACACGCTGCGGGAGAATCCCGCAAATCGAAACGGCCCGCAGCCCTTGCCGGGATTGCTGCACTGGGACTCATCGGCACCCTGCTGGTCCCGGCCCTGGGCGCACAGGCCGCCACGGGCGACTCCCTCAACATCGGGTTCAACGGTTCCCTGGTGGGCAACACGGCCTACACCACCACGGGCTCGGAAATCATGCACGGCGTCCTGAACCGAGTCACCGGCAACGAGGAGCAGGTGGCACTCAGCGGCGTGCGGCTCACAGGCGGCGCCCAGGGCATCCGCTATGCACCCACCGACATGACCACCGGCACCGACACCGCGGACCAGGGCTTCCTGGGCGAGGCGACGTTCACGCCCGCCGGCTCGGCGGACATGTCCACCATTTTCTCCGCCGGCGGCAACTTCTACATTCGCGCCCAGGGCGGCGAGCTGCGGTACGGGTTTGACTCCCTCACCGGCTCAACCTGGACCTCAAACAAGGCCACGGTTGAGTACCCCTCACTGAACAAGGAACATGCCGTTTCCTTCCACTACCTGCCCACGTCCGGCGGCGCCACACTTTCCGTGATGCTCGACGGCGTGACGTTGCCCCCCGTGAGCAGCACGGCTCCGGCGCGGAACGCCACCAACATGGGGGCCATCTTCGGCTTCGGCTACGAGGTCAACCCGGGCGGGGCCAACCGCGGATTCAGCGGCATGCTCCACGATGTCCGCCTGGCCAAGACTGCCGCGCCCTTCACGCCGTCGCTCTTTGAGTACCAGCCCAAGCCGGCCTCCACGGATCTGCTTGACGTCTCCTACGACGGCGCACTCGCGGGCAACGCCTACACGGCCGCCGGCAGCGACGTGCTGCTGGGCGCGCTGAACCGCCGCGCCGGCACCGAGACTGTTTCCGGGGGCAAGGCCACCTTGACGGCAACCGGCGAGGGCCTGGACTTCACGGCAACGGCCTTCCCGCTCGGCACCACCAAGCTGGACAAGGGCTTTGTTGCGGAGGCAAGCTTCACACCGTCCGGACCCCAGGTTGCCCAGGCGCCTGTGATCGCCGTCGGCGGCAACCTCTTCGCCCGCTACAACTCGGCCGGGACGTCCTTTGAGTACGGCTTCAGCTCCAACGCGAGCGGCTCCTGGCAGACGTTCTCCGAGTCCATTCCCGTGCCCGAAGTAAACAAGCCGCACACCTTCTCCATGGTCTACGTACCCAAGGGCGACGGCACCGCCGAGCTCGTTGCGGGCATGGACGGCAAGCTGCTGGCCCCCGTCACGGGCGTCCAGGCCATCAGGAACGCCGCATCCATCACCACCGCCACCTTTGGTGCCGAGGTGAAGGAAGCCGCGAACAACCGCGCGTTCAAGGGATCCCTGGACAAGACGCGCTTTGCCGCACTGACCGCCGGCTACGAGGCCTCCGCCGTGAAGTACCAGGATCTGGCACCGGGAGAGCCCGAAGTATGCGAGCCGCTGCTGGTTGACCCGGCCAACTACATCTCCGTCAGCACGGGCGACTGCGAGGCCAACATCCTGGCCAAGTCAGCACTTGTCCGCCCCACCAAGGCACAGCTGGAATGGCAGGAGTCCCGCCAGACGGCCTTCCTGCACTTCGGCATCAACACCTTCTACGACCAGGAGTGGGGCCACGGCACCGAGGACCCCGCCCGCTTCAACCCCACTGACTTTGATGCGGACAGCTGGGTCAAGACCCTGCGCGACAACGGCTACCGCTACGCCGTGTTGACGGTCAAGCACCACGACGGCTTCATGTCCTACCCCTCCCGCTACACCGACTACACGGTGGCATCCTCGCCGTGGAAGAACGGCAAGGGGGACGTGGTGAAGGAATTCACCGACGCGGCCCACAAGTACGGCATGAAGGTTGGCCTGTACATGTCCCCGGCCGACTCCAACCAGGAAGTCGACGGCGTGTTCGGCAACGGCAGCCCCAAGAGCGAACGCACCATCCCCACCCTTGTTGCAGGAGATGACCGCGCGGGCAAGACCATCCCCACTTTCAAGTACCAGGCCACCGACTACGGCGCGTTCTTCCTGAACACCCTGTACGAGATCCTGACCCAGTACGGCCAGGTTGATGAAGTCTGGTTTGACGGCGCCCAGGGCAACACGGGCAAGCGGGAGTTCTACGACTACCCGGCGTTCTATGACATGATCGCCAAGCTCCAGCCCCAGTCGGTGGTCGCCGTGGGCGGCAACGACGTTCGCTGGATCGGCAACGAACAAGGCGTGGCACGTGCCAACGAGTGGGCCGTGCTGCCCATTGCCCGCCCCACCGACGGCGGCAAGATCTCCGCCGTCGGCGGCGAGGAATCAAATGGCCTCGGCTCGCGCTCCAGCGTCATCAACTCGGTCAAGAACGGCCAGGCCAACAGCCTGCACTGGTGGCCCGGCGAGGCTGACATGCGCCTGACCCAGGGCTGGTTCGCGCACCCCAGCGATTCGCCCAAGCAGCCGGCCGAAATGATGAACAAGTACTACCAGTCCGTTGGCCGCAATTCCGTGTTGCTGCTCAACGTTCCGCCCACAACCACGGGCAAGTTCGCCCCGGCCTCCGTGACTGCCCTGGAGGGCTTCAAGGCCGCCCGGGACAAGTCCTTCGGCAATGACCTGGCGCTGGGCCTGCCCGTGACGGTCAACGGGGAAAGCACCACGCTCCTGACGGACGACAACGCCCGCACAGGGGCCAGCCAGGCCCTGGCTGCGGATTCCACGGTTGGCATCGACCTGGGTGCACCCAAGTCGGTCAGCAACATCTCCCTGAGCGAGCACGTCCTGGAACACGGCCAAACGGTGGAGAAGTTCACGGTTGAAGCCAAGATCAACGGCACCTGGACGGCCGTCAACAACGACGGCGCCAACGGCGGGGGAACCGGAGGCGGCACGATCGGCGTCATGCGCATCCTGAAGTTCGCGGCGCCCGTGACGGCACAGGAATTCCGAGTGACCATCAAGGAAACCCGCGCACCGGCGCACCTGTCCAACGTCTCCCTGTTCGAGACCCTGGCAGCGGCACCCGCCCCCCTCATGGACCTCTACGTCGACTGCACGGCACCCGTTGCCGGCATCGGCACACAGGCCCGCCCGTTCAACTCGATGGAGCAGTTCCGCCAGCTGGAAATCGCCACGGGTGCCACGATCCATTTCAAGGCCGGCACCGACTGCGCAGCCTCCACCACCCCCTTCTGGGGATACGGGACCGCGGACAAGCCCATCACCGTCACCAGCTACGGAGACGGGGCAGCCGCCCTCATCGAAGGGAAGCCTCTGGCGGACACCTTCGCCAAGCGTGCCGCCCAGGGCTGGGTTGTCGATGCCCCCGTTGAGCCTGCAACTCCGGCAGTCACCATGGACAATTCCGCCGTCACGGCAGGCGGGAGCACCAAGCTGACGCTGGCCGGATTCGCTCCGGCCACGGAGGCCACCGTTGAGCTTCGTCCCGCTGCGGCAACGCTGCGCGCCGGCGCGGTGGAACTGGGCAAGGTCACCACCGATGCCCAGGGCGCCGGAACCATCACCGTCACCATTCCTGCGGACACGGCTTCGGGCACCTTCACCCTGGCGGTGGTCCAGGGCGCCCTCTCGGCCACGTCCCAGCTGACGGTCACGGCGGTTGAACCCACCACGGAACCGACAGTCGAACCTACCGTGGAGCCGACGGTCGAACCTACCGTTGAACCGACGACCGGGCCCACGGTGGCACCGACCACCAAGCCCACCGTTGACCCAACGACTGACCCAACGACTGACCCAACTGGTGCTCCGACTGGCGCTCCGACCGCCAGCGGCACGGGCGCGGCAACTACAGCCACCACGGCACCGGCAGCCGCAACTGGCGATGGCGACCTGGCCAACACGGGTGCCGGCGCCACCACCGGCCTGCTGATGGCCGCGATGCTGATGCTGCTGGGCGGCTTCGTCTTCGTGGCAGTCCGCCGCCGCGGCAAGCGGGCCTAAGCAGCCCGAGGGAAAGCAGAAAAGCGGCCGTGCCGGGAACACCATGCGTTCCCGGCACGGCCGCTTTGTTTCTCGCTTGGGCCGTCCTAGCCCTTCTGGAACACCTGCACCACCGACGGGCGGGGCGCGCGCACCTGGCCGCGCTTCGGCGTTGCCCCGGCAGGCACGTAATCGGGGAAGAGCGAGTTCTGCACGGTGTACGAACCCTCCTCGCCCGGGTGCTGCACAGCTACGTAGACCATGGATTCGTCGTCGTGGATGATGGGGCCGCAGGTCTCGGCGTTGCGCGGCATGGAGGCGAATTGCTCCACCTTGCCGCGGTTGCTGCCCTCCAGGCCCACCTTGAACAGGCCGTCGTTGTAGCCAATGGTCGACGGCGCACCGTCCGTTGAGATCCACAGGTTGCCCTGGGTGTCGAAGGCGAGGTTGTCGGGGCAGGAGATGGGGCTGACCTGCGAGGCCGGGAAGCCGCTGAAATAGGTTTCCGTGTTCTTGGCGGGGTCGCCACAGAGCATCAGCAGGTTCCAGCTGAACGTGGTTGCCGTGGCGTCGTTGCGGCGTTCGGCGATCTCCACAACGTGGCCGTCACGGTTCTCCGTGCGGGGGTTTGTCTCGTCGGCGGCAGCCTGTCCGGGCAGCCCGCGCTTGGTGTTGTTGGTGCAGGCCACGTACACCTTGCCGGTTTTGAGGTTCGGCTGAACGTCCTCGCAGCGGTCCATCTTGGTGGCACCGGCCTTGTCAGCGGCCAGCCGGGTGTAGACCAGGACTTCGGCCACGCCCATGCCAGCAATGGCGCTCTTGCCGTCGACAACCAGGGGCAGCCACTTGCCGGAACCGTCAAAGGAGCCGTCGGCGGGAACCTTGCCGGTGCCGTCGATCTCGCCCGCCGAGTTGCCGGCAAACTGGGCCACGTAGAGGTCGCCCTCGGTCAACAGCGTCATGTTGTGGGCCTTGTTGTTCGGCTTGTACTTGTTCTTGGAGACAAACTTGTACAGGTAGTCGAAGCGCTCGTCGTCGCCCGAGTAGGCAACCACCTTGCCGTTGTCGGCGATGATGACGTTGGCACCCTCGTGCTTGAAGCGGCCCAGGCTGGTGTGCTTCTTCGGGACTGAGTTCGGGTTCTCCGGGTCGATCTCCACAATGTAGCCAAAGCGGTTGGGCTCGTTGCGGAAGTCCTCGCCGCGGGCGTCGAAACGGGGGTCTTCCTGTTCCCAGCCCATGCCGGTGGCGGCGTTGCCCAGGCCGTAGCGGCGGTCCTCCGCGCTGCTTCCGTTGGTGCGGAAGAAGCCGTTGAAGTTTTCCTCGCCGGAGAGGATGGTGCCCCACGGGGTGGTGCCGCCGGAGCAGTTTCCCAGTGTGCCGAACACAAAGCGGCCCTCGTGGTCGGCCGCGGTCTTGACCAGCGCGTTGCCGGCCAGCGGACCTGTCAGTTCAAACTTGGTGTCCATGGTGATGCGGCGGTTCAGCTTGCCGCCGCGGATGTAGTTCCAGGGCTGGCCTTTCTTGGACCGCTCCAGTTCCACAACACTCATGCCCACGGCGTTGCGGAAGATGTTGCGGCGCTTGGCCTTCTCAGCGTCATTGGCGGGGGCCGCCGGGAACATGATCTCCGGGTTGACGTACTCGTGGTTGCAGACCAGCAGGCCCTTCTTGCCATTGGGCTGGCGCAGGATTTCCAGGTAGTCGTTGTTGTAGCCGAACTGGCCGGCCTGTGCTGCCGGCGTCTGGTTCGAAAAGTCAAAGTCGGGTGAGTTCTTGAACAGCGGATCACCCCAGCGGATGATGGGCTGCCAGCCGTATCCCTTGGGCACATTGAAGGCATCCACGGCTGCGTCGACCGGCTTGATCGGCGCGAAGGTGAGCTTGCCGCCCCGGCCGTTGCTTCCGCCGTCGTACTGGCCACCGTTTCCGTTGCCGTTGTTGCCGCCAGCCAAGACAGCCGCGCTGAGCACGCCGGCCAGGCCGATCCCCATGGCCGAGCGGCGCGAGAACTCCGTGGAGACTATGTCGCGGAAGTAGTTGTTGGCGGAGGTGTTGCAGACGGCCTTGGAACAGGCGTTGTCGCATTTGAGCATGCAGGTGACGGCGCTGCGCTTTCCGCTGGTGTGGCCGAGCATGGGCAAAAGCTTCTTCAGATCGTTCATGGTGAACCCTTCTAGTGTTGATGCGTTGCAGCCACTGTGACAAGGCCGGGCGACGCGAAGAACGGGATCGGTTGAACGGCGGGTTAATGGGAAGCGAACTGTTCGGCCCACCGCAACGTTCGGTACGCTCGTGACAGCGCCGGAAGCATGGCCGGCTCACGGAAATGGGGAACATGAAGAAGTTTTTGGCCGCACTGGCACTGGTGTTGATGGGGCTGTTGGGCTCCGCCCCGGCCGCACTGGCGGAAACGCCCACGGAGATCGTGGTGGAGGACACCGCCGGCGTCCTGTACCTGCCGCAGCTGCGTGCCGAACTGGAAAAGGTCAATTTCCACGACCCCACCAAGGTGGTCATCTACACCCGCAACGGCCTGTGGGAGGACAACCTCAACGAGGAGACTCTCCGCTATGCCCGCGCCAACCACCCCGAGTGGATCAGCGCCGACGGCCAGAAGTGGGCGGACGGGCTGTTCATCTTTGCCCTGGACCCGGCGGGCCGGCAGGTTGGCACGTACATGGGCGAGGACCGCAAGGTGTCCCTGGAGAAGCAGGAAGCCATCCAGGAATCGACCAAGGACCTGTTCCGCGAAGCCCAGTGGACCGATGGCACCATTGCCGGAGTCAAGAAGGCCGCAAAGCTCATCAACCAGCCCTGGTACCAGTCCACCGGGTTCATCGTCACCTCAAGTGTCACCGGTGGCCTGGCGCTGATGGGCCTGGGCATCCGGGCGGGGGTGCGCGCCAGGAACCGCAGCAAGGCGGCGGGGCACCTGGAACGTGGCGACGCCGGGTTCTCCAGTGTGAGCCTGGAGCTGCCCGTCACCGAGCTCAACGCCAAGACCATCCCGGCGGAGTCCACCTATGGCGCGCTGGTGCTGGAGAAGTACCGCAACTTCAGCACCCGCTACCACGAGGCCGTCGAGCTGAACCAGCAGTCGCACGCGTTCACGGCCAAGGACTTGTCCAAGGGCGCCAATGTGAGCGTCACGGAGGAGTACGCGGACCTTGCCCAGGAACTGGACACCCTGGACGATGTCATTGCCGACACCAACACCTTGCTGAACAAGTATTCCGGCTGGGGCAGTGCCTGGGACCGCCAGGTTCGCCCCCTCGTGGACGACCTCGAGCAGCTGCCGGAACTGCTCTCACAGGCCGAGGCGCAGGGCCTGCCCACCACGGCAGCCCTGGGATCCTTCCACGCCGAGCGGATCCAAGGCATCGCCCAGCTCTCCGCCAACGTCCAGACCGGCGTCATCACCCCGGACGCCGCCCTTGACGAGCTGCGCAACATGCGCCTGGAACTGACCAATCTGCTGCAGCGCCACTCCGAGGCCATGATCGGCAAATACGCCAAGTCCACCTCCGAGGAGCGCGCCATGGAGAAGGCCATGGACGGCAGCCGGCGGACCGAGCTGCGCCGCTCCAGCCCCACCATTCTGGGCTCGGTCTTCGACTGGTACACCTTCTACCCCGTGCGCTCCTTCAGCCTGGGCTACTCGGCCGGCCGGTCCTCGGTGGAGTCCGCCCGCAGCAGCGCAAATTCCAGCTCCGGCGGCAGCCGCACCGGCTACGGCTCCAGCGGCGGCAGCTTCTCCGGCTCGGGCAGTTCCTCCCACTTCTAGGGCTGCCGGAACCCACCAGAAAGCGGCTAGTTTTTGAGGTCGACGGCGTGCTCCGCCGGCGGCAGGGGCAAGGGAGCCACTGCGGAGTCCTCGATGTAGCGCTTGGCGTTGATCATGACGCCGCCGGTCAGCATGACGGCCAGGCACACGCCCAGCATGGCGAACGACGCCGTCCACGTGCCGGTGGCGTCGTGGATGGTGCCGAAGAACAGCGGGGCAATGCCGGCCCCGGCGTAGCCAAGGCCCTGGCTGAAGCCGGACAGCACGGATGAGCCGTGCGTGGTCCGCGACCGCAGGTTCACCATCAGCAGGGCCGTGGCGAAGGTGCCCTGGCCCAGCCCTGCGAACGTGACCCACAGCCACGTCCCGTCCAGGGGCGAGAGGTACAGGCCCAGGTGGCCCGTGGCCCAGCATGCCGCGAACAGGCAGATTGCCACCATGGGGTTCTTCATCCGCGGCACCCACAGCGGCACCAGCAGGCTCACGGGCAGGCCCAGGATGGCGAAGTAGGCCAGCGCGGACCCCGCAGTCGCGGCGTCAACACCTTGACCGGACAGGTACGGCGGCAGCCAGGTGAAGTAGACGTAGGTCTGGGCGGAGTTGCCCGCCAGGAAGATGGCCAGCCCCCACGCCACCGGCGAGCGCCATGGCCGCAGCCGGGCCTCGGGAATGGAAGCAGCCTTTGCCGCCGAGGCCCCACCGGCCGCTGTGGCCCTGGCGGCGGCCGCCTGGTCTGCAAGTGCCAAGTCGTTTCTGGCCCGGCGGTCCCGCACAAACTGGAGGATCCACGGAAGCAGCACCAGCACGCTCACCGAGGCCCACATGCCGATCGACACCCGCCAGCTGGTGGCCCCGGCAACCGGAACGGCAAGCTGCGGGCTGATGGCGGTGCCCACGGACAGCAGGGTCACGTAGCCGGCGGTCACCACCCCCACCCGGTCCGGGAAGCACTTCTTCACAAGCGGCGGCAGCACCACGTTGCCAATGCCGTAGCCGGCCATGATCACTGCGGTGAGCCCCAGGAACGCCCACACCTCCCCCGACGCGGCTCGCGCCAGTTGTCCCGCCACGGCCAGCACGACGGCGGCAACCAGCGCCTTTTCCAGGCCGAAGCGGCGGATCAGCACGGGCGTCAGCAGGCCAAAGACAGCGAACAGGAGCGGCGGCAGCATGGCCAGCAGGCCTGTGGTGCCGGCGTCGAAGCCAAGCTCGCCGGTCAGTTCACCCAGCAGCGGCGGCACCACGGAAACGGCCGTCCGCAGGCTCAGGGCCATGACCAGGATGCCCAGCAGGGCACCGATGCGTCCGGCCCACGGCCGCTTTTCAAGAAAATTCGTCACTGCTCAAGATTAGCCACTCCAGGACGTCCCATGTCCCCGATGCCCTTGACCGGGCGGAATTGTGGCCATAGCTTGGGGTTTGGACTGCACCCTCCCCCACGCTAGGACGCCCATGGAACTTTCCCTGACCGGCACATCCGCACCCCTGACGGCGGAAGCCTGCGCTGCCGCCGACGGGGCCGACCCCCTGGCCCGATTCCGGGACGAATTCATCTTGCCGGAGGGCGTCATTTACCTGGACGGCAATTCCCTCGGCGCCCGGCCCGCCTCGGCTGCCGGCGTCGCCGCCCGGGTCCTGGAGCAGGAGTGGGGCGAGGGCCTGATCCGCAGTTGGAACTCGGCCGGCTGGTTTGAGCTGCCCGGGCGCCTGGGCGACAAGCTGGCAGGACTGCTCGGGGCCGGCCCGGGCCAGGTGGTGGTCACCGACACCACCTCGCTGAACCTCTTCAAGGCGCTGGCCGCCGCGGTGGAGCTGCAGCGGTCAGCAGATCCGGCCCGCACGATCATTCTCACCGAGCGCGACAACTTTCCCACCGACATTTACATTGCCGAGGGCATTGCCGGATTCCTCGGCCAGGGCTACTCGGTGCGCCTCATCGATGACAGCCTGCCCCTCGAGGCCGCATTGGGCGGCGACGTTGCCGTCGTGGCACTGTCCCACGTGAACTACCGCACCGGCGCCATGTGGGACATGGCGGCCACCACCGCAGCCATCCACGACGCCGGGGCCCTGGCCGTGTGGGACCTGGCCCATTCCGCCGGGGCCGTCCCCGTGGACCTGGCCGGCTCGGACGCCGACTTCGCCGTGGGCTGCACCTATAAGTACCTCAACGGCGGGCCGGGGTCCCCCGCGTTCCTGTGGGCCAATCCCCGCCACCATGCCGCCGCCCGCCAGCCCCTGTCCGGCTGGTGGGGGCACGCCAAGCCCTTCGCCATGGAGGACTCCTTTGCACCGGCGGAGGGCATCGGGAAGTTCCTGTGTGGAACCCAGCCCATCCTCTCGCTTGCCGTGGCGGAGTGCGGCCTGGACATCGCCCTCGCCGCATCCAGCGAGCTGGTGCGGGAAAAGTCCCTGGTGCTGACGGACCTGTTCATCACCCTCGTGGAAGCCCGGCAGGGCAGCCATCCGCTGGAGCTCATCACCCCGCGGGACCACGCCCGGCGCGGCAGCCACGTCAGTTACGTCCACCCGGAGGGCTATTCGGTCATGCAGGCCCTCATTGCCCGCGGCGTGATTGGCGACTACCGCGAACCCGGCGTGCTGCGCTTCGGCGTCACCCCGCTCTACGTGGGGCGCCTGGACGTCTTCAACGCCGTGGAGGCCCTGTTCGACATCCTCGACAACCGGCTGTGGGACACGGAGGAATTCCGCACCCGCCTGCAGGTGACGTAGGCCAACCGCCCGCCGGACGGCGGCCCGGCCGCAACAATTCAGCAAGATCGTGCACAAAAGTGGCGGCCGGCACTAGGATTGGGGCACTGGGCGCGCACCCCTCCGGACCGCGCGGCACCTGGCCTGCCTCTGCGCGTCGAAGGGAAACACCGCCATGGACGTAGCCGATCTGGGCGCCGCACTGCGGGCCCGGCGCCGGGAGCTGCACCTGACCCAGAGCGAAACCGCCGACCTGGCCGACATCTCCACCCGCGTCCTGAGCGACCTGGAGAACGGGCGCGAAACCGTGCGCCTGGACATCCTCTCCGCCGTGGCATCCGCACTGGGCATGAGCCTGTCGCTGAAGGTGACCGGCCAGTGAAGGACCTGGACTTCGCCAAAAACGTCACCCAGGCCGTGGTCTACAAGAAGGGCCGTGCCGCGGCGACCCTGACCCGCCACCCCAGCATTGGCGTGGTCTTTTCCTACCTGCCGGGCTATCTCAGCGACCGTGCCCCCGCCATCTCCTCCACCCTGCCCGCCCTTGACGTTCCCGTGACGTTTGGCCACGGCAGCGTGCCTGCCTTCTTTGCCGGGCTGCTGCCGGAGGGTGAACGCCTGGCCAAGCTGCGCTGGGCGGTCAAGACCACCATTTCCGATGAGTTCTCCCTGCTGCTGGCCGCCGGAGAAAACCCCGTGGGCGACGTCCAGATTGTCCCCTCCGGCGAGAAGCCGCAGCAGGTCCCGGCCCTGCTGACCGTCACCAAGACCATGGAGAACATCCGCTTCGCCGATTTTGCCGCGGTCCCGGGCCCCGTGGACAGGTCGGCCCTGCCCGGGCTGCAGGACAAGGTCACCGCCTCGTACCGCCACGACAAGGACCCCACGCGCGCCTACATCCTGAAGTTCAACGACGGAAGCCACGCCCGCCAGGTGGAGACCGAGCACCTCCTGCTGGCCAAGGCCCGCGGTCTGGGCATCCCCGTCGCCGATGCCCGCCTGGTGCACGACGGCGACGGGCAGGCTGCGCTGCTCGTCTCCCGTTTTGACCGGTCCCCCGGCGGCCCACTGGCCGTTGAGGACTGCGCCCAGTTGCTGGGCCTGGTGCCGGCACGCAAGTTCTCCGTGCCGAGCGAGGCCGTCGCGGCCGCCGCGGTGGCCATGTGCGCCTCCCAGGCATTGGCTGCCCGGAACATTTTCCTGCAGTTCCTTTTTGCCTGGCTCACGGGCAACGGCAACCTCCATGCCAAGAACATCTCGGTGGTCCAGCAGCCCAACGGCGAATGGCTCGTGGCCCCCGCCTACGACCTCCAGTGCACCCTGGCCGCGGAAATCGAGCAGGGCTTCGCGGCCGGCGTCCCCGGCGGCATCCTGACAGACCTGACCGACGGCGACCCCTCCCGCGACCCCGGCATGGCCCTGCCAGTGGGCGGCAACGCCGGCAGCCGGACCGGCCTGAACCGCAACGACTGGCTGCGCTTTGGCCGGACCCTGCACATCCCCGAACGGCTCGTGGCCAAGTGCATCGACAAGGCCCTCGCCGCCTCCGCCCTGACCACGGTGGAACTGCCGTTCGAGCGGGACGTGAGCGCCGCCGTCGTGCGCGTCCTGGGGATTCGGCGCGCGGCCATCTCGCGCTGACAACATGCCCGGTGGCAGGCCAAATACTTTTACTGACGAATTGCCGCTAAAATGTCTCTATGCCACGAATAGCCGCCCCCACGAACGCGGCGCAGCGCGAGCAGACGCAGCGCAAGATCCTCAACGCCTTTGGCGAACTTCTGTTCACCCACGGACTGCCCGGCCTGACCATGACCGACGTCGCCCGGACCGCCGGCGTGGGCAGAACCGCCGTCTACAACTACTTTGCCGACCTGGAACAGCTCCTGGTGGCGTACGCGCTGGATGAAACCGGCAAGTTCGTCATCGAGCTCAAGTCCCGGCTGCAGGGCATGGAAAACCCGGTGGACCGCCTTGCCGTGTATGTGCGGGCGCAGCTGGAGGACCTCACCCGGCGCCACCTGCCGCCCGGCCCGGCCATGCGCTCGGTGCTCTCCAGCGAATCGTTCGCCAAGCTTGGCGTCCATGTGGGCGAGCTGAACAAGATCCTCATGGACATCCTGCGCGAGGGCATGGAGCAGCGCTACATTCCCGAGGCGGACATTGAGGGCCTGGTGCAGCTCATCCACGGCTCGCTGACCGCCAGTGCCTCACGGCGCAACACCGACACCCCCGACGAGGAGCACATCGGCGCGGCCGTGCGCTTCATCCAGGCCGGCGTGGGCGCCACGTTCGACGCCGACGGCCGCCCGCTCACGCTGGACTGACCAGGCGGGGGGCACTCAGGGCTTCTCGGGCTGCTTTGCTGCCGGGCTGGCCCCTTGGCTTGGCGCCGGTTCGCTGGGCGGCGGGCTCAGGTGCGGGCATGAAAGCACGCCCGGCTTCTGGTCAACCTTGGGCACTGCGGCCAGGGCAGTGAACTTGCTGGTGAGGATGACATCCACCGTGGCATCCGCCCGCTCGTCCTGAACATAGTCGCTGCCGGGGAAATTGCGCTGGATGCTCAGGGCCGCAGCGTGGCCGCCAGGACCGGACACCACCACGGCGGGGGCGGCAATTTCAGTCCTGCCATTGGCCACCGCCTTGACCGCGAATCCGCGCTTCTTGAGCTCCGCAGCCACCTTTCCGGCCTCACCCTCCACAGATCCGCCGTTGAAGATGCTGACCGTCACGGTCTTGTTGGCCGCATAGTCAAGGGTTTCCGCCGGGCAGGTGATGGGCGCCGGAGTTGGCTTTGAGGACCCCAGCGTCAGCTTCAGTTCCCCACGCTGGACCATCCCGGCCAGCACCACGCTGGCCACAACCATGGCCAGCAGCACCACCAGGATCACGCCGTGGAAAATGCGGCGGCGGACGGTGGAAGGGCTGAGCTCCGGGGATTCAGGTTCAGGGAACGCATCGGCCAGGCCGCGGCTGTCGACAATGTGGTGGCCGCGCCACGACGTGCCGTCCTTGGCGCGCTTGCGCTGCTGCCGAAGGTCATAGGCGGCGTCCTTCGCCTGGCGGCGTTCCACCCTCGCGGCCTTGCGCCGCTGCGCGGCGGTGAGCAGGACGTCTTCGTCCGCAATTGCATCCGGCGCGGGGCTGCCGGGCGGCCGGCTGGGCGGCGGCGGCACGGCGGGCTTGTCGGCGGGGGCGCCCTGGGGCTTCCCCGCAGGCAGCCTAGTCATCAATCACCAGGACCCGCGCGTGCAGGATGCTGCGCTGGTGCAGGGCGGTGCGCACTGCCCTGTGCAGGCCGTCTTCGAGGTAGAGGGTGTCGCGCCACTGGACAACATGCGGGAAGAGGTCCCCGAAGAACGTTGAGTCTTCCGCCAGCAGCGCCTCAAGGTCCAGCTGGGCCTTGGTGGTGACAAGATCCGCAAGGCGCACCTGGCGCGGGGCCACTCCCGCCCAGTCCCTGGGCGTCACATGGCCATGGTCCGGGTAGGGGCGTTTGTCGCCAACAGCTTTGAAGATCACCCCTTCAGACTAGGTACTTCGCACGGCTATGGGAACTGACACGCTCCACAGCGGCGCTAAGTTGCCAAAAGGTTACCGAAAGTGGCCGCGCACCGCCGCGGGCTGCGAACATGGTGCCATGACCCTCTTGCAACCGCCCCTTGCCCTGCTCCTGGATGTGGACGGCCCGCTGGCCAGCCCCGTGACCCGCCGCGTCTCCCCGGACATCATCGCCAACCTGATCGAGCTTGTCCGTCGGGGCATCCCCGTTGTGTTCAACACGGGCCGCTCCGACGCATTCATTGCCGAGCAGCTCATGGCGCCCATGCTTGAGGCCGGGCTGCCCGACGGCGCCGTGGTCCACGCGATCTGTGAGAAGGGCGCGGTCTGGTTCAGCTTCACGCAGGATGGCCCCGGGACTATCCATGTGGACCGCGAGCTGGCCATGCCGGCGGCCTACGGCGACGACGTCCGCACGCTCGTGGCGAGTTCCTACGCGGGGCACATGTTCTTTGATGAAACCAAGCGCGCCATGGTCTCCGTGGAGCAGCATGTTGAGGTGGACAGCGCCAGCTACCTGGCCGAGCAGGCCAAGTTCGACGCCGATGCGCTGGCACTGCTTGCCGCGCACGACCTCGGCGCAGTGCGCCTTGAACACCGCGCACCGGGTTCCGCGGGCACGGTGGACTACCGCGTTGACCCGTCCATCATTTCCACCGACATTGAATCGGTGCGGCTGGGCAAGGATCTCGGTGCGAGCCGGGCCGTGGAGCTGCTGGCTGCCCAGGGCATCGTGCCGCAGGCCTGGCGCACCGTGGGCGACTCCCGCACGGACTACGCCATGGCCGACTGGCTGCACCACCAGGACCACGTGGTCAAGCACGTTGATGTCCGCCCGGCCGAGGGGGTCCCGGCGAAGCCGTACCCCGTCAAGACGGCCGCTGACCTGCAGCTCGGCGACGACGTGGTGAACGACTTCGCCGGCGCGGCGTTCCTGCAGTTCTGGCTGGACGGCCTGGCCAAGTAAGCTTCCGGGGCGCCGGCAGCCGGCGCCCCGGAATCAGGCTGCTCTAGGCGAGTGCGCCCTCGACGGCGGCGACCAGTTCAGGTGCGTCCGGCGTGACGGGAGAATCGAAGCGGGCCAGCAGCTCGCCGTCGTGCGTGATGAGGAACTTCTCGAAGTTCCACTGCACGGGCTCGGCGCCGTCATTGGTCAGCGCGGCGAAGATGGGGTGGGCGTCCTCGCCGTTCACCTCTGCCTTGGCCGCGAGCGGGAATGTCACGCCGAAGTTCCTGCGGCAGAACTCAACAATTTCCTCCTCCGTGCCCGGTTCCTGCCCGCCGAACTGGTTGCAGGGGACGCCCACAACTGTCAGGCCCTGGTCCTGGTACTTGTCATGGAGGGCCTCGAGGGCGTCGTACTGCTTGGTGAAGCCGCATTCGGAGGCCACGTTGACCAGCAGCACCGCCTTGGCTGCAAGTGCGGAGAGCGTGGCGGTGGTGCCGTCACTGAGGGTCAGCGGAATGTTGTTCAAGGTATTGGTAATCACAGCCAGAGTCTAGACCCGCACTCTGGGAATTGTGGCCCGGGGCAGGCGCTGCTGCAGGCGCCAACGACGAAGGGCCCGGAATCTTTCGATTCCGGGCCCTTCATTGGCGGAGGATGGGGGATTTGAACCCCCGAGGGCGTTAACCCAACACGCGTTCCAGGCGTGCGCCATAGGCCGCTAGGCGAATCCTCCAGCTTGCTGTGCAAAACACGGCAGGTTCAAGAGTACCTGACAAAGTGCCGAACGCACGAATCGGGGCCAGGGGCACGCGAAGAACCCCGGGATTCAGGGGCTGCGGGCATGAAATGCCCCGTCGAAAGCGGCGCGAAGGTGCCCGAAAAGGGGTGGAGGAGTGTGCCCGCAGCGGCGGGCGGGCGTGTTTGGGCAGGAAATAAGGGCAGTACGGCCCCGTTCAAGCCCTACTGCCCTCATTTCCCCCGTGGTCATCGCGGAAGGCAGACGACGCATAAAGGAGGGGGCACGCAATGTGCCCTCGCGCTGCAATCGGCGGTGCTCCCGCCGCCCCCTGCAGCACAATGCCAACTTTACAACATTGTCACACGGCATGACATTCATCACGTTTTGGCCGCGTCACATGACCCTTCAGTGGCCGGCGCGCATGGCCAGCGCGGCCGTGACGAATCCCGAAAGCGCAAAGGCGGCGGCCAGGATCCACAGCAGGAACTGCTGGCCCGAGTGGTGGTGGGTGCGCTGGGAAGTGTTGGTGGAGAACACCTCGCTGCGCATGAGGGCCGTCAGGCCTGTTCCAATGGCCAGCACCCAAAAGACCCATTCAAACAATCCGTAGCTCAACATGGCTACCGCTCCTTGGTGGTCACCGGCAACGCAGGGGCGAAATCGTCGCGGGACCGGCTTGGCAATGTCATGTGCCCCCTGTGTGGCGAACGTACCACCGCGGCCCCAAAATTGATATGCCCCACAGGCCCGCATGTGGATTCGCCCGCGCCGCCGCTGTCGGGTAAGCTGATTCCCGGCCCCTCATGTGGCGTCACCCTGTGAACTCCCCCAGGACCGGAAGGTAGCAAGGGTAAGCGGGCTCTGGCGGGTGCATGGGGGGTCTTTATTTATCCCCAGATATGCCGGATTTGCAGCATTGACGCGGCATTTTGTCAGGCGGATTAGATAGGGTTTCAACTGTGAGCGCACCAACAGCCCTGTACCGCCGGTACCGTCCGGATTCCTTTGCCCAGGTCATTGGCCAGGAACATGTCACGGCACCGCTGATGACTGCCCTGGACAAGAACCGCGTCAACCACGCCTACCTCTTCTCCGGCCCCCGCGGCTGCGGAAAAACCACCTCGGCACGAATCCTGGCCCGCTGCCTGAACTGCGCCAAGGGCCCCACGGCACACCCCTGCGGCGAATGCGAAAGCTGCATCGAGCTGGCCCGCGGCGGCTCCGGCTCCCTGGATGTCATTGAAATTGACGCGGCCAGCCACGGCGGTGTGGACGATGCCCGCGACCTGCGCGAACGCGCCACCTTTGCCCCCATCCGGGACCGCTACAAGATTTTCATCATTGATGAGGCCCACATGGTCACCTCGGCAGGCTTCAACGCGCTGCTGAAGATTGTCGAAGAACCGCCGGAGCACATCAAGTTCATCTTCGCCACCACCGAGCCGGACAAGGTCATTGGCACCATCCGCTCGCGCACGCACCACTACCCCTTCCGCCTGGTGCCGCCGGAACCCCTCATGGCCTATTTGGCACAGTTGTGCGAATCCGAGAACGTCCCCGTGGCGCCCGGCGTGCTCTCTCTCGTGGTTCGTGCCGGCGGCGGCTCCGTGCGTGATTCGCTCTCCGTCCTGGACCAGCTCATGGCTGGTGCCGCGGCAACCGGGCTGGACTACGACCTCGCCGTTGACCTGCTGGGCTACACCCACTCCTCTCTGCTGGACGACGTCGTCGAGGCCCTGGCCGCCGGGGATTCCGCCACGGTGTTCAAGTCCGTGGACCGGGTCATCCAGACCGGGCACGATCCCCGCCGCTTTGTCGAGGACCTGCTGGAACGCTTCCGCGACCTCATCATTGTGCAGGCCATGCCCGAAAGTGCCCACGCAATCCTGCGCGGCACACCCGACGAGCTCATTGCCCGCATGCAGACCCAGGCCGCCCAGCTGGGTGCCGCGGAGCTCTCCCGAGCGGCCGACGTCACGAACGCCGCCTTCAATGAAATGACGGGCGCCACCTCGCCGCGCCTGCACCTTGAACTCCTGGGTGCCCGCCTGCTGCTGCCGGGGGCCGATGCCTCCGCACGTGGCATGGCCACCCGCCTGGACCAGATGGAGCGACGCCTCAACTACGGCGGCGCTCCGGCGGCACAGGCTTCTCATGCCCCTGCCGAATCGGCACCGCCTTCCGCGGCGCAGTTCGCCGCCACCGCGGCGGCACCTGCCGACACCGGCGGCACAAGCGGCGGCCTGGCTGCCGTGCGTGCCCAGCTGGCGAAGGCCAAGGAGGCCGCCGGCGCCGAAGTGGCCGCGCGCCATGCACCCACGGCCGCACCTGTGGCCGAGGCCCCCGCGGTTTCGCCGCAGCCCGCAGCGGAACAGCCCGCACCCGAGCAGCCCGCACCCGAGCAGCCCGCACCCGTGCAGCTTCAGCCTGTGCAGGTCCCCCAGCCCCAGCCGGCCACACCCGCCAAGGTGGAACAGGCGGCACGCAGCTGGGACGATCTGCCCACCCCCGCAGGCAGCCCCGCATTTGCCAGCCAGCAGGAACAGCAGCACCCGGAGCCGGCCCAACCGCAAGCCGCCGAACCGGCAGCCCCGGCCCGCCCTGAGGCAACACCGGAACAAGCTGCACCGGCAGCATCCGGGTCAACGGGCATCGAAGTCATCCGCAGGGCCTGGCCGGAGATCCTCGGCGCACTGCGGAACATCCGCATGGCCTCCTGGGTCATCGTCAACCAAAACGTTGTGCCCCAGACATTCGACGGCCAGGAATTGCGCGTTGGCCTTCCCTCCTCCGGGCTCATTGCCACGTTCCGCAACAGCGGGCACCTGGAAAACCTGCAGCAGGCCATCAAAGAGGTCTTGGGCATGTCCGTCCAAATCCTGCCTGCCGACGGCGAAGCCCCGAAGGCGAGCGCTGAGCCAAACCCAAAAGTCCAGGCCGCTAGCCCGTCGCCCCGGGGCGGAGGGCCTGTAAGCAGTGCCCAGCCCGCCGCAGGCGGCCCTGTGGATTCCCTGCAGCCCACTGCCCAGCCGCAGGCCGGCGCCAACCCCGCATCCCTGGCCACCCAAGCGGCACCGCCTGCGCAAGCTGCACAGCCGGCGCAGCCTGCCCAGCCTGCCCAGCCTGCCCAGCCTGCCCAGCCTGCCCAGACAGAATCCAGCGCACCGGCGGTTGACTCCTGGGGGCTGCCCACCGCACAACACGCGGCTCCCCCCGCTCCCCAGCCAGAGGCACGTCCGGCCGCCGGCGCACCGGAACCGCCACAGGTCCAGGTCCAGGCACCCGCCGCCAAGGCTCCTGCAACGGCCGAGCAGCCGCACGCAGCGGCCCCTGCCGCCTCCCAGGCTGCGCCCGCCCCCATGGAACAGGCCCCCTGGGACGGACCGACCGAACCCAGCGACCCTTGGGACGAGCCCCACCCGGATTCCGACCCGTACGCAGGAGCCGACCCCTACCAGGGCGGCTACTCCCAGCCGCAGGATTCCTCCCCTCAGCCGGCACAGGCCCAGGCCGAATCCGCCGGGGATCCCCAGCCCGCCGCACCGGCCGCCTACACCCCACCCAAGGTCTCACCCATTTCGGCCTGGACCACCGGCTGGGACACTCCCGTGGAAACGCCTGCCGAGGCCGTGGCCCCGGCAGGGCAGGAAGCGCCGCGCCGCAGTGAACTTCTGGCACGCAAGATGGCCGAGCAGGCGGGGCAGCAGCCGGGCGGAAATGCCGCACAGGACTGGGGCGTTTCCCTGGGCCAGACCAAGCGCTCGGACGTGGCCGACCCCGGCTGGGGCGCCTCGGCCGACGCCCCGGACTGGGCGCAGCCGGCTGCCGCCACACAGGACGCGGCACCGGCCGCGCCTGCGGCACCTGAAGCGGCAGCCGTGGCCGCTCCCCCGGTTGCCGATCCCGCCGAAGCACGGGCCGTTGAGGCCCCTGCCGATGTAAATGGCACAGCCGCGCCAGAACCCATGAGCCGGTACCAACGCCTGGCCAACAGCTCCGAAGCGCAGGCCGGCCGGGCACAGGCACCCGCCGTTGCAGCGGCCACCACCTATGTGGAGGACGTGCCCAGCCCGGACGACGTCACCATAGAGGAATCCGGAGTGGTGGGCCAGGCCGCCGTTGAGCGTATTCTGGGCGGAGTGCTGATCGAGGAACGCCCCTTGAACCAGTCCAGCTAGGCCACCCGCACCACCATTTTTGAACCAACAGATGAAGAGGCATTGTGTACGAGGGAGCAGTTCAGGAGCTCATTGACGAGTTGGGGCGACTGCCCGGAATCGGGCCAAAGTCGGCCCAGCGGCTCGCCTTCCACATCCTGGAGGCTGACAGCGAGGACATGCAGCGCCTGGTCAAGGCCATTGTCACGGTCAAGGAACGCGTGAAGTTCTGCACCGTCTGCGGCAACGTCACGGAATCCGAGCTGTGCAACATCTGCCGCGACGACCGCCGCGACCCCACAGTCATCTGCGTCGTCGAGGAATCCAAGGACGTCCTCGCCGTGGAGCGCACGCGCGCCTTCCGCGGCAGGTACCACGTGCTGGGCGGCTCCATCAACCCGATCGCCGGCATCGGCCCGGACCAGCTGCGCATCCGGGAACTGCTCACGCGCCTCAATGACGCGCAGATCCAGGAAATCATCATTGCCACCGACCCCAACCTTGAGGGCGAGGCCACGGCCACGTACCTGTCGCGCATGCTCAAGACCCTCGGCATCACCGTCACCCGCCTAGCCTCGGGCCTGCCCGTGGGCGGCGACTTGGAGTACGCCGACGAGGTCACCCTGGGCCGCGCCTTTGAGGGCCGCCGCAACGCCCTGACCTAAGTCAGGCCCCCAGCCGGGCCAGCCGTTCGCCGGTGGGTGTCCCTTCAGTGGGCACGTACATGACAAAGTGCAGGTCAGGGACGTCGGAGGGCACCAGCCTGTGCTGTTCAAACACCAGCTTCCCCACCGCGGGGTGAATGAACACACGCCGCCGTGAGGAAAAGTTCAGCACAACGTGCTCGGCCCAGATGCTGGCAAATTCAACACTTTCCTGCTGCAGATTGCCCACCAGCGAGGTGTGCGCGGCGGAGCCAAGGCGCGGCCCGGCCTCGGCCCGGAACTCCGCCACAAAGTTTCGCGACGTGATGTCCCAGTCGGGCAGCATTTGGCGCAATTGCGGATCCGTGAACACCAGCCACAGCAGGTTCCGCTCGGCCGGGTCCACCTCGGCAATGCGTGAATACAGGCCCTGGTAGGCCGCATTCCAGCCGGCGATCCCCCAGTCGGGGGCCACCGCGAATGCGGGAAAGTCCATGGCGTCCAGCAGGGCCTGCAGGTGCGCGGGGACAGATTCAATCACCGCAGTTCCGCCCGCCGGCACCGCGGCATGGCCACCGAGCGCCAGCACGTAGGACTGCTCGGCCGGGCTGAGCCGCAGCACCCGGCCAATGGATTCGAGCACCTGGCGGGAGGCGTTGATGTCCCGGCCCTGTTCCAGCCAGGTGTACCAGGTGACGCTGACGGCGGCGAAGGCGGCAATCTCCTCGCGGCGCAGGCCCAGTGTCCGGCTGCGGCCTATGGGAGGCAGCCCGTGTTCCGCACGAACCAGCCCCGTGCGGCGGTCGCGGAGAAACTGGCCCAGCTCACGGCGTCGTTCTTCATTCATCGCTCCAAACTAGCACTGCCACTACTAGTATTGACGCCGTCTTCACGCTCCGCCCTTATTGCTGGTTAACTACTCTCATGCCTCCATTACGTTCACGTACAGTCACCCACGGCCGCAACATGGCCGGCGCCCGCGCCCTCATGATGGCCTCCGGTGTTGCCAAGTCCGACATCGGCAAGCCGATCGTCGCCGTCGCGAACTCCTTCACCGAGTTCGTGCCGGGCCACACCCACCTTGCCCCCGTGGGCCGCATTGTCTCCGACGCCATCCACGAGGCCGGCGCCATCGCCCGGGAGTTCAACACGATCGCCGTGGATGACGGCATCGCCATGGGCCACGGCGGCATGCTCTACTCGCTGCCTTCCCGCGACCTGATTGCCGACTCCGTCGAATACATGGTCAACGCCCACTGTGCCGACGTGCTGGTCTGCATTTCCAACTGCGACAAGATCACCCCCGGCATGCTCATGGCCGCCCTGCGCCTGAACATCCCCACCGTCTTTGTCTCCGGCGGCCCCATGGAAGCCGGCCGGGTCACCCTGACCGACGGTTCCATCCGCTCCCTGGACCTGGTCAACGCCATCTCCGACGCCGTGGACGCCACGGTTTCCGACGCCGACATTGAGCTCATCGAAGACAACGCCTGCCCCACCTGCGGCTCCTGCTCGGGCATGTTCACGGCCAACTCCATGAACTGCCTGACCGAGGCCATTGGCCTGTCCCTGCCGGGCAACGGCTCGCTGCTGGCCACCCACACCGCGCGCAAGGAGCTCTACCAGCGTGCCGGTGCCACCGCCGTCGCCCTGGCCAAGCGCTACTACGAGGACGACGACGCCTCCGTGCTGCCGCGCTCGATCGCCAGCTTCGAGGCCTTCGATAACGCCATGGCCCTGGACATCGCCATGGGCGGTTCCACCAACACGATCCTGCACCTGCTCGCCGCAGCGCAGGAGGCCGGACTGAAGTACGACCTCGAGGACATCGACGCGAAGTCCCGCAAGGTGCCGTGCCTGGCCAAGGTTGCCCCGAACGTTGCAGGCAAGAAGACCTACTACATGGAGGATGTGCACCGCGCCGGCGGCATCCCGGCGCTGCTGGGCGAGCTGAACCGCGGCGGGCTGCTGCACACGAACGTCAACTCGGTCCACTCCGAAGGCCTCACCGACTGGCTGGACGACTGGGACCTGCGCGGCGGCAAGGCCACCGATGAAGCCAAGGCCCTGTGGACAGCGGCCCCCGGCGGCCAGCGCTCCTCCACCGCTTTCTCACAGTCAGCTGAGTGGACGTCCCTGGACACCGACGCCGCCGATGGCTGCCTGCGCGACGTTGAGCACGCTTTCTCCAAGGACGGCGGCCTGGCCGTGCTGCGCGGCAACATCGCGCTCGACGGCGCCGTGGTCAAGACCGCCGGCGTGGACGAGTCCATCTGGACGTTCGAGGGCCCGGCCGTGGTCTGCGAATCCCAGGACGAAGCCGTGGAAAAGATCCTGTCCAAGGTGGTCAAGGCCGGCGACGTGGTGGTCATCCGCTACGAAGGCCCCCGCGGCGGACCCGGCATGCAGGAAATGCTCTACCCCACCTCCTTCCTGAAGGGCCTGGGCCTGGGCAAGGTCTGCGCGCTCATCACGGACGGCCGCTTCTCCGGCGGCACCTCAGGCCTTTCCATTGGCCACGTCTCCCCCGAGGCTGCGGCCGGCGGCACCATCGCCCTGGTGCAGGACGGCGACATTGTCCGCATCGACATCCCCAACCGCTCCCTGGAGCTCGTGGTGGACAACGCCGAGCTGGACGCACGCCGCGAACTGCTCGAATCCACGATCGGCTACCAGCCGGTCAACCGTGAGCGTGAGGTCTCGGCCGCCCTGCGCGCCTACGCCTCCATGGCCACGAGCGCCGACAAGGGCGCCGTGCGCCAGATCCCCGAGAGCACGGTGCTGACCCGCGCCAACCTGGCCCCGGCTGGCCAGTAGCTCCCAACGCACAAAGTCCGACGGCGTCCGGCCCACCTAGGTGGGTTGGACGCCGTCGGACTTTAAGCCAGCCCTACGCCACGCGCGTGCCCCGTGGCAGCTTGCCCGCAGGGGTGCGCACGGCACGCCAGCCCAGGGCAACTATGCCGGCGGCCACCAGCAGTTGCAGGCCCAGCCCCAGCGGCCAGAGCGGCGTCTGCTGGTCCAGGTAGCCGGTGTCCAGCTTGCCGTTGGCGCAGGGGTAGGTGGCGTCGGGGCCGGCCTGGGCGTAGCGGGCGCCCTGGCTGATGATCTCAAAGATGCCCTCGGGACGCTGCCTGTCCGCCGAAGCCCTGCCGTAGGGGATGGAATCGGCCACCACCACGAACGGGTTCATGGCCAGCATCCAGGCCACCCGGTCGGTCCGCACGGTGGTCTGCTCCTGAAGCGGGCCGTAACAGTACCTGTCGCCCTCCTGGTCGGTCACCCCGGGAGGAATCGGCATCGGGTCCCCCGCCTTGGCGTCCGAATAGTTCTCGTAGTAAACATCCTGGAAGCCCATTTGGTTGGCCCGCACGGGGCCCTCGCTGACCATGGATCCCAGGCCAAAGGCAATCAGTGTGCCAAAGACGAACACGGCCACCACTAGGTAGGTGACAACGATTGAGAACAGCGGCCGGTTGGCCAGAGCCGAGATGCCAACGCCCAGGGCGCACACCACGCCAATCTCAATGCCGAGCATCACCAGGGCCACCAGGATCTGGGTGAATCCCAGCCCGCCCTGGACGATCGCGAACAGCAGGAATGGCACGCTGGCCACAAGAAAACCGAGCCCGGCGATCCAGGAGGCCAGGAACTTCCCCCACAGGATTTGGCCCGGGCGCAGCAGGGTCACCTGCAGGATGGCCAGGGTGCCGGCGGCGCGGTCCCCGTTGACGGCATTGGCGGACAGGGCCGGCGCCACGAGCAGCCCGAAAAGCAGCACGAAGGCCAGCACCAGCTCAAAGATCAGTGGCCCGGGCCCGCTGCGGTCCCCGGCCATGTCCCACATTTGGTTGTTGCGTTCCTGGACCAGCCAGCTCCACCAGGTCAGTCCCGTGACAATGCCAATGATCACAAACCACAGGCCCAGCAGGATATACCAGCCGCGCGAGCGCAGCCGCTGGCGCATCTCCATGCCCACAACCCCAAGCACGCCGTCAACGTAGCCGCCGAAACCCCCGGTGCCCGGCTCAAGCGCCGGCTGCGGGGTGCTGCCTTCCTGGGTCATGGTCATTGCTGTTCCACCTTCATGCTCATGTAGGTCTCTTCCAGTGCGCCGGCGGCCGGGGCAAAGGAACACACGTCCACGCCCGCCGCCACCAGGTCACGCAGCAGCTTCGCGGCGTGTTCTTCCGAGCCCACGGCCACCCGCACGGAGTCGCGCCTGCCGGTGCCCTGCTCGAAGGCCAGCCCCAGCGAGGCCAGCGCGGCCGCGAGCGAATCCGGGTCAAGTGCCGCGATGGAGTAGCTGCGGCCCTGGCCGGCAGCCTGCGCCACTGACTGGGCCAGGACCGAGCGGCCCTGGTTGACGAACACCGCGCCGTCGGCAATTTCATCCAGTTCGGCCAGCACGTGCGAGGACACCAGTACAGCCTTCCCCTGCCCGGCCAGCGTGCGCAGGATGCTGCGCAGGGCAACGCGGGATCCCGGGTCGAGCCCGGAGGCCGGTTCATCGAGCAGCAGGACGTCCGGATCATGGACCAGCGCGCGGGCCAGGCTCAGCCGCTGCTGCTGCCCGCGGGAGAGCACCCGCGCCTTCCTGTCCGCCAGCGCCGTCAGGTTGACCAGCTCCAGCAGTTCTGCCACCCGTCCGGGAATTTGCCCCTTGGGCAGGTGGTAGAAACGGGCCATCGTGGCAAGGATTTCCCGGGCTGTGAGCGTTTCCCAGACGCCCAGCGTGTCCGGCATCCAGCCGATCCTGGCCCTCGCGGCGACCGGGTCCTTGACAGGGTCAATGCCCATGACCGAGATGGTGCCGGTGTCAGGCGCCAGCAGGGAGGCCAGCATGAGCAGCAGGGTGGTTTTTCCCGCCCCGTTGGGCCCGATGAGGGCCGTGACCTGCCCCGCTGGGACGTGCAGGTCCATGCCGACGACGGCGTGCACCTCACCAAAGCTGCGGGACAGTCCGGTTGCCGACAGGCCAAGGGCCGGGGCAAGTTGGGGCGTGGGGGCCGCATCTGGCGGCGGGGGCTGGAACTCGGTCATCAAAACCTCCCTGGGGTCCGCGTTGGCGGACTTGGGATCATCCTAAGTCGGGCCGGGGCACCTTGGCATCATCCCGTCGTCGGACATTTTTGCCCCGGGCTGCCCCGGTCAGGCGTGGACGTAACTGACCAACATGTGGACACATTAATTCCGCGTTGGCGCGCCCCGGGGCTAAACTTGCCTCAACTGCCTTCCGCGCTGATGATGCCGCACTGGCCCCGCGCGCTGGCGCGGCCCGGCGTGGGTGGCGGCAATTTACTTCTCTCCTAGTTTTGCGTTAGGTAAGTCAATGAGCGTGCACCCATGAGCCTGATTGTTCAAAAGTATGGCGGATCCTCCGTGTCGGACGCCGAGGGCATTCTCCGCGTCGCCCGCCGCGTCGTCAGCACCCAGGCCGCAGGCCACGAAGTTGTTGTGGTTGTCTCGGCCATGGGCGACACCACCGACGAGCTCCTTGACCTCGCCGCACAGGTTTCCGAGCACCCCCCGGCCCGCGAGCTGGACATGCTCATGACCGCCGGCGAGCGGATTTCCATGGCACTGCTGGCCATGGCCATCAGCGGCCAGGGCGGCGTGGCGCAGTCCTTCACGGGCAGCCAGGCCGGCATGATCACCGACGGCATCCACGGCAAGGCCCGCATCATCGATGTTGACCCGCACCGCGTCCGCACCGCCCTGGACAAGGGCAAGGTGGCCATTGTGGCCGGCTTCCAGGGCATGAGCCGCACAACCAACGAGATCACCACGATGGGCCGCGGCGGTTCCGACACCACGGCGGTTGCCCTCGCGGCGGCCCTGGATGCCGATGTGTGCGAGATCTACACCGACGTGGACGGCGTGTACACGGCCGATCCGCGCGTTGTCCCCAGCGCGCAGAAGATCAACAAGATCTCCAGCGAGGAAATGCTGGAAATGGCCGCATCCGGGGCCAAGATCCTCCACCTGCGCTGCGTTGAATACGCCCGGCGCTTCGGGCTGCCCATCCATGTGCGGTCCTCGTTCAGCGACAATGAGGGAACCTGGGTGCTGCCCAGCCCCGACGACAAAATCAAAATCTCAGAGGGAGTTGCCTTGGAGCAGCCAATCATCTCCGGCGTGGCGCACGACCGGTCAGAAGGCAAAGTCACCGTTGTAGGCGTGCCGGACATCCCCGGCAAGGCCGCCATGATCTTCGGCATCATTGCCGGGGCGCACAGCAACATCGACATGATCGTGCAGAACATCTCCACGAAGGGCACCGGCAAGACGGACATCTCCTTCACCCTTCCCATGGTGGAAGGCGAGGACGCACTGCAGGCCCTGCGCGCCAAGCAGGACGAGGTTGGCTTCGAGGACCTGATCTACGACGACCAGATCGGCAAGCTGTCCCTGATCGGTGCCGGCATGCGCTCCAACCCGGGCGTCTCCTACCGCTTCTTCCAGGCCCTGTCCGACGCCGGCGTGAACATCGACTTGATCTCCACCTCCGAGATCCGCATCTCCGTGGTGACCCGTGCGGACCTGCTCGATGTTGCGGTGCGCGCCGTCCACCAGGCATTCGGCCTGGACAGCGACGAGGAAGCAACTGTGTACGGCGGCACGGGCCGCTAGTCCCCACGCCCTCCCCAGGTGAAGCCGCTGGCGCGTCTTCACCTGGGCCCCTCGGGCGCGTGGGCCCATAACAAATCTGACCCGCAGTAGTGGTCGAAAAACGCCGAGAAATCGCGTTTTTTCGACCACTACTGCGGGTCAGTTATTTGGTGGGGCTACTCTGCCGCTTCTTCCTTGCGGACTGCGTAATGGTGGCCCGAAGAATCCGTCCGCTCCTCAAAGTGGGACAGCTGCTCCTGGCTGTTTTCCTCAAATTCGTCGTGGCGGTGCACCACGGGCGAATCCGAGTCGCCCTGGTCGGCCGGGCCGAACACTTTTTGGAACTTCTCCGTGGCGTGCATGAACTTGCCCACGAAATTCTCGCCGCTCGTCATCATCAACACCCCCTCTCCGCAGGGAAGCAAAACGTGTGATCCACGTCGCTTAATTCTACGCCCGGCGGCCCATAAAGGCCCCGGGTCGCGGGACGGGGCTGCCCGAGCGGGAGCGGGAGCGGGCTAGCGCAGCGACTTGTCGTTGGGGTCCTTCGGGACCAGGTAGGTGCTGCCGTCGGCGCGCGTCACCGTCACGAACGCCTCCGCCGCGGCCTGCTGGGAGACCAGCAGTGCCTTGTTCTCCGGGGTCATCTCATGATCCAGCGGGCTGCTGCTGGCGGGTCCCAGGATGTAGCGCAGGTGGCCGGTGAACCGCATGAATCTGTGGACCAGGGGCATCTTGGGCATGTGGCATTCCTTGGGGTCGGGGGTCCGAAGCGTTGCTTCTGGCCCGATTATTGGTGGCTGCGTTATCCATAGTACCCTGATAGTTAGTGCACTAACTATCTCAAGGAGCGTGTCAATGGACACCACGGAGAACGACCTGCTGCTGGAGCGCCAGCTGTGCTTTGGCTTGAGCGTGGCCTCCCGCAGCGTCATTGCCGCCTACAAGCCGGTGCTTGCCGAGCTTTCGCTGACACACCCGCAGTATTTGGTCATGCTTGCACTGTGGGAGCAGTCGCCACGCCGCGTCAAGGACCTGGGCGGCGCCCTCCTGCTGGAATCGGCCACCCTCTCCCCCCTGCTCAAGCGGCTCGAGTCGCTGGGGTACGTCACGCGGACCCGGGACGGCGTCGACGAGCGCGCCCTGGCCATCAACCTCACACCCGCCGGCGCCGCACTGCGCAACAAGGCCCTGGCGGTGCCCGGAACCATGATGGCCCGGCTCGGCCTGGACCGGGAGGGGGCCATGGCGCTGCACCGCAGCATGATGTCCCTCATCGCGGCCGCCACCCACGCGGACGACGCCGGGCAGTCACCGGCCGACGCTGCCGCCGCCACGATGGCGGATAATTAAGGCATGAACCCCGCACTGCCGTCCCCGGCCTCCATGACGCTGGCCGAACTCGACTGGCAGGCCAGGGCCGCAGCCCACAAGGCACGCGTGAACCGCTACGCGGAGCCGTATCTTGCGCGCCGTTCGGCCGGGAAAAAGCACCCGGTGGAGGACTTTCTTTTCACGTACTACACCCAGAAGCCGGGCCAGCTCTCGCGCTGGCACCCGGGCGCCGGGGTTGTGCTCACCGGGGCGGCCGCTGCCGAGCGCCTGGACTGGAAGTTCTACCGCGCGGCCAACGAGGCGGAGCTCCAGGCGGCAGGGGCGCCCGCCGCGGGCCCCGCCGCAATCCTTGACACGGAAAAGTTCCTGGAACAGCGCCGGGAGGCAGTGGACTTCGCCCGGATCATCTTGGGCCGCACGGCCGCACGCCCGGCGCAATTTGGCTGCTTTGGGCTGCACGAATGGGCCATGGTCTACAAGCAGGAAGCCAATGCGGTGCGGCACGAATACCTGGAACTGCGCCTCGGCTCCGGCGGCACGGACCAGGTGGTGGAGGACAACAGGATCCGCTGCACGCACTTTGACGCCTACCGCTTTTACACCCCGCAGGCCACAGGCCTCAACGAGCTGACACCCACCCGGGAAAATCAGCGCGACATGGAGCAGCCCGGCTGCCTGCACGCCAACATGGACCTGTACAAGTGGGCTTACAAGCTCTCACCCGCACTGCCCAGCGAGCTGGTCATGGACTGCTTTGAGCTTTCATGGCACATTCGTGCCATGGACATGCAGGCTTCCCCCTACGACCTCGCGGAGTGGGGATATCCGCCGATCCGCATTGAGACGGCGGCAGGCAAGGCCGACTACGTGGCGGCCCAGCGCGGCTTCAGTGCCGACGCGGCAGTGCTGCGCGAGCGGTTGCGCGCTGCCGTGGACGCCCTTTGACCGAACCCGGTGACGGTCCTACTCTTATTTCACCCAACAACAATTTGATTCCATCTTGTGAAACTTGAGGAGCCCCATGTCAACCGCACTCACCCCCGGCCAGGCTGCACCCGAATTCACCCTTCCCGACGCAGCCGGCCGCTCAGTTTCGTTGTCCGACTACGCCGGACGGCAGGCGATCATCTACTTTTACCCCAAGGCGGCCACGCCCGGCTGCACCACTGAGGCCTGCGATTTTCGCGACAGCCTGGCCGCCCTGCAGGCGGCAGGCGTGGACGTGCTGGGAGTTTCCACCGACGCGCCCGAGGCGCTGGCCGCGTTTTCCGATGACTTTGGCCTGAACTTCCCGCTCCTCTCCGACGAGGACCACCGGGTTGCCGAAGCCTGGGGCGCGTGGGGCGAGAAGCAGGTCAACAACCAGACAGTCATGGGCACGCTGCGCTCCACAGTGGTAGTCAATGCCGACGGGACCGTGCGAACAGCCGAGTACGGCGTCAGTGCAGACGGCCATGTGGCCCATCTGCGCACGCAGCTGGGACTGTAGCGCCCTGCGGGCAATCCTCCGCAATACACGGACCCCACGGTTGACATTTCAAATGTGATGCGGTTCACTATTCATACGCTGAAATAACAGTTCCACGATGCGAAATTTATTGAGATTCGCATAGCCTACGCCGTGGATGCCAGCAGATGAAAAGCAAGGATCAACTTGCCATGCTGTTGAACGAATTCAACGAATCCCCCGCAATTGTCCTGGCCGAGGCGCTGCGCCCCTGCCTCGACGTGGACCGGTGGATCAACCAGATCATTGCCAGCCGGCCCTATGCCTCGGCGGAGCACGTCTTCGCCGAGGCCCAGCTTGCCGCCTCGCCGTTCACCGCCGGGGAGGTCGCCTCCGCATTGGCACACCATCCCCGGATTGGGGAGCGGCTGCCCGGAAGCGGACGGGAGGCGGCGCTCTCCGCCGCGGAACAGGCGGGGATAGACCCCGCCGACGCCGCGGTCACAGCCCAGCTCCTGGACGGAAACCGCGCCTACGAGGAAAAATTCGGCCGGGTGTTCCTCATCCGGGCCCTTGGCCGCTCTCCGGCTGACATCCTCTCCGCCCTGCGCGAGCGCCTGACAAACCCACCCGAGGCCGAAGAGTCCATCGTTGCCGGGCAGCTGCGGGAAATCGCGCTGCTGCGGCTCAAGGAGGTCATTGCCCCATGAGCGTTTCGCACATCACCACCCACGTTTTGGACACCACGCGGGGATTGCCGGCAACCGGCGTCGAAGTGGAGCTTGACGCGTTGACCGACGGGCGGTGGCAACAGCTCGCTTCGGCAACCACCGACGCCCAGGGACGGGCCAAGGACCTGGGCCCGGAGCGGCTGCCCAGCGGGACCTACCGCCTCCGCTTCAACACAGGCACCTATTTCGCCGGCATCGGCGCGGAAACCTTCTTCCCGGAAGTGTCACTGACCTTCACGCTCGACGCGGCGCAAGAGCACTACCACGTGCCGCTGCTGCTGAGCCCATTCGCCTTTTCAACGTACAGAGGAAGCTAGCCATGAACGAGAACAACAACATTGTCCTGGGGGCCAACCAGTACGGCAAGGCCGAGGTCCGGCTAGTGAAAATCACCAGGGACACGGAGCGCCACGAGATCGAGGACCTCAACGTAACCTCGCAGCTGCGCGGCGACTTCCTGGCCGCCCACCTCGAAGGCGACAACGCCCACGTCGTGGCCACGGACACCCAGAAAAACACTGTCTACGCCTTCGCCCGTGCCGGAGTGGGCTCCCCCGAGGCGTTTCTGTTGCGCCTGGGCGAGCACTTCACCTCGGAGTTTGCCTGGGTGAGCGGCGGGCGCTGGGCCGCCGAACAGTACAAGTGGGACCGCATCGAGGCGCACGGCCAGGCCCACAACCATGCATTCGTGCGCAACGGGCAGGAAGTGCGCACCGCCGTGGTGGTCAAGGACGGCCCCAACACCCAGGTGATTTCCGGCCTGGCCGACCTCACCGTCCTGAAGTCCACCCAATCGGGCTTCGAGGGCTACCCGGTGGACAAGTACACCACGCTTGCACCCACCAACGACCGCATCCTGGCCACCGATGTGGCCGCGCGCTGGCGGTTCAACCCGGCCGCCGTGGCGGAGGTTGACTTCAACAAGTCCTACGACGACGTCAAGTCCCTGTTGCTGGAAGGCTTCACGGAGAACTACTCCACAGCCCTGCAGCAGACGCTCTTCGACATGGGCAAAAAGGTGCTTGTGGCCCATCCGGAAATTGACGAGATCAAGTTTTCCATGCCCAACAAGCACCACTTTGTGGTGGACCTGTCCCCGTTTGGCCTGGACAACCCCAATGAGGTCTTCTTCGCGGCAGACCGGCCCTACGGGCTGATCGAGGCCACGGTCCTGCGCGAGGACGCCTCGGATGCCGGAAACGCCTGGGACGGCATCGCCGGCTTTTGCTAACACGGCCGGGCCATAACGGCCCTGCACAGAGGCAGGCGGGGGCTGCAACCCCCGCCTGCCCGCAGCGACAACTCCCAAAGCGGGTTCTCGCTTAATAAGGGTAAGCAGACAAGGAGGTCCGCTATGACCAAAATTTCACGTTCCACGGCCGCAGTTCCCACCCGGCCCGAGGATGAAAAGCTCGGAATTGGCGCAAGTTTCGCCTATGGATTCCAACATGTATTGACCATGTACGGCGGCATCATCGCCGTCCCGCTCATCATTGGGCAGGCCGCCGGCCTGTCATCGGCCGACATCGGCGTGCTGATCGCCGCGGCCCTCTTCATGGGCGGGCTGGCAACCCTCCTGCAAACCATTGGGCTGCCGTTCTTCGGTTCACAACTGCCGCTGGTCCAGGGCGTCTCGTTCGCCAGCGTGGCCACCATGGTGGCCATTGTTGGCGGCGGCGGCATCCAGGCGGTCTTTGGTGCTGTCATTGTCTCGGCAGCGTTCGGGCTTCTCATTGCGCCATTGTTTTCCAAGATTGTGAAATTCTTTCCGCCCGTGGTTACCGGCAGCGTCATCACCACCATTGGGCTGACCCTGATGCCCGTGGCGGCAAACTGGTCCATGGGAGGCAACAAGAAAGCCGCCGACTACGGCAGCGTCTCAAACATCATGCTCGCCGCGTTCACCCTGGCCGTGGTGCTCCTGCTGAGCAAGCTGGGCAGTTCCACCATCTCCCGGCTCTCCATCCTGCTCGCCATGGTCATTGGCACCGTGGCTGCCATCTTCATGGGCAAGGCGGACTTTTCCGGGGTGGGCCATGGCGCCATTTTTGAACTGCCCATGCCGTTCCATTTGGGGCTGCCCACCTTCAATGTTGCCGCCATCATCTCCATGCTCATTGTTGTCCTGGTGATCCTGACGGAAACCACGGCGGACATCCTGGCGGTGGGGCAGATTGTGGACACCAAGGTGGATTCCAAGCGCATTGCCGCAGGGCTGCGCGCCGACATGGCCTCAAGCCTTGTCTCACCCGTGTTCGGCTCCTTCACCCAGAGCGCCTTTGCCCAGAATGTAGGCTTGGTTGCCGTCACGGGGGTCAAGAGCCGCTTCGTGGTTGCGGCGGGCGGGGTGATCCTGGTGGTGTTGGGGCTGCTGCCCATCCTGGGGCGGGTGGTTGCCGCCGTTCCCCTGTCGGTGCTGGGCGGGGCAGGAATCGTCCTGTTCGGCACGGTGGCTGCCAGCGGCATCCGCACACTGGCCCAGGTGGACTACCGCAACAACATGAACCTGGTCATTGTCTCCACCTCTGTGGGCTTTGGCATGCTGCCCATTGCCGCCCCCACCTTCTACGACCAGTTCCCGGAGTGGGTGGGCACCATCTTCCACTCCGGAATTTCCTCGGCGGCCATCATGGCAATCCTGTTGAACCTGCTGTTCAACCATCTCAAGCGCGGGAACCCGGAGAACCCGTCCGTGTTTGCCGCCGGCACCGACCGGATGATCACGGCCGAGCTGCTGGAGCACCTGCAGGACGGCGACCGGTGTGAGGACGGCAAGTTGATCGACGTCGACGGCCGGGAGGTGCCCGTGACGGGAGAGATCCCGCTGGCACCCGACGGTTCAAGCCACCACTAAACCCAAGTACGACGGCGGTGGGCCGCCCCGTGAGGGAGGCCCACCGCCGTCGAACGCTTCTTGGTGGGGAGCCTGGAGAGTCAGCCCCGCCCAATGAAGGGCATGCCGGCGGCCGTGATGACCAGCTGGCCAATGGTTGCCGACGCCGGGAGGCCGGCCATGAACATGACGGTCCGGGCGGCCTCGGCCACGGGGAAGGTGGGCTCCACCAGCAGGTCCCCATTGGCCTGCAGGGCACCGGTGGCAACATCCAGGGTGGACATGATGGAGGTTGCGGTGTTGCCGATGTCGATCTGGCCGCAGCTGATGCCGTAGGCCCGCCCGTCCAGTTCAATTGACTTGGTCAGGCCGCTGATGGCGTGCTTGGTGACTGTGTAGGCGGCCGACTTGGGCCGCGGGGAGTGGGCGGAGATGGAGCCGTTGTTGATGATCCGCCCACCTTGGGGTTGCTGGTTTTTCATGGCCCGGATGGCGGCGGCCGCGCACAGCATGGAGCCGGTGAGGTTGACGGCCACGGTGGCATTCCAGTCGGCCAGGGAAACCTCATCCACGGACTTGGCGGGGCCAAAGGTTCCGGCATTGTTGAACAGGACATCCACCCGGCCAAAGCGTTCCACGGCCTGGCTGAACAAATTCTCCACCTGCGCATGCTCGGTGACGTCCGTCGGGACTGCCAGGGCCAGCGGGTGGCCGCCGGCCACGTCGGAAAGTTCAGCTTCCCGGCGGCCGGCCAGGACCACGGCATACCCTTCCGCCAGTGCGGCCTGCGCCACGGCGCGGCCAATGCCGGAGCCGGCGCCCGTCACAACCATGACCCGTGCTGGAGTGTTTTCCTTGTTCACATCTGCTCCTTATTGAAGGTGGCTCCATTGTTGCGTGCATTTGCCGTGAAGGCACAAAAAGACGGGACCGGCGGAAGTGTTCCGCCGGTCCCGTCCCTGGGTTTTTCTAGCGCCCGATCAATTCGGCCGCGCCGGCCGGAACCGGCCAGCCGGTGAAGGCCTTGGGCCGGGGTGGCGCGTAGGTGCGCACCTTGGAGGTGGACAGGCCCAACCGGACCAGCGACTCGGCGATCGTGACCGCGGCAGCGACGCCGTCGACCACGGGAACACCCGTGCGCTCCCGGACCTGCTCGTTGAGCCCGGCCATGCCGCCGCAGCCAAGGACGATGACCTCCGCCTTGTCCACGGTGACGGCCAGCTCGGCCTCGCGGACAATTGCCTCAACGGCACGCTCCGGCTGTTCCTCAAGTTCCAGGACGGCCATGCCGCTGGCCCGGACAGATGCGCAGCGGTCGGTCAGCCCGGCCAGCTTGAGCCGGTCCTCGATGAGCGGAACGGCCCGGTCAAGGGTGGTGACCACAGAGTACTTGTGGCCCAGGAACATGGCGGTGCTGGCGGCGGCTTCGGTGATGTCGACAACCGGGACGTCCAGCAGTTCCTGCAAGCCTTCCCGCCCGTGTTCCCCGTAGCCCGCCTGGATGACCGCGTCGAAGGGTTCCGGGTAGGACTGCACTGCGTCCATGACGGCAACGGCGGCCAGGTAGCTTTCGAAGTTCCCTTCACAGGATTCCGCACCGAAGCGCGGGGTGAGGGCGATGATCTCCGTGCCGGGGGCGGCCACTGAGCGGGCCTGCTCAGCGATGGATTCCGTCATGGATGCCGTGGTATTGACGTTGACTACAAGAATGCGCATGGTCTGCCTTTCCAGGGGGGATCGCGGCTAGTGGACGCTGTCGACTGCGATGGGCTCACCGGAGACGTTGTGGAACGGCCCCTTGCGGTCGGCCACAAAGTAGTAGGTGATGGCGGCCAGCCCGGCCCCGAAGAACCAAGAGAAGGAGGACAGTTCGTGCAGCTGCGGGATAAAGGCGATCAGGATGGCCACCACGGATGCCGGGATCAGGGCGATGACGGCACGGGGGTTGACGCCCCGCTTGTAGTGGTAGTCCGCGCCGTCTGCCTTGGTGTAGAGGTGCGGGACGTTGACCTGGCCGCGGCGGATGATCCAGTAGTCGGCCATGATGACGCCGAACAGCGGGCCCAGGAGGGCACCGAGGCCGCCCAGGAAGTACACGATGACCACGGGGTTGTTGTAGAGGTTCCAGGGCAGGATGACCAGGCCGATGATTGCGCTGACCAGGGCTGCCTTGCGGAAGTTCAGGTGGCGCGGGAACAGGTTGGTCAGTGCGTAGACGGGGGCCACGAAGTTGGCCATCAGGTTCACGGCGATGGTGAGGATGAGCAGTGCCAGGCAGGCGACAACCAGCAGGAAGGTGTTGGGGATTGTCTGGACAATGTCGGAGGGGCTTTCAATGATGGTGCCGTCGATCTTGAACTGGGCACCGGAGATGACAACCACAATTGCGCCGAAGAGGAGCATGTTGATCGGGATGCCCCAGAAGTTGCCGCGGACAATTGACTTGGCGGACTTGGCGGAGCGGGTGAAGTCGCAGAAGTTCAGGACGAACGTGCCGTAGATGGCAACCCACAGGGCGCCGCCGGCAAAGATGGTGCGCCACATTTCAGCGCCCTGCAGGCCCTGGTTGGTCTGCCAGGCGATGGATCCACCGGCCTGGATGAACATCCAGATGGCGATGGTTGCCATGGTGACAAGGATGATGGGACCGGCGAAGGCCTCGTACTTGCGGATCATGTCCATGCCGAAGCTGACGATGACAACCTGGACAACCCAAAGCGCCAGGAAGGTCAGCCAGCCGAGGGTGGAAAGGCCCAGGATGGAGTTGGTGTCCCAATCATGCAATGCGGGGAACAGTGCCGTGAGCATGACCCGCAGGACCACCGAGGCCAGGAAGGTCTGCACGCCGAACCAGACGATTGCGACGCCGCCACGGAGCAGGGATGCGATGTGTGCGCCCTTGATGCCGAAGCTGATGCGGCTCATGACCGGGAACGGAACGCCTGTCTTGAATCCCATGAATCCCGAGAAGTTCAACAGGCCAAAGAGGAGTACGGCTCCGATGCCCAGGGCCAGCAAGATCTGCCAGCCGCCCAGGCCGATGGCGAACAATCCAATGGCGAAGGCGTAGTTGCCCAGGCTGTGCACATCGTTGGCCCACAGCGTGAAGATGCTGTAGCTGGACCAGCGCCGGCCCTTCATCTTGGTCGGCGCAAGGTCCTGGTTGAACAGGCTGGCACTGAGCGTGTAACCCTCGGGGGTTGCAAAGGGTGGCTCTGACACCGTGGTGGAACTGCTGTGTTCAGACAAGGTGGTTCCTCTTCTTGGATCAGACAGCGCTGCCCGTCTCCCTTGAGGGGCGGCACCTGCCTCAACGGGGTGGGTATTTTTTGTGGAAGTAGCGTCCATGATAGCTCCGCAACAAATAGGATTTTCGTATGGTGGAAGAAAACTTTTGAGGTATGAAAACAATCGTATGAGTCAGCTCACATCAAGTCAATGGCTGAAGCCTGAAAATCTGTCACAAACCGAGAATTTTGCATCCTGGGGCCATCGGCAGTAATCTCGGCATACAATATTTTCTTTCCATCTGACGAAAACCGTGACAGCGGCTTTCGTTTGGATGGCCCAACGCCCGCGCCACGTTCGACGGCGAACGCGCAGCCAGCGGGTAGGCGCCGCCTCACCACCAGGGAGGCCGCGAATGCACCACTGAAAGAGGACCGATGTTCTTGCGAGAAGACAATTCCCATATCCTCAGCGGGTTGACCAACCAGCTGCCTGATCGCGATCCGGAAGAGACAGCCGAATGGCTTGAGTCCTTCGACTCGTTGATCTCCGAACGCAGCACTGAGCGTGCCCAGTTCATTATGCGTAGCCTGCTGCAGCGGGCCGGCGCACAGAGTGTTGGCGTGCCCATGGTCACCACCACCGACTATGTGAACACGATCCCGGCTGACCAGGAACCTGTTTTCCCGGGCAACGAGGAGATCGAGCGCAAGTACCGCGCCTGGCTGCGCTGGAACGCCGCCGTCATGGTGCACCGCGCACAGACCCCGGAGATCGGTGTTGGTGGGCACATCTCCACCTATGCCGGTGCTGCGACCTTGTACGAGGTGGGCTTCAACCACTTCTTCCGCGGCAAGAACCACCCCGGCGGCGGGGACCAGATCTTCTTCCAGGGCCACGCCTCCCCCGGCATGTACGCCCGCGCCTTCCTGGAAGGCCGCCTCTCCGAAGAAGACATGGACGGCTTCCGCCAGGAACGCTCCAAGGAAGGCCACGCCCTCTCCTCCTACCCGCACCCGCGCCTGATGCCCGAGTTCTGGGAATTCCCCACCGTGTCCATGGGCATTGGCCCGATGAACGCGATCTACCAGGCCCAGTCCAACCGCTACCTGCACAACCGCGGCATCAAGGACACCTCCGACCAGCAGGTCTGGGCGTTCCTCGGTGATGGTGAAATGGACGAGCCCGAATCACGCGGCCTGCTCCAGCTCGCCGCGAACGACAAGCTCGACAACCTGAACTTCGTGGTCAACTGCAACCTCCAGCGCCTCGATGGCCCGGTGCGCGGCAACGGCAAGATCGTCCAGGAACTGGAAGCATTCTTCCGCGGCGCCGGCTGGAACGTCATCAAGGTCCTCTGGGGCCGCGAATGGGATGACCTGCTGGCCCGGGACACCGATGGTTCCCTGGTCGATGTCATGAACACCACCCTCGATGGTGACTACCAGACGTACAAGGCCGAGTCCGGCGGCTTCGTCAAGGAGCACTTCTTCGGGAAGACCCCGCAGACCAAGGAACTCGTCGCGCACCTCTCCGATGACGAGGTCTGGAACCTCAAGCGCGGCGGGCACGACTACCACAAGGTCTACGCCGCCTACAAGGCTGCCACCGAGTTCAAGGGCAAGCCCACGGTGATCCTGGCCCACACGGTCAAGGGTTACGGCCTGGGCACGCACTTCGAGGCGCGCAACGCCACGCACCAGATGAAGAAGCTGACCCTGCAGGACCTCAAGGACTTCCGCACCCACCTGCGCCTGCCCATCACGGACGAGACCCTGGAAGCGGACCCGTACCGTCCCCCGTACTACCGCCCCGGAGCCGACACCCCGGAAATCCAGTACCTCATGGAACGCCGCGCCGCCTTGGGCGGGTTCCTGCCCGAACGCCGCAGCAAGCACACCGAGCTGGAAATGCCCGGGGACAAGACCTATGAGGTCGCCAACCGCGGCTCGGGCAAGCAGCAGGCCGCCACGACCATGTCGTTCGTGCGGCTGCTCAAGGACTTGATGCGGGACAAGGAGTTCGGCAAGCGCATTGTGCCGATCATCCCCGATGAGGCCCGCACCTTCGGCATGGACGCGTTCTTCCCGACCGCGAAGATCTACAACCCCAACGGGCAGAACTACCTCTCCGTGGACCGCGACCTGGTCCTGGCGTACAAGGAGTCCATCTCGGGGCAGATCGTGCATGCCGGCATCAACGAGGCCGGTTCCGTGGCAGCGTTCACCGCCGCCGGCACCGCCTACGCCACCCATGGCGAACCGTTGATCCCGTTCTACGTCTTCTACTCCATGTTCGGCTTCCAGCGCACCGGCGATTCCTTCTGGGCCGCCGGGGACCAGATGACCCGCGGCTTCATCATCGGCGCCACCGCAGGACGCACCACCCTCACCGGTGAAGGCCTGCAGCACGCCGACGGCCACTCCCCGATCCTGGCCTCCACCAACCCGGCCGTGATCACCTACGACCCCGCCTACGGCTACGAAATCGGGGCGATCGTGCGCGCCGGCATCGAGCGCATGTACGGACCGGATTCCACCGATCCCAACGTCATGTACTACATCACCGTGTACAACGAGCCGATCAGCCAGCCCAAGGCACCGGAGAACATCGACGTCGAGGGCATCAACAAGGGCATCTACCTGCTCAAGAAGAGCGAACACGACGGGCCCCGCACCCAGCTGCTGGCCTCCGGCGTGTCCGT
>NZ_JANKZF010000009.1 GCF_027568515.1 Arthrobacter sp. HY1533 | reverse complement strand
CCACAGGTGGTCGAGCCCGCCGGGACCCTTTTGTTGTTCACGCTAGTGTGCCCACGCGCCCGAGAGGTCCCCGCCCGAGGAACGAGGGTGGGGAGGGCGTGGGCGTCAGCTCACGTTGGAGTTGTAGTCCAGGTCGCGGGTTTCCTTCATGAGGAACAGGGCGATGAGCGTCAGCACGGCCATGGAGGTCAGGTAGATGCCCACCAGGACGGGGCTGCCGTCGGCGGCCTGCCACAAGGCCACGGCGATGAACGGGGCCACGGCGGCACCGAGGATGCTGGACATGTTGTAGCTGATGGCCGAGCCCGTGTAGCGGACGTTCGTGGGGAACATTTCCGGCAGCAGGGCACCCATGGGCCCGAACGTCAGGCCCATGAGCGTGAAGCCGAGGATGAGCAGCGCCATGACGCCGGCGGTGCCTGCCCCGAACAGGGGCACAAACAGGAAACCGAAGACGGCAATGCCGCCGGTGATCCACAGCAGCGACTTGCGGCGTCCGTACTTCTCGGCCAAGGGGCCCGAGACGAGGGTGAAGATGCCGAAGAACACCACACCGATGATGAGCATGATGAGGAACTCGTTGCGGGTGTAGCCCAGGCCCGGGACCCAGCTGGCGATGGCGTCGGCCGTCATGGGCTTGCCCTTGGCCACCGCGGCTGCCTTGGCGGCCTCGATGGTGGCCGGGGTGGTGCCGTAGGACAGCGTGAAGGTGGTCATGAGGTAGAACAGCACATAGGTTGCCAGCATGACGAAGGTGCCCAGGATCAGGGGGCGCCAGCTCGTCTTGAACACGCGGCCCACGGGGAGCTTGGAGACCTCACCCTGGTCGATGACCTTCTGGAATGCAGGGGTTTCCACGAGCTTGAGGCGGACGTACAGGCCCACGATGACCATGACTGCGCTGAGCAGGAACGGGATGCGCCAGCCCCAGGACTGGAACTGCTCGGTGGTCAGGCCGAAGCTGAGGGCCAGGAAGATGCCGTTGGCCAGGATGAAGCCGATGGGGGCACCCAGCTGCGGGAACGTGCCCCAGATGGCGCGCTTGCCGGCCGGTGCGTTCTCGGTGGCCAGCAGGGCCGCGCCGCTCCACTCGCCACCCAGGGCAAGGCCCTGCATGAAGCGCATCACGACCAGCAGGGCCGGGGCCCAAAACGCCCAGCCCGGCACGAGTGCTGTGGGCAGGCAGCCGATCAGGAACGTGGAGACACCCATGGTCAGCAGGGATGCCACGAGGGTGCCCTTGCGGCCCACCTTGTCGCCAAAGTGGCCAAACACAATGGACCCCAGCGGGCGGGCAATGAAGGCCACGCCGAAGATGGCGAAGGAGCTCAGCAGCGCCGTGGCGGCGTCGGCCGTGGGGAAGAACAGCGCCGGGAAGACCAGCACGGCCGCGGTGGCGTAAACGTAGAAGTCGTAGAACTCAATGGTGGTGCCGATGAGGCTCGCGATGATGACGCGGCCTCGGCTGTTGACGGGCGGGGTCTCCGCCGTCGCCGTCTTGGGGGAGCTGCTCATGAACTGGCTTTCTCTAGGCGCCGCGGCCCGCACACAGGGGTGGGCCGCGGCAATTGCTGTCTTTTCAGTGTTTACACACTAGTCCCTCTGTCCACCTGTTGGACAACCGGAACCATCATGCGGACGCCGGAGTTCCCGCGCCCAGCGCCCTCACAACGGCCGGACACCGCTGTTAGGCAAACGTCACAGCGATTTCACACCGCGTGACCGGTGGCGAAACTCCGCCTCCCTACGGTTGGAACCACAACCAAGCAACGGGAGGGTTTGCCATGACAGTGGACAGCACCAACATCACCGAAGCAGCACCCGCCGGGACGGGGACCGGCACAGGGGCGGCCATCACCACATCCCCCGGACGGTGGCTCCACCACTGGGACGCCGAGGACGCCGGGCAATGGGAAACGGCCGGCCGGGCCATTGCCAAGCGCAACCTGGCCTGGTCCATTGCCTGTGAATTCCTGGGCTTTGTGGTGTGGCAACTGTGGTCCATCGTGGTCGTGTTCCTGCCGGCCGCCGGCTTCACTTTCAGCTCGGCCGAACTGTTCTGGCTCATCTCCATCCCGTCCCTGGTGGGCGCCACGCTGCGCATCCCCTACACGTTCATGGTGGCTAGGTTCGGCGGGCGCAACTGGACCATCATCTCCGCCCTGCTGCTGCTCATCCCCACGCTGGGACTGGCCTGGTGCACATCCAACCCGGACACCCCCTTCGGCGCCATGCTGGCCGTGGCCGCCCTCGCGGGACTGGGCGGCGGCAACTTCGCCTCGTCCATGGCGAACATCACCTACTTCTACCCCGCACGGGAAAAGGGTTGGGCGCTGGGACTGAACGCCGCGGGCGGAAACCTGGGTGCCGCCGTCGCCCAGTTCATGGTGCCGCTGGCCGTCACCCTTCTGGCCGCGGGCACCTTGGGCCTGCCGCTCGCCGGGCTCATGTGGGTCCCGTTCATCCTCATCGCGGCGTGGGGCGCCTGGAAGTACATGGACAACCTTGCCAGCGCCAAGTCCGATGTGGCCGGCTCGCTCGCCTCGCTGCGCGAACCCCACCTGTGGATCCTGGCACTGCTGTACATCGGCACCTTCGGCTCGTTCATTGGCTTCTCAGCGGTTTTCCCGAAGCTCATCATGGACGCCTTTGGCCCCGGCGTGGGCGTCGCGATTGGCCCGGCCGTCATTTCCCTGGCCTTCCTGGGTGCGCTCACCGGCTCGCTGGCCCGGCCCCTCGGCGGCCGGCTGGCCGACCGCTGGGGCGGCGCCCGCGTCACGGTTGCCAGCTTCGGCGTCCTGGCCCTGGCTGCACTGGCCCAGCTGCTGACCCTCCCCCTGGGCAGCTTCCCGCTGTTCCTGCTGCTGTTCCTGGTGCTGTTCGCGGCCGCCGGCGCCGGCAACGGCTCCACCTACCGCATGATCCCCATGGTCTTCGCGCTGCGGGCCAAGTCCGACGCCGGTTCCCGGGTGGGTGCCGCGCGCAAGGGTTCGGCGGCACTGGGCATCATCTCGGCCATCGGCGCTTACGGCGGATTCGTGGTCCCGCAGGTCCTCAACGCCTCCCGCCAGGCCAGCGGCGGCTACGAGGGTGCCTTCATTGGCTTCGTCGCCGCCTACCTTGTCCTCATGGCCCTGACCTGGGCCGTGTACCTCCGCCCGGCCTCGGCCACCTCGCTGGGAAGCATCTAATGGGCACCGCCACGCACTGCCCCTACTGCGCGCTGCAATGTGCCATGACGGTGACCCCGGCCGCGGCCACCGGGGTTGCGGGACCCGCGGCGGATCCACCCGCCATCGCCGGCCGGGACTTCCCCACCAACCGCGGCGGGTTGTGCCGCAAGGGCTGGACCTCGGCCACCTTGCTGGGCCACCCAGGACGCATCACCAATCCCCTGCTGCGCGGGGCCGACGGCGTGCACCGCCCGATCGGCTGGGACGAAGCCCTGGACCTGATCGCCGCACAGGTCCGGGCCACCCGCGAAGACCACGGCCCGGACGCCGTGGGCGTGTTTGGCGGCGGCGGGCTGACGAACGAGAAGGCGTACCAGCTGGGCAAGTTCGCCCGGCTGGCCCTGGGCACCTCACGGATCGACTACAACGGACGCTTCTGCATGTCCTCGGCCGCCGCGGCCGGCAACCGCGCCTTCGGCCTGGACCGGGGACTGCCCTTCCCCGTGGAGGATCTGGACGGCGCGCACACAGTGCTGCTGCTGGGCTCCAATGTTGCCGAGACCATGCCGCCGTTTGTCCAGCACCTGGCCGGCGCACGGGCAGCGGGCGGGCTGATCGTGGTGGACCCGCGGCGCACGACCACGGCGGACTTCACGGCCGACGGCGCCGGGCTGCACCTGCAGCCCGCCCCGGCCACGGACCTGCCGCTGCTCCTGGGGCTGTGCCACATCGTCATCCATGAGGGCCTGGCCAACACGGACTTCATCCACGGCCGCACCACGGGCTTCAAGGCGGTGGCCCGCAGCGTGGCCTCCTGGTGGCCCGAGCGCGTGCAGGCCGTCACGGGCGTCCCCGTGCACCTGCTGCGGGAGACGGCCAGGCTGCTGGCCCACGGCGCGCGCCACGGCGGAAGCTACATCCTGACCGGCCGCGGCGTGGAGCAGCACGTGGACGGGACCGACACCGCCACGGCCACCATCAACCTGGCCCTGCTGCTGGGGCTGCCCGGCTCTGCCAACAGCGGCTACGGCACGCTGACGGGCCAGGGCAACGGGCAGGGTGGCCGCGAGCACGGGCAAAAGGCGGACCAGCTGCCCGGCTACCGCAAGATCACGGACCCCGCCGCCCGTGCCCACGTTGCCGCGGTGTGGGGCGTGGACCCCGCCGACATCCCGGGGCCCGGGCTGCCCGCCGTCGAACTTCTCGCCGAGCTGGGCCGCAGCGTGCACACCTTCTTCATCCACGGCGCCAACGTGGCCGTCTCGGCGCCCAACGCCGGGGAGGTTCTGGCGGGGCTGCGCCGGCTGGACTTTTTGGTGGTGTGCGATTTCTTCATGACCGAGACCGCGCAGGAGGCGGACCTGGTGCTGCCGGTGCTGCAGTGGGCCGAGGAGGAGGGCACCGTGACCAATCTGGAGGGCCGGGTGCTGCGGCGCCGGGCCGCCGTCACCCCGCCTGAGGGGGCCCGCTCGGAGCTGTGGATCATGGCCGAGCTTGCCCGCCGCCTGGACGCCCCGTCCACGTTCAGCGCCGACCCCGAAACCGTGTTCACGGAACTGCGGGCGGCGTCCGCCGGGGGCCTGGCGGACTACTCCGGCATCGACTACGCGCTTTTGGACGTCGGGGCTGCCCTGCACTGGCCCTGCCCGGCCGGCAGCACGGGCACGCCGCGGCTGTTCCGCGACGCCTTTGCCCACCCGGGCGGGCTGGCCGTTCTGGTGCCGGTCTCCCCCGCCGCCAGCAACGCCCGGGACACACTCTTCACGGGCCCCACGCTGGCCCTGGTCACGGGCCGGCTGCTGGAGCACTACCAGTCCGGCGCCCAGACCCGGCGCGTGCCTGAGCTGGCCGGTGCCGTGCCGCGTGCGGAGCTGCTCATCCACCCGCTGGCTGCCGCGTCCCGGGGAATTGACGACGGCGGGCCCGTCACCATCGCGAACGGGCGCGGCACGGTGCGCTGCACGGCCAGGGTCAGCACGGCTGTCCGGCCGGACACCTTGTTCCTGCCGTTTCACTTTGCCCGGGAGGAATGCGCCAACCTGCTCACCAGCGACTCCGTGGATCCGGTCTCCGGGATGCCCGAGTTCAAGGCAAGCTCCGTCACGGTAACGGCCGGGACGGGAATTCCGGCAGGTGCCGGCGCCGCACACCTGGTGTCGCTGTGAACGCCGCGGCCCCGCACGTGGTGGTCATTGGCTACGGCCCCGTGGCCGCCAGGCTCGTTGACGAACTTGTGCCTGCGGTGCGCCGCGGCGAGATGGCGCTGACGGTCATAGGCGAGGAAGCTGCGGCCGCCTACAACCGCGTGCTCGTGGCCGATCTCGGCGTGGGACGCACCACCGAGGAAGCCATCTCCGTCTCCGACCCCGCCGAGCTCGAAGCCGCCGGGGTCACAGTGCTTCGCGGTGCCCGCGTGCTGCGCGTGGACCGGGCCCGGCAGCGGGTCACCCTGGCGGATGGCCCCTGGCTGGGCTACACCTCCCTCGTGTTTGCCACGGGCGCACGCCCCGTGGTCCCGCCGCTGCACGGACTCAACCCGGACCCCGCCGCGCATTCCCCGCTGCCCCGCGGCGTCATCGCCCTGCGCGGGCTGGACGACGCCGCGGTGCTGCGCGGCGCCGTCGCACGCCGGGAGCGCGTGGTGGTGCTTGGTGGCGGGATCCTGGGCTTGGAGGCCGCCCTTGCCGCCCGCGATGAGGGTGCCCTGGTCACGGTGGTCCACCACGGGCCGCACACGCTGGGGCGCAGCATCGACGCCGGCGCCGGGCACACAGTCGCGGCTGCGCTGCGGGCCCGGGGAATCACTGTGGTGTCCGACGCGCGGGCCGTGGGCGTGGAAATGGGGGCGGGTGCCGACGGCGTTCCGGCATTCTCTGCCTTGGCCCTGGACGGCGGTCCGGCAGTGGAAGGCGCGCTGCTGGTGCTCTCCTGCGGCGTGCGGCCGCGCACCGAGCTGGCGGAAGGGGCAGGGCTCGCCACGGGCCGCGGCATCCTCGTGGACCACTCGCTGCAGGCGCACCACGACCCCGCCATCTTTGCCATTGGCGACTGTGCCGAAGTCCGCTGTCTTGATTCCTCCTGCGCGGATTGTGCCGCTGGGACCGGGCCGCTGGGGCTCATTGGCCCGGGCTGGCGGCAGGCCGAATGGCTGGCCGCATTCCTCACCGCGGGCGCTGCCGCGGCCCACCCGCTGCCTGCCGAGCGGGCGCCTGTCATGATGCTCAAGGCGCGCGGCGTGGACGTGGCGGCCGCCGGCGACGTGGCGGCGGGCCCCTTTGACGATGTCCCCGGCCTGGCAGTGAGCGTGTGGGCAGATCCCGAACACGGCAAGTACGTGAAGATGGGCACCCGCTCCGGGGTCCTGGCCGGCTTCATCAGCGTGGGCATGCCGCGCACCGGGGCTGAACTGACCTTGCTGTTTGAACGTGGCGCAGAACTCCCGGCAGACCGGTCGGCGCTGCTGCGCCTGGACGGCCCTGACGCCGCGCCGGCATCCCCGGACCCCTCACGAAACGTGTGCCGTTGTGCCGGCGTCTCGGGCGAAACCATCAGCGCAGCGGTGGCGCAGGGCTGCTCAACCGTGCCGGAAATCTCCGCGGCAACCCGAGCCGGCACGGGCTGCGGCGGCTGCCACGGGGATTTGAAGGCCCTGATCGAGGCGCATTTCGCCCCGGCCTAAGCTTGTCGGTCCCGCTGCCGCCCGTGACCTCGCACTCGTTGCCCCTTCGGCTGGCCGGAAGGGGCAACGACTGCGCGTTCATGGGAACTACATGTGCACGTGCAGGCGGCGCGCGGCCTCGGCGATGGAGCCCGACATTGAGGGGTACACCGTGAAGGTGCTGGCGACGTCGTCAACGTGCAGCTTCTGTGTCACGGCCAGGGCGATCGGGAAGATCAGCTCACAGGCGCCAGCGCCCACCACCACACCGCCAATGACGGTGCCGGAGCCCTTGCGGGCAATGATCTTGATGAAGCCGTCGTTGACGTTCCGCATCTTGGCCCGGGCGTTGGTCTGCAGCGAGAGCTTGATCACGTCGCCCTGGTACTTGCCGGAGGCCAGGTCCGCTTCGGAAACACCCACGGAGGCAATTTCCGGGGACGTGAAGATGTTGGAGGAAACCTGGTTCAGCTTCAGCGGGCGCACGCCATCCCCGCCCAGGTGGGCCACGGCGATGCGGCCCTGCATGGCGGCAACGGAGGCCAGGGCGAACACGCCTGTGCAGTCGCCCGCGGCGTAGACGTTGGGCGCGCTGGTGCGGGAGACGCCGTCGACCTTGATGTGGCCGCTGGGGGTGACTTCAACGCCGGCGGCCTCCAGGCCAATGTCGGTGGTGTTGGGGATGGAGCCAACGCAGACCAGGCAGTGCGAGCCGGTGACCTTGGAGCCGTCGCCCAGGGTGACAACCACGCCGTCGGCGGTGCGCTCCACGGCCTCGGCGCGGGACTGGGCCAGCACGCGCAGGCCGCGGCGGGCAAAGACATCCTCGAGCACGGCGGCGGCGTCGGAGTCCTCGCCGGGGAGAACCTGGTCGCGGCTGGAGATCAGGGTGACCTTGGAGCCCAGGCCGTTGAAGGCGGAGGCGAACTCGGCACCGGTCACGCCGGAGCCCACCACGATGAGCTCTTCGGGGAGTTCCTCGAGGTCGTAGATCTGGGTCCAGTTGAAGATGCGTTCGCCGTCGGGCTGCGCCGTGGCGAGCTCGCGGGGGTGGGCGCCGACGGAGACCAGGATGGCGTCGGCCTTGACGATTTCGGTGCTCTCGCCGCGGTCCACGGAGATGGTGCGGTTGTCCAGCAGGCGGCCGGTGCCAATGATGATCTTCACGCCCAGGGCCTCAAGGCCGCGGCGGATGTCGGTGGACTGCTCGCGGGCCAGGCGCAGCACGCGCTCGTTGATGGCCTTCAGGTCGGCCTTCATGGCCTCCTTGGGGTTGCCGTCGGAGCCGTGGAAGCTCACGCCGAGCTCGGTTGAGTCCACGCTGCGGTTCATGGCCTCGGCCACGGCAATGAGCGTCTTGGAGGGGACAACGTCGCTCAGCACGGCGGAGCCGCCCAGGCCGGCGCGCTCCACAATGGTCACCTTGGCGCCCATGGAGGCCGCAACCATGGCGGCCTCATAGCCGCCGGGGCCGCCGCCGAGGATGGCAAGGCTGGGAAGGGCAAAGGGCTGGAATACATCCTGGTTGCTGGTCACAAATGTTCATTCTTCCCTAGCCCGGGCTTTGCTCCAAGTTCCTGCCGGTCCTGTCCCGGCGGGCCGCGTGCCGGTATGTTGGTTCCGTGACTATTGAACAGAGCACCCCCGAGACCGATCCCGCCCAGCTGGCCCGCGAGGCGGCCGCCTACATTGCCGAGAAGACCGGCGTCGCACAGCACGACATTGCCGTGGTGCTGGGCTCCGGCTGGGGTGAGGCTGCCGGGCTCATCGGCGAGGTGACCGCCGTGGTCAACGCCGCCGACGTCCCCGGCTTCTCCGCCCCCGCCGTGGTGGGCCACACCGCCACGCTGACCTCCATCCGCACCCCCGGCGGCAAGAACGTGCTGGTGCTGGGTGCCCGCACCCACTTCTACGAGGGCAAGGGTGTGCGTGCCGTGGTGCACGGCGTGCGCACGGCCGCGGCAGCCGGCGCCAAGACCATGGTCCTGACCAACGGCTGCGGCGGGCTCAACGAGGCCTGGAACCCGGGCACCCCCGTGCTCATCAGCGACCACATCAACCTCACGGCCAGTTCCCCGCTGGAAGGTGCCACGTTCGTGGACCTGACGGATTTGTACTCCTCCCGGCTGCGCACCCTGGCCCGCGAGGTGGACCCCACCCTGGATGAGGGCGTGTACGCACAGTTCACCGGCCCGCACTACGAAACCCCCGCCGAGGTGCAGTACGCCAAGCGCATCGGCGCCGACCTCGTGGGCATGTCCACGGCGCTGGAAGCCATTGCCGCCCGCGCCGCCGGCATGGAGGTCTTCGGCATCTCGCTGGTGACCAACCTCGCCGCCGGCATCAGCGCCACGCCGCTCTCGCACGAGGAAGTCCTGGAAGCCGGGGCCGCTGCAGGGCCGCGCATTTCGGCGCTGCTGGCGGGCATCATCGCCAAGCTCTAGGACTTCCAGCGGCCGGGCCGCTACATTTGTCTCGTGAGACATCTAAACGACGCCCGGTCCGAGTCCAACGCCGCACTCGAAGTTGCGGCCCTGCAGGAGGCGGCCGGGCAGTGGGCCAGCCATGACCCCGACCCGGCCACCGCCGCGGCGCTGCGATCAATGATCGACGGCGCCGCAGCGGACCCTGCCGAGCTCGCCGACAGCTTTGCCGGCAACCTTCAGTTCGGCACGGCCGGGCTGCGGGCGGCCATGGGCCCGGGCCCCAACCGCATGAACAAGGTGGTGGTGCGCCGCGCCGCCGCCGGGGTGGCAGCCCACCTGCTGGCCCTGGCCTCCCAGGATGGCGCCTACCGGCCCCGCGCCGTTGTGGGCTTCGACGCCCGGCACAACTCCGCCGACTTTGCCCGCGAGACGGCGGCCATCTTTGCCGCGGCAGGCGTTGAGACATTCCTCATGCCGGCCCCGCTGCCCACGCCCGTGTTGGCCTACGCCGTGCGCGCCCTGGACTGCGAGGCCGGCATCATGGTCACGGCAAGCCACAACCCGCGCCAGGACAATGGCTACAAGGTCTACCTGGGCGGCCGGGCCGTGGCCCCCGAGGCCCGCGGCGTGCAAATCGTTGCCCCGCACGATTCCCTCATCGCCGGGCACATTGCCGAAGTCTCCAACACCAAACAACTCGGCGACACCTCCGGCATCTCCATGGCGGAGTCCGGCTGGACAGTGCTGGGCCCGGAGCTGGTGGCCGGCTACATCAAGGCTGTTGCCGAGCTGGCCGATGCCAAGGCGTTCCCGGACCGGGACTTGAAGATTGTGCACACCTCCATGCACGGCGTGGGGCATGAAACAGCCCTGGCCGTGCTGGCCCATGCCGGCTTCACCAACGTCCACCCCGTCCCGGAACAGACCCATCCGGACCCCGAATTCCCCACCGTGGCGTTCCCCAACCCCGAGGAGCCCGGGGCCATGGACCTCGCCTTTGCCCTGGCCGGAAAGGTGGGTGCAGACATTGTGCTGGCCAACGACCCCGACGCCGACAGGGCCGCCGTGGGCGCTCTGGACCCGGCCACGGGCAAGTGGCACCAGCTGCACGGCGACCAGGTGGGCGCCCTGCTCGGGGCGCACCTGGCGGCCCGCGGCGGCTGGGCCACCGGCGGCACGGCGGCAGACGGCACGGCAGCCACTCCCGTGTTTGCCAACTCCATTGTGTCCTCGCGCCTGCTGGCCAAGATTGCCCAGGAGGCGGGCTTTGGCCATGTCCAGACGCTGACGGGCTTCAAGTGGATTTCCCGCGTGCCGGGCCTGGCGTTTGGCTACGAGGAGGCCCTGGGTTACTGCGTGGCCCCGGAATTGGTCCGCGACAAGGACGGCATCTCGGCCGGGCTGCTGATCGCCGAGATGGCGGCCCGGCTCAAGGCCGCCGGCCGCACACTGTTTGACGTTCTGGACGAGCTGGCCCTGTCCCATGGCCTGCACTCCTCGACCCAGATCAGCATCCGCGTGGAGGAGATCTCCGACATCGCCGACATGATGGCACGGCTGCGGGCGCAGCCCCCGGCCCGCTTCGACGGCTCCCCCGTCACTGTGTTGACCGACCTGTCCGAGGGAACGCCGGAGCTGCCGGCCACGGACGGCATGTCATACCTGACGGACAACGGCACCCGGGTGATCGTCCGTCCCAGTGGCACCGAGCCCAAGCTCAAGGCCTACCTGGAGGTCATCGTCCCGGTGGCCGGGCAGGAAGAACTTGGCCAGGCCCGCCAGGAGGCGCAGCGTGCGCTGGCCGCCGTCGTGCAGGATGTGCGGACGGCGCTGGGACTGGAAAGCCTCTAGGGCGCAGCGCATGCCGCAGGGGAAGAAGGAACCGGAATTCCGCGACAAGGCACTCGAGGCGGCCCGGTACCTGGACGCCAGGGACGCGGCGGCAACGCCCATCCCGGCCGATGACTACGCCAACGCCACCGGCCGTTCATTCGGTTCCGGGGATGGTGCCCAGGCGAACGAGCCGCGGCGCATCCACGAGGCCGAAGAGGTGTGGGAGGTGGCCAACAGCGCCATCGACGCCGCCGTGGCCCGTGGCGACTTCGACAATTTGGCCTACGCGGGCAAGCCCATTCCGGGCCTGGGCGGCAATGACGACCCCGACTGGTGGGTCAAGGGGCTGCTGCAGCGTGAGCAGGTCAGCGGGCTCGGTCCCCCGGCCCTGATGCTGCGCAAGGAGGACGCCGAACTCGACGCCACACTGGACGCGCAGGGTTCCGAGGCGCGCGTGCGCGAGATCCTGGCCGATTTCAACGCCCGGATCATCGAGGCCCGCCGCCAGCTTTTGGGCGGTCCACCGGTCATCACCAAGCTGCGGGAGGTTGACGCCGAGGTGGCGGCCTGGCGGTCCCGGGCCGTGGCCCGCCGTGCGGCCGCCGCCGCCCAGGCTCCGGAACCGGAAGCCGCCCCCGAACGCGGGCGCGGCTTGTTCGCCAGGCTGTTCCGGCGCAGCTAGATGTTCGGGCGCCGCTAGCAGCTGACCTCGACGGTGCCGTCCACGACGCGCACCGGATACGTGGCCAGGTGCAGTTCCGGGCGGCCAAAACACTCGCCCGTGGACAGCGAGTACACCTCCTTGTGCAGCGGCGAGGCAATGGTGTGGGTGGTCCCACGCGTTCCCACCAGGCCGCGGGCCATGACGTGTGCCTGGGTTGCGGGACACGCCTGTGCCACGGCAAAGACGTCGCTGCCTCCCACCCAGAACAAGGCAAGCTGGCGGCCGTCCACCAGGGCGGCCTCGCCCCATGAGTCCTCCAGCTCACGCAGCCGGCAGACCGGGTGCCAGCGGCGAGCGCCGTCGGCCAGGGAAGCCGGGGACGCCAGGTAACCCGGGGACGCCGGATCAAGGCTGGCGGGGCGGGGCATTTCCAGGAGCTGTTCCATGGCGATCCTTCGCATTGGGCGGAAGTGGTGAACTGGCACCTCCCACGCTAGGCACGCCATGTTTCCGCAGCCCCGCACCCCCGTGACGGTGACGTTAATCCCCCCTCACAGCCGTTGCACAAGCCACAGTGAGGCCGATGTTAACTGTCCGTTACAAAGGCGCAATGGCCCGGCAATGGCGTCTTCCTAGCATGGAGGGACACGGGCTGCCACCAGAGGGCCCCGAGGTGGGAGGCCACAACCATGACGCAGCCAGAGCCGCAAGTCACCAGCATTCCGGGAACGGCCCCGTCCTTCCGCAGGCTCGTGGTGGTGGGCGGAGGCCCCGCAGCACACCGCCTGGTCGAGGCCATGCACGCCCGCGGCCTGGACGGCTGGCATGTCACTGTCCTCACCGAGGAGACCCACGCACCCTACGACCGCGTTGCGCTGAGCCGGGCCCTGACTGAGGTGGACGTGGACCTCACGCTCGGCGACGCCACCCTCTGGGACCACCCCTCCATCACGCTGGTCCGCGGCGCCAAGGCAGTCCGCCTCGATCCAATCCGCGGCCTGGTCCACACCCTGGACAACGGTGAACCGGCCATCCACCCCTACGACGATCTGGTCCTGGCCACGGGCTCGGACGCGGCCCGCCTGGACATCCCCGGCGCCGCCCAGGCCCACGTCTACCGGACCCTGGACGACGTCTGGACACTCAACAAGCAGCTCGAGGTGCTGGGCCGGAAACTGGGCCGCACCGTGCGGACGGCCGTCATTGGCGGCGGCCTGCTCGGCTTGGAGGCCGCGGCCGGGCTGATGACCCTGGGTGCCGAGTCGGTGGTCATCAACGGCGGCCGCTGGCTCATGAACGCCCAGTTGGACGAGGGCGCCGGCCAGGCCCTGGGCCGCCTCATTGCCGCCAAGGGAATGGCAGCCACCACCGGCGTGTACCCGGCGGGCATTGAAACGGACGACGCCGGCAACGTCACCGGGGTGCTCATGGCCGACGGCACGCAGGTGCCCGCGGACCTCGTGGTGGTGTCGGTGGGCGTGCGCCCCCGCGATGAACTGGCCCGGGGGCGCGACGGCGGCGCCCACCACGGCTTTGGGCTGGGCCCCCGCGGCGGAGTGGTCATCTCCGACGGCTGCGAAACCGGCGTCCCCGGCGTGTGGGCCATTGGCGAGGTGGCCAACTTTGGCGGCCAGTGCATGGGCCTGGTGGCCCCGGCCAACACCATGGCGGAGATTGTGGCGGACAGGCTGCACGGCGGCAGCGCCACCTTCCCCGGCTTTGACACTGCCACCAAGCTGAAGCTGTCCGGCGTGGACGTGGCCAGCTTCGGCGACGCCTTTGCCACCACAGAGGACAGCCTGGAAGTTGTCTACGCCGATCCCGCCCGCGGCGTGTACCAAAAGATCGTCACGAGCCCGGATGCGAAGGTCCTGCTGGGCGGCATCTTTGTGGGCGACGCCAGTCCCTACACCAGCCTCCGGCCGCTTCTGGGCCGCGAACTGCCCGCCGAACCCGGCGCCTTTCTGTCGGCAGCCGGCGGCGGCGAGGCACCCGCCGTCGAACTTCCCGACGACGCCATCCTGTGCTCCTGCAACAACGTCACGGCAGGCAGCGTCCGCGACGCAGTGAACGGTTGCGGCAGCTGCGAGGGCCAGGACCCCGTGCGGGAACTCCCTGGGTTGAAGGCGTGCACGCGGGCCGGCACCCAGTGCGGCTCGTGCGTGCCGCTGCTGAAGAAGCTCATGGAGGGCGAGCTGGCCAAGTCCGGCATCGCCGTCTCCAAGGCGTTGTGTGAGCATTTTGAAATGTCCCGTCCGGAACTGTTCGAAGCTGTGCGGGCACTGGACCTGCGCAGCTTCGGGGAGATCCTGGCCCGCTTCGGCGCCGATGAGACGGCCAAGGCAGGGCGCGGCTGCGACATTTGCAAGCCCACGGTGGCCAACATCCTGGCCAGCCAGAACAGCGCCTATGTGCTGGATGAGGGCCGCGGCACGCTGCAGGACACCAATGACAGGGCCCTGGCCAACATGCAAAAGGACGGCAGCTACTCGGTGGTCCCGCGCATCCCCGGCGGTGAGATCACCCCTGACAAGCTGGCCGTGATCGCCAAGGTGGCGCAGGACTTTGGCCTGTACACCAAGATCACCGGCGGGCAGCGCATCGACCTCTTTGGGGCCCGTCTGGAACAGCTGCCGCAGATATGGAAGGTCCTGATCGACGCCGGCATGGAGTCCGGGCAGGCGTACGGGAAGTCCCTGCGCACAGTGAAATCGTGTGTGGGCTCCACCTGGTGCCGCTTCGGGGTGCAGGATTCGGTGGCCATGGCCATCAACCTGGAATTGCGGTACCGGGGCCTGCGCAGCCCGCACAAGATCAAGCTGGGCGTCTCCGGTTGCGCCCGCGAATGCGCCGAGGCCCGCGGCAAGGACGTGGGCATCATTGCCACCGCCGACGGCTGGAACCTGTACGTTGGCGGCAACGGAGGAGCCACCCCGGCGCACGCCCAGCTGCTGGCCAAGGACCTGGACGATTCCACCCTGGTGAGCTACATCGACCGGTACTTGATGTACTACATCCGCACGGCGGACAGGCTGCAGCGCACCGCCCGCTGGCAGGAGGAGCTCCCGGGAGGCCTGGCCCATGTGGTGGACGTGGTGGTCAACGACTCCCTCGGCATCGCCGCGGACCTTGAGGCGGCCATGGCGGCCCACGTGGACAACTACGAGGACGAATGGGCAGCCACCCTGGCCGACCCCGAACGGCTGCGCCGATTCCGCTCCTTCGTCAACGCCCCGGAAACGCCCGACGACTCCATCGTGTTCGTCCCCGAGCGCGGCCAGGTCCGCCCGGCCACGGAACAGGAACGGGCCGCGGGCCCCGTGCTGATCGCCACCCACATCCCCGTCCGCAGCGCCGAACCACGCAGCAACCAAAGCAACTAGAAGGAGATCACCATGGCACGCACACGACGCGCGGGACGCATCACCCTGGTGGGCGGCGGCCCAGGCCCCGCTGACCTGCTCACCATCCGCGCCGCCAGGGCCCTGGCCGTGGCGGATGTGGTCTATTTTGACAGGCTCGGACCCACGGAGGACCTGGCCCGGCTGGCGCCCCGGGCCACGTTTGTGGATGTGGGCAAGACGCCGGGGCACCACAAAGTTGCCCAGGAGGACATCACGGCCAGGATGCTCGACGGCGCCCGCGCCGGCCTGCACGTGGTGCGGCTGAAGGGCGGGGACCCGTTTGTGTTTGGCCGGGGCGGGGAGGAAATGGCCGGAGCAGTCGCGGCCGGCATCCCCGTGACGGTCATCCCCGGCATTTCCAGCGCTATCGCGGTCCCCGGCGCGGCCGGCATCCCCGTGACGCACCGCAATGTCAGCCACCTGTTCACAGTGGTGTCCGGCCATGCACCCCTGTCCACGAGCGAATACACGCACCTCGCGGGGCTGGGCGGCACCATCGTGGTCCTCATGGGCATCGGCACGCTGCCCTCCCTCGTGGCCGGGCTGAGGCTGGCCGGGCTGGCCAATGTTACGCCCGTCGCTGTGGTTGAGAGCGGTTTCAGCCACTCCCAGCGCACCACCACCGCCACGGTCGGTAGCATTGTGGGGGCCTCGTCCAGCTGCCGCAACCCCGCCGTCATCGTGATCGGGGACGTGGTCGGACTGGCAGGCGCAAACGGCTTGGGCATCCCGGACTTCCTGGCGGATGCGGGCCTGCAATCAGCGTGAGGTACTTCATGAACCAAGCAGCACCGCCGCCCGGGCACCGAACACCCACCCCTCCCCCGCCGCTGCGCGGTTTCCGGATCGGCGTCACGGCCCACCGCCGGGCCGGCGACCTCATCGAGGCCCTCGAACGGCGAGGCGCCACTGTGCTGCACGCCCCGGCGCTGAAGATCGCCCCCGTTGAAGACGATGCCGTGCTGCAAGCGGAAACGGCCGCCGTGATTGCCGCCGCCCCGGAGATTGTCATGGTCACCACGGCCTACGGCATGCGCCGCTGGGCCGAGGCCGCCGATGCCGCCGGGCAGGGCGAGGAACTGCTGGCAACGCTGGCTGCTGCCGCCATTTACGTGCGCGGCCCCAAGGCCCGCGGCGCCGTCCGCGCGGCAGGCCTTGACGACCACGGGATCAGTGCCGATGAAACCACCGCAACACTGACGGACCTCGTTATCGCCGCGGGAGTAAAGGGCAAGACCGTGGCCGTGCAGGTCCACGGCTACACGGACGTTGCCGCGCTGGAGCGGTTGCGAGCCGCCGGCGCCACGGTGTTGGCCGTGACGCCCTACCGCTGGGTCAACGCCGAGGACGGCAACAAACTGGCGCAGCTCGTCGAGGCCGTCATTGCCCGGGAGCTGGACGTGCTGACGTTCACGAGTGCCCCTGCGGTCGACGCCGTGCTGAGCACCGCCGAGTCAATGGGCCGCGGCCGCGAGTTCCGCCGGGCCCTGCGCGGCGCCGTCCCCGGGGCCGGCCGGCCGGGCGATGTGGTGTGTGCCGCCGTCGGCCCCGTCACGGCCGCACCCCTGCTGGCCTCCGGCATCACGCCGCTGGTGCCGGAGCGCTTCCGCATGGGTGCCCTGGTCCGGCTCGTGTGCGAGTACCTGGAACGCAAGGGCGCCCAGAGCGCCGTCAGCGGCGGCTCGCTGCTGGAGCTGCGAGGGCAGTCGCTCATGGTCGACGGCGTCTGCGTGCCGCTGGCGCCCGGTCCGCTGCAGCTGCTCAAGGCCCTCATGGACGCCGACGGCGCCATCGCCTCGCAGGCCGAGCTGGCGGCCGCCATGGGCCTGGGCGAGAGCGAGCACGCCCTGCACATGACCATCAGCCGGCTGCGGGCCGCCCTGCCCGACCCGGGCATGGTGGAGACGGTGCTCAAGCGCGGCTACAGGCTGCGCCGCTAGAGGCGAACAGGCTGCGCCGCTGACCTTCGCATGTGGCACCATTGTGGTAACTAGCCGCACCAGGGAAGGAATGCCCCATGACGTCCAACAACCCCCTCACACCCAACAGCTCCGCAGGGGAAACCGCCACGGGAGACCTTGCCGGGTTCATTGACCACACGCTCCTGGCACCCGAGGCCAGCCGCGCGGACATCCTGCGCCTGTGCCAGGAAGCCGCCACCCACCACTTCAAGTCGGTCTGCGTGAACCCCGTCTGGGTGGAAACGGCCAAGAAGGCGCTGCTGGGCACCGGGGTGCTGACCTGCACCGTTGTGGGGTTCCCGCTCGGCACGCACAACACCGACGTCAAGGTCTTTGAGGCCCGCGGCGCCACGATGGACGGCGCCGACGAGGTGGACATGGTCATCAACATTGCCTCCGCCCGCGCCCTGGACAGGGACGCCCTGGTGTCGGACATCTCCGCCGTGGCCGAGGTGGTCCACGCCGAGGATTCCATCCTGAAGGTCATCATTGAAACCTCGCTGCTCAGCGACGACGAGAAGGTCCTGGCCTGCCAGGCCGCCGTCGAGGCCGGCGCGGACTTCGTGAAGACCTCCACGGGCTTCAACGGCGGCGGCGCCACGGCACAGGATGTGGCGCTCATGCGCCAGACCGTGGGCCCGGAGCTGGGCGTCAAGGCCTCCGGCGGCGTGCGCACCCGCGAGAAGGCACTGGAAATGATTGCCGCCGGCGCCACCCGGATCGGCACCAGCTCCGGCATTGCCATCGTCACGGGCGCCGCGGGCACCTCAGCCTACTAATCCGTACTAAGATCGTGGGTAGATCAGCGCGCCGGCACTCCGGTGCCCCACCCATCTCCCCCATCGGGGTCAAGGAGGAACCGTGTCCAACACCAGTTACCGTCGCGAAAACAGCGTGGTCCAGTCAGTCGTCTTGTTTGTGATCTTCTTCGCCATGTTCCTGGGCGGAATCTTCGCATTCTCCTTCTGGAGCCTGGAAAGCTTCTGGCACGCCTTTGGCCCGGCCATCGCCGGCATCGGCCTGTGCTCCCTGTCGCTCATCATTCCGATGTCCATCATGGGCCGCACAGACTCCGCAGGCGAGTAGCACCGACGCCGCAGCAAAAGCCCCGCAGTCCACCTGGATTGCGGGGCTTTTTTGCGCCCATGAAACGTTCGACGGCGGATGGCACCTTGCGCTTCCGCGTACCGTTGCACCGGAGCAAGTGATGGGACGCGAATAACACAGTAATCAGGTAGGCAAAGCAGGTATCGTGCACTCTGTTTCCCCCCGAAATGCAAACATAACCTAGTGGATTAGTAGGTTATTTCGGCACTCATCCTCGGGGGCAGACAACATGAACAAGAAATTCGGCAGGCTCCTTGGCCTGGCAGCAATCGTGGCCCTGCTGGGCGCGTGCTCAGCCAATGCAGACACTGCAGTCCCGGCGGGCGCAAGTCCAGGCGCCGGCGCCGTGGCCAAGGAGGTGCGGTTGGGCTACTTTCCCAACCTGACGCACGCGCCGGCCATCGTTGGTGTGGACCAAGGGTATTTCGCCGCTGAACTGGGAGACACCGCCCTGAAGCCGATGCTTTTCAATGCGGGGCCGGCAGCCATCGAAGCCTTGTTTTCCGGGGCCGTGGACATGGCTTTTGTTGGACCGAACCCCACCATCAACGGCTTCGTCAAGAGCAAGGGTGCGGCCCTTCGGGTGGTGGCAGGGGCCGCGTCGGGCGGGGCTGGCCTGGTGGTCCGCTCCGGGATCAGCTCCGTCGAACAGCTGAAGGGGGCAAAGCTGGCCACGCCGCAACTGGGCAACACCCAGGACGTGGCCTTGCGCTACTGGCTGAAGTCACAGGGTCTGGCCACCACGGTGGAAGGCGGCGGGGACGTGAGCATCATGCCCCAGGACAACGCCACGGCCTTGCAGGCTTTTTCCGCCGGCCAGATCGATGGGGCCTGGCTTCCCGAACCGTGGATGACCCGGCTCATTGAGCAGGGCGGCGCCCATGTCCTGGTCAACGAAGCCGATCTCTGGCCGGACAAGCAGTTTGTGGTCACCAACCTGGTGGTGCGCAAGGAATTCCTGGACAAGTACCCGGGGACAGTGGCCGCCGTGCTCAAGGGCGAACTGAACGCCATCGACTTCATCAACGCCAAGCCGGAGCAGGCGCAATCGGTGGTCAATGCCGGAATCGAGAAGCTCACCGGCCAGCCCCTGCAAAAGGGAGTCCTGGCAACGGCGTGGGCCAATGTGAAATTCACCCCTGACCCCCTCGCGTCCACATTGCTCCAAGGTGCCAAGAATGCCCAGTCCGTGGGGCTCCTGGACAGCGTGGACCTGGACGGAATTTATGACACGCGCATCCTCAATTCATTGTTGGTGGCCCGCGGCCAGAGCGAGGTGGCAGTGCCGTGACGTCCTCCCCAGCCATTCAGCAAGGCGTTGAAAATGTTCAAGGCGGCCTCGGGATCTCCGTGAAGTCCGTCAGCAAGTACTACGGCCGCGGTAGCCAGAGGGAACAGGTGCTTGAAAACCTGGACCTGGACGTGGCGGCGGAGAAGTTTGTGTGCCTCCTGGGCCGCTCCGGCTGTGGGAAGTCCACACTCCTGAATCTGGTTGCCGGGCTGGACAATCCAAGCCAGGGAAGCATTTCGACCGGCGGACGCAAGGTTGGGGTGATGTTTCAGGAGGACAACTTGTTTCCCTGGCTGACGGTGGGGGGAAACATTGAACTGGCGTTGAAGCTGTCCCACGTTCCCCGCCCCGAGAGGGCCGCGAGGGTCGCGGACCTGCTCGAGACCGTTCGCCTGCCCGGCCTTGAAAAGCTGCGCCCGCATGAAATATCCGGCGGCATGCGCCAACGTGTGGCCCTGGCCAAGACGCTTGCCCAGGAGTGCAGCGTGTTGTTGATGGATGAACCCTTCGGTGCACTTGACGCTTTCACCCGTGAGGCCATGCACGATGAAATCGAGCGAATCTGGGCCGAGCGCAGGCTCACAATCTTGTTTGTGACCCACGACGCCAGGGAAGCGGTCAGGCTGGCCGACCGTGTGATCGTCATGGCCACCTCCCCAGGCCGCATCGACACTGAAATCGACATAACGTTTGACAGGCCCCGGCGCTCCGACAGCGCCGAGTCTGCCGGATTGGCCACGGAACTTTCCAACCACATCAGGCGGCCCTTGCGATGATCAAGCCCGGAGCAACCCCCACTTCCTTGGACAGCCCGGCTCCCCTGGACCGGCAGTCCACCACGAAACGCCGCGCCGGGGCCCGCCGTTTCATCCCGCCGGCCATGGCTGTTGCACTTGTTTTTGTGATCTGGCAGGGCGTGTACCTTTCGGGGTGGCGGCCACCCTATGTGCTTCCGGCCCCGCTGGAGGTGGTGGAGCGCCTGATTGAAATGCTGGGGCAGGAGAAATTCTGGCTGAGCCTGTCAATCACCATGGGCCGTGCCGGCATCGGTTTCGCCGTGGCCGTGGCGGTGGGGACCGCGGTTGGCCTCTCAGTGGCCCATTCCCGGCTGCTGCGGTCGGCGATTGGTTCGCTCATTACGGGGATGCAGACCATGCCTTCCATCGCCTGGTTCCCGTTTGCCATCCTGATTTTTGGGCTGGGTGAACAGGCCATTCTCTTCGTGATTGTCTTGGGGGCGGCCCCGTCCATCGCCAATGGACTCATCAGCGGCATTGATGAGATTCCCCGCAATCTGCTCAGAAATGCCAAGTCGATGGCGGCGCGGGGAGCCAGCCTTTATTGGCACATCGTGTTGCCGGCCGCCCTGCCCGGCTACGTTGCGGGGCTCAAGCAGGGTTGGTCCTTCGCATGGCGCAGCCTGATGGCGGGCGAGCTTCTGGTCATCATCGCCTCGAGGCCGTCCTTGGGTGCTTCACTGCAGTACTCCCGGGAGTTCTCCGACACTCCCGGGCTCATGGCGATCATGCTGGTCATCCTGATTGTGGGCATGGCCGTTGACCAGGTGTTCACACGCATCACCGCCGGTCTGCTGCATCGCCGGGGGTTGGGGGCCGCAAGGAGCTAGCCGGGTTATTCTTCACATACGGGACTTGGTGTCCCATGGTGTGAGGAGGCCGTCGGTGCATGTAACAGCCAAAGCGGACTATGCGTTGAGGGCGGTGGTTGAGCTCGTCCTGCGGGACGGCGCCATGGTGACTCGGGAGCGGTTGGCATCGGAACAGCAGATTCCAACAAAGTTCCTGGAATCCATCCTGGCGCAGCTCACCAAAAGTGGCATCCTGACGGCAAAAAGGGGCGCCAGGGGCGGCTATGTGCTGGGCAGGGACGCGGATTCAATCACCGTGGCCGACGTCATCCGCGCCGTGGACGGCCCCTTGGCCGGTGTCCGCGGAGAGCGGCCGGAAGACGTCCAGTACCCCGAGTCCAGTGTTGCCCTGAGGGAAGTCTGGGTCGCCGCCAGGGCCAGCCTGCGGGCGGTGCTCGAAAACACCACCCTGGCCGATGTGGCGGCCGGCTCCCTGCCTTCGCCGGTCCTGGCGCTGCTCGAGGATCCGGGGGCCTGGGCACGCCGCTGACCACCGGCCGGCCACGCGGCCGGCCACCAGGCCCGCCCTAGGATGCCGCCACGGAGGCCGGGGTGGTCTCGAAGATTGCCTCCAGCACGCCCTGCGCCCACGTGAGCACCTCGGCGTCGGCCAGGTCGCGGCCACCGATCCTGGCCGTCTTGGGCTTGGGGATGAGCACGGAGTTCAGGGCTGGCTTCACCATGGATCCGGGGTACATGCGGGTCAGGCGCATCTGCTTGGACTCGGGCAGCTCTGCCGGGCCGAACTTGATGAAGTTGCCCTGCAGCGCCACATCGGAGAGCCCGGCCGCGCGGGCCAGGACCTTGAAGTGGGCCACGGCAATCAAGTTCACGGCCGCCGGGGGCAGTTCGCCGTAGCGGTCGATGAGTTCCGCCTGGACCTCGGCAATGTCCTCCATGGTGACGGCGGCGGCCAGCTTGCGGTAGGCCTCCAGGCGCAGCCGCTCCCCCGGCACGTAGTCGTGCGGCAGGTGGGCGTTGACGGGCAGCTCGATCTTCATCTCGGCGGCCCGTTCCTCGCCCTCGCCGCGGTAGTCGGCCACGGCCTCGCCCACCAGGCGGATGTACAGGTCGAAGCCAACGCCCTGGATGTGGCCTGACTGCTCACCGCCCAGCAGGTTGCCGGCGCCACGGATTTCCAGGTCCTTCATGGCCAGGGCCATGCCGGCGCCGAGCTCGTTGTGGGTGGCCACGGCCTTCAAACGCTCCAGGGCCACCTCGCCCAGCGGCTTGTCCGCCGGGTACAGGAAGTAGGCGTAGGCGCGTTCACGCCCGCGGCCCACACGTCCGCGCAGCTGGTGCAGCTGGGACAGGCCGTAGTTGTTGGCCTGCTCCACGATCAACGTGTTGGCGTTGGAGATGTCCAGTCCGGTTTCAATGATGGTGGTGCACACCAGCACGTCAAAGCGCTTCTCCCAGAAGTCCACAATGATCTGCTCGAGCCGCGACTCGGACATCTGCCCGTGGGCCACGGCCACGCGGGCGTCCGGGACCAACTGCTGGATGTGGGCTGCCGTGCGGTCAATTGATTTAACCCGGTTGTGCACATAAAACACCTGGCCCTCGCGCATGAGCTCGCGGCGGATGGCGGCACCCACCTGCTTGTCGCTGTGCGCGCCCACGTAGGTGAGCACGGGGTGGCGCTCCTCGGGCGGGGTGGCCAGGGTGGAGGTTTCGCGGATGCCTGTCATGGACATCTCAAGGGTTCGCGGAATGGGGGTGGCACTCATGGCCAGCACGTCAACGTTGGTGCGCATTTTCTTCAGCGCCTCCTTGTGCTCCACACCAAAGCGCTGCTCCTCATCCACAATCACCAGGCCCAGGTCCTTGAAGGCAAAGTCCTTGGACAGGAGCCGGTGCGTGCCAATGACAACGTCAACGGAGCCGTTCTTCACGCCCTCCACAATTTCCTTGGATTCCTTGGTGGTCTGGAAGCGCGATAGCGGCGCCACGCGCACGGGGAAGCCGGAGAAGCGCTCGTTGAACGTCTCGTAGTGCTGCTGCGCCAGCAGCGTGGTGGGGACAAGAACGGCCACCTGCTTGCCGTCCTGCACGGCCTTGAACGCTGCGCGGACGGCAATTTCGGTCTTGCCGTAGCCCACGTCGCCGGAGATGAGCCGGTCCATGGGGACTTCCTTCTCCATGTCGGCCTTGACCTCGTTGATGGCCACCAGCTGGTCGGGCGTCTCCACATATGGGAACGCCTCCTCCAGCTCGGCCTGCCACGGGGTGTCCGGGCCGAAGGCGTGCCCGCGGCTGGCCATGCGCGCCGAGTACAGCCGGATCAGTTCCCCGGCGATCTCCTTGACGGCCTTGCGTGCCTTGGACTTGGTGGCGGCCCAGTCCGAGCCGCCCATCTTGGACAGCGCCGGTGCGTCGCCGCCCACGTAGGCGGTCACCTGGTCCAGCTGGTCGGTGGGGACGAACAAACGGTCCCCCGGTGCGCCGCGCTTGGACGGGGCGTACTCGAGCACCAGGTATTCGCGCAGCCCGGGGCCCCCGGTGGTTGAGCCTGCCCGTCCGGTGGTCGAGCCTGTCGAGACCTTGCGCTGGATCAGCTCCACAAACTTGCCCACGCCGTGCTGCTCGTGGACCACATAGTCCCCGGCCGCCAGCTGCAGCGGGTCCACGGCGTTGCGCCGCTTGGAGGGCATCTTGCGCATGTCCCGGGTGGAGACGGCGGACGCGCGGCCCAGCAAATCGGCCTCGGTCAGCAGGCCCAGCTTGAGGGAATCGAAGACGAAGCCGCGGCCGGTGTCTGCCGTGGTCACCTCGATGATGCCCGGCTGAGGTTCGGCATCCAGCGATTCAACGCGCGACGCCGGGATGTTGGCTTCGTGGAACAGCTCGGCCAGGCGCTGGGCCGGGCCGGGGCCCTGGGTGGCCACCACCACGCGCCACTGGTCCTTGACCCGGGCGCCGATGAACTCCATCATTTCCGCTACGTCGCCGCGGTAGCCGCGGGGTTCGCGGGCGTGCAGGTTCAGCACGTCCGTGGACACCTCAAGTTCTTCGTCCTGAGCCAGTGAGCTCATGGTCCACCAGGCCACGCCGTGCCCCAGTGCGGCGTCGCGGGTTTCGGTGAGGGACTTGAATCCGGCCGAGGACAGGTCAACGGCGGCCCCTCCCGTTCCGGCCGACGCCAGGTCAAGCGGTGCCGTCCCGCCGTCGGAGGCCGTGGACCAGGCCGCCTCGAGGAACTCTGCGTTGGTGGATTCGAGGTCGTGGGCGCGGGCGCTGACCTTTTCGGGATCCAGCACCACTGTGATGGAGCCGGCGGGCAGCAGGCTGGCCAGCGGCACCATGCCGTCCACGAGGGCCGGTGCCAGGGATTCCATGCCTTCCACGGCAATGCCGCCGGCGATCTTTTCCAGCATGGCGGCGGCCGCCGGCATGGCGTCCTTGAGCTTGGCGGCGCGGCCCATGACGGTGGGGGTGATGAGGATTTCGCGGCACGGCGGGGCGTGCAGCTCGGTGGGGTGGACAATACCGCCGGTGGTCGAGCTTGTCGAGACCTTGGAGGTCAAGGTGCGCTGGTCGGCGATGCTGAACCATCGCATCGACTCCACCTCGTCGCCGAAGAACTCAATGCGCACGGGGTGGTTCTCTGTGGGCGGGAAGACGTCAAGGATGCCGCCGCGCACGGCAAATTCGCCGCGGTGCGTGACCATGTCCACGCGGGCGTAGGCGGCGTCGGCCAGGCGCTTGATGAGCTCGGCGAAGGGGATCTCCTCCCCCGTCTTGACGTGGACCGGGGCCAGCTCGCCCAGGCCGGCCACGAGCGGCTGGACCACGGCCCGCACGGGTGCCACGATCACGCGAAGGTGCTCACCGGCGTCGTGCTCGGGATGGGCCAGGCGGCGCAACACGGCCAGGCGGCGGCCGACGGTGTCCGAGCGCGGGGACAGGCGCTCGTGCGGCAGGGTTTCCCAGCTGGGGAACTCGGCCACGGCCCCCTCGGGCAGGTAGGAGCGCAGCGCGGCCACGGTATCCTCAGCCTCGCGGCCGGTCGCCGTCACGGCCAGGACCACCCCTGATGAGGCGGCAAGCCCGTCCGCCACCTCGGCCAGCAGCACGGGGCGCAGGCCGGCGGGGGCGCTGAAGGCGATGTCTGTGCTGCGGGTGGCGGGGTCGGCCGACGCGTAGCTGCGCACCCTGGCGAAGAGTGGATCCTGTGACAGCGCAATCCGCAACCCTGCAAGGCTCATGGGTGTTTTTCTCCTTGTTTCCCGGCCGCGGGGCAGCCGGCGTGCATTGGTGTGCCGTGCCGTAGGACAGCACGAAAGCCCGGTATTTGCGTGCAGTGCCGGGTCCGTGTCCAGCTTACTCGCCGCCGGCCTTGCTATCCTAGGAGCTGCCCCACCACCCCCTGATCCTGGAGGAACCATGGCGCTTGCCGCCTCAACGACGCTCTCGGCCACCGCCCAGAGCGTGACAGATGTCTTTGCCAACGAAGACTTCATCAAGCACGTGAGCGAAACCGTGGGAGGGGTACTGTTGTCCTTCACCATCAGCGGCTCCACCGCGGGCGCGTTCACCACCAAGACGGTGCGCACACTGCCCACCACCCGCATGCCGGACATCGCCAAGAAGGTGCTCGGCTCATCGCTGACCGTCACGCAGGATGAGTCCTGGAGCGCCCCGGCAGCCGACGGTTCCCGCACCAACAGCATCAAACTGTCCGTCTCCGGCGCACCCGTGGACGTCACGGCTGAGCAGAAGCTCGTGGCCAGCGGCGAATCCACAGTGGTGGAGCTGAGCGGCGAGGTCAAGTCCGGCGTTCCCTTCCTGGGCGCCAAGATCGCCTCGGCGGCCGAGCCCGTCATTGGCCGGGCACTGAACCTGCAGGCCACGCTGGCCCAGGAATGGCTGAACAGCCACTAGGCAGTTTTCCCCAGCAGACAAGGAACGGCGCACAACAAGAAGTTGTGCGCCGTTCCTTTTTTCATGCCCTGATCCCCTCCACCCGAGTGCCTGTACGCAGTGCAAAACCAAGTGGACGGGGTGCCAAAAGCGAGTGGTCGGTCAATAAAACGCAAGTGTTTGGCCCAATTCCCGCTTTTCCACCACGCTAGAACGCCCCGACCGCCCTCCCTAGTCTTCAACTACTTATCTGAAGCTGGGTCGGAGAAGCAATGAAATTGCTGTCGCATGCGCAGGGGGAAACCCCGCTGTTGGTTGCCGGGGAAAGTCTCTTCCCCGGCACCACCAGGCGCAACAATGCGCCCCCGTCCCCGCCCGGATATGCGAACGGGATTCGCCGGCAACCCTGCGGTCCCTCACATCCGAAGCAGCCAAGCCAGGAGCCGGCGTTGACCGTCGGCCTTCCGGCATGTGCCTGCTGATTTTGCACGAGACGGCATTGAAGGGCTGGGAATCATGTTGGGACAACACGCAATTGCAAGGCACGCGGGCGGTGGTGGCGGGGGCAGGCGTTCCCTGGGCGCCAAGATCTTGGCGTTCACCGCCGCCGCATCACTGGCGCTCGTGGGTGTGGTGGGGCTGGTGGTGGCTCCCTCGGCCATGGCGGAGGGCATCGGCACGGGTGATGGCGACGTGACGTTCTGCCACGCGAGCAGCAGCTCGAACAATCCCTATGGCGATCCCCAGACAACCAGCTTCGAATCTTTCAAGCGCGGCCACGCCAACCACACTGGCCCTGTCTACCCGGCTCCCGGCTGGGGTGACATTTACCCGCCCAACAACTACCAGCCCGCAGGCCAAAACTGGGACGCCGCGGGCCAGGCAATCTTCTACAACGGGTGCCGCGTCGCCACCCCCAATGCTGTAGTAGTTCCCGTTGGCCCTGCTGTCACGCAGGCCCAGTGCACCACCGCCGGCGTGGCAAGTGCGCCCACCATGGTCCTTGCCAGCACCGAGGGCATCGCCTACTCACAATCCGCACCCGCAGCCCAAGGCGCCACGGTGACGGTCACCGCCGCCCCCCAGCTCGGGTTCTCGCTGTCGCCTGCTCCGGGTTGGATTCCTCAGGAGAACGGGACCGCCACTTTCACGGCCACGTTTGACACGGTGAATTGCATCGTGACGGCAACGCCCGTTGCCCCAACAGTGGCCCAGTCAGTGTGCACCGGCCCCGGCACCGCAACAACACCGACGGTGACACCCGCCGAAACAGCCGGCATCAGCTACTCGGTCTCAGGCACCGTGGCACAAGGCAGCACCGTCACCGTGACCGCAACACCCCAGACCGGCTACGCCCTGGCACCCGCAGCAGGATGGGTGCCAGGCCCCAACGGCTCGGCCAGCTACACCTTCACCGTCACGCTGAACACCCTGGACTGCACGGTCGCCGCAACACCTGTCAACCCGGCTGTGGTCCAGGCCGTGTGCACAGGCCCCGGCACCGCAACAACACCGACGGTGACACCGGCCGAAACAGCCGGCATCAGCTACTCGGTCTCAGGCACCGTGGCACAAGGCAGCACCGTCACCGTGACCGCAACACCCCAGACCGGCTACGCCCTGGCACCCGCAGCAGGATGGGTGCCAGGCCCCAACGGCTCGGCCAGCTACACCTTCACCGTCACGCTGAACACCCTGGACTGCACGGTCGCCGCAACACCTGTCAACCCGGCTGTGGTCCAGGCCGTGTGCACAGGCCCCGGCACCGCAACAACACCGACGGTGACACCCGCCGAAACAGCCGGCATCAGCTACTCGGTCTCGGGCACCGTGGCACAAGGCAGCACCGTCACCGTCACGGCAACACCCCAGACCGGCTACGCCCTGGCACCCGCAGCAGGATGGGTGCCCGGCCCCAACGGCTCGGCCACTTACACCTTCACCGTCACGCTGGACACCCTCGACTGCACGGTCATGGCAACCCCTGTCAACCCGGCTGTGGTCCAGTCAGTCTGCACCGGCCCCGGCACTGCCACCACTCCCACGCTGACCTTCGCCACCACTGACGGCGTCAGTTACTCGCAGGATGTGCCGGCAACCGCCGGTGCCACGGTGACTGTCACGGCAACCGCCAACTCCGGCTTCAAGCTGCAGGCAGCGGATGGCTGGATGCTGAAGGAAGACGGCACCGCCACCTTCACCGTCGAGTTCGGCACACTGGACTGCACAGTTGTGGCAACCCCGGCCGTCCCCACTGCCACCCAGGCCGTGTGCACGGGTCCCGGCATGGCCACCACCCCGGGGGCGGACGTCCCCGCGGACACCGAGTCGATCAGCTACAGCATGCAAGGCACCGCGGCCCAGGGCAGCACCGTCTACGTCATCGCCACCCCGGCCCAGGGCTACGCCCTCAAGGCCGGCAGCGGGTGGTCCCTGAACGAGGACGGCACGGCCAGCTTCCGGATCGAGTTCGACACCGTCAATTGCCTTGTCGACGCGACGCCCGAAACGCCCACCTTCGCACAGCAGGTCTGCACGGGCCCCGGGGCCACGGACGGTCCCTCCATGTCCGTGCCCGCCAACTCTGATGGCATCAGCTACAGCGTTGCCGGAGCAGCCACTCCGGGCGGCACCGTCACCATCACGGCCACGCCCAGGGAAGGCTACAGGCTGGTGCTTCCGGCCAACGGCTTCGCGCCCCTGGCCAACAAGGGCTGGGTCTTGAATGAGGGCGGCACCGCCGCCTACTCCTTCACCTTTGACCCCGCTCCGGACTGCACAGTGGCGGCAACGCCGGCCGCGCCCGTCGCCGTCCAGGCACAGTGCACCGGCCCCGGCACCGCCTCCTCCCCCACACTGACGTTCGCCTCCACGGCCGGCGTCAGCTACACCCAGAACAAGGACGCGGCCGCTGGAACAAAGGTGACCGTCACGGCCAGCCCAAAGTTCGGCCACAAGCTGGCCGCAGCCGAGGGCTGGACGCCCAAGCATGATGGGACCGCCACCTTCACCGTAAAGTTCAGCACTCCGGACTGCATGGTCAAGGCATCGCCGGCAGTGCCCACCGCCGCCCAGGCAGTGTGCAGCAATGGAACTCTCACGGCGCCCACGCTGTCCCTGGCCAGCACCACTGGGATCAGCTACAAGGCTTCCCGCAGCGCGGAAAATGGCAAGAGCGTCACCGTGCGGGCCACGCCGGCCAACGGCTACGAACTGGCCAAGACGGCCAACTGGGCACCCCACAAGGACGGCTCGGCCACCTTCAAGGTCAAGTTCACCCACGTGAAGTGCCCCGTGGTTTCTGCTGCCGGGGCGGGACGTGGTGCCACCTTGGCCAATACCGGATTCGGACCGGGCTGGAGCATTCCACTGGCAGGGCTGTTCCTGCTGCTGGGTGCAGGAGCCGTGTGGCGCAGCCGCCGGCCCCTGGACCACTAAAGGCAGGGCGGCGATAAGAGGGCCCGGCACCACTCCCAACGGGGAGGTGCCGGGCTCTTTGCGTCCACTTCTGCCCGGCAGTGCCGCAGGGAGTGGGCCGGATCCTGTAAACTTGTTTGCAGGTGCGCCGGGAAGTCTGGTCGGCAATGTCATAGTTGAACCCAAAAGGTCCAGCCACTTGCCGCTCCAACCGAAAGCTGCAGCGCCCATGAAATCAGCAAACCGTCCCAGCATTTTCAGCCGCGGAAGCTACGGCGAATCCGTGCGCATCAGCGCCATCCTGCGATCCGAAACAGTGGGCGGAGCCCTGCTGCTAGCCGCCACAATCATTGCCCTGGTCTGGGCAAACTCGCCCTGGGCGGATGGCTACTTTTCCCTCCGCGACTTCCGCATTGGTCCCGAGGCCCTCCACCTGAACCTGTCCCTGGGCACCTGGGCGGCCGACGGCCTGCTGGCCATCTTCTTCTTCGTGGCCGGCCTGGAACTCAAGCGCGAATTTGTGGCCGGCGATCTCCGCAACCCGGCCCGGGCCATCGTCCCCATCACCGCGGCAGTGGGCGGTGTTATAGTCCCGGCCGCGCTTTTTGCGCTGGTCAACCTCAGTGCCGGCCCCGAGGTACTCAAGGGCTGGGCCATCCCCACCGCCACGGACATTGCCTTCGCGCTGGCCGTGCTGGCCGTCATCAGCACCCACCTGCCCAGCGCCCTGCGCACCTTCCTGCTGACGCTGGCTGTGGTGGATGACTTGATTGCCATCGCCATCATTGCCGTGTTCTACCCGGGTGAGATGCACTTCCAGTTCCTGGCACTGGCACTGCTGCCCCTGCTGGCCTTCACGTGGCTGGTGCAAAAGCGCATCCATGCCTGGTACCTGCTGCTGCCGCTGGCGGCGGCCACCTGGGCCCTGGTCCACGCATCCGGCGTCCACGCAACAGTGGCCGGCGTGCTGCTGGGCTTCGCCGTTCCCGTTCTGCGCAGCGCCAAGAACGGTGGCCCCGAGGCCGGCCCGGGCCTGGCCGAACACTTTGAACACCTGATCCGCCCGGTTTCCGCCGGCGTGGCCGTGCCCTTGTTCGCATTCTTCTCCGCCGGGGTGGCCCTGGGCGGCCTGGCAGGGCTCCGCAGCGCCTTCACAGATTCTGTGGCCATTGGCATTGTGGTGGCCCTGGTGGCTGGCAAGTTCATTGGCGTCTTCGGCTCCACCTGGCTCATCACCAAGACCACCAAGGCCAAGCTCGACGACGGACTCAAGTGGGTGGATGTCGCGGGGCTTTCGCTGCTGGCCGGGGTGGGCTTCACGGTGTCCCTGCTGATCAGTGAGCTCAGCTTTGGCAGCGACTCCCCCCATTACAGCCATGCCAAGGTGGCCATCCTGGCGGGTTCCGTGCTCGCAGCCCTGCTGGCCGCCGTCGTGCTGCGCAGCCGCAACCGGCACTACCGCAAGATTGCCGAGCTTGAGGAGCTCGATGAGGACCATGACGGCATCCCGGATGTCTTCCAGCAGGATGGCCAGGGCAGGTAGCGCCTGGGGGCAGCCGCCGAGCGCCACAGCTGGGGTGTCGTTGCGGCCGGAAGGGTTGGGATGGGTGAGAGACTGTCATGTGCCAGTCCCGGCGCATGACCCTGACCCATTACGGAAGTCCCTTGACCAACCCAGCCCAAGACACCCTGCTCAAGCGCCACTTCTACAAAAGGACCCTGCGGATGCGGGTGCTGCTCACGCAGCTGCCGCTGACGTTGACCGTGCTCTTGACGGTGGGCCTGGCCGCGGCGTACTACCCGGTCATTCTGGCGGGTCCGCACTTCATCGCCGGGCTGTGGATGCAGGCGGCCATTCTTGCCCTGTGCGTGGCCGTCCCCTGGGACCGGATGCCGCGCGGGGCGTTCCTGGCCATTCCGTACCTGGACCTGGTTTCGGTTGGATTCATCCGCGATGGCAGCGCGCAGTACATCACCTCCGTGGGTCTGCTGGCGTTGTTCCCCGTGTTCTGGCTTTCCGCATCCGGGTACGCGCGGAAGACGGCCATTGTCTCCAGCACGCTGGGCACCTTGTTGATTGTGTGGGTTCCGCTGTTCCTGGGGCCGGCAAAAATCACCCCGGAGCTGCTGGCCAAGCCGCTGGTCTTTCCATTCATGATGATGGCATTCTCCATGACGGTGGTCATCATGACGGCCAGCATGGACAGCCAGCGCAAGGCCTTGCAAGCCAAGGATGCCGAGCTGAGAACCGCCCTTGAACTGAGCAAGCAGCGCGAGCAGATGCTTGCCACCGTCCTGGACACCGTGGCCGTGGGCATTGTGGTGGTGGATGAGGGCGGCAACGACCAGCTCATGAACGCCACGCAGGACACCATCCGCGCCCAGGCCCTGCCGCCGGGCATGGCGGATCCGCAGGAGAAGGACCTCCTGCTGTTTGGCCATGGCAAGGTCCCGTTGCCTCCGGATGAGCGGCCCGTCCGCCGCGCCATCCTGGGCGAATCGTTCACCAACTACCAGATGTGGATTGGCCAGGGTGAGAACAGCCGGGCCATTTCCACCACGGCCCGCACCATGCGCAATGAGGATGGCAGTTCCGCCGGGGCCGTCATTGCCTTCCACGACAACACTGAGGTGATGGCGGCCTTGGCCGCCAAGGACGACTTTGTGGCCAACGTTTCCCACGAGTTCCGCACACCGCTGACCTCCATCCTGGGGTATCTGGGCATGGTGCTCGATGATGCCGACCGGCTGCCGGCGGACATCAACAAGTTCCTGACCATCACCCAGCGAAATGCGCTGCGCCTGAACCGGCTGGTCTCGGACCTGTTGACCACGGATTCAATGGAGGTCACCCCCGCCATGACGGACATTGCCACACTGGCCCACGAGAGTGTTGTCTCCGCGCGACCCATGGCGGAGCGGAACGGGGTGGAGTTGACCGAGCATGTCCCGGACCAGCTCTGGGCCATGGTGGACGCGGGAAGAATTGGCCAGGCGCTGGACAACTTGATCTCCAATGCCATCAAGTACTCGCCCGACGGCGGAACGGTCACCGTGAGTGCCGTGGCCGACGGTGCCGATGTGGTGCTGGAGGTCCGGGACACCGGCATGGGGATGAGCAGCGCCGAGCAGGCGCAGGCGTTCACCAAATTCTTCCGGGCGGACCCTGCCCTGGAGCGTTCCATCCCCGGGCTGGGCCTGGGGCTGCTGATCACCAAGGCCATTGTGGCCAACCACGGCGGCGCCATCACAGTGCAAAGCGAGCGCAATGTGGGAACCACCATGCGGATCGAACTGCCGGAGTCAGTGCTGGTGCTGAACTAAGGCGGAAAAGGCTCACGACTTCGTTGGTACTTTCTGTCAGAAGCGTCTGAGAAGGCCAGACCGGATTCAGTTTCCCCCGACATGATGGCCAAGTGCGCCCAGCCGCGGAACATAGCAAGACAGTCCGCCCTTGCTGCACCGTCGCGTTTGTGCCCGCAGATGTTGACATCCTAGCGGCGGCCCGCGCAGCTTGCACTGCGGCGATCATGCTTCGACAGCCTTGACGCAGACGATGCTTTACCGGCCTTATGTGACCCTAGCCTGCTTTAGACTTGAGATAACTTTGCTTGCTCACTTTTCTGGGGGATTTTCATGGCCAATGCCAGCACGATAGGTGTACTCACTACTGAACCACTGGCGTCGGACGACTCAATGTCGGCCTCTGCGATTCTTCACGGACTAGACGAAGGCCCCATCCAGATTGACGTCTCGGCCAACGTCCCCCTGAACGGCGGAAGCGGAGCGTGGCTACCAGCCACCTTGCCTATGGCTATGAGACACGGCATGGAACTCCGGTTAGCTGGGCCCCAGGACCCGATCGCACTCGAGAATGCGGCCGGCGTTCAGAGTCTGCTTGACTCCTGGTACAGTAACCTCCGCTCGATTGAAATCGTCTCAGTCAGCGATCCAGTTCCAGAGCGCCTCCAGCAGCGCGGGGTCGGAAGTTTCTTCAGCGGCGGGGCGGACTCGTTCTACTCCGCCATTGAGCGGTCCGAGGACATCACGCATTTGATCTTCGTAACAGGGTTCGATATCGACGTAGATGATGAGGCGTTGTCGCAGAAAGCCTTGGATGGCGCCAGGGGCGCGGCCAAGTCACTTGGCAAGGAGCTCGTTGAAGTTCGGACCAATATTCGCCACATGTCTGAAGGCTTACTGGACTGGGGGACTCACTACCATGGCGCAGCGTTGGCCACCGTAGGGTTGCTGCTAGGCGACGTCTTGGAACGTGTAATCATCCCGGCGAGCTACCATACGAGCGATCTATTCCCTTGGGGCTCCCACCCAGAGCTTGACTCTCTATGGAACTCTTCGTCGGTTACTTTTGAGCACCACGGAGAGTCCGCCACTCGCCCGGAGCAAGTGGAGCGGATCTCTAAGAGCGATGCTGCCATGGATCACTTGCGCATCTGCTGGGAGAACCCGGGTGGCGCCTTCAACTGTGGTCAGTGTGAGAAATGTATCCGTACCATGGTTAATCTTCGGGTAGTGGGCTCCCTCGAAAGATGCCGCACGCTTCCTGATGCAATTGATATACAGCGCCTCCGCTCCTTCCGGCCCGAGCATGGATCGGCCATATTTGCCAAGCAAAATCTTGAAGCAATGAAAACCCACGGCATCGAAGACAAAGAACTAACCGCTGCTCTTACATGGATGGTACGGACGGCCCCACTATGGGATGCCGCCCGTACCATCAAGAAAGCCATCCTGCGCCGCTGATACCTACGACGAAGGCGGTGTGTTCGGCTCGTAGAAAACAGTGACGAGTGCGAGGCCCTGGTTTGGTGCCGTGCCGGACGGCGTGTAGGTGGCCAGCACATCCCTGTCTTGGGTGGCCAGACGCTTACCCATTCCAGTGCCCGCACTTGCGTGCCCAGGGTAGATGTAGAAGACGCCCGTTGAGCCCACGTTGATTGATGTGGCGTAGGCGTTATCAACTGCCGAGTGTCCGACCACCAACGTGTTGCTCGTGCCTGCGTTGTAGGCGGTAATCACCTCGACTCGAACGGCGGTGATAGAGCCCCGATAGAGAATCCGTCCTATGGTCTTTGTCAGGTTGCAGTGAAGGACGTTGCCTGCCATGGCCGTGACCGTTACCATATGCCCCGAGGTCGCTGTCGTCGGCTCTCCACCGTCAAACCGACCTCGCGGGCTGGGTCCAACGCGCTGCCCCGCTCCATCGGGAACGACGTTGCCCGAAACGACGAAGTCTTCACCAGCCAGAAGCATCATCCACTCATTGACAGCCGGATTTAGTACGCCGCTGAGGAAGTTATCCCTTACTGTAAATCGTCTAGGGACGTATGCACCAATGTTTCCGCCGATGCTGAATACGCGGTTCACCCCTGCCCCTGTGGTGATCTGGTTATTGTTCACCCGAAGGCCAGATACGCCCCGTTCAGCAACAGCACCATTCGACACCCCGAAGACGGCATCCATTGAACCGAGAGCAAGTAACTTGTTGTCTCGGATCCAGACATCTTGGCAGTGGCCAAGGTTGGCAAACACTTTGGTTGCTTCCGTGAAGGCAGACGGCACTGTGAGGGTATTGTCCTCGACCTTGATGTTGTGCGACGACTCTACGATGCTGATGGGGTTGAAAATGCTTGTCCCCACGCGGAAGGTGCCAGCGTTCCGGTGCACTCTCCCGTCAGCACAGCCAAGGGCAAGTTCACAAAAAGTGTAGTACCAGTCCGCCTGGCAGTCTGTAATCTCAAACCTGCACATGGCGTTGAGCGATACGAGGCTGGAGACCTTTTCTCGGTTGTGTGGCCTGATATTTGACATCCGGAATCCGTAGCAACCGCCGCCCCAGACCGGGAAGATGGCGTCGATGTCAAAGCCCTCAATGGCGACGTTCTCGATCATCTCCATTACGGCGTTTTGCCCATCCACAGGGTTGCCCTTCAGGGGGTGAACGGTAGCGCCGGCAATGGCATAGGGCGAGGCGTCCGAAAGGGTCAGAGTGTCCCCGCTGATTGACAGTACCTTGCTGAAGTAAAGCTGATTTGGGACTTCGACCGCGCTTGCCACATAGTTCGCCACGCTGCGGACTGCAATGAAGTCCCCCACTGATACGGCGGAGAGCCCGCCTACTGAGGCTGCTGTGATGGTGGTGCTGCCCAGTGCAACGTCAGATATCGCAACGCTGCTAAAAACCTTGCCAGCACCGTTGGGTGCATAGAATCCGGCCCCGTGAATATACCCAGGGATGAACGCCCCTTTGTCAATGGGTGAAGTTGAAGTGGTGTTGTTGTAGATGACAGTCTTGTCGTCCCGGTAACGGACATTGCTGCGGCAGCGAATGGATCGGGAGACTCGGTATGTTCGGCGAGGAAAGTAGATCGTTCCCCCGCCTGCCGCTGAGACAAGGGAACCCAACGCCTCGATGGCAGCGACATCATCTATCGTTCCGTCGCCTACGATTCCGTGGTCCAACGCATTGTAGGTCAACTCATCTTTTCGCACGGCGCGCTTACCCGAAACGGTAAGTGGCTCCGATGCGGCGGCAGCCGCGGCACCTGAGCCGATTGGATCATAAGTGGCCGAAAGCGACACGCTGTACTACAAATTCCACGCGTAGCCAGCCCGGCTCGGCCGCCTGCTGGCACGGATCAACCCGCCCCAAATCCATGTTGGCTGGGGCCCTGCTGTCAGGAACGGATGGATGGCCTTAGTGGACCAACCGGTAGCCAACGCCGCGAACGGTCTTGATCCAGCGGGGATCGCGGGGGTTGTCCCCCATCTTGCGGCGCAGGTTGGTCATGTGCACCTCGATGGTGCGCTCGTCGGCTTCGCTGATGTAGGTGCCCACGTCGTATTCTTCGCCTCGCAGCCAGCGCACCAGGTCCGACTTGCTGCGCACCTGCTTGCCGCTGTCCACCAGCGCGTGGAGCAGGTCAAATTCGGTCCGGGTCAGCTCCAGCTCGGTGCCGTCCACTTCCGCTGTGCGGTCTCCGTCGTTGAGAACCAGGCCGTTGATGGCCCGCGGCGCATCAATGCTGGGGCCCGTGGATTCGACAGCCGCAGCGGTGGAACCCGTGGATACAGTGGCAGCGGCTTCAGGTTGGCCGGGAGCCGCTGGTGCGGTGGCTGCTCCGGTAGTTTCCGCATCAACTGAGGAGGTGGACGCGCCAAGGCGCGGCCTGCGCAACATGGCGCTGATCCTGGCCCGCAACTCACGGGGGCGGAAGGGCTTGGTGAGGTAGTCATCGGCCCCGGTTTCCAGGCCCAGCAGCGTGTCCATTTCATCAGCACGCCCTGTCAGCATGATGATGTAGGCATCACTGAAGAGCCTTACTCGCCTGGCCACCTCAAAACCGTCCATGTCCGGCAGGCCAAGATCCAAGGTGACAATGGCGGGGTTGTGCTTCCGAACGGCTTCAACACCATCAGCCCCGTTGCTGGCGGTGTAAACATCAAAACCGGCTTGGCAGAGAATGACGCTGATAAGTTCACGGATATCTTGGTCGTCTTCAACGATGACTGCTATACGAGAATTGTCCATCTCTACCCCACTACACTTGCAAGACCAATAAGAACCATACTTGTTGCTGAACTTCAGGGCCCCCGGACCCAGTTGCAACTTACAGTATGGCATCATCAATAGCGGTGCCCGCGGATGTTTCACTCCCTGCGGCGTGAGAGAGTCGGCCAATCACCGGGGCCCGGGCCACATGCACGGCCCATCATTACCAACTTATTTGGGGATTTGGCGGAATTGAACCAGTGACAGACACCAATTTGACCTTCGCCCCTGCCAATTCCAGCGACGCTTCCGCAGGCCAACTCCTGCGACGCTACTTTTATGAACGTTCCCTGCGGACACGGCTGTTTCTGGCCCAGCTGCCCTTCACGCTCACCGTGGTCCTGGCCACCGCCCTGATTGCCTTCCTGGATCCGACGCTGTTCGGCCAAGCAACGCTGGTCACCGCCTTGGTCATGAGCATTGCCTTGCTGGCAGCTACTGTGACCATTCCCTGGGACAGGCTGCCGCCCGGCTCTTTCTTGGTTATCCCTTACCTTGGCTTCGTGGCCGTGGCCTTCTTCCGAGATGGCAGCAGCACTGTCTTGTCATCTGGCACCGCGTTGGTGCTGTTCCCAGTGTTTTGGCTGTGCTCATCCGGCTACGCGCCCAAAACGGCGGTCATTTCAAGCACCCTTGCTAGCCTGGTGATTGTTTGGATTCCTCAAATCCTCAAGCCCGGGCCTGTGACCACAGAACAATTGTTGCGTCCGCTGCTGTTTCCCTTCATGATGCTCGCATTCGCCATCGGGATGGTGGTGCTGACCACCAGCATGGACAGGCAGCGTCAAGCCCTAGTCTCACAAGACAGGCGGCGCAAGGCAGACCTGTTGGACAGCCAACAACGTGAGCGCCTGCTGGAGACCATCGTGGACACGGTCGGCGTTGGCGTTGTGGTGGTGGATGCGGACGGCAACGACCGCCTCATGAACTCAACCCAGGAAGCCATCCATGCCCTGGGAGTCCCTGACCACATCGCCGATCCCCACGAAGGTGAACTGCTGGTCTTTGGGCCAAACAAGGGGGCGTTGCCAGCCGACGCACGGCCGGTCCGCCGGGCCATCTTGGGAGAATCGTTCACCAACTACCAAATCTGGATTGGCACCGGCGATCGCGCGAGGGCGCTGTCAACAACTGCCCGCACCATCCAGGGCGAGGGCGGTGAGTCCGACGGCGCCGTCATCGCCTTCCACGACGTCACAGACATGGTCAATGCCTTGAGCGCGAAAGATGACTTTGTCGCCAATGTTTCCCATGAGTTCCGCACTCCCCTGACCGCCATCCAGTCCTACTTGGCCATGGCCCGCGAGACGCCAGGTGCCCCGCCAGCGGAGATCGCCAACTACCTGGAAATCGCCCAGCGCAATGCGGTTCGGCTCAACGGCCTGGTTTCTGACCTGTTGACCACCACCGCAATGACCGTGCAACGATCCGTGGCCGACTTTGCCCTATTGGTTTCCGAATCCGTTGAATCTGCCAGGCCGGCAGCGGAACGCAACAAAGTGGCAGTGGAGACAGATTGCCAGCTACCTCTTGCGGCAAGGATTGACGCCGGAAGGATCAGCCAGGTGCTGGACAACCTGGTCTCCAACGCCATCAAGTACTCGCCCGACGGCGGAACCCTCACCGTCCGTGCCTGGGCCAGCGGTACTGATTTGAACTGCGAAGTCGCGGACACTGGACTCGGCATGAGCAGTGCCGAGCAGGCAGGTGTGTTCCAGAAATTCTTCAGGGCTGGATCAGCGGTGGAACGCGGCATCCCCGGTATTGGTCTGGGGCTCATGATTTCCAAGACCATCATTGACAAGCACGGAGGTTTCCTGACCATGCAAAGCCAGCCCGGTCAGGGAACCACCATGAGTTTCACGATCCCGGTGTGCATCATCAACCCGGAATTGTCCTCCATGCCCTAGGACCAATCGACTCAGTCCCAAACCTCGGTACTCCACTGTTGGTATTGGACAGTCTTGTATACTGGATCTCCTGCGACCTGCCCGTTCATCGGTATGATCCTTACTTTGTACTGACCGTAGAATGCAGCCGATGCGGCAGGTTCATAGCCCTGAATCGTCCGAAGAGGGAAGATCAACGTGGAGCCACCGGCGTTTGCCTTGTATTCGGCCCCGTAACTGGACGTTGAGCTGAGTGACTCAACGCTGACTACAAATTCAGTGGCTTCGGCCGCCCCCACAAAGCCGAGATTGACTCGGTTTGCGTTGGGGTTGAGATTGGCATCCGCGTTGGCTGTTTGTCTCTGCGGACCCGCATCTACGGAAAAAGCACCCAACGGAGGAAGCCCATCGGAGGCGCCCCACTGACAAGCCCCTTTCCCTTTTGCGGAGTAGTTTAACGTCCTGTAGATCGGGTCACCGGCAGCACCACTCTTAATGCCTTGAATTCGAAGCAGGTAGAGCCCAAATTGTTCAGGCTGGTTGCCAATATCAAAGGTTGTCGAAACCAAAGGGTTCGTTGTGGGCCTGACATCCACGGTGGACTGAAATGCCGTCTTTGACGTCTGAGACTTTATCGAGACCGTATAGCTATCGGCCGCCGGCGATACCTTGGGCCACGAAATATTGAACCTACCGTTTGAGGCGTGGGGCTCGCACGTGACCGTGTCGACCACAACTTTTCCTGGCCTCGGAGCGATGCTGAACACAGTGCTAATTATGCCGGAACCGGCTGTCGGAGGCGCGGTCGTAGGAGGATTCGTCGTCGGCGGAGCGGTCGTAGGCGGCGGACTTGTGGGTGCCGCGGCTCCCGCCGTGACGGCGATGGCAACTGTCGCGCTTTGGTTCCAGTTGGCGATGGCTATGCCGCCAACACCCAACAAAACAATGAGAACAAAGACCACGGCTGCCACGGTGAACCCCGGCAAACTACGCAGCCCGCGGCCAGATGGCTGCGAGCCGTTGCCTTGGTTTCCCCCTGCATGCTGTGGCCCTGCTGAACTCATCTGGTCGTGCTCCGTTTCCGGGAAATGGCGAACATGTACACACACCCACTGGCCAGGACAATCCACGCCCATGGGTTGTAGCTGGTGGCTTCCACATTACTTTGCAGTTGGGGAAGCAACGGCCGGGCCTCCGGCAAGGGTTCGGCACCGGAGGGATCAGGGGCCAAACTAGGGTTGGCGGTGGCCTCGTCGTCGCCAGCAACGGCTCCATTGCTGTTCAGTGCCCCGCCGCCATTGGTGGTAACGGATGTACCGCCACCAACCACCACGGAGGCAACTCCTTCTCCGGCGGGCGGGCTATCAGTGGTCCCGGCACAGGCATTAACCAGTTTTCCGGGGCCCTGCTCCTGCATGAGGAACGTCAATGCAAATTCTGCAGACTGTTTTCGGGTCGAGTTGGGGGCATCCACCAAGAGACCTAGGTCGACTGTCAGGGGCAGAACCGCGCCTCCGGCCAGAGTCCAATCATCGATGAGCGGGGTGCAGGTGCCGGAAGCGGGCAGAGAGGTGGCTGCGGGGCTGCGATTTTGGGACTGGGCCTTGAAGAAGAGGTGTTTTGGTAGGACCGAGCTTGTTGCCATCCCGGTGTTGCGAACGGCGACGGAAAGATGTGCTGGATGTTTGCTGGCGTTGCGGACCCAAATGAGCGCCCTGCGCGATTCTCCTGGAACATAACCTTTTGTGCTCCTAAACATGGTTGGTATTGCGTCGGTGGCGAAGTTGACACCGTCGCTGCTTAGCTGAAGCAGTTCGTTCTTGTTCGGTTCTGCACTGGCAGGTCCTGCCAGCAAGGCTCCCAGGGCAATGCTTGCCACGATTGCCGTGGCGGCCACCCGTATAGAGCCTGATCTCCTGCACGGTTGGACTTCGTGGGTCATTCGCCGTGTCGATCCGAATTCTTGCCGCGCTTCTTCTCCACGGCACCCTTGACCATGCTGAATGCGCCCAGAGCAATAAATCCAACAGCGACGATGGGCAGCAGCTTGCCCCGCTGTTCACCCACGGCGTGGGCGGCAAAGCCTACATACGGGATTGCGTACAGCAGCTTGCCCTGGACCTGTGCTTCTTGGACCGGGGCGGCATCTTCAAGGGAATTGTTGTCGCCCTTGGTGGTCATGACCCGCGCACCGGCTTGGGTGGTTGCCACGGCGGTAATGCGGTGTGTGATCACTCCGGGCTTTCCGGACTCAATTTGGTAGGTGATGATGTCCCCCACTTGGAGTTCGGCAAACGGGGTTGGCTTGACCACCAAGAAAGTTCCAGGGGCGTACTTCGGGGCCATGGAACTGGTCAGCACCGTGTAAGTGTGTGAGCCCGTGGCCATGGGGGCCACAATCATGATCAATGCGGTGAGCGCCGCCAACAGAAGGGCTACGTAGGCGGCCCAAGTGCCGATTGAACGCCAGGCTCCGTGCGAGGTCGGTTCGGGTGCCACGTCAGCCTCCGGCGATGCTGCATCACGGGAGACGGGGCTGAAGATAGACATGGCGAACGCTCCTAGAATTGGTTGACTGTGATCGGAACGGAAATTGACGCTGCCTGACCATTGAACGTTGCCGGCATGGTGGCAGCCAGGGAAACTTGGAAGCAAAACACACCGTTAGCGCCCTTGGCAATTTCCAGCGGCGCCGGTGAGGCGGGTGTCGAAGGTGAAAACAACGCTGAGCCGCACTCCGCCAGCGACGGTGCTTCTACAGCCTTGATACTCAAGTACTGTGCCAGAGGCCATTGAGAGTTGTTGTTTGTGATGGTGGGGGCGCCTAGGAGTACCTGGATCTTGAAATCGGCGCTGGCGTTTGTCATGTTGCCCACTTGAACGCCGGCGTACGCGCTGTCCCCTGGTTTGACCACTCCGAGGGGTTTGGTGGTTAGCTGCAGCGTCGCTGCAGTCCCCTGATCCGTAGTCATACTGATCGGCTTGTCAGTCAGGTTCTTCGCGAGAGTGACGTTGAAATCAGCGGCCTGGATGGTTCCGGCATTGGAGGTGGCGACCTTGTTCCAGAGTGCGTAGCTTCCTTGGACGGTGAGCAATCCCAGCACCACGGCAATCAGCACAAGGCCGGTTGCTTTCAGGGTGCGGGTGGTCTTCATGGCTGCTTCCGTCTGAGGGGTGGCGGCGCGCCGGTTGGGTACCCGGCACGCCGCCGGGGTCTACGAAACTAAGGCCTACGGGCCAACCGGGGGAGCAACGATGTCTGCGTTGGGGGTCTGCTGCTCCAACATGTAGCCAATGTCCTTGAAATCGTACGTAGCGTTGACAGAGCTGCGTCCTTCGGTGCCGAGGCGGAACGCGAACGTGGTGGTGGCGGTAAAATCACCGTCGTGGTCCTTGTCCAAGGGTGTGTTGCCTTCGACTGTCACACCGGCAGCATCAGTCAGTGTGGTGGAAGTGGTGACGTCTGCCGGAACAAATCCGTTGACCGGCGAGGCTCCCGTCAGAGTCAAGTGGGCCACCATCAGGTCACCTTCCAAAGTCACGGTCAGCGGCTGGGTGTAGGTCAGAACTTCGCCCGGGACAACGCGGTAGCTGCCGATAGTGATGTCCTCGTTCTTGGCGTTCTTCCAAACTCCGGTGCCCGCAACCAAGTTCAAATCACCGGCAGAAATCTTGCCCTGAGTGCCGATGTCTGTCTGGTTCCAGACGGCGAGGGTTCCGCCGCCACCTGCCAGCAGGACAATACCAACACCGGTTGCAATAGCGCCTTTAGCAATCTTGTTCATTTTGAGACCCCTTGTTCGTGTTCTTCTCGGCAGGCTGTCCTGCTGGTGAGAACAACAATGCAGCGTCCAACTCAAGAAACAGCCCCAAAAACCCGGAAGATTTCAGCAAGAAAAACTCAAGATTCGCAGCTGTCTTGAGACTGATCCTGAGGCTCAAGAAACGCTCAAGGTGATCTCTGCAAAGTCGACGGCAAGTCACTAAAGTCCACAAACTGCCGCGTGTGAGATTATCGGTACCAATAGTGTGTCTGCCAGCACAAGGCTGCGCCGGGCACAAGCGTAGGAGCCGCGTAGCGACGTCGAAGGATGGAAGTGCCCATGCCCCTTGGAAACCAGCAGAAGGCTTCGCGATTGCTGGGCTGGCTCGATCCATTGCGCCGGCGGGTGTTCCTCAATCAGCTGCCGTTATCGCTCCTCATGGTGTTCGCAGTGGCAATTGCCTTGCTGATCTATCCAACCTCGTTTGGGGAACCGCTGTTCATCGCTTCCCTGACCTTGCATGCGCTGTTGTTGATCGCGTCGATTGCCATCCCGTGGGAAAGGATGCCAAGGGGCGCCTTTCTAGTGATCCCCTATCTGGACTTTGTGGCCATTGGCCTCTTCCGGGGTGGCAACCAACAGTTCCTTACTGCAGTTGGCCTGCTGATCTTCTTCCCCGTCTTCTGGCTTGCTTCCTCGCACATTGCTCCGCGCACCACCGTGGCGATCAGCGGGGTCGCAGCGCTGCTCATAGTTTGGTTCCCCATCCTGACCTCGCCCAGCGGCTTCACGGCCGAACAATTAGCCAGGCCGCTGCTCTTCCCCCTGGTGGTTCTCGCTTACGCCAGCACTGTTGTCGCGGTGACCAATACCGTCAACTTGCAACGCAAGGCGCTTGAGGCCAAGGACGTTGAACTACGGTCTATGCTCGCCGCAAGCCAGCAAAGGGAACGGCTTTTGGAAACTATTGTCGACACTGTGGCCGTGGGTCTGGTCGTGGTCGACGCCCACGGCAACGACATGCTCATGAATGCGACGCAAAGGGCGCTGCATGTCCACGCACTTCCGGAGGACATTGCAGACCCGGAAGAAAGGGAGCTGCTGGTCTTCAACGTCGACGGCGTCACTTCCGTGGAGGCGGATGAACGTCCAGTGCGCCGGGCCATTTTGGGACAGGCCTTCACCAACTACATGGTGTGGGTGGGTGCCGGAGCTAAAGCCCGGGCCGTGTCCACGGCAGCGCGACCCATCTTGGATGACAACGGTGGCTTTGACGGCGCTGTGATTGCCTTTCATGACATCACCGAGATGATGGCGGCGCTGGACGCCAAGAATGACTTTGTGGCTAACGTTTCGCACGAGTTTCGCACCCCTCTTACCTCCATCCAGGGCTATCTGGACATGGTTCTCGAGGAGCCTGACCTGACGCAGGCTGAAATCCAAGGCTTTCTGACCATCGCCTCGCGCAATGTAGACCGGCTCAGTGCGCTGGTTTCGGATCTATTGACCACCGACTCCCTAACCTTGCAGCTGAGCCGGACAAATTTTTCCTCCCTGGTCGCGGACAGCATGGCCTCCGCCGCCCCCGCCGCCGAAATGAACAACCTTCGCATGGCAAGCGAGGTAGCGGGCTCCTTGATGGCCCTTGTTGACGCCAGGCGCATAGGCCAGGTCCTGGACAATTTTGTCTCCAACGCTGTCAAGTACTCCCCCGACGGCGGGACCATCACTGTGCGGGCCTGGGCCCGAGGCGAGGACCTGATCTGCCAGGTCCAAGACACGGGGATGGGCATGGACTCCGAGGAACAGGCCGAGGCCTTTACCAAGTTCTTCCGGGCCAAGTCCGCCATGGCCAGGTCCATTCCGGGAATCGGGCTGGGACTCATGATTTCCCGAACCATCGTTGCCAAACATGGAGGCACCATTAGCCTCAACAGCGAGCCCGGCGTGGGAACCACCATCGGATTCGTTCTGCCCGGATGTTTGTCCACCGACAACAGGCCGGCCGGCCGCGATGACATGCCTGAGTCTGTGCTGGACTCCACCCCATAATCACGCCAGGTATTCAGGCACCGCATGCAGACTCCGCGCACCCCATGCAGGGGTGGTGTGTTGGCGGGGGAACCAACACACCACCTGCATTCGGGGGCATTCCGCCCCGCCTCGCTTGCCTTCCGGCGGCATCAACAATGCCGCAGGCACCTCAAGAAACAGCATCGAGAATCCGGAATATTTGCACAAGAAATGCACAAGATTTGTCCACAAGTCACAAACGCGATGAAACATCAAATCCTGTTCGATTCAGCGTCACTTCGCTGATTCTGCGGCACCAACGGGCCTGTCGAGTGACGCACGAGGCATAAAAGACTGTCCTTTCGTATAAGGTTTGGTCAAGTTTCCAGGATTTCTGTCAAAACCAGTCAAATTCCGGCATGCTGCCGATAGTCTTGAACCGTTAGCGGGTACCAACAGGTCCCGTACTTCGGCAGGCAGCAGGAAGGAGCAGACCATGCCAGTCACCGCATTGCCACTCGTCTGCACCGAGACCCTGCACTCACTGGAGGAATCCCTCGACGGCGAGTATGCGTTGTGTCGCAGTTTTGTCTGCCGCTATGTTGACATGTGGCCTGGGCGCTTTGTTCGCCTGTTTGAAGCCGTAGCCTCGGGAGACAAAGACGACGCCCTGGACGCAGCGCTAAGTCTCCGCAGCTCCAGCATGATGGTCGGCGCTGCCCGCCTGGGCAAGCTGACCAGCGATCTCATCCGGGACCTTGAATCCGGTTGTAACTCTGCAGCCAACAAGAAACTGACGGCGCTGCGCAAGTGCGGAAACCAAACCGCAGGCCAGTTGACGGCAAGCTACGTCAACGTGGCGTAACGTTTCCATGTGACACTTTCCCAAAAGACCATCCACCGCCTTGCAGTTGGGCTGATGGCTGCCTACTTGGTGGCACTTGCACTCATAGTCTTTTGGCCCACCCCGGTGGACAAACCGGCGGCCGGATTCCTTGATCAGACTATTTCGTGGCTGCATCACCACGGCATGCCAAAATTCGTTGGCTATGCACAAATTGAATTCTCCTCCAACATCCTTCTGTTTGTGCCCATGGGCGTCATTGCCTCGGTGCGGCTGAAGAGCGTTTGGCTGAGTGTGGGCATCGGTTTCCTGGCCTCGTGCATCATCGAACTGAGCCAGGCCCTGTTTCTCTCGGCTAGGGTCCCGTCGGTGCTGGATGTCGTTGCCAATACACTCGGCGCTGCAGTCGGCGCTGGCATCTACTTTCTTGCACACCGCCGGCTGGCAGTCGAGCCTCGCCAGAGCTCGAAGGAATCGGTGGTCGAGCTTGTCAAGACCTCAAAGGAATACCGATCAAAATGACGTCCACTCCCCCATTCCGCATCTTGGCAGTATGCACCGGCAACATCTGCCGTTCCCCCATGGTTGAGCGCTTACTGCAAGCCGAACTGGATGAGGTGTCTCCCGGCGGATTCAGGGTAACGAGCGCAGGCACCGGGGCATTGATTGGCCATGGAATTGAACCACACGTCGAGGGATTCATCCGCGTTATGGGCGCGTCGGCTGCAGATTTTCAATCACGCCAACTCACACCAGACGTCCTGAAAGAACAGGATCTTGTTATTGCTCTCACGCGCGCACACCGCAGCAGTATCGTTGAACTGCAACCGGCGCTGCTGAAGAAGACGTTCACACTTCTCGAATTGGCTAGAATCCTCCCCAACATTGAAATCCACCATGTCACCGACCCCCGAGCCCGGTGGGAATCCATGGTTCCGCTCGCGCTACGTGCAAGAAGTTTGCACCGTTCGACTCCTCAAGAAGATGATGTGGTGGATCCATACCGTCGTTCTGATGATATATATGAACAGATGAGACGGGACGTCCTCACGGCAATCGGCGTTTTGGCTGCTTGGGCTAATACACGCAGCACAACGGAAATTCCGGGTTCAAAGGACTAAGTCCATCGGCCTAGTGGACCGCACACTGCAAATGAGCGGGGAATGATGGCGTTTTCCAGTGGTTGTTGCAACACGGCTTAGGGTATTGATTCTGCCAGTATCTTCTCGAGGGTTTGTGCTGGGGTTTTCCAGTCGAGTGTTTTGCGGAGCCGGCCGTTGAGTCCGGCGGCCGCGTAGTCGAGGTCCTCGATGCCGAACTGGTTCAGGTCGACGCCTTTGGGGAAGTACTGGCGCAGCAGCCCGTTGGTGTTCTCGTTACTGCCGCGTTGCCAGGGTGAGTGGGGATCGGCGAAGTAGACGTTCGCGCCGGTGTCGATTTTCACTCGCTCGTGGGCGCCCACCATCTCTGAGCCCTGGTCCCAGGTGATGGATTTGCGAACCTGTTCCGGCAGTGTGGGAAGCGTGTCTTGAATCGCCTGTGCCACATCCTGGGCGGTATGGCCGTTGGGCAGGTGGAGGAGCAGCACGAACCGGCTGGTGCGCTCCACCAGGGTTCCAATGGCGCTCTTGCCTTCCTTGCCCAGGATCAAGTCGCCCTCCCAATGGCCGGGGACCAGGCGGTCCTCGATTTCTTCGGGGCGGTTGCCGATCAGCAGCTCCTCGGGGACCCGCTTCCTGCGGGCATCCATTTGATGCTGGGGGCGCCTGTAGGACTTGCGGGAGCGCAGGTACAGGTCCAAGCCCTTGCGGAGCCCGCCGCGCCCTGGTGGTAGATTCCGTTGTAGATCGTCTCTGGGCTTACTCGCATGGATACATCATCCGGGAAATCAATGCGTAGTCGTGCACTGACCTGCTCCGGGGAAAGCCGCTCCCGCGAGGTCATCATCCCGGCAACATAATCTGACTCTCCGTGGTTCGTGGTGAAGTCCCTCTCTCCGGATTCCCTACCCATAAGTCCTGCATTACGGCTGGCCCACAAACCCTGAAGCATCGTGTAATGGACCGCAACGATTGCGAACAACTTACGATGAACGGTCGCTTCAACAAATCATAGGACGGTGACTGTGAGCGACAATTCGCAGAACAGTGTGGCACCAATTAAAATCAAGAGCAGGCCACTGCCCACGAGAAACAACGAACCAATACACAAGAATAATTCTAGATGTACTAGCGAAAGCCTAGATGGTAAGAGCGATTATGGATTTAATCGTATTTGCAATGTTTGATGAGTCAATTTTTCTTATAAAAAAGGAGCCTCTTGCGAATGCAGAATTAACATCGTCTTGCGTTGCAAGACCACTCAACCCCGGACGAAGGAAATGAAAATTTGGAATCGAAGAAATATCGTCATTACTAATTTCTTCGATCCCTTTCATGCTGGTAGCATTCGCCCAGCGTGAGTTAAATATGAATGTCTGAATCGCCATTTCATCCGGAGCGAAAGAATTGCGAAATATTCGATACTCCTTTGTGTCAAGTGCCTCAAATGCCTCTTGGAGACATTCCTTGGTTAAAGCCATCCATTGAGAACCGGCGACGACATCGAGGCCCGTCCGTTTACGAGGTAGGGCAAAGGAAAGGTATTTAACTGCATTCCTCACAATCCTCCGCATTGAAGCTGCCGTAAATCTCGGCAGCCTTAAATCGAACCAATGGCTTCGCGCATAGCGGTCCGTGTGCCATCGTGGATAGTCCGTCAGACGATAGGCCCGAACGTGCTGCACATTGGGAGCCGACTCAAGATATGCCAACAATTGCTCGACAGGACGGATTGGGTAGCAGTGCCCTGAGATAAAGACGATATGGTCATCCTTTTCAGCGGACGCCATAGCCTCGACTGCACAGGCTCGCATAGCTTGGACAACAGAATATCCCCCCCAGCGAACATTGACACGACGGCTTACGAAATGCATATTCTCGGGCATCAGCCCGCCTGCTGATTCCAGATACTTCGCCATATCAACGGATTTATCGAGGTGGACCCAAATCTCATTCTGACCAAGTTGCTCGGCCAGCAATCGAAGCATGTTCGCGTCGTCATGTGCTAGGACAGCAAATCGAGTTCCCAATTTTTCTCCAAAAAATATGTCACAGACATTCAAGTTCAGAACCATACCCAAGGCTTGCGGCGCCAACTCCCGCTATCCATGAGTTTCGCCGACGCAAATTAGAAAACTTGAGTATTATTAACAATATTGATCAATTGATTTCATCCTGACAGATTACTGTATTCTCGCCTACAAGGGAACAATGCGCGCAATAATTCAGCATAAAGCACAATAGCTTCATGCTCACAAATTCACTAAGTGCACTTACTGCCCAATCCAAAGCAAATCGACCGAATGGACTCTAAGAAGGTGCGTTTACGGTCTACTATATCGTGTCCAGCACCGGACAGAGTCACCTGGAAGTCTCTAGTCGCCTGCGGAGATTCGCCAAATTCTCGGCGTTCACTGTCGATGCGCTCCACAGCTCCGGATGGCAACTGCCAAATCCGTTGCATCACGGCGTTGAAGGCTAGTGATGGCGATTCGCCCCGCGCCTCAATGGAACCTTGCTTGCACCGGTTTCATCCAATGGACGGACAGTCGTTGAACCGATCTGGGCCCAAGCAGCATGGTCGATTCCCGTGGCTCGCCATCATTCCAGTCACTACATCTGAATGGGTCGCCGCAAGCTTGGCCTTCGCAGGTAGCCGCGCGTCATCACGGTGTGGGCGACCCGACGCACCCCGCAATTGTATCCGCGCCGTCTGGGGAACGTTCTGTCTCGGACGAACGACACCCTAGTATTGACAATATGAACCCCTTACTTGCGCTACAAAGTGATGCAACAAAGATCCTGTCGAGTTTGTTGCCCTCTGGTACCCATGTTGCATTGCTCGATTTCCCGCGACACCAGAATGCCGGCGATTCTTTCATCTGGCTAGGCACTCTCATGTACCTCAAAGAGATTGGGGTGTCAGTTGACTACGTAGCAGACGTTCACTGTTTTGACATCGCCGACTTGCGTCGTTGCGTTCCAACTGGACCGATCCTCATCACAGGGGGAGGCAACTTCGGTGACCGTTGGACAGAACATCAGAACTTTCGTGAAATGCTAATAACTTCTTTCCCTGATCGACAGATCATCCAGCTCCCTCAGAGCCTCGACTTCGAATCGAAGGACGGACTTGAAAAGGCTCAAATTGCATTGAATGGGCACCCGGACCTAACAATTCTGTTGCGGCAGTCAGTTGATATGGCTCGGGCTAAAGAATGGTTCCCAAACTCCGAGCATATATTCTGTCCTGATTTGGCACTTGGGCTCGGAAAATTGGAAAAAAACGGCCAAGCGGCACATGATGTGGTGCTGCTGCTACGTGAAGACTCCGAAGCCGTTGCGGGTAGAGACGTAGCTGCCTTTTCTGAATTAGAATATAAACTCACCGATTGGCATCTTGATCTCAAAAGCCAGTTCATGTGGCATATATACAGGCTACCAGAAAACATTGCGCGGGTATTGCCGATATCACGTCCACACCTTCTGAATGCAATTCAGTGGTCATATGTCAAGGCTGCAAACCTCAACCTCCGCGGAGGCATTAAGACCGTTTCGATGGGACGTGTTTTGGTGACGGACAGGCTACATGGAATGTTCCTTGGGGCCCTACTCGGCCTCCCTACAATCGCCATAGATAACGCAAACGGTAAGGTGCTGGGAATCTTTAGAGACTATCTCAATACTTTTACCCATGTAGAAATGGCAGAATCACTTGACGATGCCGCGCGTCGAGCCAAATCTATACTTTCATCGCAATTTTCGAATAACTAATTCTACGTACATTAACTGTGGGTACGCCATCAGCGGTGGTGCGATTAAAAGAACGCTATTAACAACAAGGTAATTGTGCAATCATTCCCTGACTCCAAGGCGACGGTTTTCATTCTTTGTTTTCGCTAGAATGAAGTACGGCCCCAGTTCGGGCATGCTGGCGTATGACACCGCGAACGCAAGCTGCAGACAATAAATTCCTTGCCTCTGGCAGCATTCTACTAGAATCTACAACTATCGACTTTCTATGTTCCATGATGAGCCACGGCCGGTGTGCTCATTGAACACATAGAGGAAACACGATTTCGGCCATAAACCGATAGAATAGACCTGTCCAATGACTTTTACTACTTGGGGATAAATATTGCCGTCATCACGGAAAATTGGGTCCGACAGGTGGGTGTCCAAGCCGACTTCGGTGATGCCTCGCCCGCTACTGGCAACTTTTGTGGCGCTCGGGCTTTGCGTCCTGGTCCCCATCTGGTTACATCAAACAACAAACTCGAGCTTTTCGGTTCGAAGTGCTCTTCCACACGTTCTTGTCATGGGACTTGCGGGTATCAGGTTTGCTTGGCTGATGGGTTCCCGCACTAGGCATTTGTACGAAATGGTGTACTGGCTTTTCACATACATATTCATGGGTATGGCTCCCTATGTCCAACAGCGACTTCAAATCGTTCCAGGTACCACGCTTGGCATCGATGAGAGCTTGTTCGGAATTGCCACCACAATTGTGTTGATTGGCAATACCGTATTCATACTTGGGAGCTGGCTAGCGAATCGGCGTGGGAAAGTCGCATCAGCGAAACCGTCTGTCGTCTCGGATTTACGCGCCAACGCCCTTGCTGCTGGAGCGCTGGGCTTTGCTGCCTATTACGTCTTGAAGATTGGTCCCTCAAACTTCCTGCTAAGCCTGTCGGAACTCGCCTTAGCTCGATCCTATGTATGGCCAGACCCAACGACCAATGTAATAATTACCGGCGCGGCGTCCATGAGCCTGCTGGTAGCATTTGCTGCCCAGATGCAGTTGAGACAGCAACGGAGGTTCGCCGAGAAATCCAAACCACTAATACTGCCACTGACGCTTATGGGTGCCTTGTTGCTGGTTGTAAATCCAATTAGTAGTCCACGCTATATTTTCGGCACAGTTGCATTGGCCATTTTTGCCTCAATGGGTGCATACGCCACTGTCGATAGGTTCAAGGTTGTTTCCTTGTCAGCAATGGTCGGACTAGTAACATTGTTCCCGATTATGGACGCCTTCCGTCACTCCACACATGCCAACATTGAGAGTGACAGTCCGATCTCGGCAATGACCACCGGTGACTTCGACGCATTTGCCCAGTTGGTGAATACCGTCGAGTATGTACATGTTGAAGGAATTACATGGGGGAATCAGTTGCTCGGCGTTTTGCTCTTTTGGGTCCCTCGAAGTTTATGGGAAAGTAAGCCGGTTGACACGGGCATCTTGCTAGCACGTTTCAAAGGGTATTCATTCGAAAATCTTTCGGCGCCTATATGGGCCGAGTTCTACATCAATGGCGGTTGGATTTTCCTAGTAGTGGGGATGTTTGCACTCGGCTATTTGCTGCGGACATTTGATGTTCGGGCCGAGCAATTCCTGGAATCTTCGAGAATTCCGCCTCTGCTTGGATGCATACTGCCTTTCTACTTGCTAATCGTCCTACGAGGTTCATTGCTGACGTCCATGGCCTATCTCCTTGTCATCCTGTTATGTGTAGCCTTCGTGACTCCTCGCAGTACCGGTCTAACAGACAGACCGCATACCAACCCCGCTGCACCGACAAAGAGAGGGCGACTCTAGGTTAGAGCCCTACATTGGAGCGATCCTCCGAAATGTGAGCTTCCGTCAAACGTATGTTCACAGCTAAGTTCGATATTCCGAGGCCTGATGAAATCCAAATAGCGGATGAGTTTTGTGTCTCAGGACATCGTGGATGGTTGATGTGTCAGGACTTCGTGGACACTTCTGATTTTGAGTAGTTGTGCTGGTAGCGGGCTAGGAAGTCTGGGACGAGTGCCGTTGCCAATGTAGATGGTTCCCTTGGGGGGATCGGATGGCTGATGATCTCGATCCCTTGGTCGTAGAAGAACATCATGATGGTGTCGTTGTGCAGGATGGGGACTGCCCCGGGTTTGTTTGACTCCTGACTTGTGGGGATATGTTCCTGGCAGCAAGGATATTGATATGCCTTAGCCTTTCCCCGCCGAGTTCCCCCGCGATGTTATTGCCGTGGCCCGCAAGCACGAAACTCCGATCGCGCAGATCGCCAGGGACTTCGTAATCTTGCGAAGCGACCTTCCACAACCGGCTCAAGAAAGCCGATATCGAGGACGGCACCCGCTCGGGAGTAAGCGCTGTTGAGGCGGCCCAGCTGCGGGATGCGAAGAAACGCATCCGATCGCTGCACCATGAGAATGAGATCCTGCGCTGGGCTGCGGCGTTCTTCACCCGCGAGCTGCCCCCAAAATGACGTTCCCTCTGGTCCTTGACCTAGCCGCGGACGGAGTTCCCGCCGCGGTGGCCTGCTTCGGTGCTCGGCTTCTTCAAACAGGCGACCTACACCTGGAAGGCGGATCCGGTGATGGACCGGGATTGGGCTGATGCACACCTGATCAACGGCGCTCTGGACGTGCACCGGGACAACCCCGCGTTCGGGTACAGGTTCATTGCCGACGAGTTGAAGGACCAAGGCCTGGCCACGGGTGAGAACCAGGTCCAGCGCCCGTGAAGCAGCCAGAGAATCTGGTCCGCGTTCGCCAGGAAACGCGGCCTGACGCGCAAAGCAGGCTGGCCCGTCCAAGACGACCTGGTCAAGCGGGACTTCACCGCAACGGAACCCAACCGGCTGTGGGTGACGGACATCACCGAGCACCGCACCGACGTGGGCAAACTATACCTGTGTGCAATCACGGACGTGCGTTCGAACCGGATCGTCGGCTACTCAATTGACTCAGGCATGAAGGCAACCCTTGCCGTGGCAGCGCCACGCAACGCGGTGTCCCTCAGGTTCGCACTGGGAACCGTGCTGCATTCGGACCGCGGATCTCCATTTCCCACCAACGCCTACGTACGAAACCTGAGGCGCAGCGGGTTGACCGGGTCGATGGGCGGGTGGGGAGGTGCGCTGACTACGCCGCCATGGAGTCGTTCTTCGCGCTGTTGCAAAAGAACGTTCTGGACCGGCAACGCTGGGCCACACGGCAGGAGCTGCGGCTGGCGATCGTGACCTGGATCGAGAAAACCTACCACCGCAAACGCCGACTTAGCCGGCTAACCCCAATCGAGTTGGGGCAATGAATACCGGATTCAAAGCCGCCTTGCAACACTAAACCCCGAGAGTCAGTGAAACCCGGGGCTGTCCCATCCGCCAGGGGACAGGGAAGTGTGAGATCAACATTAGTACTCGTCATCGGTGGAACTTGAAATCACGGGTGACGGGAAGAATTCCAGCGTCCGTATCTGCTCCGAGCATGCCAATGGGTGGCACCGAAATTTCCGGCTGGTCGCCTACCTCAAAAGACACCCTAGCGTCGGACAAAACTTAGATCGACAAAAGTTTAGAGTTGAAGGCACCTCACAACGACGATCACACTCCCTCGAAATGCTATTGACCGTAATTTGCAATTAGTTGGCTGCCAACCTTAGACATCGAAAACTCATCTTGGGCCAATTTTGTAGCATTTGACCCGTACAAGCTCCGGAGGGCAGCATCATCCTCCATGATCTTCATGGCCTTGGCTACACTATCGGCGGTCGGTTCGACGATTATTCCAGAATTGGCCTGCCTAACAAAATCCGCTAATCCATTGCTTTCCGTTATTAATACAGGCACACCGACCGCTAGGGCCTCCAAAACAGACATCGGAAATGGTTCGTTGACTGACGGTAGAACGTAAACGTCCGCGCGTCCAATTCTTAGGCTGGCGGCTGTCATAGCCACGGCCGCTTCGCGACTTATCATGGAAGTGGCGGCTTCTCGTATGAGGTCATCAACCATTTTACCCATGCCTTCATCGGGGCCCACAACGGTGTAACGCGCCTTCGATCCATTCTCAATTCTCAATTTCGCCGCATGGACAAATACATCCGGATTTTTTCGCGATTGAAGTCTCGCTAGAAAGATGAACTCCACGACGTCTGATTCTTCCGGAGAAACTATTGCAGCAGTTGGAACCGCGTTGGGAAGATAGTGAATTTTGCAACCTATAAAAGGAAATAGATGTAGAAGACTGGCACATTCTACGTCAGTCAGATAGAAAACGCGACGTGAACGTTTCATGACTCGTTTTGTCATCAACCAGTCAATAATATGTGCGAGTTGTGAATTTGATTCATCGATCATTCCATGCGTTTGAATGAAAACCGACTTTTTTCGATTCAAGGTCGCAAATATACCTGCCGGCAAGACCACTAGATCTCTCGCAAAGTGCATGTGAATTACGTCGAAATTTCGAAAGATTTTTGGAAGAGCCAAAATCATGCGTGGAGAAATGGTCCCGGCAAAACCCAGCTTTCGGCTAAACGTGACAGCCGGGAAAAGCGATACAGGAACACCATCGATAAATTTCGGCACTTGAGATGGTAAATATCCTCTATAGGATGCGACCAAGAGCACCTCGTGACCCTGCTTCTGCAACTCGCCCAGTTGATTTAGGGCAACTCGAACCGGACCACCGTAGGCTCCCTCGGGGGAAATCAAAGTAACAACATGTACTATCTTCATCTCAGCCTATTTCTTCAGACTCGGGAAACCTATTGCGAACGAATTGAGCAGGGTTTCCACGAACAACTATGCCATCCGCAACGACGCCAGAAACAACAGAAGCTGGCGCCACAAGTGCTGACTTACCGATACGTGAACCTCCCAGCACCACACACTTGGCTGTGATCCACGCGCCGTCCTCAATAACAACTGGCCTAGTAATCAGAGCCATGTCTTTGGCCAGAGCATGACTACCCGTCGTAATAAATGTTCCTTGTGAAATTACTACATCCGAGCCAATAGTTAAGGCGTCCTGATTGTGAAACCAAACGCTGTCTCCAATCCAGGAATCATTTCCGATAGTCAGTTTCCAAGGAAAAGCGACTTTTAGGCCGGGGCGGAGGATTACACCGTGGCCAATCGACGCCCCAAATAGCCGAAGTGCAGTTGCCCGAAGTCTTGAGCTAATCTGCCAATGGCTCGAAACCAATAACAATTGGATAGCACCCCATGCGTACACCACTATCTTCGGTCTTTCCCATGTGTCGCGCGCACCTGGCGCATCTCGCAGGGGGATGACTGGAATGAACTTGCTAGCTACCATTGTCCTTCTTCCAAAGATGCCGCCTATTTTCCCGTACAGTGTTCAGGTTTGATAGGCGACGAACGCTCAATCAGGGTATATACATTAATTATATGCTATTCGCGTGTTAAATTATCTTTGGGCTGCAGGATCGGAAGTGAAGTTTCGGCCAGAAGCCGCCGAAGTCAATGAGCCAGCGGCCGAAACTGTCGGTGTGGCTTCTGAGGCTCGGGCTGGGCCACGGAGATTTGCTGGTATTCGTTGATGGCGCCGGTGGAGCCATTGGATGATCCGAGCCTGTTCAATCTTTCGAGCATGATTGCCGCCCACTATTTGAATGGTGGCCGGCGTTCAATGAGTACAGGCCAACTGACGGAGACGCAGGTATCGGCTGATTCAACGACGACCTAGGTCGGCAGCCTATCTTGATGGACATACGACTCGCATAAGTGTTGATTCTCGACTGGACAATGCGCCGGTTTGTCTCCAACGTAACTTGGGCATCGGCAGCGAGGGGATCCAGCTGTCACCGTCTTTTTAGCGTTTAGTTTGGTAGAAGACTCGCCTGGTACGCGACTGCCGTTCGACTCGTCTTGGAGATCGAGTCGCCAGCGAGTCCATGGCGGCTGTCCGCATACAGTCTGACTCTGTGCAGACGGATTCCGACGATTTCCCCCAGCCAAGTTGATGGCTTGGACTGGAGCGTGACTGGAGACAGCCCCAGGCTGATGGGGCCAATAGCAACGGCACACCCACTTCCATAGCCCCCGTCCATGTCCTACCTTGCTGGCCGTGAGCGGGCGGAGCTTGGCAATGGCTTTTGTCGACTAGGGTTCAAGACTGATCTACTATGGGGGACCCGGCAAACCCCCTCATTCGCTGTTCTGGGTCGAGTCGTCGCCGGGCGAGCCGATCTGAACGACAACCCCCGTTGAAACGTTTGCGAGGGCCACCCATACCGCAGGAGAGAATGTCAATGAGCATCTCGGCCGACTCATCTACAGGGACCGTGTCCAAACTTCGCCAGAATTTCGGATACTTCTAAAGCGCGGCCCAGTACCGGTGAGATCTGTGTATTCGTGGCTCAGGCAAGGCGTCGTACAAATGATCACTGGTGGGTCAGATCTCTCCTGCCAGGGACTGCCACAGTCAAAGGCACGTAGACCGCTTCGGCCCACACCGACCGTGACGGCAGCCAATGTCGTCCAGCAAAGGCCACAGGAGCCAGGTGTGCCGCGATCGAAGAAACAGACTGTGACATAGGAGTAGCGAATCCGGACCGGACCGGTTTTCCGGCCAGATCTGGCCACTGGTGCCGGGTCCGGTGGTCACACGAAATAGCCCTGAGGCCCAATATGATCAATATCCCACGTGCGGCACAATGGCATGTCTAAACTGCTCACTGAATTCGATCAGGCCCTCAGTCAAAGCCCGGACAAACCGCCCGTTGCCGATAACTTGTCTTGGGGCCGTGGGGCAATGCCCAGCAGGCAGGGCGAACTTGACCTTGTCGCGGATAGGGCGAATTATTATTGTCGGTGGCGAAATTATCCCGTATCGGTTGATTTTCCAGACACGCAACACAAGGCCTAATTGTCGAATCTAGATATTCCGCAGACGGCCGTAGACGGCATTTTCGCGAATCACGCATCCTGTTGGTTCCTAATAAAGACAAGACAGCCAAGAGTAGAAAACGAGCCCTACCAATGACATCCTTGTCACGGCCTTCGCGATGGCACAAAGTGTTCAGCTCATGAGGGTGAAAGGTGGAGTTGCTGACGAAAGCTCCGTGGAAGTGGCAGTGGTATCGGAGCTTCTAAAGCCGAGTCCTTCCTTTTGCCAACACCTGATTCTAGTCAAAACGAATACTCGCCGATAAAAATGAAAATCCCATTTCCAGAGAGCTTCATTTCCCTAGCACCTCATCTCCGTAGCGCATAAGGACCCAGTAGCCTCTCGAAATTCGAATCACATAACCAATGGTAAGTGCATAAATGGCTCCGTTTGCACCAAATTGGCCAGCCAATACATAACAAAGTGGTAGTCCGAATAGGAAAGCAATCAGTGTAGCTTTGGTAGTTCTTCCTAACTGACCTAGCGAAGCTAGAATAATATCAATCATTGTTACGGTCATGTTGCTCGCGATAAACACGATTGCAAGGGCGGCGGCGGTCAGCATTGGCACGTGGATCTGGCCGTGACTCAATCTGGACATGATTTCTTGCGAAAAAACTAAGAAACCAATCGCAGCCAAAGTTAGACAACCGATTGAAATCTTTGCAACCTTTTTGCCTCGTGATTTGGTTTGATTAGAGACCGAAGCCATTTGTGATCTCAAGAAATCCATAACTGGAGAGTATGCAGTGTTAGCCTGTTTCCATACTCGGTCCACCAAAATATACAAAGGCAAAGATTGAGGAGAAACCCCCGCGACTATAAACACTGGCGCAGTGGAGTACGTGGCTCCAACGATTGAGCTGACGAAAGCATGCTTGTTGGATACGAACAACTGCCCTAAGGTTCTCGTTGTCCTCATATTCCTACTGTATCTGAGTGTTACTAGAATCGTTATGATCATTGAACTCAAAAGCCCAACGATAGGCCCCAGTAGCAACAACTGAATATCTTGGAATGACAATCCCAAAATGATTCCAATCGCAATAAAAACTATTCGAGGCAGTGTTTCACAAACAAATAACATTCCGGGCCGGCTGGTTCCAATGAAAAGCCAACTAACACGGAGTCCGAGGAAAGCTGTAGAAGCGAATGCCAGCAGTGAATCCGACGAATAACCTGGCACTTGTGCTGCCACCCAGCAAAGTACGGCGATAAATAAAACGAATAGCGGGATACGTATCTTGAGGGACTCAAGAATAAGGGTTAGATGAGCAGACAATGAACGACGACCCGCTTCACCCGGGCCATTGACATTCCATCCGTAATAGATGACTGCTGAAGCCCAGAGCCCTGCCGTTTGCATGACACCTATATGCCCCCAGCGAGTGGGGCCAACGAGCTGGATCATCGCCGGAATGCTGACAAGCGCCAGGAGGCCCATGACTATCACACCGATCGCATAGATTGCGATCGATTTCATTGAACGTTTCAATCTGGTCCTATCGGCTGAGGCTCGGAACGACCATGCTCCCGCACGCTATTCTCGTTCGACCTTCTTCGTTACACAGGCGACTTCCTCGGGTATCACCCGCGAGAGTCTGCCCGGCTTTTCATACGATTATGTCGGCTTTGAGTCGTCGTTCTCGTCACCCAAGATTCCGAGTCGATCGAACACAGAGTGATGAAACCAGAGGTTGATCCACTGCAGCAAGTTCACGATACCCTGTTGCCCACAGCAATCGGTAACTGTGGTCAGCGCCCGCCCAAACATGCACCACGTTGCGGCTTAAGTTGGGTCTTCCACTTGCAGGATCGGCTTGGAAGGAACTTCGCGCGCTCGGGATACCGCTACTCTTGTGTGTGTGACTCACCAGAATCTTCGCATCACAATCGTTGGCCTTAACTACGCGCCTGAGCCCACCGGAATAGCCCCATACACCACACGCTTGGCCGAAATGCTGGTCACCGAAGGACACATCGTCCATGTCCTAACAGGCTATCCACATTACCCGGAGTGGAAGCTCCAGGATGGCTACTCTGGTTGGCAGAAGACAGAGATAGTGAATTCGGTCAAAGTCAAGAGACTTCGCCACTTCATCCCGAACCGACTATCCAATGTCAATCGTATGCATTTGGAGCTCAGTTTCGGCGTGAGGCTACTCTTTGCGCGTTGGCATCGTCCTGACGTCGTACTTATTGTCAGTCCGTCTCTATTCGCGACCGCGCTGGTCCTCCTTCGATCAAAAATCGGAATCGGGCGAACTCTAACGGGAGTCTGGGTTCAAGACATTTATTCGCGTGGACTCGAAGAGACCGGCACCGGGAGTTCTCTTCAGACGCGGATCATGAAGAAGTTTGAAGGACTCGTTTTTCGATCGGCTACGAAAGTTACAGTCATACACAAACGTTTCCGAAAGTATCTCGTTAACGATTTAGGAGTTAAGTACGAAGATATAGGAGTAATTGGTAATTGGACCCACCTGAAGAAACGCCACCAAATTGACCGCGAGTCAACGCGCCTCGAGTTGGGCTGGGGAAATGAGACCGTGGTCCTCCATGCGGGAAACATGGGTGTCAAACAAGCCCTCGGAAACGTTGTTAATGCAGCAAGGGCTGCCGATGACTCTAGTTCTAACGTGAGGTTTGTGCTTCTCGGAGGCGGGAATCAAAAGGACAGAATTCAGGAGCTTTCGAGCGACGTCGACCGGATTCAATTCATCTCGCCACTGTCCGACGAGGCGTTCCAGGCCGCGTTGCACGCGGCCGACATCCTACTCGTTAACGAAATGAGTGGACTGCGTGAGATGGCGGTACCCAGCAAGTTGACTTCGTATTTCTCTGCAGGACTTCCGATTATTGCCGCGACAGAACACGATAGTACTACGGCAGGTGAAATAGAATCTTCTGAGGCTGGAGTCAGAATCGCACCAGATCGGCCAGACGAATTACTCGAGGTAGTATTGAAACTCGCCAACGATCCGGCTTTGTCACAAAAGTTAGGCCGAGCGGGCAAACTCTACGCCGAGAACGCGCTTTCCGAGGAAGCCGCTATAATCAAGTACAGCGCGTGGCTGCGCGACCTAGCCACAGCTAAGTAAAGTGATTTCGATCACAATAAAGCCAATTCATGACATTATTTCTTCCCAGGGGGACACGCGTTGACTAAGCGAGCACTAATTACCGGCATTACCGGCCAAGACGGGTCTTACTTGGCCGAGCTACTGCTCAAGAAGGGCTACGAAGTCCACGGACTAATTCGCCGAGCTTCGACGTTCAACACGACTCGTATTGACCACCTTTATGTCGATGCCCACGATCCGAACGCCAAGCTTTTCCTTCACTACGGCGACCTTAGCGATGCAGCTCGGCTTGTGACCCTGCTGGCGGAGATCAAACCTGACGAAGTCTACAATCTGGCAGCACAGTCGCATGTCCGCGTATCTTTCGATGAGCCAGAGCACACTGCGGATACCACTGGTGTTGCCACCGTTCGTCTACTCGAAGCCCTGCGCATGTCAGGTGTGAACGCCCGCTTCTACCAAGCATCAACTTCTGAAATGTTTGGGGCTACTCCCCCTCCCCAGGGCGAGGACACACCGTTCTATCCTCGTTCGCCCTACGGTGCCGCTAAGGTTTACAGTTACTGGATCACCAAGAATTACCGCGAAGCCTACGGGCTTTTTGCCGTCAATGGCATTCTTTTTAACCACGAGTCCCCTCGCCGAGGCGAAACATTCGTAACTCGAAAAATCACCAGGGCCGTTGCCGCCATCAAGGCTGGCAAGCAAACCGAACTCTATATGGGCAACCTTGATGCAGTACGCGACTGGGGATACGCTGCAGAATACGTTGAAGGTATGTGGCGTATGCTCCAAGTAGACGAGCCCGAAGATTTTGTACTCGCGACAGGTGTAGGCTACACGGTTCAGGATTTCCTACAAACAGCCTTCGATCACGCTGGGCTTAATTGGGAGGATCACGTGAGGTTTGACGAGCGCTACCTGCGCCCGACGGAAGTCGACGCGCTCATCGGTGACCCATCCAAGGCACACGCGAAACTCGGATGGAAGTCAACGGTTGAAACTCCTGAACTAGCCCGCATCATGGTTGATGCCGACATTGAAATTCTGAAGAATGCTGGCAGCCATTGGGTAGACCCCGTAAACTTGGCAAGTTGGAACTACTAAAATGAAGATAGAATTCACGCCTGGCGGACTTGATCGTGGCTCAAAGTTCTACGTTGCAGGCCATCGCGGCCTAGTGGGCTCCGCGATCATGCGCAAACTGGAATCCGAAGGCTTCACCGACTTGGTCGGAAGAACTTCAGCCGAGCTTGACCTCAAGGACAGAGAAGCCACATTCGCATTCTTCGCCGAAGTTAAGCCTCGCTATGTAGTTCTCGCGGCGGCCAAGGTTGGTGGCATTCTTGCCAACAGCAACTACCCCGTCGACTTCCTAAGCGACAACTTGCGCATACAGGTCAATGTCCTTGATGCAGCCCGCGAACATGGCGTCGAGCGCCTTTTGTTTCTTGGCTCGTCGTGCATCTATCCAAAGCTGGCCACACAACCGATCCGTGAGGACTCGTTGCTTACCGGCCACCTGGAACCCACCAACGATGCGTACGCCATCGCCAAAATTGCCGGAATCCTCCAAGTTCAGGCTGTGAGGCGCCAGTACGGGCTGCCTTGGATTTCTGCAATGCCCACAAATCTCTATGGGCCTGGCGACAACTTTTCCCCTCAGGGCTCCCATGTCTTACCTGCTCTTATCCGTCGCTACGACGAAGCCGTTCAGTCAGGCGCGCAGTCACTTACAAATTGGGGAACCGGGACACCGCGCCGCGAATTCCTTCATGTCGACGATATGGCTGCCGCTTGCCTCCACCTCATGGAGAACTATGATGGCCCGGATCAAGTAAATGTAGGGACAGGTACAGACGTAACCATCAAGGAACTCGCTGGATTGGTCGCGGATGCGGTCGGATACAAAGGCGAAATGCTCTGGGACGTCTCCAAACCCGACGGGACGCCACAAAAGCTACTAGACGTCTCGAAGTTGGAAAGTGCCGGCTGGAGATCTGAAATCCGGCTCGCAGACGGCGTCCAGAATACGGTGGAATGGTACAGATCCAACAGGAGTCAGCTCCGAGGTTAGCAGCCAGCCATAGGCGACATATTTAACAAATAGACTCGCAGAAAATTGGTCCAGGCACTTCCTGTCATCAATGCATTCAATTCATCAACACGGGGGAATCTGCTCTTGGAATTTCGGGACTACCTGCTCATTTTGCGGCGCAATTGGATAGCCATTGTTGCTCTGACCTTGGTCGGACTATTGTTCGGAGGGCTGGCGTCGATACTGATCAAGCCCATCTACACAGCTCAAACTCAGCTATTCGTGGCAACGCAGAACTCTGGGTCGGTGCAGGATCTTCAGACTGGCAATAGTTTCATACAGGCTCGAGTTTCCTCGTATGTCAAGACTGCAACCACGCCAACAGTCTTGCAACCTGTGATCGATACGTTGGGACTGAATGTAACTCCGCAGCAGCTCTCCTCCAAAGTTTCAGCCTCTTCCGATCTGAAAACAGTTCTAATCACCATTTCTGTGGACGATAGCTCTCCGGTACAAGCCGCCTCGATCGCCCAAGGCGTGGCCAATAGTCTCATTAAGGCAGTCGACACTTTGGAAACGCCTACGACTGGCGGCGTCTCTCCCGTCAGGGTTTCAGTGGTAACCCCCGCAATCGCGCCGGTGTCACCATCAGCCCCAAACTTAAAGGTCAATTTGGCGCTAGGACTCATCGTTGGATTGGCGCTAGGTTTGTCTGCCGCAGTTCTCCGGACCACGCTGGACACACGTATACGAAGCGAGCGCGATCTGAAAGTCGTGTCGCAAGCTCCAGTCCTAGGCGGCATTGCTTTCGATCCAGACGCTGCGAAGAGCCCTCTGGTGTCACATGATTCACTTCATAGCCAAAGAGCTGAGTCTTTTCGCCAACTACGTACGAATCTCCAATTTGCTCATGTAAGTCACAAGAGCAAGACCGTATTGGTTACCTCCTCACTTCCTGGCGAAGGCAAAAGCAGCACGGCAACGAATTTGGCCATTGCCATAGCGGAAGCGGGCCAGTCGGTCGCCCTAGTTGACGCGGATCTCCGCCGCCCCATGGTGGCCACCTATCTAGGCCTCGAAGGGCAAGCTGGCTTGACTACTGCGCTCATTGGTCAAGCGGATGTTCAAGACCTCATGCAACCTTGGGGAAAGAATGAACTTCACGTACTAACGTCCGGACGAATTCCTCCGAATCCCAGTGAATTGTTGGGTTCCATGGAGATGAAACAACTGATAGAACGACTTGAGCAAGTCTTCGATGCAGTCATTATCGATGCTCCGCCGCTACTGCCCGTAACGGATGCTGCTGTTTTGTCCCAGCAAGTTGGCGGTGTCCTCTTGGTCGTTGGATGCCACACGGCCAAACGGGCTCAAGTGGAGAAGGCTATTTCAACGCTGGACCTTGTTGACGCTGATGTGCTCGGTGTCGTCTTGAATCGCGTGCCGACGAAGGGCCCTGACGCATATTCATACAATTACTACGGCTATACACCAGTGGTTGGAACACCTCCACGCCGGTCAAAGGGTTCCAAGGATGTCACGCCGACCCTCGTGAATACGACGGGCGATGCTTTCGACGACATCATTCAGGGCAGAACGTCACGTCGCGGTCAATAGTGCCATGCAAATGATCTGAGCTACGGCTTCGTTAGTCGATTGGCGTTCGCCAACCTAAGATATATTCAATTTTTATTGTGGGGGAAATCGTTGAGTTCCGAAAATTGGCGGGCAAACTACGTGCGGCGAATTGGTATTGCTGACGCCGCCATTGTTGTGTGGTCCGTATTGGGGGCGCACCTAATTCGGTTCGGTTTGGATGGTGACGACCATGTGGCTGGTGCACCATATGTGATCATAACTGTATTGCTACCCATCGCATGGTGGCTCATGCTCGGAGCATGGGGAAGCCGCGAACCCCGAATTCTCGGTTCTGGTGCAGATGAATATAAGAGAGTGTTTGCCTCAGCGTTGTGGTTGTTCGGCGCCCTGGCAATCGTTTCATATGCATTTCAAATGGACTTGGCTAGGGGTTACGTAGGCATCGCTTTTCCGATTGGCGTCGTGGGACTGATCACTGGCCGATGGATCCTACGGCAGCATCTGGCTCTCGAACGAGTCAAAGGCAGAAGCACAGCGCATGTTTTAATCGTAGGTGGTCCAACAGCCGTAGCCCACTTGGTTGACGCTCTGCGACGTTTCCCACAGGCGGGATATTCACCAGTTGGCGCCTATGTCCAAGGTCTCACAGATCCTCAAATAGACGAGTCATTTGAATTTCCGATCTACCAAGGCAACAATGCTGCCCTAGATATTTTGGCAGCCGTTCGGACCAGTGGCGCTGACACCGTTGCACTTACCGCGGGTCTTCACCTAAATCCAGTGACCATGCGGCAATTGGGCTGGGAACTAGCTGCAGTGAACATCGGCCTGATAGTGGCTCCAGCACTCACCGACATTGCCGGACCGCGCATCCACACGCAGCCGGTGGCTGGGCTGCCGCTGATCCATGTGACGACGCCACGACTCGAAGGTGGCAAGCGAGTCGCAAAAAGGGCGTTTGACATTCTTGCATCGTCATTGCTGCTCGTAATTTTCTCCCCCGTCATGCTCACAATTGCCCTTTGCATAAAGTTGGACAGCCCCGGTTCGGTGTTCTTCCGACAAGAGCGTGTCGGTATGCTAGGCGATCCATTCACTATGCACAAGTTTCGATCCATGGAAATCAACGCTGAGCAGCGACTGCACGAACTGCAGAAAATTAATGAGGGAAGTGGGCTGCTTTTCAAATTGAAAGTTGATCCACGAGTCACTCGCGTCGGGTCCATCCTTCGAAGGTTTAGCTTGGATGAGTTGCCACAACTTTTCAATGTCTTTTCTGGATCGATGAGTTTGGTTGGCCCTCGGCCCCCTCTATCCGTCGAAGTTGATGCCTATGAAGAACACGTCCGGCGACGGCTTTTGGTCAAGCCTGGCCTCACTGGACTTTGGCAGGTCAGCGGCCGCTCCAACCTGTCGTGGCAAGATTCAGTGCGTTTAGATCTTTACTATGTCGAGAATTGGTCAATGGCCGGGGATCTGGCCATTGTCTTTAGGACAGTTCAAGCAGTTGCGAAGCGGGATGGTGCGTATTAGTGCGGTCTAGCCCAGCGTTGTCGGTTTCCCTGCGCTCAATTGGACCGTTGTCCAGCCAAAAGTGTCGCTTCCCTGCCGGAAAGGCTGTCAAGTGAATCGTTCCTCGGGTCACTCAGTGGCGCTATCACCGAATTCCCAGCGTCGACGACGCACGAAACAGGTGCCGCGTAAACGCAAACTCTTTCGGCGCTTGATGTGGGTAGGCATCTCTCTGGTAGCCGCGCTGGCGATTTTCGGTGGAGCTGCCGCTTGGCTCGGCCTGAAGGCTGGCATCGTCAAGGACAACCTGCAGTCAACAACCGAGCTGCTGCCTCAGCTGAAAAAGCAACTCACGTCCAACGATCAAGCAGGAGCTGCGGCAACGGTTGAGGAATTGGCAGGCCACACCGCCGCAGCGAAGTCTGCGGGAACAGACCCAGTATGGAAGGCTGCCGGCGCACTCCCGTGGGTTGGACCCAATTTTTCTGCGGCCACTACCGTCACGGTCACCGCGGATGATGTTGTCCAGCTTGCAGCCAAGCCGTTATTGGGCTCCTTTGAATCCCTCAATTGGAAAGCACTCACACCCGCCAATGGCGCCGTGGGGCTTGAAGCCATCAGCTCTGCTGCCCCCAACGTAGTTGCAGCTGCAAATACGGTCCAGCTCTCCTATGACAGGCTGGCGGACATAGACAAGTCCAAACTCATGCCGCAAATCGCCAAACCACTTGAGCAGGCCGAACAACAGCTCGACGACTTACGCGGCACACTCAATGTAGCGTCAAGCACTGTTCGTTTGTTGCCGGCCATGATGGGCAGCGGCGAGCCTCGCAATTACCTGCTGCTTATTCAAAACAGCGCAGAAGTCCGTGCCACGGGAGGCATCCCTGGTGCGTTGGCGTTGCTCCGAACTGAGCAAGGGAAGATCGCGCTCACCACTCAAGATTCAGCCTCGAGGATGGGTGTCTTTGATCCCGCCCTCAATGTGGATGCAGCACAGGAAGCCATCTACACCAACCGTCTGGGCAGCTACATGCAGAACGTCAACATGACGCCAGATTTCCCCACGGCAGCCAGCACAGCACGGACCATGTGGCAGGAGCGCCACCCGGGCGACGTCATTGACGGTGTCATAACCTTGGATCCCCCGGCACTGGCCATGGTCTTGAAGGCCACCGGATCCGTTGATGTCAGCTCCGCAATTCCCGAAGGTGTGGACATTGGCAGTTTGCCCACCACCTTGACAAGCCAAAACCTGGTGAAGGCCCTGTTGTCAGATGTGTATGCCAACATCCAAGACCCCAAGCTGCAGGACGCCTACTTCGCTGAGGTGGCCAAGAAGATTTTCGCTGAAGTCTCCTCCGGGGATACCTCGGGTGAAAAACTCATCTCGGCGTTGGGCCAGGGCGTTGAGGAAAACCGAATCAAGATTTGGTCCTCCCATGCTAATGAACAGAATCTCTTGGCTTCCCAGCGCATAGGTGGCGCCATCTCAGGGCCCAGCGTTGCTCCGGCTGCTTTTGGTGTTTACTTCAATGACGGCACGGGCGCCAAGATGGATTACTACGTCAAAAGAACAGTCCAACTAGTCCAAAAGTGCCGTGCAGGCGAGTACGGCCAGTACACGGCACGCATCACGCTGACCAACACGGCGCCAGCCGACGCAGCCACGTCCCTGCCAAGGTACGTCACGGGGGACGCAGTCTTTGGGGTAGCCCGTGGCAACGTAGCAACCAATGTGATTGCCTATGGTCCATCCCAGGCCCGTACAGAGGCTGCCCGCGTCGACGGCAAACCCACGCCAGTGGGTTCCTTTACGCACGCTGAACGCCCTGTTGGCGTGATCCGGGTGGACCTTGCGCCAGGCCAGAGCACCACCGTTGAGTTGGACTTCGGCAAGGTTGTCCAGTCTAGCGAGGCCAAACTGGACGTCACACCGACTGTGCAAAACCCCGCAGACGTCATCCTGCCGCCGGAGATGGCTGACACCTGCACAACCGCAACAAAATAGTCAAATTCATGGCGTCAACAAGTCTTTTGCAAACACCTGTTGACGCGAACATTAAGAATGTATATCAATTGGATTGAACTTGGTTTGTACCATGAAGTGCTGATAGTCTCGAACAGGCTTCTCAGCTCATCGGGGGCACACAGCCATTTTCGCAGGAAATTTAGTGGGGGAACCTCAATGAAAAAAACACTCGTCAGCCTGGCACTTGCCGGCATCCTAACCCTTTCGGTAGGAACAGTTGCGGCCCAGGCCGCACCTGACTACCCCGCCGAAGGCTCGGCCACCGTCTCAGACACCGTAGTGGTCCCGGGTCAGGCAGTAACTTTCGCAGGCTCGGGCTTCGCCCCGGGTGAGACCATCGACGTCACTGCCACGCAGACCAGCGCCGTGGCAGGCGGAGCCATTGGCTCCATCGGCGGCGGCATCTCCATGTCCAAGCCGCTCATCGTCAAGGCCGTGGCACCGTCCACGTTCACCACGCAGGCAACGGCAGCCGGTACCTTCTCCCTGCCCGTCACCCTGAGCGCAAACGGCACCTGGACCCTGACGGCCGTTGGCCGCACCTCGGGCAACAAGGCCTCGCAGGTAGTCAAGGTTGTCACCAGCCTCCCGGGCAGCGGTTCAGGCACCGGTGCCGGCGACGGCAACACCGTTGCTGACGGCGAAAAGGGTGGCCTGGCCAACACCGGCATCGACACCGGCGTGCTGGTCTGGTCCCTGGTTGGCGCCGGCGCACTTGCCGCAGGCGTTGGCACCGTGGTGGTTTCACGCCGCCGCAGCCGCCAGGACGCATAGCACTTAGGATTCTTTCCGGCTGGCCCGGAATGCAGTGATGGCCCGGAGCATTTGCTTCGGGCCATCACTGCATTCCGGGCCATTTGCGTACTCCCATAGACTGGCAGCGTGAGCACAACCAGCCATAGAATCGCCGTCTTCCTTGCGGTGGCTTACTTTGCCGCCCTGGCCGGCATCCTGTTGTGGCCGTCCCCCGTGGACCGGCCCATTGACGGCGTGCTCATGCAACTCATTGAGTGGCTGCACAACCGCGGCCTGCCGCAATGGTTCATCACGTACCGCAAGGTGGAGTTCGCGGCCAACATCCTGCTTTTTGTACCGTTCGGGGCCATCTTGGCACTGCGGCTGCACCGCTGGCTCTGGTGGCTTTCGGTGGTCATTGCCGCGGCAGTGTCCGGGGCCGTTGAGCTGGCGCAGGGCATCTTCCTGCCGGAGCGTGTCCCCGCCTGGAGCGACATCGTCGCCAACACCTTTGGCGCTTTCATTGGCGCCCTGCTGGTGTTGGTCTTGTGGTCGCTCAGCCGCAGGCATGCGCTGGCCATGGCTCGCCGGGCACCCTAGCCGCAGCGGCAGCCGCCGCTAGCGGGTCTGGTTCAACGCGTCCTCTGCCGCAACCCAGGCCAGCATGGCGCACTTGACGCGGGCCGGAAACTTGGAGACGCCAGACAGTGCCGCAGCGTCCCCCAGGACATCTTCGTCGGCCTCGTGCTTGCCGCGGGAGCGCATGACCTCGCGGAAGCTGTCGATGAGCGACTGCACCCCTGCCTTGTCCAGGCCCACCACCATGTCGCTGAGGATGGACGCCGACGCCATCGAAATGGAGCACCCGTCCCCCGCCCAGTGGATGCCGGAAACCTGATCACCCTCGGTCTCCAGGCGCAGCGTGATCTCGTCGCCGCATACGGGGTTGAGCTGGTGGCACTGGCCAACATTGGCGGGAAGTTGGGTGGCATCAAGCTGCTCGGCGGGCAGGTCGCCGCCGCGCCGGGCCTTGGACTCCTCCAAGATGATCTGCTGGTAAAGCGAATCGAGTGAACTCAAGGCCTACGCCCCTTCCACGCCGAAGTACGCACGGACCCCGGCCACGGCGGCCAGGAACGCATCGACATCGGCAGTTGTGTTGTACAGGTAGGCACTGGCCCGGGTGGAGGAATTCAACCCGAGCCGGCGGTGCAGCGGCTGGGCGCAGTGGTGGCCCACGCGGACGGCGATGCCGGCAGCATCAAGGAACTGCCCGACGTCGTGCGCGTGCACCCCCTCCACCTCAAAGGCTGCCAGCCCTGCCCTGGGAATGCCCGACGCCGGCCCCAGGACACGGATGCCGTCGATCCCTTCCAGCCCCCGCACCAGGCGCTGGCCCAGTTCCGCCTCCCAGGCGTGGATGCGCTCCATGCCCGTCTCGCTCAGGTAGTTGGCGGCCGTGGCCAGGGCCACGGCCTGGGAGATGGGCTGGGTGCCGGCCTCGAAACGCTGCGGGGCGGGCAGGTAACCGGCCTCCTCCATGGTGACGGTGGTGATCATGGAGCCGCCCGTGAGGAACGGCGGCATGGCGTCAAGCAATTCTGCGCGGCCGTAGACCCCGCCAATGCCGGTGGGCGCGAGCATCTTGTGGCCCGAGAACACGGCAAAGTCAACGTCCAGCGCCTTGACGTCCAGGGGCAGATGCGGGGCGGACTGGCAGGCATCAAGGACCACGAGTGCACCTACCTGGTGCGCCATGGCGGCCAGCTCGGCGGCCGGGTTGATCACGCCGGTGACATTGGAGACGTGGGTGAAGGAAAGGACACGGGTGCGGGCGTTGATGAGCTCCGCTGCGGCGGCCATGTCCAGGGTGCCGTCGTCGTGGATGGGGATGAAGCGCAGTGTTGCGCCCGTGCGGCGGCACAGTTCCTGCCAGGGGATGAGGTTGGCGTGGTGCTCCATCTCGGTGACCAGGACCTCGTCGCCGGCGCCCAGGGCGAACTTTTTGGCTGCCTCGGAAACCTTGCCCACACTGGCGTTGCCAAAGGAGTAGGCAATCAAGTTCAGGCCCGCCGTGGCGTTCTGCGTCCACACCAGCTCGTTTTCCGCGGCACCGATGAAGCCGGCCACGGTGGCGCGGGCGTCCTCAAAGGCGTCCGTTGCATTCACGGCCAGGGTGTGGGCGCCGCGGTGGACGGCCGCGTTGCGCTGCTCGTAGAACTCCTGCTCGGCCTCCATGACGCTTTGCGGGTTCTGCGAGGTGGCGCCGGAGTCAAGGTACACCAGCGGCCTGCCGTTGACGTCCTGTTCCAGGATGGGGAAGTCGTTGCGAATGCGCAGGACTTCAGCATCGCCCAGTGCCTGGGCGGATGGGTGGGTGGGATGTGCATGTGATGCCACTTGGCTTCTCTGCTCCTTAGCCGGAACCGCAAACGCGGTTCTTAATTACGCCACGTTTCTGTTCTTCTATTTTCGCACGTCCGCACGGCCCCCAGACCCACTCATGGCGGGCGCACTTCAGGCCCCGCCAATTTGCTGTGGCGGGGCCTGAAGTAGGGTCAAGCGGTTCGGCTACGGGGCCGGTGCAACCACCACTGTTCCCATGACGGCACTGGCGGACGCACTGTCCGCCGTTGCCACGAGGCCACCCGCAGCGGGTCCTGCGAGCACTCCGTTGCTGTCAGCCAAGAGCCAGCTCATGTGCCCTGCACCTGTGCCGGCACCCGTTTGGCGGACTGTTTGCCCGGCAGGTGCGGCCCAGCTGGTGGTGGCAGCTGTCTTGTCAGCCCAGTAGGACAGTGCCCAGGATCCGGTTGGTGCAGCCAGGGATGGCGTTGTGTGCGCCGCCCTGCTCACCGTTTCCGATTGCAGGGCAAACGACGCTGCTGCCACCGTGGCGTTCCGGTACGCGCTGACCACCAAGGTGCCGCGGTTGTAAGTCGCGGTCCCCACTGTCAGTGTGGCTCCGGCGTCGGCGGCGACAGCCACCTTCGAGTAGACAACCCCTCGCATGGATGCCGTTGCTGCATTGGCAAAGTCATTCCATCCGGCCGGCCCCGTCACTGCAACGGTGCCGGAGTTGGTGCTGAAGGCCGCCACCAATACATCGCCGGCTTGGACAGACGCCGGAATGGTGACGGTGTGCGTGTTGACCGAACCCGTGGCATTGCTTGCGGCCGAGGCCACAAACGCCACGGGATTGGTCACTGGCGGATTCGGGTCCGCAGCCACGGTGACATCGGTGGTGATTACACCGGTGGCACCCTGGTTGTCGGTGACGGTCAACTTGACGGGGTAGGTTCCGGCGGCAGCGAACGTATAGGACGTCACTGCCCCCGTCGCCGTTGCCCCGGCCGGGAGCACCCAAGCGTACCCGGTCACCGTCCCGTCACTGTCGGTGGAGCCCGAACCGTCAAAGGTGCAGGCCAGGAACGTGCAGTCGCTGGTGAACGAGGCCACCGGCGCCACATTGGGCGGGGGCAGCTGCGCCACGGTGACATCGTGGCTGACAGTCCCTGTTGCGCCGTCGTCGTCCGTCACCATCAGGTTGACGGTGTACGTCCCGGGGGCTGCGAAGGTGCGGCCGAACGTTGCAGCACTGCCGCTGCCGCCGTCCGAGCTGGTCCACGCATACCCTGCAACGGTTCCATCTGAATCCGTGGACCCGCTGCCGTCGAAGGTACAGGCCAGGCCCGTGCACTGGGGTGCAAAAGCTGCGGTCGGTGCCTGGTTTGGCGGCGGGATGACGGATCCTGTGCCAACCTTGTCAATCAGGGACCTTGCGGCCCAATTGGTGCCGTCAAGTCCCGGACCGCTAACCACGGTTGAGGTGCCACTCACGGCGCCGTTTCCAGCGGAATCGGCCCAGTTCATGGTGTTCAGGTTGCCATCAATGGAGGCCCAGTACAGGTGGCCTCCTGCCAGGAACATTCCCTTGACGTTCTTCCAATCCATGCCGCCGGTGGGTCCTGTGATTGTGAACCGTTGCGAGCCCACAATTTGGCTGCTCAGATCGAAGTACCGCATGTAGAGGTTGCTCTGCCCCGTCAGCGTGTAGTAGATCCTGCCGTTGGAGAAGAACATGCCGGTCATGGACTGCATGTCGGCACCGAAGTTGGTCAGCCCGTACAGGTTCAGCGCAGTGGGTGCGCCAATTTGGGTCCCATTGAAGGAGCGCTGCTGGAACTCTCCCGTTGAGGTGGCCAAGTACAGGCTGCCGTTGGCGACGAATCCGCCTCGGACGTTGTCCCAGGGAACGCTGCCCGTGACTGCCGCGATGCTGCCCGATCCTGTTGTCCCATCGAAGTACAAGGTCTTCATCTGGTCCACCTGCCCGGGCGGTGGTGCGGCGGCATCCAGGTCAACGATTTCCAGGCCGTTGACTGCAGGGTTTTCCACCACGTGGTCGAACTCGATGTTGACCGTTCCGTCACTGGTGATGTTCCTGGAAAGCATGGTGCCAACATTGTGGCCAACGGAGGCGTTGATGTCGTAGTTCTGGAACGCCGTCACCCCGTCCACCTTCATGGTGAATACGCGTGAACCGGCGGTCGAGGTGCAACCGCAACGGTCGGCAAGGTAAATCCTGACCTGCAGGTGCTTGCCGGCGGGAACCGGGAAGGACCAAATCATTTCAGGGTTGCCGTTGGCGTCCCACCGCTCCGTGGAGAAGATCGACGTCGGCGTGGTTGCCGGCACGGCAGCGGTGGTTGCACCCACGGTGTCGTAGCTGGCGGCGTTTCCGGTGTTCCGGTACGTGCTGCCCGGAGGGGCAATGTCACCGATCCAGTCCATTCCGCCATCAATGCTGGGAATGGTGTCACCGCCGGTGTTCACCCGGTACAGGTAGCGGGCGTCCAGGGCTGTGTTCAGGGAACCGCTCTGCATGACGTCCACCGGCAGTGCCGGGGCGCTGGCCGTTGGAATGGTGGTGCCCCCGGCCAGCGGGAACATCGCAATCCTTGCCCTGTACAGGTACCTGGCAATTCTGTCGGTGTCGGAACCGACCCAGAGACCCTGCGAGGTGGCCATCATGTCAAAGACGCCACGGCCGCGGTCACGGCCCGGGTTCCAGTCAATGGGCATGCCGTTGGCTGTGTTGAGGGCACCAATCCCCTCGCGCTCAACTGCACCCTGCCCAGCCCTGTCCGCTGCAAACGGATTGTTGACCCACCGGTTGTGGCCGCCGAAGTAGACGGTGCTGCCAGTGTTTTCCAGGGCGTAGATGCTGTCGCCGCCCGTGTAGTCAACCCAGGTTGGGGTCACAGCTGCTCCCGAGGCACCAATCTCCCAGCGTGACATGCTGTCACACAGGCTCGGCGGGCCGCTGCCATAGCCGCCCATGGACCCAAGGACAAAGAAGCTCCCGTCAGGAGAGAAATCAAGGTCGTTGAGATAGTAGGCGAACGAAGAGTAGCAGTTCGGCTTCCACTGGTCCGTTGCCCAGTTCTTGACTGTCACCGGATTGGTGGTCAGGTCGATCATGCCAACCTGCACACGGTCCAGCCCGTCCATGGTGCGGAAATTGCCGGTGACCACCATGGTGGCCCCGTCCGGGGAGACATCGAACTTGTGCACAAACGTTGTGCCGCCCAGGTGGGTCCCGGCGAATGCCACGTTGACATTCGAGCGCAGCGCACCGGTAGCGGGGTCAAGTTCGGCCAGCTTGGACCGGGGCACGTTGCCAATTTCGGTGAACTCGCCGGCAATGAACAGCCGGCTGCCCACCAGTTTCATGTCGTGCACCACGGCATCAACGAGCCCGGGATTGAAGCCCGCCACCTTGGCTCCATTGCTGATGGCAAGCCGGGTCACCTTCGTCACGGATGCGCCGTTGAGCGTGCCGAACTGGCCGCCCACGTAGACGCTGTTCCCGTCAGCTGCAGCGACCACGCTGCGCACGGTGGCGTTGAATTGCGGCGCAAAAGTGGTGCTGATTACGCCTGTGTCCTTGTTAAAGGCAACAATATTGTTGCGTGTGAGCACCGGACCGCCGGTGCTTGCCTGGACCTGGGTAAATTGCCCTCCCAACACGATCATGTTGCCAGCTTGGGCGATCGAGAAAACAGTGCCGTCCAAGACATTGGGCGTGTAATTTACAGGCGTTGACCTGACAACTGTTGTTAGGGTTTGATCTGATGCCGTCGCGGCGCTCGGAACTGCCAATCCCGCAGCGACAACCATCAGAACCCCGGCAAAGACTGCTATGTATCTTCGCATGGACATTCCTCATTCTTGAGATACGAGTCATCCCCACAGCACACTGTGGGCCCGGCTCCACATGATTTTGTTACTTCTGAGACCGAGATTTGGACTCGGATGCCTCATTATGGCTTTCCACCAAGGCCACTGGAAACACTCTATTGAGCCCTCAAATACTAGGAGTTTGGGCAAAATTACTTGTGTCCCGCTCCGCCACTACTGGGCAGCCGCCGAATTCACGGTTTTCCGGGATCGGGCCCTGTCCCAAGATGCCCGCGGCCCGTGCCGGAAGGGCTACTTGTTCCCGCTCCCGGCGCTACCTGTCTATGGCTGTTTAGCTGTTTAGCCCCTCCCCGAATGATTCCATCGCCACTAGGCTGGCTGCCAAGGAAGGTTTTGTGGACCACTTATTGACCGGAAGTGTTGGGGCGCATCTTGGGAACACCGTTGAACAGTCGGCTGAGGCAGGCGTGGGCAACCGCGCCCTCAAGCCCCAGGAGGCGGGGGCGCCTGCGGGACATCGGATCCCACCTGGCCCACTCCCCCGCCCTGCCGCTGATCGTGTTCTTTGCCGGCTTCCCGCTCTGGTGGGCCATGGGCCTGGGCATCCTGGGCTTTCTGGTCATGTCACTTCCGCTGGGATACCACCTGCTTCGCCAGCGCAAGATCCTGGTCCCGCGCGGGTTTGGGCTCTGGCTCCTGTTCCTGGCCGTGCTGCTCATTGGCATCGGCGTGTTGTGGACACCGGTTCCCGGGCTGGTGCCCGAAGCGGGCATTGCACGCATCCTGCCCTGGTCGTACCGGGTTGCATGGTTCGCCGCCGTGACAGTTGTGCTTCTCTTCATCGGCAACACCTCGGAAAAAGTGCTTCCCCGCAAGTGGCTCATCATGCTCATGGGCTGGATGTTCATCCTGACCGTGCTGGGCGGCTACGCCGGCCAGTACCTGTGGCAGCATGAGTTCCCCTCCCTGCTGGAAATCCTGCTGCCGCGGTCCATGCGGTCCAATGTCTTCCTCAATTCGCTCATCCACCCCGGCCTGGCGCAGCTCCAGGACATCCTGGGCTACCCCGATCCCCGGCCCAAGGCCCCGTTTGAGTATGCGAATTCCTGGGGGGCCAATTTTGGCCTGCTGCTCCCCTTCTTCCTCATGACCTACAGGTACACGCGCAATGCCGGGCAGCGAATGGCCTTTGTGTTTGTCCTCCTCCTGGCCATTCCACCCGTGATCTTCTCCCTCAACAGGGGGCTGTGGGCCGGCCTGGGCGTCATGGCGCTTGTCATTGTGGTTCGCATGGCCATCATGGGCCGGTGGTTCGCCGTGGTGGGGGCCGGGGCCGCGGCAACCGTGCTGTACATGGGGCTGCTCATAACGCCCCTCTGGGAAACCATCCAGACCCGGCTGGAGAACCCGCACAGCAACGAGGGCCGCTCAAACCTGGCCGGCATAACCCTGGAAACCGTCCTCCACTATTCGCCGCTCATTGGCTTTGGGGCCACCCGCAGTCGCCAGGGAAACTTCTTTTCCATCGCTTCCGGTGCCACCGCGGACTGCCACCAGTGTTCACCACCGCAGCTGGGCACCCAGGGCTCCCTGTGGTTTCTTGTCTTCTGCACGGGTTTTCTCGGTGCCGCGCTTTTTTGCGCATTCATCATCCGGCGCACCCTGCCCGTGATCAGCCGGAGCCAGTCCTGGGCCACACCGCTTTTGTACCCTGTGGTCTTCTTCTTCTGCGTGCTGCCCGTCTATGACCTGATCGGCTCACCCCTGATGATCGTCACGATTGCCCTGGGGCTGATCTGGCGCCACGAGCAGGAGGGCAGGAAGCTCCGCCTGCTGCAAAGCCAGCTGTTGTCCCCCCGGGAGTTCCCATGAGCGGGCCGCGCACCTCACCCATGCTTGAGGACCTCGTGGCAACTCTCGAGTGCCTCTTTCCGGAGACCGAGGTGGGACTTTCCAGGGTTTCCTCAGGTGATTCATCCTTCCGGTTGGTTCCCGGGAGGAGGCATCCAAGAATGCTGGTGACGGCCGGCCACCGCTCCGCCGCCGCCGGTTCCCTGGTGCGGCCAAGTGCCGGCGACACATTCCGCAGCTCCGCGCCAAGGCAACTGCTGTCGGCAGTTCTGGCGTCGGGGCTTGGGCCCGTCGCCATGCCGTACGGTTTGACGCTGCGCAAGGGGCCGGACGCGCCCGACTCCATTGCCGACTACCTGGCGGGCGTGCTGGGCCACCCTGTGCTCTTGTCCCTGACAGTGGGTTCTGCCCGGGCCAACCGAAAGCCAATCCTGAACGTGCATTCACCGTCCGGGGCCGAGATTGGCTTTGCCAAGGTGGGGCTGAACGCCCTGACCAACCAGCTGGTGGACAGGGAGTCGGAGGTTTTGGGGCAGTTGGCCAACGCAACGGCAGGTGCGTTCACGCTTCCGCACGCCATTCATGCCGGATCCTGGCAGGGAAACAGCGTCCTGCTGATGAGTGCGCTGCGCCCCGGCAAGCCACGCCGCGGCGGCATCCCCCATGAAGCAGCCGCGGCCATCATCAAAAGCAGTCCCGTCAGCCACGTGGCCATTGCCGGTAGCCCGTGGCTGGCCCAGCTGGAAGCCCAGCTTGCCCCCTTGCGGAAGCAATCCGGGAACGAGCTCCCGTATCTCGTTGACCGCTACCGCCAGGACTTTGGCGATGTTGAGATTCCCTTCGGTGCCTGGCACGGCGATTTCGGCCCCTGGAACCTGGCGCACACGGCCGCGGTTCCCATGATCTGGGACTGGGAACGGTATGCCCATCCGGTCCCTGCGGGGGCGGATGTGGTCCACTACACAGCACACCAGAAACTTCGCCTGCGCGGCGACTACATCGCGGCCCGGGAAATCCTGGAAGGCGCCAGCTACAGTGCGGTGGTCAAGACATTGTCCGATTCCTCATTGCTTGAGGATCCGGACCCGCAGCAGATCCGGGCCATCGTGGTGGGCTACCTGCTGACAATCGCAACACGATTCACCTTGGACGGGCTGTCACCCACAGGCGCCCCCGTGCGGGCCCTGGCGGCCTGGCACCACCGCCTGATTTTCGACCAACTACACAGGAATTCCTTGCCGGGAAGCCGGAAGAAATGAGACCCGCCATGGACACCGTTGCCCAAACCATCCGCCGCACAGCCCGCGGAGGGGCACGTTCGCTGGTGAGCGCCGTCGGGCAATTCAGCGCACCCCTGCGCATGTCCCCAACGTTCATCATTGCCGGGGCCCAACGGTGCGCCACCACAAGCCTGTACCGCATGCTGGCCCAGCACCCGCAGGTTCAACCGCCCGCCTTCAACAAGGGCATCCACTACTTTGACACGGCAGAGCGGTTCCGGCGCGGGCCCAACTACTACCTGGGGCACTTTCCACTCAATGCGGGCGCCAACCGCACCACGCGCATCACGGGTGAGGGCAGCCCGTACTACCTCTTCCACCCCCTGGCCATGGAGCGCATCGGCGCGGAACTGCCCAACGTCAAGCTGCTGGTGCTCTTGCGGGATCCCGTGGAACGCGCCTTCTCCGCCTACAAGCAGGAGACCAAGCGCGGATTCGAGGACTTGCCGTTCCAGGACGCGCTCAACGCGGAGGCGGCCCGCCTGCTCGGCGAGGAGGAGCGGATTGTTGCCGATCCCAACTACCAGTCGTTCTCGCACCAACACCATGCCTACGTGGCCAGGGGCCGGTATGCCCCACAACTGGAACGGGCCTTTTCCATCTTGGGACGCGAACGCGTCATGGTCATTGACGCCGACGACTTCCTGGTGCCCGGCCTGCCCCAGTGGCAGGAGCTGACGGAGTACCTGGGCATATCCGGGTGGCGGCCGGCCGACGTCATCCGCGCCAATGCCCGGCCAAGTGATGCCATGCCGGATGCCGTGCGGGACGGGCTGCGAGCCCAATTCGAGGAGGACGACGTGCGGCTCGCCCAGCTGCTGGGCTACGTTCCGAGTTGGCGCCGATGACCGCAACCCCAACACAATTGGCACCGTCGCACCGCCGCAGCGAACCGGCGGGGCAGAAATACCGCGAGCTGCAATTCGGGGACTATGTGCAGTTTGTCCGCGCGCACTGGGCAATCATCGGCTCCGCGCTCGTGGCGAGCCTGCTGGTTGGGATCGCCGTCCAGCTGGTCCTGCCGCCGCAGTACAGGGCCAGGACGGACATTGCCGTGGTGGCCACCACCAACTTGGCCAAGGCGGGAAAGGTCCCGCGCGACGTGTCCATTGACTCGGCCGTGCAGGTCCTGCTCTCGGACCAGGTCCTGGGGAAAACCGCCCGGGAGACCAATTACCCGGGCCGCTCCAGCGGTTTGCTCGATGACCTGACCATCTCCCCGCTCATCAATTCACGCATACTCCAATTGAATGTCTCCTCCCAAACCCCACAGCAGGCCCTGGATGCTGTCACCGTGCTGGCCCGCAACTTTTTGGACGCCAGGCAGGAGTCGCTCAACGCCGCACAGGAAGCCAGGATCTCTGCCATCAAGGCCCAGCTTGCGACAGTGACGGCTTCCCTGGACCGCCCCACCCCCACTGACCCGCAACAGGCCGTGGGTTCAGAGAGCTCAAACCCGGCCCTGACCCGATTGCAGTCGGACCTGCAGGCCGAACTGATTGCCCTCACAGTCATTGACCCGGACCCGGGCTACATTACGCATGCGGGCACCCTGCCCACCTCAGGCACTCGTCCCGGGTTTGTCATCAGCCTCGCCTCATCCGCCGCCGTCGGGCTGCTGCTTGGCTGCCTGATGGCATATTCGAAGCGCTTCCGCCGCACCCAGTCCGCCGCCCACCTGGTTCTCCGCAGCCACCGCCGAAAGGACATCAGTGCAAAAGCCCCCAGCGACCGCCGCTGACCCCGTGGATGTCATAGTTGCAACCCACGACCGCCCCGAACTGCTCAAGAAGACCATCCGTTCCATCGTTGACCAAACGTACGCCGGCCGCATCCGGATCACTGTGGTCTTCGATGCCAGCGTCGAGCTGAAGGAACTGGAATTCGCCACGCCGTCCAGGGAACTGCGGGTGTGCAGCAACGCACGCACCCGTGGACTGCCGGGAGCCCGCAACACTGGCTTGTTGGCGGCCACGGCCCCCATGGTGGCCTTTTGCGACGACGACGACACTTGGCGGCCCGACAAGCTGGAAAAGCAACTCGCCCTGATGACAGAACGGCAGGCCCTGGGCTGCGTGGGCGGCATAGAAGTCCATTTTGGCGACAAACGGCTGGTCCGCATCCCGGACGCCGACCTGGTCACTGCCGAGGCACTCTCGGGCAGCCGGCTCACGGGCGCCCATCCATCCACCTATGTCTTTGCCCGGGAGCCCTTGCTGGCAAGGGTGGGCCTTGTTGATGAGGATCTGCCCTACGGCTACGGCGAGGACTATGACTACCTGATGCGTGCTGCCTCGGCGGGCGATGTGGTGGTGCTCCCTGCGGTGGCTACCGACGTGCTGTGGTACCCGGAGGGCTCATTCTTTTCGCACAAGTGGGAGGCCATGGCCGACGGACTTGAATATCTCATGCAAAAGCACCCGGGCATTGCGGCGAACGGCCGCGGCACCGCTTGGATGGAAGGGCAGCGGGCGTTTGCCTTGGCCTCGCTGGGAACCCAGCCCAAAAAGGCCATCAAGACGGCGTTCCGGTCAATTCGGCTCAGTGCCGTGGAACCGCGGGGGTATCTGGCCCTGGCAGTGGTGCTGCACCTGGTGAAACCCGCCTTCATTGTCCGCACCCTCAACCGGAGGGGGCGGGGCATCTAGTGGCTATCTGCGACGCACGCTGTAGGCCAGGCGGAGGGGAAAGCTCAGGACTCCCGCAACCCGCCGGTCCCTGGACGGCATGGCAACTTTCCAGGCCGCATCCGCCTTGATCCCGAGCCTGCCGGTCACCATCCTCATGGGGTTGCCGGCAACCGTGTGGTGGGCGGACAGTTCCACGGCATCAGCCTGGATGTGGTCCAGGTCCCCGGGAACCGGCTCAAGGCCGGCGAAGCGCAGAATGTCTTCCACAACACTGCGGGGGGACGCCATGAAATCCTCGTAGTGGACAGTTTTGACTTCCACCTTGAACAGGCTGAGGGCGTGAAACAACAAACCATAAACGGTCCAATTGGTGACGGCAGATACCGTTGAATATCGTGGCATCAATTCCCCGGCCGACCCGGTTTCCGGGCGCTTGACAACCTTCGACCAGGAATATGCCACCCCGCGTGGATCACGCACAACCAAAACGCATTTAAGGTTTACATCGGCGTGCCGCAGAAAATAGGCATAGGCCGGGTGTTTGCTTGAATCGACAATTAGGCTGGCAGCCGCGCTGTCCGCCGCCGCCCGGTAAAGTGCATTTATTCGTTTTACAAAACGGTCTCGCCGGATTCTGCGTCGTGTGGGAGTTACCCCCGTGATCAGTTCAAGCAGGTACCTGTTCCGCACCACAGCCGCACGGTCGGCAACTGCTTCCTGGACGTCGACGTGGGCCCAGCCGCCGAACGCCCTGTGGCCAACGTCGAGCCAGAAGGGACACTGTGAAAACGGCAGCGAACACCCGCACAGCTCGTCATCGCGCAGGCCCCTCTCCCAGAGGTGGAGGACCTCGCCCATGCCGACCACGCCGCGGGACTCGGCCAGGCAGCGCTCCAGCAGTGTTGACCCGCTGCGGCCAAAGCCCCCGAGCATCAAGATGTTCGGCCGGTTCCCCCCGGCCGCCACACCTGCATTGGGCGGCATTGGCGATTGATTCATGTGGCTGCTCCCACCCTGTTGTGGACGTGTCCGGAGATCTCTCAACGACAGTCTTCCACAGCATGTCAAGACTTGCTCAGCCAGTCAGCCGGACCCCTTTGGCGCCACCGTCCATGCCGTGTCCGTTCCTGAAAGTTGACCGTGAATGCTACGCATTTCCGGGCCTGCTATGCAATGATGGGCAATACAGTGGCACCGCGAACCGAACCTCGTTTTTTCAATACAAGGTGAACAATGTTGATTGAACCAGCACCGCGTCAAAACTTCTTTTTCAGGGCGTTACAGCATCACTGGATATCCGCCGTGGCCGTTCTGGCCATTGGCGTGATCGCGGCTGCCGGATTTCTTGTGCAGAGCAAACCGAGCTATTCCTCAACCAGCATCGTTTTCCTGGATCCACTGGCCGGCAATCCTTTTTCGCCGGCCACGCCACCATCCCGCACCGAGCAACTGGCTGCACTGACCACCGAAGCCGGGCTGGTGTACACGGACTCCGTCATCAAGTCCGCAGTGGCCATCGGGGCTTCGCGTGGCACGGTGCTGGGACCGGAAATGCGCGGCGACATTTTCACTGAAGTCCCCTCGAATTCCACAGTGGTTCAAATTACCTACACGCAGCCCGACGCCAAGTTGGCGCAGGCCGGCGCACAGGCCCTTGCCGAGGCCTACCTTGCCTACCGCAAGGACAGGGGAACCCGCGTGGTGGCCGCCCAAACGGAATTGCGGAAACAGCAGCAGGCATCGCTTGAAAAGCTCCTGGGCGACGCATCGAACCGCCTGAATGCCGCCAAGATCACCAATGCGGACCAGGCCCAAATTCTCGAGCTGCAACAACAAGTCACGCTGTATGCCACCCACCTGGCCACTGTCAATGTGGACCAGACAGGCGCGGACGCAACTTCAATCTCTCCTGGCGACATCATCAGCCCGGCCAGCCTTCCGGAGACCAAGGACGGCGTCAACCCCCTCCTCATTGCCTTGGCGATCGGGCTGGTGGCTGCAGCCTTCGCCGTCATGATTGCGCTGGCCCGGGAGAACCTTGATCAACGGATCCGCGAGCCCGAGGACATTGTCTCGGCCGGCGTCGAACCCTTCCGGGGAAGCATCCGCCGCTGGACTTCAGGGGGGACCGCCCTGGTGGACATGGAGGGCTTCAGGCAGCTGGCAAACGTCATCGCCGCGTCCGAGCCGAGCCGGCGCAATGTCCTGTTTCTGGCCGGCACCCCGGCCGGGACGGACACCCACACCATCGCAGCCGGGCTGGCCAGCGCCTTTGACGAAATCGGCACGGCCACAGTGGTGGTTGAGACGGAGTCCCGGGACGGCAGCGATTCAACCCCCGGCCCCCAGGGCCTCACCGACATCCTTGCCGGCGGCACCCCGGTGTCTGACTGCTGGGACCTGCTGGAACTTGACGGCAGCCACTCCGCACTGCCGGCCGGCACCCAGGCCGAATCCCTTGCCAGGCTGGTCCAGAGCCCACGGCTGACAGGCCTATTCCAGGCCCTGAGCGAGAAGGCACTCGTCATTGTCGCAGGCCCGTCACTTGACTCGGGCGCCGGCATTGCCATGGCCCGCCACGCCCGCGAGGTCCTGCTGGTGGTGGATGGCAAGACAGCCACGGTGGCGCACCTGGCCCGGGCGCGGGACTTCCTGCGGCAAATCCATGTGGAGCTTGCCGGAGCCGTCCTGTACAGGCAGCCAAGCCGCTATGCCCCTCGTACGCGGCGCCGCACCTCGGTGGCTGCCGGGGATGGCGGCGGGCCACAGGCGTCCCCTGCAGTTGTGGAGGATCCCGCCGCCACTACACCATCCCTTGAAGTGGTCCACGAGCGCCGCGGCTAGCCTGCTGTGAGCAAATCCGCCGACCGGCAGCCGGCTGTCCCCGCACAGCTGCCGCCGGACCATGAACAACAGCGGGCGGATGCCGGCCGTTCCATGAAGCAAATTGCCCGGTCCGGCGGCGCCAACCTGTTGGGTTCCGGACTCTCGGCCATTGCCGGATTTGCGCTTGTGGTGGTGATCTCACGCCGCTGGGATCCTGCAACGGCAGGCCTTTTTTTCGCCGCGTCCTCGATTTTCCTCATCGCCGTTGCCATCTCCCAGCTTGGTGTTGACCAGGGGCTGGTGCGTTTTCTGGCGTGGAACACCGCCCGCAAGGAGTCCTCCGCCAACCGCCACCTGGTCAGGAATGGGGTGGCGGTTTCGCTGGGTGTCGCCGGCGCACTGGGGGTGGCCGCCATCTTCCTTGCCCCGGCGCTCAACGGACTGCTGGGTGGCGGGGACGCCCCGGAGGAGAGCGTGGGCATGCTGGTGGTCTTTGCGGCGGCCCTGCCCGTTGCCGCAGGCTACGAGCTCATGCTGGCCATTGCGCGGGGTTTTGCGCACATGCGGCCCACTATATACATAGAGCGCATTGTGCGGCCGCTGCTTCAGGTGGGCGCCGTCGTTGTTGCCGCGCTGGCCCATGCCAACCTGGTGTGGCTCGCCATTGCGTGGGCGGGGCCGTACGTGGTGGCGGCGGCATGTGCAGGCGTGGCCGTGGCCCGGATCGCGCGCAGGAGTCCGGAGGCGTTTCCCCAGGGAACACGGTCCACCAACCGTGCGGCGAGAGGCGAGTTTTGGCGCTTCACCATTCCCCGCGGCCTCTCCCGCATGACGCTGGTGGCTTTGCAGCGCTCTGACATTGCCCTGGTGACTGTCCTGGCTGGGCCCGCGGAGGCTGCCATCTACACTGCCGTCACGCGCTTCCTGGTCCTGGGCCAGCTGGCCAACACCGCCATCCAGCAGGTCAGCGAGCCGCAGCTGGCCCGCCTGTTGGCCAACGCAAACATCCCGGGGACCCGCAGGGTCACCCAGCAACTCACCCTCTGGTCCGTTGCCCTCACGTGGCCCATCCACCTGACCGCGTTTGTGTTCGCGGACGTTGTGCTGGGCATGTTGTTTGGCCCTGAATATGAACAAGGCGCCCCGGCCTTGCGCATCCTGGCCCTGGCCATGCTCTTTTCCACAGCCATGGGCCCCCTGGACACCCTGCTGAACATGGCCGGGCGGAGCACACAGTCACTGGTCAACACCACCACAGCCCTGGCCCTGGACGTGGTGGGGTGCCTGCTGCTGGTTCCCCATTGGGGAATCTTTGGCGCTGCCACAGCGTGGGCGGCAGCCATCTGCGTCCGGAACACCTTGTGCTTCTTCCAGGTGCGGAAAACCGTCCACGTTACGCCCATGTCGCGTGGCGCGGTCTTCATGATTTGCGCCACGGTGGTGATGTTCCTGCTGCTGCCTGCCCTGGGACGGGGGCTTTTGCCCGACCGTCTCGCATTCCAGGCGTCAATGCTGGGCTTTTCGTGCCTGTGCTATGCAGGCATCCTGGGCTGGAAGCGGCACCTGGTTTCCCCGAAACCCTAGCCTGCCGTACAGCACCCGCTACCCCCGAGTCAAATTTACGTGATCCATAACTTTCAGCTAGGCTCTTGTAACGGTTAAGTAACTATTATCGCAGTTAGCTTGTTGGCTGGGGCCAAGATAGCCGCCGAATTGGAGTTTTTTGTATGACGAACCAATCTTCGTCAGGTTATTCCCTTAGCTCACCCGCAGTGAGCACCCGCCGGAAGTTCCCGGCAACAAAGAAGTTTGTGGCCACGGCCGCAGCCGCCGCCCTGTTGGGTGGCATTGGAGCCATCGCCACGGTGCTGCCTGCGCAGGCCGCCGGTGCAACCACCGCGTCAGCCGATTCCTACACGGTGTCAACGCTGCCCACGCGGAACTATGGTGCAGTAACCAAGATCGCCGTTGGCTCGGACAACAGTGATCTCAAGAACGGATACCTCAAGTTCACCAACCTGGGCGCCATTGCGGCCACGGACACCCTGAACTTGAAACTGACAGTGACTGGTGGCACTGCCGGAACAATCAAGGCTTCCCAGCTGCAGTCCAACAATTGGGCAGAGACCAGCATTGCCTACGCCAACGCCCCTGTTGGCGTCAAGACCGTGGGAACGGCAAAGATCGGCGCGGGGGCACAGTCAGTGACCCTGTCCCTGACCGGCTTGACCAGCACCGACGGAACAGTTTCCATCGGCCTGGCCCGCGAAGCCGGCGGCATCAGCCGCATTGCCTCGCGTGAGGCCGCTGCAGCGCAGCGCCCCACCATTGAGGTCACCGCTTCAACCACGCCTCCCGTGGTTCCTCCGGTTGTTCCCCCCGTGGAGCCTCCCGTTGTTCCCCCGACGACGCCGGGAACCAACTGCACCGTTTCGGTCACGCTCGTGCCCAGCTGTGGCACCTGGTTTGGCGCCGCCGGCAACCCTGAGGGCGGCGAATCATGGGACGCAGCCCAGACCCGTTTTGAAAAAGACTCTGGCCGCACCATGGACATCACGCACTACTACAAGCGTGGCCAGAGCGCCATGTTCCCGACGGCGAACGAGCTGAGCCGCCAGAACGAGACCAACAAGAACCGCATCCTGCTGTACAACTGGAAGCCCTCCGGCCTGACCTGGCGCCAGGTCGCCAACGGTGCCGCTGATCCCTACCTGAAGTCGCTCGGCGCCTACATGAAGGCCAACGCTTCCAAGAAGTTCTTCCTTTCCTTGAACGCGGAGATGGAAGACGAAGTGAACCAGACCCCCGGTTCCGGGCAGACTGCCACCGATTTCCGCGACTTCTTCCGGCACACAACCCAGGTGCTGCGCGCCAGTGGCGGCACCAATGCCATTACGGTGATGAACTACACGGGCATCGAGAAGTGGGGCACCATGTCCTGGTTCAATGACCTGTACCCCGGCGACGACGTTGTGGACTGGATTGCACAGGACCCGTACGCGTTCGGCAAGCCGCCGGTCTGGTTGACCGACTTCTCCGGCATGGTGAACCGCACCAGCAACCCGAAGGTGTGGCCCGGCTTCTACAACTGGGCTGCAACCAACCACCCCAGCAAGCCCCAAATGCTGGGCGAATGGGGCGTGGACGAGGACACCACCTACCCCGACTACAAGCGAGACTTCTTCAACACGGCAGCAAGCCAGCTGAAGCAGTTCCCCAAGCTCAAGGCCTTGGTCTACTGGGACTCCACGGGCTACACGCCCGACGGCACCAAGCTGCCTGTGGGGATCACGAACATCGATTCAAAGGCATCGTCACTGGCTGCTTTCCGCAGCTACATCTCAACTGACGTGATGAACCAGGCACGGAACAGCTACTTCAAGTAGACGCCCGCGCAACGAACGCCCAAGCGCCGCAGCACATTGTGTTGCGGCGCTTGGGCGTTTAATTTCCCTGCGCCGGACGCGTGACCCCTTACATTGTTCCCGGCAGTCTCCTAGGGTGGAAGCACGGGGGTGCCACGAGTGGAAAGGAGATGCAGTGCGGCCACCTTCTGCCCTCGTGTCCACCATTGTCCTGGTTGTCGGCTTGGCGCTGTGCCTGCCGGGAGCCGGTGTCCCCAACGAATGCAACGTCCTCTTCGGCGTGGCAGCGGCCCCCTTGAGAGCCGAACAGACACCAGCCCAGGCCTTGGCGCAATTCCAGACGGATGCCGGACGCAAGGTCGACGTGGCCCATTTTTATGAATTAGGGCAGGAACAGCTTTTCCCGAGTCCCGCGGAAATCGGCATGGTGTCGGGGCCCGGCGAGTCAATCATTCCCTTTCACAACTGGCGGCCGGACGGACTGACATGGCGCCAGGTTGCCGACGGGGCTGCGGATGCGTATTTGCATCAATTGGCCCAACACCTCGGCGAATCGTATTCACAGCCGTATTTCCTCTCGCTGAATGCGGAGTTTGAGCGGTTCGTGGACCCGGCCCCCGGGTCAGGGCAAACACCGGCAGACTTTCGTGACTTCTTTACCCACGTGGTCCACGTACTCCGGTCCGACCCGAACGACAAGTCAATCATCGTCCTGAACTACGCAGGCACGGCCAAGTGGGCAAAGCAGCCCTGGTTTGAAGACTTGTTCCCCGGGCGGGATGTGGTGGACTGGATCGCCCAGGATCCGTATATGTTCAATCCGGCAGCAACACCCACCATGTCCGCGTTGATCAACCAGCCCAGCGGTTCCTGGCCCGGGTTTTATGCATGGGCAGCCGCAAAGTATCCGGACGTTCCCCAGATGCTCGCCGAATGGGGTGTGGAGAATTCCGTCCTGACCGCCCCCTACATTGACAGCTTTTATGCAACTGCTGCGCAGGACATGGCAAAGTTTCCCAAATTGCGTGCCCTTGTCTATTGGAACCGGTCCGGGCTCCACGACGGCGGACGCGATTGGACAATTGACGACACCGCCATAAACGCCAACCCGGATGTCAACAAGGCGTTCCGCAAATTCGCCAACAATGGGTACTTTTTCTCTTCCCCGAGCTGCCGGGACAAACTTCGCTAGGGCTCTCTAACGTCTTCGCAACAGCCCCTGTTTGCACCTACCTATGACGCATGCATTCAATTAGGATCAAGGCAGACAAATCAACGGGTTGTCAGTCTCAGGCGTAATCTCATCGGAGAATTCCATGAAAAAACTGCTCAGCATTGTGGTGGCATCGACAGTACTGGTTCTTGCCGCAGGATGTACACCCAATGATGGGCAGGGGACGGCACAAACGTCTCCCCCCGCCACCAGCAGCAGTTCACCGCGCCCCTCGGGGACGGCTTCCCCAACGCCTGGCGCCACCACTGCCGCCCCCACGGCGGCTGCATCATCAGCGGCTCCGGTGCAACCCACCCAGTCTGCCCCGGCCAGCGGCTCACCCTTGTCTTCCATTGATCTCAACAGCCGCGGCAACGAACCCCAGCAGGTGGGGCAGACCAGCGTGTTCGGCGCGGCAACAGGTGATAAATTTGCGACCCTCACCGCCACCAAGATCCAAACCAACTTCAAGTGCACCGAACCCTCGGCTGCCCCCAGTGTCAACGGGCAGTTTGTTGCGTTGACGATCAATGTCACCACCGGCGCCAACTTTGCCGACTCCGGGTGGCCCAACCTGGCCCTGACCAATGCCGAGTTCAGGGGCTGGGACGCTTCCGGCAAGCAGCTGCTGGATCCGGTGGGCAACAGCATGGGATGCGTCAAGGCCTCTGATCTGTTGAAGTCTCCCATCGAGCCGGGCAACAGCGAGTCCGGCCTGGTCATCCTGGATGTCCCCGCGGGTGCCGGTTCCGCCGCGTTCGTGGTGGGCGGCTTTGAAGGCTCCTACGGCTGGGAATGGCACTGGTAGGCAGGGCATCCCCGACACGCCGAGGGGGCCCGCATGGTGCGGGCCCCCTCGTCGTGCCGGTCCGGGCGGAGAACAGCTAGCTGGCGTTGAGGATCATGCCGGCGGCAACTGTGTTGTTGGTGGCCTCGTCAATGAGCACGAACCCGCCTGTTTGGCGGTTCCGGCGGTACTCATCGGCCAGCAGCGGCAAGGTGGTGCGGAGCCGGACGCGGCCAATCTCGTTGAGCTTGAGTTCGCCCGCACCTGAGTTTCTGTGCAGCGAGTTGATGTTCAGCTCATACTGCAGTTCCTGGACCAGGGCCCTGGCATTTCGGGTGGTGTGCTTGATTGCCAGGCGAAGCCCCGGCTGCATGGGTGTGCTTCCCATCCAGCAGATCATGGCGTCGATGTCCTGGGCCACTGTTGGCCTGTTGTTCTGCCGGCAAATCATGTCCCCGCGCGAGACGTCCACGTCGTCTTCCAGGCAGATCGTGACCGACATCGGTGCAAAGGCAAAGTCGACAGGGCCGCTGGGCGCATGGATGGCTGCAATCTTGCTCGGCATGCCACTCGGCAGGACTATCACCTCATCTCCCACCTGCAGCACTCCCCCGCATACCTGGCCGGCGTAGCCGCGGTAGTCGTGGTGGCTGCTCTGGTGGGGCCGGATGACGTACTGCACGGGGAAACGCACATCCACCAGGTTGCGGTCGCTGGCTATGTGGACGGTCTCCAGGTGGTGAAGCAGCGTGGCCCCCTGGTACCACGGCATGTTGGTGGAGGACTGCACCACGTTGTCGCCTTGAAGTGCGGACACCGGGATGACCGTCAGGTCGGAGATGTCCAGCTTGGCGGCAAAGTCCACGAATTCGCGTCTGATCGACTCATAAACTTCTTCCGACCAGTCCACCAGGTCCATCTTGTTGATGGCCAGCACCAGATGCGGCACCTGCAGCAGGGACACCAGGAAGGTGTGGCGCCGGCTCTGTTCGCTCAGGCCCTTGCGGGCGTCAACGAGGACAATGGCGGCATCGGCGGTCGATGCCCCCGTCACCATGTTCCTGGTGTACTGGATGTGGCCGGGGGTGTCGGCGATGATGAATTTGCGCTTGGGGGTTGAGAAGTACCTGTAGGCAACGTCAATGGTGATGCCCTGTTCCCGTTCAGCCCGCAGGCCATCCGTCAGCAGGGCCAGGTCCGTGTACTCGTCGCCACGCTCCCGGCTGGTCCTCTCGATGGACTCCAGCTGGTCGGTGAAGATCGACTTCGAGTCGTACAGCATGCGCCCAATGAGTGTGCTTTTCCCGTCGTCAACGGACCCTGCCGTCGCGAATCGTAAAAGGTCCATTAAAAGTACCCCTCCTTCTTCCGGTCTTCCATCGCAGCTTCGCTGACTTGGTCGTCGCCGCGGGTGGCCCCGCGCTCGGTGATTCGGGTGGCCGCGACTTCCGCGACGATGTCGGCGGCCGTTGTTGCCTCGGAGCGCACGGCGGCCGTCAAACTGGCGTCGCCCACTGTCCGGTACCTGACAGTGTCCACAAACGTGGGCTCATCCGCGCGCGGCTGGCACACCTCGTGGACGCCGAACAGCATTCCGTTGCGTTCGAAAACCTCGCGCTGGTGTGCGTAGTAAATGGACGGCACCGTGATGCCCTCTTGCGCGATGTAGCTCCAGATGTCCAGCTCGGTCCAGTTGGAGATGGGGAAGACCCTGATGCTCTCCCCGATGTGAATGCGGGTGTTGAACAAGTTCCACAGCTCCGGCCGCTGGTTCTTGGGATCCCACTGGCCAAAATCGTCTCGGAAGGAAAAAATCCTTTCCTTGGCCCGCGCCTTCTCTTCATCTCTCCGGGCACCGCCCATGAGCGCGTTGAACCCGTACTTGTCGGCAGTGTCCAGCAGGACGCGGGTCTGGAGCCGGTTGCGGGAACCGCTGGGTTCCTCCTGGACCAGCCCCCGGTCTATGGCGTCCTGGACGGATCCAACCACCAGGTTGACGCCGAGTTGGGCCACAAGTTGGTCCCGGACTTCAAGGACTTCGGCGAAGTTGTGGCCTGTGTCAATGTGCAGGACGGGGAAGGGCACCCGCGCCGGGGCGAATGCCTTGGCGGCCAGGTGCAGCATGACAATGGAGTCCTTGCCGCCGGAGAACATCAGTGCCGGGTGCTCAAGTTCGGAAACCACCTCACGAATAATGAAGATGGCCTCGGACTCAAGCGCCTGCAGCTGGCTCAGGGAGTAGTTCCCGCCGGATTCGAATGTGTTCATGGTTGATGCATCCCGTCCATGGAGAGACCTGTTGGTTGAAGGCTGTCATTGGTTTCCAGAAGAAGTTCAAGGGCGCGGAGCAAGTCCGCGGCTATTTCCGGGCGGCACAGCAGCAGGTCCGGAAGGTACGGATCCGGCTGGTTGTAGCTCAAGTGTGTTCCATCAATTCTGCTGGCGTGCAGGCCCAGCGCCGTTGCCACCGCAACGGGTGCCGCCGAATCCCATTCGTACTGCCCGCCGCTGTGAAGGTACGCGTCGACTTCGCCGCGGATCACGGCTCCGGCCTTGTAGCCGGCAGAGCCCATGGGCACCAGTTCGGCGTGCATCATGGCGGACAGCGCCTGGGCCATGGGAGAGGGCCGGCTCCGTGAGACCGCGAGCCGCAGGGGCTGCATTGGGCTTCGAGGCCCTGGCCGGGGGGTGCCGTTGTCAAGCACCGTTCCCAGTCCCGGAAGGGCCACTGCGCCGGCTGTCAGCGTCCCGCGGTTCCACAGGGCAACATGGACGGCCCAGTCGTGGCGTCCCTCGGAGAACTCCTTGGTGCCATCCAGCGGGTCAACAATCCATACCCGCTCTGCCCCGAGGCGGTGGGGGCTGTCCTTTGCCTCCTCGGAAAGGATGGCGTCCGCCGGCCGGAACTCGCGGAGTGCGGCATTGAGCATTTGCTCCGACAGCCTGTCTCCCAGGTCCTTCAGCTCCCGGGCAGGGAGGCCGTTGCCCAGCGAATCGGCCTGCAGGGCCAGCAGCATGCCACCGGCCCTGCCGGCAAGAGTGCTGGCCAGTTGCTGGTCGGACTGACCGGCCGTGTCATTGATGCGGTTCATACTAGCTCCCCCAGGATTTGATATGGATCTTAATCAAGCAAATATTCGACGTTGGTCCGGTTGAGGCCCGGCATCTCAGTAGGCTCCCACTGGATCCCGCATGACTTGAAGCGTTCGCCACATGATCATGAAGTCCCCTGTCATGGACCAGTTCTCCACGTAGTAGAGGTCCATGCGGACACTTTCCTTCCAGCTCAGGTCCGAACGGCCACTGACTTGCCAGAGGCCGGTGATGCCTGGCTTGATGTACAGCCGGCGGTAGGTGTGGCCGTCATAGTTTTCCACCTCGGTGGCAAGCGGCGGCCGCGGGCCAACAAGGGACATTTGACCCTTGAGGACGTTGAACAATTGCGGCAGTTCATCCAGCGAATAGTGCCTCATCCAGGCACCCACCTTGGTGACCCTTGGATCCTCGCGCATCTTGAACAGCGGGCCACTGCCTTCGTTCTGGTCCTGCAGCGTTGCCAGGACCTCTTCGGCGTCGGCCACCATGGACCGGAACTTGAACATTTCAAACACGCTGCCGTCGCGGCCCACCCGCTCCTGCCTGAAGATCACCGGCCCTGCACTGTCCCTTCGGATCAAAATGGCCAGCACTGCCAGCAGGGGGGACAGGACCAACAGCCCCGCTGCGGACGCAACCACGTCCAGCGACCGCTTGAGCAGGTGCTTGTAGCCGGTGAATTGTGGCAGGTCCACGTGCATCAGGGGCAGCCCCTCCACGGGACGCACCTGGATGCGCGGGCCGGCCACGTTTGTCAGGGCCAGGGCCACCACGAGTTCCGTGGCGCTCTCCTCAAGCTTCCAGCCCAGCTCGCGGAGGTAGCTGCCCCCGCGGGCCACCTGGCCGGCAACAATGACGGCGTCGGCCTTGTGCTCCAGGACAGCGTCGCAAATGTCGTCCAGTCCGGCGACAACCGGAAGCCTTTTCCGGCCAACCTCGATGTTGCGCTCGGTCCCGGCGTCTTCCAGGGCCACGCCGACCACCTCATAGGCGGCACCGGTCTTCTTGTCGATCTGGTCCACCACATAGGTCACGTCTTCCCTGTTTCCCAGCACAATGACCCGGGACAGGTAGTGGCCGTACGCCCGTTGGCGGGTTAGCCAGCGTCGCCACCCCCACCGGCCCAGCAGGAGCGCAAGGGTTCCCACGGGCATGGTAATAAGGAAAACAACCGACATGCGGTGTGCGCCGTAGATCAGGAACATGACGGCGAGCCAGCCAAAGGCGGCTGTGCTGGCATTGATCAGCTTCTTGTATTCGCCGGGCCCCACACCCACCAGGCGCGGGTCCCGGGTCCGCCACAGCCAAAGGCAGGCCAGCCACACCGTGGCAATGCCGATGTTGGCCTGCATGAGCCTGCCCGAGGTGATGCCCAGGCTGTCGGCGATGGCATCGGAGCTGAAGAATACACAGGCCAGGACAAGCACGGTGTCGGTGATCCGCAGCTTGATGCGGTACTTCCGTGCCCAAGGCAGGGCATAGTTTTCCGAATTCTCATGCCGGCGCCGCATCTTGGCCGGCCGGTGCGGCGGCACGGCCACTACGGTCTTCGCCGCACTGGGCCCACTCACCGCCACCGGCGGGGGGCCGAGTCCGGAAATGGAAACATCGCCCACAAGTTTTCGGATTCCGCCGTTCTGGCTGCTGTGGCCCAGGGGTTTCATGTCAATGCTTCCCAACTGGCTGATGAATCCGGGGCGGGAGGAGTCGTTGCAGGCGCATTGCGCAACGGCCTGGGGCGCCCTGCCTTCCGCAGAGTGTCGACGTGTCAGCAAAGCGCTTCAACATTTCCCCCAGTGTTCATTCGGTGTGAGTGGAAAAGATTCATCCGCACAGCGAAAATGCCTGCGGATCTGCCATCAGCTTATTGAGCGGGGTTTGCTTGCACACGAGTAGCAAGTACTTGAATCGACTGAGTAGGGCTACGTAGTTGGCCATTAAACACGCAAGGAGCCGACGGCGACTGGGGGGCGTTGTGGTCTCGAACAACGCTTTCGCCGCCGGCTCCGCGAAGGGAGCCGACGGCGACTGGGGGTGACGTTGTGGTCTCAGACAACGCCTTCGCCGCCGACTCCGATTAGGGGGCCGACGCCGTCGTATCATCCACACTGCGAATGAGGCACGACGTCAACTATTGGTGCAGGCACCAGGAGCCAGGTTCTTGATTTCGGGCCCATATTTGCCTACTGCGTTAACCCTAGAAAACTAGCTGCCCGCTGTGCACGCGTAGCCATTACGGGGATTCTCCCGGCAACTACTTGACCTGGCATCCGGACTACGGTGGTGGGGCCGGCCGGCCCTGGGGCAAGTACTCCGAACGGCAAGTTAGGTACTCGGTACTCGTGCCTTCGCCCCGGGCCCGCTCCTAGGCTTCATGTCATCGCCCACATTGGATGCATGTTTTCATGTTCGCTGAAAGGACCACCAAGTGAAAGTAATGTTTGTCGCGTCGGCTGGTGGGCACCTGGCACAACTTCTGCCGCTGGAAAGCTGGTGGAAGGACATGGACAGGTCATGGGTAACTTTTCGCCGGCCGGAAGTCGAGGCAGCGTTGACCAACGAGGACGTCACCTGGTGCTATTTTCCGACGACGAGGAACATACCCAACGCGATCCGCAATTTTTTCCTGGCGTGGCCCACCTTGCGTGCGAAGCGTCCGGATGTCCTGGTGAGCACCGGGGCCGGCGTCAGCGTTCCCTTCTTTATTGTGGCCCGCCTGCTGCACATCCACACGGTCTACATTGAGTGTTTCGACAGGATCACCATGCCAACACTCAGCGGACGGCTGTGCTACCCCATGTCGGATGTGTTCTGCGTCCAGTGGGAAGAGCAATTGAGCTACTACCCCGAGGCCATCAACATTGGGCCGATACTGTGAGCGGCGAATACAGCCCCACTGTGGTGGTTTCCGTGGGCACCGACCACCACCGCTTTGACCGCCTGATTGACTGGGTCGAGGACTGGCTGGATTCACGCCCCGACCATCCCACCTGCCTGATCCAGCACGGGGCCAGCAAGGCCCCAACCCTGGCGCGGGGAGTGCTGCGCATGCCCCGCGAGGACCTTCTGCAGTTCTATGCCGGCGCAAAAATCGTTGTGGTCCAGGGGGGCCCCGGCTCCATTCTTGATGCGCGCTCGGTGGGGCACATGCCCATCGCCGTCCCCCGGTTGCCCGAGTTCAACGAGGTGGTGGACGGCCACCAGGTCGCCTTCACCCGGACCATGGCCAGCCATGGCCAGGCGATTGACGCCGAATCCGAGGTGGAACTCATGCGGGCCCTGGATCTTGCCATGAGCCAGCCCGACAGCATGCGCACAGCTCCGCGACTGGCAACGCCGGCGGCGTCCGCGAGCCTGCTGGGGGCGGCCATAGCCGGCCTGGACGACCACCCGCACCACATGGCCCTGCGGCGAATGCGGCAGTTGCGCTCCCACCACTGACAGTGGCTCCCCATGCCTGGACCACCAGGTGGTTGCCCTGCGCCATTGGCTGCCACAGGCCCGGCACACCCTTGAATTGCAACGATTTCCACTACTGTTTTTACCTGCCCGGCTACTGTTTTGGTTCCACGGCAACCACGTGGCGGGCAGACAAATTACGCGTGTCCACACGGAGAACCCGGTGGCAGGATCTATAGGCATGGACCTATCTGTTGTTGCAGTGGCGTTTATGGTTGCCGTGGTTGTTGGACTCACGGGAATGGGCGGTGGCGCCCTCATGACGCCAGCCTTGGTGCTCATTTTCGGCATCCCGCCCCTGGCCGCCGTGTCGAGCGACCTTGTGGCAAGCGCCGTGATGAAGCCCATCGGATCCTGGGTGCACTGGCGGCAAAAGACAGTCAATTTCCAGGTGGTGAAGTGGCTGGTTGTGGGATCTGTCCCGGCCGCATTTGCCGGGGTGCTGATCCTGAAGTGGATGGGCCCGGGGGAACGCGTCCAGGATGCGGTTCGCGTGGCACTGGGAGTGGCCTTGTTGGTCTCGGCCACGCTGATGGTCTTTCGCCAGTACTTGAAGATGGCCGAGCGGGCCAAGCGCAGAAGCGGCACCTCGGTCGCCGAAGTAGAATCGGGCCCCCTGAAGATCCGGCCCTTGCCCACCATTTGCCTTGGCATTGTGGGCGGGGTGGTTGTGGGCATGACCTCCGTGGGGTCCGGCTCCATCATCATTGTTGGCCTCATGGCCCTCTACCCGGTCCTGAAGGCCAACCAGCTGGTCGGCACGGATTTGCTGCAGGCAGTCCCACTGGTTGCCTCGGCGGCCGTGGGCCACATGTTCTTTGGCGACCTGGACCTGGGCCTGACACTCCCCCTGCTGGTTGGCAGCATCCCCGGCGTCTACCTCGGCGCCCAGCTGTCCAGCCGCCTCACCGGCGGATTCATCAGGAAGGCACTGGCATTTGTCCTGGTGGCATCGGGGCTCAAGATGCTCGATGTGGACAACCAGACCACCGCGATTGTCCTCGTGGCCATGCTCATCCTGGCCCCGCTGACCTGGATGCTGCTGCGCAAGCGGCACGGCCTGCCGGCCCTGGCCGTGACGGACATCCGCCAGGTGCGCAAGACGCTGTCAAACCGTTGACCTTTACCTGAAAGTTGTGGCGCACATGAATTCTGCACCCGGCACGTCCCCCGCACCGCCGCACTTCGCGCTGTCCGGCGCCCCACTGGATGAGCTTGAGCTCCTGGTTGGCGGCCTGCTCGCCCCGGCAGACGGCTATGCGCTCCCCGGGGCTGCCCCGGATTCATGGCCCTGTGAATTCACCCTCGAGGTGCCCGATGATCTGGGCAAACAGGCGTTGGCGAGCAGCTGCGCGTTCCTGACAGACCCTGATGGCACCCCGCTGGTCCGCATGGACGTGACGGGCAAAAGTGACGGCGACGGGGGGCGCTGCTATCTGGCCGGCTCTGTGGCAACCATTCGGGCCGCGGAGCATCCCCCCGCGCGGGACATTCGCCTGAGCTCTCCCCTGCCCCGCGCAGGGCGCAGCCGGGCCGCGGTCATTGCAGTCTTTTCCGCACCTCCCCTGCCCTCCGAGCTGGCGCAGTGCCTGGACACGGCCCGGGAGTTGGATGCCGTGCCGTGGTTGATTGCCCTGTGCGGCACGCAGCCGCACGGTGCCTATTCCGTGATGCCCCTGCTGGAGCAGCTCCGTGCCGCGCAGCGTGTGGTCGCCGACGCCAGGGTGGGCCTGCTTGTCCTGCCCGCACCTGACGGTGTCTGCACAAATTCGGGCCTGCTGGGGCATGTCCTGAGCAATCTGGGCGGGGATGCCACGCTTGATTTCACCACTGGCGCAGCCGGATCTTCACGGCCCGCAGGGGGCACGGCCGCCTCCGTCCAGGGCGGCACAGTCATTTTCCTGACCGGCCTGTCCGGCTCCGGAAAGTCCACCTTGGCCCGTGCCCTCACGGAACGCCTGCAGCAAGACAGCCCCACGGCCATCACCTTGCTCGACGGGGACGACGTCCGCAGAAACCTCTCGCCCGGGCTGGGCTTTTCAACCGAGGACCGGGAGGCCAACATCCGGCGGCTTGGCTGGGTTGCCACCCTGGTCTCGCGGGTTGGCGGAACCGTGGTGTGCGCCCCCATCGCGCCCTTTGAGAGCACCCGCAAGGAGGTCCGGCACATGGCCGAATCTGTGGGGAAGTTTGTGCTGGTTCATGTCTGCACACCCTTGGAGGTCTGCGAAGCCAGGGACCGCAAAGGACTCTACGCGAAGGCCCGCAGGGGGGAACTTCCGGGATTCACAGGCATTGATTCCCCCTACGAGGTCCCCACCGACGCCGACTTCAGCATCGACACCAGTTTCATGGCGATTGGCGAGGCCGTGGAAAAGATTGCCGAAAACCTGCACACATGGACCACACCGGTTGCCCGGCCCCACGAATAGTTCAGGTCAGGCTTTCCCTCAGCTCCGCCCTGGAGGTCACTTGAAGCTTTGAATAGACCTGGTAGAGGTGGCCTTCCACGGTGCGGACCGAGATGTGCATTTGTGCCGCAATGGCCTTGTTGCTGGCCCCACGGGCGGCCAGGGACGCGATCTCCTGCTCCCGGAACGTCAGCATCTGGCCATCGTCGCTGCTGAGCTTGACGTGCCCCAGCTTCAGGACGCCATTCCTGATGATCTGGTGGGCAATTCGCAGGGAGTTCTTGTCGGCGTCGTCACCGGCAATCTTGAGTGCGGCCCGGGCGATGTCGCGGGCAAAGAGATCGTCACCGTAGTCGCTGGCCGCTTCCGCCATGGCAAGGAGCTGGGGCGCGTTTCCTGTCCTGATGCCCTGGGCAAAACCTTCACAGCACCTGGCCCACGGGCCCTGCACACCGGCGGCAAGGTCCATGAGCCGCTGGGCACCTGAGAGGCTCCCCAGCCTGACGGCCGCACAAAGAAACCCCATCTCCAAGGCAGCCATCTGGCCCCGGCGGCTTTCATCGGCCATTGAGTACAGGGCCACGATGGCCTTTTCACGGGACGAGATCTCGGCGGATGCCAACACCTCAAATGATTCGCACGCCAGCAGGATCAGCCGGGGTGCGCCAAAGCTCAGGGCACTGCGCCGGGTGATGAACGTGGCTGCCGATTCATCGTCTCCCTTGAGCGCATAGGAGTAGGCAAGGGCTGAATAGGCCAGCGCCTGCGGGGCGGTCTCGTGCAGCTGGTCAAATTGGCTCGCCGCCGCCAGAAGTGACGTCAGGGCCTTGTCGGCCCGCCCGGAATAGGCGTGCATGAGCCCTTCCACAAGCTGTCCCAGTGTGGCGGCCTGAACCCTCTTGAGGGGGCCCTGGGCAGCATGAAACATGGGGCCGCCGTTGTTGTCGGAAATCAGCAGGGCCGTGATGGCGGTGCCCAGCGCGGATCCTGCGAGATCGTCAAAGGGTCCCGCATCGTCCCGGACGATGGCGTCGAGTTCAATCTCCCCGGCAATGGCGGCCGCATCGAGGGCGCGGCCTGTCAGGGTCCACACCTCTATCAGCCACAGGCCGGCCACGAGCCGGGTGGAGGGGCTTATGCCGGTGGTGTGCAGCAACTGAAGCTGCGGTGCGGCTTCAGCGTACCGGCCCTTCTTCAACATCTGGTCAATTTCGGCGAGTTGGAGCCGCTCCTGAAGGTCTGCGTTGCCTGCCCCTTGCCCTTCCTGCTCATTGTCGAGCCGTCGGCGAATTGTCTGGAGCATGTCCGGGGCGTCTGGGGCGCCGGCCTGCGCCCCGCCCTGCACTGCCATGCGCAGCAGCATGACGTCCACCCACTGCGCCAGGGGCAGCTCGGTGTCCCGCAGCGTCGGCGACTGAAGAACAGCCCTGGCCTTGTCCATCTTGCCCAGTTCCAGCAGGGCCCGGGCATTCTCGATCATCATGGCCGGTTTGGAACCGTGGCCGGGAATCGACTCAAGGATGCGCATGGCCAGCTCGGGACATCCGGCCGTGTTCGCCGCCTGGGCCTGGGCCAGGGCACGGTCCCCGCCCTCCGGCCGGCCGCAGTCGATGGCCCAGACCGCCAGGCGGAAATTGTCCGCGATTCCGCCGCCCAGGCCGTCGGCGGATGCCGCCGCAAGCCGCTGGAGTTCGCGGCTGCGGCCGGCGGGGACTTCCTGCCTCACCACCTGGACAATGAGGTTGTTGCTGAGTGTGACAACGGCCTGATCGCCCTTTCCGATGGTCAGGAAACCGCGCTGCTGCAGGGAATCGACTGCGGCGCCGTCGCAAAAGGACATGAGGGCACCGACGGACAGCCCGCCGGACAGGGCCAGCGTCTCCACCACCATGCGCTCATGGTCGGAGAGCGACATCAGCGCCGTCATCACGGTGTCAACGCTGTTGCGCCCGCAGACAAACGGGCTGCCGGACAGCACCCAGACACCCTCGTTCAGGACGATGCTGCCGGCATTCAATTGCTCTTCAACAACAACGGTCAAGAACCTGGGATTGCCACTGCCGGCCGCGTACAGGGCCTTGGCCGCAGCTGCGGCAACAGGCCTTTCCAGGAATTCCTCAAGCCATGGCCGGACATCGACTTCGGAAATGGGCAGCACGTCCATGCGGGTGATGAGTCCGTCCCGCCACAGGCCGAGGATCTCCGCCGGCATGGAGGTGAGCGTGTCGCCGGTCAGCAGCAGCCGGACTGCCTTGCCCACCGCCAGCTGGCTCACGATCAGGGCCGAGTGGTCATCGAGGTCCTGGACGTTGTCAATGAACAGCACGACGGGCCGGCGGCTGGCACGCAGCTGCAGCTCCTTCGACACCGCACGGAAGACCGACATCGGGCTGTCGACGGCGTCGGCGGCCATCCCGCCCATCAACGGGCCCAAGGCGCCGTAGTCGATGCTGACGGTGCTGGCGCTGCACCGCAACGAGACCACCAGGCACTCCGGATCGATCAGGCGCAGCGCTTGTTTGGCCACGCAGGTCTTTCCGACCCCGTACTCACCGAGCAAGACAACGCCACAGCTGTCCCTGTGGCGCAATTTTCCCATGATGGTTTCCAGCATGGGTTCACGCACTGCTGCGAATGCGTCGCCACCCTTGCCGGGACCATGCTGAGACATTATTGGGCGCGTCACTATGCGCGCCGATTCCAAGACCGTATGAGACATGGGTCGAGACCTTCCCTAATGTACTGCCAACTCCAGTACTTCAACACTAGGAGCCAGGTCACAGCCGCACATGAGTAGTCGGTACTCTATTTCCCAGTACTCGCAGGGGGCAAACGCGCAAGTACTACCCGTTTGAGTACTCAGTCACCTACCTGTGCCGGCCCGTCAAGTGCCTGGTTCAAGGGTCCATTCATGGCCGATGATCTCGTGCCGGCCACTGATGGACATCTTTGCATAGCAGCGGTAGAGGTGGCCTTCCACAGTGCGCACGGAAAGCTGCAGGCGTTCGGCAATTTCCTTGTCCGAGAACCCTTCCACCACCAAGGCGGTGATTTCCCGTTCCCGGCGGGTCAGGAGTATGTTCCCCGATTTTGCCGGCATGCCCTGGGCAACCGATGGGCCGGTTGCGGCACCCAACTGGTGCGGCAGGAGCGGAAGTGTGCCAAAGACCGTGGTGCGCCCCTGTGCAGCATCCTTGAGCTTGGGCAATCGGGCCGCCGCCGGCCCCGGGCCGGCCCCGTCGGTGCCGGAGTGCAGCCGTTGGCAGATCTGGAGGATTGATTCGGACCAGGCGCCCTCAACCGTGGGGCAGATCTGCAGGAGGCGGTCAACCGGGCCAAGGTCGCCAAGTTCCACGGCCATCGCCAGGGCGTTCAGCTCCAAGAGCGGTGCCTGCTGAATCCTGGCACTCCCGGCCAGGGCCTGCAGTTCCGCCAGCCCAGCGCCGTCGTGCGTCTGGTACTCGCGCGCCGCTGCCATGAAGGCCCGCTCGTGCGCCGTGACCAGGAACATTGCAGGTCTCTCCCTGTGCTCTGCAATGAGGCCTGCCGCCACGTCCTGCCGGCCCAACTTGGCGGCGGCATAGGCAGCCATGGAGATGCAGAAGCCCAGTAGTTGCTGGGGATCGCTGTCGCGCAGGGATTCAATGCCCGGGAGCAGGGCCTCCAGGGCCTCCCCCAGCTGCCCCTGCCGGATCAGGCCCATCCCGCGGGCAACGTTGGCGCCGCCGCCAAAAGTGATGATGACGGGCCCCGTGTCCACAAAGAACTGGTCCAGCAGTTTGGCCGCAAGGTTCAGGTCGCCGGAGCACAGGGCCGTGGTCAACTGGCGGAAGACGATCATTTCCGGAATGAAGAAAACATCATGCACCTCGGAATGCTCAATGGCGAAGGCTTCCGCCGAGCGTGCCTGGCTCTGCGAGGCCAGACCCAGGGCGCACAGCCTCTCGGCATCCATGGCCAAGGCAATAGATTCATTGAGCCGGCGTTCCTCCATGGACAGCCCGGAACCTCCGGACAGCACGGATGTGATCAGCGGGAGCATCCGGCCGTAGTCCCCGTCCAGGGACAACTTCATCAATTCCAGCAGCATGGCCTTTTGGGCAACGTGCTCGGTGATCGTCGCTGCCTGCTCAGGCTGTGCCGCCTTGAGCCGTTCGCCGGCGGCGAGCAGCCTGGCCACATCCTTTTCCATGCTGGCCGCCGGCATGCCCAGGGCGAGCCTGGTGGTGGCCCGCAGCAGCGAGCCAAACAGCAGCTCATCCAGGGACTCCGCCTGGTCAAACGCATCCTCGAGGAGTTCCGCGGCTTGTTCGTAGCGGCCCACCATGTAGTGGGCCCTGGCCTGAACCGCCCGCACCCGCAGGGTCAAGTCCTGGCCGTTGATGTGGTCAAGAAGTTCCAGGGCCAGAGTTGGCTGGGACAGCTTGCACGCGATCAGGGCCGCGCGCATGAGCTGGTCCGTGGAGACCTCCAGTCCGCTGTCCACCGCCCAGCTGACCCGCCGCAGCAAGGCGTCGGTGCCCGAGGGGTGGGCCTGAAGTTTCCCCAGCAGGCTGTCGTGCAGGATGCGGCTGCGCGCCGGGGGAACCATCTGCCGGATGACTTCCCCATAGATGGGGTTGGCCAGCTGGAGCTGGGGCTCAACCCCACGCTGCTCCTGGATGAGGCTGCGGCCCAGCAATTCCGCCACGGCGTCCACACCGGACACCTGCTCAACCACCTCGCGCGAAATGGGTTCCGCCAAGGCCACCAGGTCCAGGGCCATTTCGGCAGCATCGCTCAGCCCGCGGATTTGTTGCCGCACCGCGTCTCGGAGGGTGCGGCCCACCCGACGCCGCCCCAGGTGGTACACCCAAGTGCCGCGGCTCTGGGTGAGCAGTCCGTTGTCCAGGGCCTCGCCGAGCAGAATCTTCAGCAGCATGGGGTTGCCGCGCGACCGCGACCAGAAATACCAGCTTGCAGGCAGGGCAACGGGGGCACCCAGCACGGCACGGCAAAATTCGTGCCCCTGTTCACGGCTCAGCGGACCCAGCTCAAGGGTCTCGGCACTGCCGCTGCTCCACAGCCGGGGAAGGGGCTCGGGAAGCCGGCTGTTGCGCCGGTGCGAGGCCACGAGTTGAATGGTCCCGGAAAGCACCAGCGTGACCAGCAATTCCGCCGTCGCCGGGTCAATGGCGTGGGCATCGTCAACTATGACCAGTGACCGCCTGCCGCTGCCTGACAGCCCTCCGCCGTTTCTCTCCATCGCGGCCAGCACGGCGCGAAACACGGTGGTTCGGAGGCTGACTTCGTCGCCCTTCATCTCACCCAGCAGCGGCGCCAGCGCCCCATAGGGCACCGAACTCAGCGAAGGTGTGCCGTGCAGGGCCATCACGGCCCTGGTGCTGCCGGCATCCCCGGCAAGGCGGCGCAGAATGCTGGAGGCACCCTGCCCGGTGTCGTAGCGAAGGATGACAGCCTGGCAGTCCTCATTGTCAATGGCGCTTTGAATGTCGGCAAGTTCGGCCGTGCGCACAAAGGGCGTGTGTGCGGGAACCACCGGGGACTCCCCGTGCTGCTTGTGCTCCTCGTGCTTCACCAGAATTCACCCATCTGAAACAGCTGACTGCGCGAACTGAGTCCCAGCTTGGCAAAAACCTGGTACAGGTGCCCCTCCACAGTGCGGATGGACACCCCCATCTGCTCCGCAATGTCACGGTTCGCCAGTCCGCGGCCAGCGAGCTTGGCCACCTGCAATTCCCGTTGAGTCAGCTTAACCCCCTCGTTGGCCGCCATCAATGGGGAACCCGGGGTCCGCGGGGCCAGGCGGTCAATTCTTACCTGGGCTTCCCTGGCCTGCCGGGCGAGGCCGCCGGACCGGGACAGGTCCAGGGCCAGCAACGCACAGCGCAGTTCCATGTCGGCGAGGTCCAGCTCCTGCGCGTCGGCTGCCGCAGCCAAGGCCTTGTCCGCATCCTTGGCGAGGACGGCTTGGGCAATCAGCTGGGACAGTGAGGCCAGGGGGCCCTGTCGCTTGCCCGCAGTGGACAACAACAGCGGCATGTCTTGTTCCCGGGCACGGGCGGAGGCACCCAGCAACTTCAGGGAGGCCAGCGTGTGGCGGCCGGCTGCGGCGTCCTCCTGCGCCGAAACAGCCAGGGCGTCCGCCGCGCGCGGGTCGCCCATGATGCGCCGGGCCACCAGGCTGAAGTACCGGGTCAGGTCCAGGTAGACCCATTCGGTGTTGGGTGCCAGGCCGTCCGCGAGGGCAAGGAACTTTGTGCTCCCGGCGTCGTCCTCCAGCTGGGCCAAGGCGCAGGCCAGGGACGCATAGGCCAGTTGCGTGCAGCGGTAGGTGTCCCGGATTTCCATTTGCGCCACTGCCACCGTCAGGATTTCCACGGCCTCCTGGCTTCTGCCGGCAAAGAGGTAGACAATGCCCAGTCCCAATTCAATGATCCCGCCCAGATATTCCGAACGGCTTCGCATGGTGCGCAGCATCTGGGTGAGCACCTCAACGCCCCGCCGCCACTGTCCTGACCAGGCGAGGGCAAGCACCAGGCCCTGGATGTGGAGGTCCGGCTGGCGAATAAACCTGGATTGGCCCTCAAGCCGCGGTGAAATCTCAACTGCCAGCTCCACGGCGTCCATTTCCCGTCCGGTGGCGGCCCAGGCCATGACCAGCAGGCTCCCGCAAAAAAGGCTGTAGTCCACATCCTCCATTTCCAGGTAGGCGGCCTCCAGCGCCTGCGCAGTTTGGGCAAGCAGGCCCGTTTGAACCTGGTGCTGGAACATCGCGAGATTCACGTTTCTCCTGGCGAGTTCCAGCTGCCCCGGATCGCCGTCGCTGGCATCGATCCTGGCGGACTCTTCCACGAGCAGGCCGGGAATCTGCTCCGCTCCCCCGTCCACCCACAGCAGGGCGTTGCAGAGTTCCCCCATCCATCCCGAGTGGTCACCAATGTTCAGGCACGCGTCGGCCAGCTCCCTGGTGTCCAGGATTTCAGCCACGGCCCGTGGGTAGTCGGAAAGCAGGGCGTGCGCTGCGCTTCGTTCCAGCGCGGCATAGACGGCGTAGGGCGTGCCCGGCTCAACCGCGTCGGTGAATGTCAGGGCCAGCAAGGGATCCGAATACAACAAGGCAGTCTTGGCCGCGGCAAGCGCCACCTCGGGTTTGAGGGGGATTCCCACATCGTGCGCCCAGGCGGCAAAAACCAGCAGTTCCTGCCGGGTGAGGACCTGCGACTCCAAGGACACGGTCTCCGTCAGCTCGGCGTAGAGGCTGGCCTTTTGTTCCGTTCCCATCATGCCCCGGACGGTTTCAGCCAAAAACGGTTCGGCCAGCGAAGTGTAGCGTCCGGGCTTCCGGCTGATGGCCAGGTAGTTCAGTTCCTCCATCTCGTTCACGGTGTCGGCGCCCAAAACATCCAGCACCAGCGACAAAGGCACTCGTTGAACCAGCGACATCATTTCAACCCCGTGCCGGATGCTGGGAGATTCGCGTCCGAGCCGTTCCTGGACCAGTTCCGCCAAGAGGCCTGAGGGCGGCCCGGATCGACCGCCGTTGAGAACCCAGGTGTCATTGTGCTGCATCAGGTGGCCGCGGTTGATTTCCTCGTGGATTAACGTGTGCAGCACCAGCGGATTGCCGGCGCTGGACTCGAACAGGGAGACCACGGTGGCGGCAGCCACCCGCCCGCCCATGGCCTTGGTGATCAACTCGTGGACGTCATGCAGCGTGAAAGCACCCACCACCAGTTCCGAGAGCAGGCGGTCCTTGAGCAGCCACATCAAGTCCTCCGGCAATTCGGTGGTGCTGCGGGCCAGGACCATGACCTTTGCGACACCGCTGAACACCAGGTGCATCAGCACGCCCATGCTGGATGTATCCACGGCCTGCAGGTCATCCAGGACCACCACAATCCTGCGGCCGGCGGCGTCGGCCGTTACCAGCTCGGAGATTCCTTGGATGATGGAGTTGGGATTTTGGAGGCTTGTACCGTCCAGGCGTGCCAACTGTACGCCCCACATCCCGTAGGGCACTGCCGTTTCCGTGCCGGTGCCAAACAGTTTGACGAAGTGGGTGGTGCCCTCGAGGTGGTGCTCCACGGAGCGTGCAAGCGTGGTTTTTCCGACACCGCGGGGTCCAATGACCACCACACCGTTGGTCTGGGCGTCGGCGAGCCTGTCCGCGGCTGTGCCAACGAGGTCTTGCCGAATGAAGGAGGACCAGCGACGGCGTTCGGCTGCACCCATCTCGCGACGACCAGAGCCGGGCCCTGTCCTGTCGCCTCGAGGGGCTGGCCATTCACCCCAGACGCTTGTCATCACCGTATCCCTAATACCTCCGGAGATTTGACAGGCACCCGAGGTGCCCCTGCCGCAATTAGGCTGATTCTAGCAGCGTTTGCAGCCGTCCCGGACAGATCGGGGAATCGTTGGACCGTGGTGGATTTTCACGGCCCAGAAGGGGGCGTTTGGCGCAGTTGGCCCTAGTGGAATTTTTCCTGCGCCGCCAGCAGCCCGCCTGTGACGAGCAGTTCAACGGCGTCTGCGGAGTTGTCGATCAAAAACGGCAGTGACTTGTTCTCCGCAGTGGAGAAGTCGCGCAGCACATGGCTTGCGGCGTCGGCGCGGCCGGGCGGGCGGCCCACACCTGCGCGCACGCGGTAGTAGTCCTTGGTGCCCAGGGCCCGGGAAATGTCGCGCAGGCCGTTGTGCCCGCCTTCGCCCCCGCCAAGCTTGAGCTTGACGGTGTCAAAGGGGATGTCAATTTCGTCGTGGACGGCCACCACGTTTGCGGCCGGGAGGTTGTAGAACTTGGCGAGTGCCGCCGTCGGGCCTCCGCTGAGGTTCATGAACGTGGTGGGCTTGGCCAGGATCAGCTTGTGCCCGCCAACCGAGAGCCGGCCGGTGGCCACGAGGGCCTTTGATTTGTGGCTCGTGAAATTGGCCCCCAGGCGGGAGGCAAGTTCCTCAACCACCATGTAGCCAATATTGTGCCTGTTGCGGCTGTAGCCGGGCCCGGGGTTTCCGAGCCCGACTACAAGCCAGGTATCACTCATGTGATGTGTGCTTCGAAATTACTCGGCAGCTGCTTCAGCTTCGGCTGCAACAGCGGGCTCAGCGAAGTGCACGATCAGCGCGGTGCCTTCGGTGACCAGCTCGGAGTTGGCCGGCAGGACCAGGTCCGAGGCGTGGATGTGCGCGCCTGCGGTGCGGCCTGCAATGTCAACCTCAACGTGAACCGGCACGTTGGTTGCATCTGCGGAGAGGCTGATGGTCATGGTCTCCTGGTTGACAACAACCGAGGCAGCCGGCTCGCCAACGATGACGACGGGAACGTCAACGTCAACCTTCTCGCCCTTCTGGACGGTCAGCAGGTCGATGTGCTCGACGATCTGCAGTACGGGGTCCTTCTGGACATCCTTCACCAGGGCGAGGTGCTCAACGCCATCGACCGTGACGGTCAGCAGTGCGTTGGCGCCGCGGATGGCGCGAACGGTTTCGCGCTCCGGCAGGACGATGTGCAGGGGGGCAACGCCGTGGCCGTAGATGACCGCGGGGATCTGCTTGGCGCGGCGGATGCGGCGGGCAGCGCCCTTGCCGAATTCGTTGCGGGCTTCGCCGGTCAGGTTCAATTCAGTCATGAAAAAAGCTCCTTCATAGTGTGGGGTGGGCGTGGACTAAACAGGTCAACACAAACCACTGCACAAATGCAAGGAGCGTAGAAGACCCAGTCGATCACGGACACATGGTGTCCCTCGCCAAGGTTTACTGCATAAGTTTAGCAGAACGACGGCGGGACCCGGTCCACATGAACCGGGTCCCGCCGTCGTGCTTGTGCCGTTTACTGCTTACGCGTCGCCGTCGAAGAGCGAGGTGACGGAGCCGTCCTCGAAGACTTCCTTGATGGCACGGGCCAGCAGGGGTGCAATCGAGAGGACCGTGAGGGTCTCGAAGCGCTTCTCTGCCGGGATGGGCAGCGTGTTGGTCACAACAACCTCGCGGGCGCCGCAGTTGGCCAGGCGCTCGGCGGCCGGGTCCGAGAACACGGCGTGCGTGGCGGCGATGATGACGTCCTTGGCGCCGGCGTCCTTCAGGACGCGGACTGCGCCGGCAATGGTTCCACCGGTGTCGATCATGTCGTCAATGAGCACGCAGGTGCGTCCCTCGACCTGTCCCACAACAGTCTTGGAAACGGCCTGGTTCGGCACGGTCAAATCGCGCGACTTATGCACGAACGCCAGGGGCGCACCGCCCAGGCGCTCGGCCCACTGCTCGGCAACGCGGACGCGGCCGGTGTCGGGCGAAACGACAGTGACCTCGTCCTCGCCGACGATGCTGCGGATGTGGTCCGCCAGCAGCGGGATGGCGAACAGGTGGTCCACGGGGCCGTCGAAGAAGCCCTGGATCTGTGCGGTGTGCAGGTCAACGCTCATGATGCGGTCGGCGCCGGCCGTCTTGTACAGGTCGGCAACCAGGCGGGCGGAGATGGGCTCGCGGCCACGGCCCTTCTTGTCCTGGCGGGAGTACGGGTAGAACGGGGCAACCACCGTGATGGCGCTGGCGGAGGCGCGCTTCATGGAGTCAACCATGATGAGCTGTTCCATGAGCCAGTTGTTCAGCGGGGCCGGGTGGGCCTGGATGATGAACACTTCCTTGCCGCGCACGCTCTCACCGGAGCGGACGTAGATCTCGCCGTTGGCGAAGTCGTACGCGGACATGGGCAGCAGTTCCGTGTCCAGGCACTTCGCCACTTCCTCGGCCAGCTCGGGGTGGGCGCGGCCGGATGCCAACACCAATTTCCTGTCGACGTTACGGCTAAGTTCGCTCATGATGTTCTTTCTCGCGGTGGTGGGGTGGGTGAGAAGTCTTAGTTGCCGGCATTTTCGGCCGCTTGCGCGGAGATGCTGCCGGGCCGGTGGGCCGCGGTCCAGCCCTCGGCGTTGCGCTGCGGGGCCACCGTCAGGGTCAGGGCACCCGCGGGAACGTCCTTGCGCACAATGGCCCCGGCTCCCGTGAAGGCGCCGTCGCCAACAGTCACGGGGGCCACGAACACGGTGTTGGAGCCGGTGCGCACGCCCGAGCCGATCACCGTGCGGTGCTTGTTCACGCCGTCGAAGTTGGCCGTGATGTTGCCGCAGCCGATGTTGGTGTCCTCGCCGATCTCGGCGTCGCCGGCGTAGCCCAGGTGGCTGAGCTTGGAGCCGCGGCCAATGGTGACGTTCTTCGTTTCGTAGAACGCGCCGATCTTGCCGTCGGCACCCAGCACTGTGCCGGGGCGCAGGTAGGTGAAGGGGCCAACATGTGCGCCCTCGCCGATGATGGCGCCGGAGCCGTGGGTGCGGGTCACTTCGGCGCCTTCGGCAATTTGCACGTCGGTGAGCGTGGAATCGGGACCGACGACGGCGTCGCGCGCCACTGTGGTCTTGCCGTGCAGCTGGGTGCCGGGCAGGATGGTGACGTCCTCGGCCAGCTGCACCGTGGAGTCGATCCAGGTGGTGGCGGGATCGATGATGCTCACGCCGGCGCGCATCCAGCCCTCGACGATGCGGCGGTTGTGCTCGGCGCCCAGGGCGGCGAGCTGCACGCGGTCGTTGGCGCCTTCAACCTGCCAGCGGTCGGTCGTGGAGACTGCGGCGACGCGGCCGCCGTCGTTCCTGGCCAGGAACAGGACATCTGTCAGGTACATCTCGCCCTGGTTGTTGTCGGTGGTGACAGCCTTGAGTGCCTCGCGGAGAACGGCGGCGTCGAAGGCGTAGATGCCGGAGTTGATCTCGCGAATTTCGCGTTCCTCGTCCGTGGCGTCCTTGTGCTCGCGGATGCCCAGCACGGTGCCATCTTCATGGCGCAGGATGCGGCCATAGCCGGCGGCGTCGTCCAGGACTGCGGTCAGCACGGTCACGGCGTTGCCGTCGGCCTGGTGCGTCGCGGTGAGCTCGGCGAGGAGTTCCGCCGTGAGGAGGGGGACGTCGCCATAGGTGACAACCACTGTGCCGGCCACGGGGGCTGCGGCGTCCAGGGCCTCGAGGGCCTGCTGCACGGCGCGGCCGGTGCCGGGGATTTCGTCCTGGTCCACAATGTGCGCGGCTTCATCGAGCGCGGTGATGTGTGCGGCGACGAGGTCGCGCTCGTGGCGGACCACCACGGCCAGCCGCTCAGGGTTGAGCCCCTTGGCGGCGGCGAGGGCGTGGCCCACCATGGAGATGCCGCCGATGGTGTGGAGAATCTTGGGGGTCCGCGACTTCATCCGGGTGCCTGCACCTGCCGCCAGGACGATGACTGCTGCCGGGGTGTCGGTGGGGATGTCTTGGGGGCTCACTAAGTGGCACTCCTGCCCGGACCGCAGTCCGATTTTCTTACGTACGCAATGGGGATCAGTTCCATGGTACCGCCTGTGCCAGCATGGACCCTTCGTCTGCAAAACCGGTTCCGCCCATAGGATTCGAACCTATACTCCACAGCTCCAAAGGCTGGGGTGCTGCCGTTACACCAGGGCGGACCATGCGCCGCCCGCTCACACCGGCAACCCACGAGAATATAGTGTGCCATGGCGGCGGCCCCTTGCGCCATTTGGGGCGCGGGGCGGGCGGGCATATTTCCGCGGCGTGGTGGCCAAGGTCACAAGGGCGAAGCCGCGGTGGGGTTCATTGCATCTGGGGCCGCTGGGTTGAGCGGATCCTGGCCAGGGCCTGTTCCACCCAGCGCAACAGGATGTCGGGTTGGTACATTGCAATGGCTGCGGGAACCCTGAGCCGCCACATCCCCTGGACCACGTACATGGTGTCCCGGCGCAAGTCTTCGCGCCAGGCCTTGGAATTGTTGTGGAACTCCTGGCCGTCAATTTCGACGCCCAGGACTCCGTCCACCAAGAGGTCGATGTGCCCGGCATTTCTGACATAGGCCTGTCCCTGCACGTTGTAACCGGCCTTGCGCAGGTGGTAGCGGCCACACGTTTCCGGAAGCGACATGGCCTGTGGGTCAATCAGCTCAACAATGGCCCGGCCTGCCTGGTCTTGCCGTCCACTGAATGAGGTGCGCAGGTAGTTGATGGAGCACTTGTTTGTTACCACCGCGGACTCCAGGACGGCGAGGGCTTCCAATTCAGTGCCGCAACGCACGCACTGGCGCAGAATGTCCATAAGTTTCTGGCCACCCTTGACACGATGGACCACGCACCCGGGAATCGGGCGTCCGTGCGCGGCGGCAACATGCAGCTGTTTCGGCTCCTCCAAGACCCACAGCCCCAAATCGGCGGCCTTGCTCAGACAGGTGCGCCGCGCCTGGTGGGCTGCGAGGAATACTTCAGTTTCCGAGGCTTCAGCAAGCGCGTAGTACCCGCGGGCAATCCGATGGATCACCCCTTCGGCAACGGCTTCACTGACCTGCCTTGTGGAATATCCGCGAGCCAACAAATCCTTGTTTCGGGCAATTCCGCCCAGGGCGGCGACAGCCTCTTGGATCGTTTGCTGCGAGATGCTGGCCCGAATGCTCATGGCACCATGGTTGGCCAAAAGCCCGTGTTGCGGCAGCACCGGCGTCGTTTTTGGGGACTATGCAGGTGGCAGGGGCGGCTGTGGAGGAATTGTTGGCTGAAGGGCCATGGTCGGTTCTGATCTGCGCGGAGCTGGAAGCGGGTTTGGCGCATAACAGTGTCATGCGCCAAACCCGCTGCGAGTCGTACGCAGCTCAGAACGTGGCTCGGGGAACCGGCAGGCTACTCGAGGATCTCGGAGGCCTCGAGCCACTCAAGCTCCATGCCCTGGCGCTCGTCGGCAAGCTTGGCCAGCTTGGTTTGCAGCTCACCCAGGACGTCGTAGTTGCCCACGTTCTCGGCCATCTGGGCATGCACCTTGGCGTCGGCCGCGGAGTTCTTGGACAGCTGGCGCTCCAGGCGGTTCAGGACCTTGCGGGCATCACGCTTTTCAGCTTCGGTGGGGCCGGACTGGACAGCAGCCGGTGCTGCAGCCGAGCTGTTGGGCGCCAGGCCGGCGTTCTCCCGCAGTTCCAGGTACTGGTCCACGCCGCCCGGCAGGCCGCGGAGCTTGCCATCGCCCAGCAACGCCATCTGGTGGTCGGTGACGCGCTCCAGCAGGTAGCGGTCGTGCGAGACCACAACCAGCGTGCCGGGCCAGCCATCCAGGACGTCCTCCACGGCGGCCAGGGTGTCGGTGTCCAAGTCATTGGTGGGCTCATCGAGCATGAGCACGTTGGGCTCCCCCACCAGCAGGCGCAGCAGCTGCAAGCGGCGGCGCTCACCGCCGGAGAGGTCCTTGACCTGGGTCCACTGCTTGTCCTTGGTGAAGCCAAGTTGCTCCACGAGCTGCCCGGCGGTCATGTCCTTGCCACCCACGTCGAAGGAACGCTTCTCGCGCTCGATGACCTCAATGACGCGCATGTCCAGGACGTCATCCAGCTCGCGGACCTCCTGCGTCAGCACTGCTGTCTTGACGGTGGTGCCTGTCTTGACCTTGCCGGAGGTGGGCTGAACCTCGCCGTTGAGCAGGCGCAGCAGGGTGGTCTTTCCTGCGCCGTTGACGCCAACAAGGCCGAGGCGCTCGCCCGGGGCCAGGCGCAGGGTGATGTTCTTGAACATCTCCTTCTCGCCATAGTTCAGGGACACGTTTTCAAGGTCGATGACGTCCTTGCCCAGGCGGGCCGTGGCCATCTTGGACAGTGCCACGGTGTCCCGGGGCTCGGGGACGTCGGCGATGATCGCGTTGGCGGCCTCGATGCGGAACTTGGGCTTGGCCGTGCGGGCCGGGGCGCCGCGGCGCAGCCAGGCCAGTTCCTTCTTGACCAGCTGGACGCGCTTGGACTCAATGACGGAGTTCATGCGGTCGCGCTCGGCGCGGGCCAGCACATAGGCCGCGTAGCCGCCGTCGAACGGGTCAATGATGCCGTCGTGGACTTCCCAGGTGCGCGTGCACACCTCATCCAGGAACCAGCGGTCGTGGGTGACAACCACGAAGGCGCCCTCATTGGCACGCCAGCGCGCCTTCAGGTGCCGGGCCAGCCAGGCCACGCCTTCCACGTCCAGGTGGTTGGTGGGCTCGTCTAGCATGATGACGTCGTCATCGCCAATGAGCAGCTTGGCCAGGGCCACGCGGCGCTTCTGCCCGCCGGAGAGCGAGTGGATGTTGGCGTGCCAGTCCACCTCGCCCACCAGGGCGCCCATGATTTCGCGGATCTTGGGGTTGGAGGCCCACTCGTGGTCGGCCGCCTCACCCACAATGGCGAAGCCCACTGTGTGGTCGCCGTCCAGCACGTCCGACTGGTCCAGGTAGCCCACGTGCACGCCGCCGCGCACGGTCACACGGCCGGAATCGGCGGTCTGACGCCCTGACAACAGGCGCATGAGCGTGGACTTGCCGTCGCCGTTGCGCCCCACAATGCCAATGCGGTCGCCTTCCTCAAGACCGACGCTGACGCCGTCGAGCACGGTTCGGGTGGCGAAGGAAATGCTTAGATTTTCCCCGCCCAGCAGATGAGCCACGTGGTACCACTTTCCTAGAACTGTTGAATGCAAAAAAATTTAAGGCACGATGTGGGCGCCGTGCACGGGGCCCTCCACGGCCCAGGCGCGGTGGCCGCGGCCGGACAGTGCATCGGCCAGTTCCTGCGCATGGTCCGCATCGGCGGCCAGGAAGGCCAGCGTGGGGCCGGAACCCGACACCAATGACGCCAGCGCCCCAAGCCCATCACCTTCGGCCAGCACGTCCGCCAGCGACGGTGCGAGTGACACGGCTGCGGCCTGGAGGTCGTTGTGCAGCCACGGCGCCAGGGCCCGGGCGTCGCCGGCCCGCAGGGCGGCCAGCACGCCGGCCTCCACCTGTCCGGGCTCGTCCGCGACGGTTCCGGCGGCGGCACGCAGCGCATCCAGCGCCCCATAGACAACGGGCGTGGACAGGCCATAGTCCGCGGGGACCAGGACCCAGTGCAGCGGGGTGGGCGCCAGGGCCGCGGTCAGCTGGTCCCCCACGCCAAGCCCGACGGCGGCACCCCCCAGCAGCGCGAACGGCACGTCCGCGCCGAGTTCCGCGCCGAGATGTGACAGCTCCTCGCGGGACAGGCCAGTGTGCCAGAGGGCGTCGCACGCCACGAGGGCCGCGGCGGCGTCAGCCGAGCCGCCGCCCATGCCGCCGGCAATGGGCACGTGCTTGGTGATCTCCAGGTGCACGCCGGTGGGGTTCTCGGCAATGTCGGCCACGAGCAGGGCCGCCCGGACGGCCAGGTTGCTCCCGTCCAGCGGGATGCCGGCAAGTTGTTCGGGGTCCAGGGAACTGCCGGCCCCGATGGACACCGTGATGTCACTGGGCGGCGTGCCGGGGCGCGCGGTGGCAGCCACTTCCTCATACCGGGACACGGCCAGGTAGGTGCTGGCCACGGCGTGGTAGCCGTCCTCGCGCAGCGGCCCCACCTTGAAGAAGGCGTTGATCTTCCCGGGCGCGCGGACCTTCACGCGGCGCGGGGCGGCCTGCCACAGGGGATCGCTTGCGTCCAGACCGCCCGGCGTGGATCCCGCCGTCTCCATGGATGTCATCTCAGGCCGTGAACGGGAGCTTGGCTTCGGCGATGCGGGCGTAGGCTGCCACGTCAATGGTCTCGCCGCGGGCGCTGGGGTCAACGCCGGCCTTGCGCAGGTAAATTTCGGCATCGGCCGCTCCCCCGGCCCAGCCGGCCAGGGCTGCCCGGAGGGTCTTGCGGCGCTGGGCAAAGGCGGCGTCGATCACGGCAAACACCTGTTCGCGCGTTGCCCGGGTCACGGGGGGTTCGCGCCGTGTGAAGGCCACCAGGCCCGAGGAGATCTTCGGTGCCGGCCAGAACACGTTCATGCCGATGACGCCGGCCTTGCGCATTTCGGAGTACCAGGCGCCCTTGACGGAGGGCACGCCGTAGGTCTTGGAGCCGGGGCCGGCCACCATGCGGTCCGCGACCTCGTCCTGGACCATGACCAGGCCGTGCTGCAGCGAGGGGAAATGTTCCAGCAGGTGCAACACCACGGGCACGGCCACGTTGTACGGCAGGTTGGCCACCAGCGCGGTGGGCTCGGCGGGCAGTTCCAGCACGCGCATGGCGTCGGAGAGCACCACGTCGATGTTGCCGGTCAGCTCCGGCCGGAAGGCTGCGATGGTTTCGGGCAGCTTGGCGGCCAGGACGGGGTCGATCTCCACGGCCACCACATGCTTTGCGGCATCGAGCAGGCCCAGGGTCAGCGAGCCCAGTCCGGGGCCCACCTCCAGGACGGTTTCCCCGGGGTCGACGTTGGCGGCAGCCACGATCCGGCGGATGGTGTTGCCGTCAATGACGAAGTTCTGGCCCAGCGTCTTGGTGGGGCGGACACCGATCTCCTCCGCAAGTCGGCGGATTTCGGTGGCCCCCAGCAGCGGCTGGGTGGCGGGGCTCGGTTCTGGGCTGCTCACGCAACAATGGTATCCGCTATCCCGCGGTCCGTGTCGCTGGCCAGGCTGGAACCGTGGTTACTGAACCACGTGGGCGCAGCCCCAGGGGCCCAGGCCGGCCTTGGCGTAGTACGTGTTCGCCACGGCAATCTGCTGTGCCTTGGTGGCCAGGCTCGCGTTGGGTGCGTAGGCACCGCCGCCGTTGGCCAGCCATGAGGGGATGTCGAACTGCAGGCCGCCGTAGTAGCCGTTGCCCGTGTTGATGGACCAGTTGCCGGTTGACTCGCACTGGGCGATTGCGTCCCACATGGCCTCATTCGACATGGCAGGGGCGGCGGCACCGGTGTTGGAACCGGCGGCAGCGGCGGCCGGCTTCTCGGCGGGCCGTTCCTTGCTGCCCACGGAGATCTTTTCCGCAACGGGTGCCAGGGTCTGGGTGGACCCGGTCTCGGTGCGGCTGACCACGACGCCGTCGACGGAGACGGTGCGGAAGGTCTTCTTCACGCTGCCGGCAACACCTGCCTGGACGGTCTTCTTCTCGTCCTTGAACAAGTTCGCGTCAACGCTCTGCACGGTCTCGAAAGGCACGGCGACGGTTTGGTCTGCGGTTCCGGCCGTGTTGACGCGGGTGACCTTCAGGACCATGTTTTCAACCACGGTGGCCGTCTTGGGGGCGGAGACCAGGTCGGTGGCGGCGAGGGTCAGTGACGACTCGTCCAGCAGGTCCGCGACGTTGCGGGCCGTGGTGGTGGTGACAGTCTTCTTGCCGTCGGCCACGAGGGTGACCGTCTTGGGAGTGATGATGCTGATGCTGCCGCTGGCCGCAAGGAGTGCGTCGGCAGGGGCTGAAATCTTGGCGTTTGCGGCGATGCCCAATTGGCTGATCAAGCCGCTGATGCGGGTGGAGGTGGTGGTGACGGTCTGTTCCGCCCCGTCCAGGCTCACTGTGATGTTCTTAGCCTTGTTGACGGTGATGGTTCCGCCGTCTGCCACGGGGATGTCAAGTGCCGGGGTGATGTGGTCGGCCGGGGTGACGGATACGTCTGCTCCCTTGAGGACATCGGCCACTGATCCGCCATAGGCGGAGACTGAGGTGGAGTTTCCGTCAACCACGAGGGTGAGGGACTTGTTGGCGGTGGCGAATGCCACAAGGCCTGCGACGAGTGCCAGCAGGACGGCGGCCTGGCAGGCGAGCGTCAAATAGCTCAGCTTGCCCTTGGAGGTGAAAGTTGAAAACACGGGTTCCCGTAACTACTAGAGCACCCGGGCACGGGGAAGCAAAGAGCAAACCCCCAAGCGTTTCCGGCCGCAAAATATTGCGGCGGGCACCACCAAGGGCTTGTTCCTGCGAACGGTTGCCGCCGGGCCCCTTTGAACGGTGGGCCCGGCAGCCAGTAATCCGTTGGCCTTCCCCGACCACGGCTAATAGTTCCCCAGCGTAACCTGATCGTGACCTTTTGGACAAGGTTTCATCACAAATTGGTGACCAAAGGTACAGCCGGATCAGGACCAGGTACCGTAGACGGCTTCCGTGTTCCGGTTCAGAACCTGGCCCATGGCAGCCACGTCGCGGCCCGTCAATTCCGCCATGGCGCGCACCGTGTACGGCAGCATGTAACTGGCGTTGGGGCGGCCCCGGAACGGGTGCGGGGTCAGGAACGGGGCGTCCGTCTCGACCAGGACCAGGGCGGGATCGGCCACGGCCAGCGCCTCGCGCAAATTGTGCGCATTCTTGAACGTCACGGTGCCTGAGAAGGACATGTACCAGCCCTTTTCATTGCAGATGCGGGCCAGTTCGGCGTCGCCCGAGAAGCAGTGGAACACGAGGCGCCCGGGCGCCCCCACCTCAGCCAGGATGTCCAGCACGTCGGGGTGGGCGTCGCGGCAGTGGATCTGCAGCGACAGGTCCCGGGCCTTGGCAATGTCCAGGTGGGCGCGGAAGGAGTGGTGCTGGGCGGCCATGCCGTCCGGGCCCGTGCGGAAATAGTCCAGCCCGGTTTCGCCGATGGCACGGATCCGGGGGTGGGCGGCCATGGCGTCAATCTCGGCCAGGGCGTCCTCAAGTTCGCCGGCCGCGGCCAGCTCGGGGGCGTCGTTGGGGTGGATGGCAACGGCGCCCAGGAGGCGCGGATCGGCGTCGACAGCTTCGAGCGTGAAGCGGGAGGAGGGCAGGTCGCAGCCCACCTGGACCGCCCCGGCCACGCCCACGGCTGCTGCCGCATCGAGGGCCGCGCCCAGCTCCACGGGGGTGTCGCCAAAGTCAAAATGCGTGTGGTTGTCGTACACCGGCACGGGCAGCGGCTCCGGGGCCGCGGCGTAGGCACCCCGCTGGGCGGCGGCGTCGTTGGTGGCGACGGAATCGGGGCGGTAGGGGAACGGGACAGCGTCGGTGCACATGGTTCCCCAGTTTACCGCCGCCCGGTGGGACTTTTCCCGGCCGGGGACGGGCATTTGCCCGCCCAAGATAGTAGCGTAGGTCACAGCAGCCGGTGCGCCATGCGCCCGGCACCATATTGGGGAAATACGGAAAGGTGGCGCATGCACCCTCAGGAGACCTTGCTGTCAGGGACCGAGGCCGCCTCGGGGCCGCCTGCACCGGCGGTCCGGCCGCGCACGAGCAGCAACGGCGTGCCGCTTTCCGGCGCGGAAGGCCAGGATGGCCCGGAGGGGGGACAGCCCATGGATGCCGAGACCTTCGCCGGGCTGAGCGGGCGGATCATGGCCGTCATGAACACTGTGATTGACGGCAAGGAGGAGGCCGTTCGCCTGGCGCTGACAGTGCTGCTGGCCGGCGGGCACCTGCTGCTGGAGGATGTGCCGGGCGTGGGCAAGACGCTGCTGGCGAAGTCGCTGGCCCGCACGGTGGACTGCACCGTCAACCGCATCCAGTTCACCCCGGACCTGCTGCCCAGCGACATCACGGGCGTCTCCATCTTCAACCAGTCCTCGCGTGCCTTTGAGTTCCGCCCCGGCGCCATTTTCGCCAACATTGTCATAGGCGACGAGATCAACCGGGCCTCGGCGAAAACCCAGTCGGCCCTGCTGGAGTCCATGGCCGAGCACCAGGTCAGCGTGGACGGCACCACGTACCACCTGCAGGAGCCGTTCATGGTGATTGCCACCCAGAACCCCATTGAGATGGAGGGCACCTATCCACTGCCCGAGGCGCAGCGGGACCGCTTCATGGCGCGCATCTCCCTGGGCTACCCCGACACCGAGGCCGAGCTGGCCATGCTGGAAACCCACCAGTCGGCCAACCCGCTGGACGCCGTGGAGGCCGTGGCCACCACGGCCGACGTCGCGGCCATGGTGGCCACGGTTGCCGCCGTTCACGTGGCACCTGCGGTCCGCGCCTACACGGTGGCGCTGGGACAGGCCACTCGCACCAGCCCGGAGCTGCGGCTCGGGGCCAGCCCCCGTGCCCTGTTGCAGCTGCTGCGTGCCGCGAAGGCCGCCGCCGCCCTGGCCGGCCGCGCGTTTGTGCTGCCCGATGACATCCGCACCCTGGCCGTCCCCGTGCTGGCCCACCGCCTGCTCGTGGAGCGCGGGGCTGCGAGCGCCGGGGCAACGCCTGCCTCAGTGATTGGGGAATTGCTGGCCACGGTGGCGGTCCCGGGCCCGCCGGACGGGCGCGCCGTGAAGGGCGCCCGGAACACCTAGGGGCCCGCGATGCAATTCCTGCGGCCCTTCCGCCCCCGCGGCTGGGTGCTACTGGGTACAGCCGCGCTTGCCCTTCTTCTGGCCTGGTCCCTGGGCCGCCGGGATCTGCTGGTGCTGGCGGTGTTTTGCGCGGCCCTGCCGGCGGCGGCCTGCGCCGGCCTGTACGGCTTCAAGTCCGGCTTCACTGTCCGCCGCCTGGTCTCGCCGCGGCTGGCGCGCGTGGGCGAACCCGTGTCGGTGGTCCTGGAAGTGCGCGGGCACGGCCCGGCTGGCACGCGCACGGCCCTGACGGAGGAGCTGCCGCCCAGCTTCCACGACAATCCGCATTTCAGCCACCCGCACCCCGCGGTGCCGCACGGCCTGCTGAGCCGCTACCAGTACCGGGCGCTGCCCACCCAGCGCGGCGTTGTCCAGGTGGGCCCGCTGCGCGGCTTGTTTGCCGACCCTTTTGATGTGGCGTTCCTGCGCCGTGCCCTGGACGGCGGTGACCAGCTGACGGTGGCCCCGGCCGCCGTGGAGCTGCCCGCCATCCCGTTGTCGGACGGCCGCGGCCAGGACGGCACACGCAGCACCGCCGAACTGGCCCACGCGAGCCACGACGACGCCATGACGCGCGAGTACCGCCCCGGGGACCCGCTGCGCCGCGTCCACTGGCCTGTCACGGCACGGCAGGGCAAGCTCATGGTGCGCGCCGAGGAATCGGTGACCGCGCCCGAGGCCGCCCTGGTCCTGGACCAGCGCCGGCTCGCGTTTGGCGAGGCGTCGCGCTTTGCCTTCCACACGCCCTTCCCCGCCGGCCATTCACAGGGCACGCCCGCTGCCCAGCCCATGCGGACCACTGCCGCGTTTGAAAAGGCCGTGGTTGCGGCGGTTTCCATCGCCACGCACCTGCTGGAGCGCGGCTACGCCGTCCGGGTGCTGGACCACCGGGGCCGGCCGGGCTTCGCCTCCTCCCCCTCGGCGCTGGACCCCGCAGTGGAGGATTTCAGCGGCCCGCAGGGCGTGTTTGAGGTGGCTGCGGCCCTGGCCGCGCTGGAGCTTGCGGATGCCACTGACGACGCCGGCGGGCCGGGTGCCGCCGATGTGCCCACCCCCGCGGAGGCCACGCCGGGGGCGGGCACCCCGCCGCCGGGCTCCCCACGCCCTTCCGCCTTCGGCGAATCGCTTGCGGAGAAGCTGCACCACGGCAGGCGGCGCGGGCCGCTCGTGGCCGTGGCCGGGATGCTCAGTGCCGCCGAGGCCCGGCAGCTGGCAGGCATTGCCGAATCGACGCAAAGCGCCTACGCCATCCTTGTCTGCTACGAGCCCGCCGAGGCCGCGGCGGCGCTGGAGATCCTGCGCCAGGCCGGGTGGCAGGCTGCGGCGCTGACCCCGAAGACCCCGCTCGAGGATGCCTGGGCGGAACTGGGTCGCACCCGCACCGCGGGGGTGGTCCGGTGAGCGGCGGCCGGTCACTGACCCGGGCCCTGGGCGAACCCAGCACGGGCCCGGCCCGCTGGGTCCTGGCCGTGGCCGTGTTCGGTGCCGTCATGGGCGCCTCGCTCAGCCTGGGCGGGGTGCTGGCGAACTCAGGCTGGTTCCCGCGGGCATCCATTGTGGTTGCCGTGACCCTGTTCATCCCGGCCCTGCTGCGGCGCCGTCCCGGGCTGGGCCCGTTCGCACCCCTGGGCGCCCTGGCTGGCTGGCTCCTCGGCCTGACCCTCATGTTCTTTCCCGGCACGGCCATCCTTGGCTTCATCCCCACCACCCGCACCGTGCGCGCCGCGCTGGACCTCTCCGCCGAAGCCTCCGCCGTGGTCATGGGCAGCGTGGCCCCGGCCCCCACGGTGCTGCCCATGATTTTCCTGGCGGCCGCAGGGCTGGGCTTTGCCGCGCTCCTGATCGACACCGTGGCCGTCACCGTGGCCATGCCGGCCGCCGGGGCCCTGGGCATTGTGCTCATCATGCTCCCGGCGGCGCTCATGACGGACAAGGGCATTGGCACCGCGGGTTTCGTGGGCGCCGCCGCCGGGTACCTGCTCCTGCTGGGCTGCTGCCGCTGGTACGCCCCCGAGGGGAGGCTGCGCAACGGCGGGAATGCCGCCCCCAGCGGCACGCTCGCCCGGGGCGCGGCCCTGGGTGCCGCCGTCGTGCTCCTCATGGCGATTGTCCCGGCGGCCGTGCCCGGCTTCACGCAGGGCAGCTTCCCCCAGGGGTCGCGGCTGAACGGCAGCAACGGCCCCACCAGGCTCGATCCCATGATCGCGCTGGGCTCGGACCTGCGCACGCAGTCGAGCCGGATCAACCTGACGTATTTGTCCAACACCAACACGGCCCAGTACCTGCGCCTGAGCACGCTGGAGGATTTCACGGGCAAGTCGTGGCAGCCCACCCCGCTGCCCGGCGGGCTCAGTTCCTCGCTGGACGCGCTCAAGCCCGCCGCCGATGCCAACGCCGCCGTGCCCCGCACCGAAACGATCACACAGGTCACGGCGCGCAGCCTGGACAGCGAGTGGCTGCCCGCGCCGCTCTCCCCCACGCAGGTGCGCGACGTGAACGGGAGGTGGCTGTGGAACCCGTCCACCCAGACCATCCTGGGCCAGGGGGCCTCCACTGAGGGACAGGAATACACTGTGCGCAGCGAAATGCCCGTGCTGACCCCGGCGCTGCTGGAGGCCGCAACCCTGCCGCCGCGGGCCACGCTGAATCCCGTCTTTTCCACCCTGCCCAACGACGTCCCGCAGCTGGTGCGCACCACCGCCCAGGAGGTGGCCGGGAAGGCGGCCACGCCGTACAAGAAGGCCATGGCGCTGCAGGAGTACCTGCGCTCGGACGCGTTCAGCTACAGCCTGGACACCCCCGCGGCAGAGGGCTACGACGGCTCGGGCATGCAGGTCCTTGCCGAGTTCCTGAAGGTCAAGAGCGGCTACTGCGTGCACTTCTCCGCCGCCATGGCCGTCATGGCGCGAGAGCTGGGCATCCCGTCCCGCATCGCTGTGGGCTACGCGCCCGGTGCCGCCAACCTGGAGGTGGTGCAGCGCGACGGCGTGACCCTGTTCGGCTACCAGGCCGCCGGACGCGACGCGCACGCCTGGCCCGAGCTGTACTTTGAGGGGCTGGGCTGGGTCCCCTTCGAGCCCACGCCCTCCCGCGGCTCCGTCCCCGCCTATGCGCAGGAGGAGTCCGACTCCGGCACGGACCCGGGCAACATCCCCTTGCCCAACCGGACCACGGCACCGGAAACTGCCACGAGTGCCGCGCCCACCACCACGGGCGCGGCCGACGACGGGGCCGCGGCTCCCCCCACCGGCGGCGAATGGCTGCTGCGCGCGGGCCTGGGCCTGCTGGTCCTGCTGCTGCTGGGTGCGCCGGCCCTGGTGCGCTCGGCCGGACGACGCCGGCGCCTGGCCCTGGTGCGCCGCGGCACCGGGGCTGTGGCCGGCGCTGCACCGGACCCTGGGCGGGTGCCCGGAGTGCTGGCCTGGAGGGAGTTGCTCGCCACGGCCATTGACTACGGCTACATTGCGGAGCCGTCACTGACCCCGGCGCTCCACGCCGAACGGATCGCCGCCATGCTCGGCACGGGCGCACCGCCCGGGCTGGCGCTGGTGCGCGGCGCCTATGAGGAGGCCGTGTACAGCAATGCGGCCGCCGGCACCGGCCGCGACGACCTCGCGGACGCCGTGGAAACCGTGCACGCCCGCCTGCGGACCCGGGCCACGCCGTGGCAGCGGCTGCGCGCAACCCTGGTGCCGGCGTCGTTCTTCACACGCTGAGCTGGATGCAGGAAACCCCCGGGACCAGTGGTCCCGGGGGTTTCGTGTTGTTTGGCTGTTAGGCGTTGTTGGGGTTCGGGAAGCCGATGTACTGCGTGTACTGGTATTCCTCGATGCCCTCCAGGCTGCCCTCGCGGCCCAGGCCGGACTGCTTGACGCCGCCAAACGGCGCGGCGGCGTTGGAGATGACGCCGGCGTTCAGGCCCATCATGCCGGTCTCGATGCGGTTGGCCATGCGCAGGCCGCGGTTGTGGTCCTTGGTGAAGACGTATGCCACCAGGCCGTACTCGGTGTCGTTGGCCAGGGCCACAGCCTCGTCCTCGTTCTTGAACGTGACAATGGGGGCCACGGGGCCGAAGATTTCCTCGGTCAGGATGCGGGCACCGGGCTCGACGCCCGCCAGCACTGTGGGCTGGTAGAAGTAGCCGGGGCCGTCAGCCGGGGCGCCGCCGGTGACGGCGCGGGCGCCGTCGGCCAGGGCGTCGCTGACCAGGGAGTGGACCTTGTCGCGGCTCTTGGCGTCGATGAGCGGGCCAACCTTGGTCTCCGGCTCGGTGCCGCGGCCCAGGGTCATGGCAGCCATCTTGGCGGCGAACTTGGTGGCGAATTCATCCGCAACGGATTCGTGCACCAGGAAGCGGTTGGCGGCCGTGCAGGCCTCGCCCATGTTGCGCAGCTTGGCGGCCATGGCGCCGTCGACCGCGGCGTCAAGGTCGGCGTCCTCGAAGACCAGGAAGGGGGCGTTGCCGCCGAGTTCCATGGAGGTGCGCAGCACGTTGGCGGAGGCGTCGGCCAGCAGGCGCTTGCCCACGGGGGTTGAGCCGGTGAAGGAGAGCTTGCGCAGGCGGTTGTCCTGGATCAGCGGCCCCGTGACTCCCCCGGCGTCGGTGGTGGAGACAACGTTGAGCACGCCCGCCGGCAGGCCGGCCTCGATCAGGACCTGGGCAAAGAGGTGGCTGGTCAGCGGGGTCAGGTTGGCGGGCTTGAGCACCATGGTGCAGCCGGCGGCGATGGCCGGGGCGATCTTGCGCGTGGCCATGGCCAGCGGGAAGTTCCACGGGGTGATGAGCAGGCACGGGCCCACGGGCTTCTTCTGGACCAGGATCTGGGCCGTGCCCTCGGGGTTTGAGGAGTAGCGGCCGAAGGAGCGTGAGGCTTCCTCGGAGAACCAGCGCAGGAATTCGGCACCGTAGGTGACCTCGCCGCGGGCCTCGGCCAGCGGCTTGCCCATTTCCAGGGTCATCAGGAGGGCAAAGTCGTCGGCGCGGGCAATGACCATGTCAAAGGCGCGGCGCAGGATCTCGGCGCGGAAGCGCGGCGAGGTGGCGGCCCATTCTTCCTGCGCGGCAACGGCAGCGTCGAGGGCGGCGGCACCGTCGGCGGCACCGGCGTCGGCTACGCTGAGCAGCACCTCACCGGTGGAGGGGTCCTCCACCTCGAAGGTCTTCCCCGAGGCGGAGGGGCGCCATTGGCCGTCGATCAACAGCCCGGTGGGGACACTGGCCAGCAGCGTGACAACGGCTTCGTTGAGTTCGGTGGCTGGGCTCGCGGTCATGGCGACTCCTTTGTCTTGTGCCGCTGCCATGGCTGGCCCTGAGCGCCGGGGATTGGCGCGGCCAGCTGGCGGTGCGGCGGCGAATCTTGCTAATAGAAGAACGGTAGTTCCCGGCAAACAAGGGTGTCTAGGCATGTGCGCACTGCCGCCGCGTGTTTCGCTGTGCAGCTGCACAACCGGCGGCAGCGGCTGGCGCCGTCGAACGCCTACCGGGCCGCGAGCACCGCGCTGTACAGCTCGCGCTTGCTGAGGTGGAGGTCGTGGGCCACCACGGCCACGGCTTCCTTCATCCGCATGCCCTGCTCCATGAGCTCCTTGACGGCGGCCACGTGGTCCTCGGGCGTGCCGGGGTCGGAGTCGGGCGCGCCGCCCACCACAATGGCGATCTCGCCGCGGATCTGGGTTTCCTCGGCCCATTCCAGCAGCCCGGAGAGCGGCTTGCGCACCACTTCCTCATACGTCTTGGTCAGTTCGCGGCAGACGGCAGCCTGCCGGGCCGGGCCGAACGCTGTGTGCAGGGCGCGCAGCATGGCCTCGAGCCGGTGCGGGGCCTCAAAGAACACCATGGTGCGCTTTTCCAGGGCAAGGTCGTGCAGCCTGGCGGAGCGCTCCCCCGACTTGCGCGGCAGGAAGCCCTCAAAGGTGAAGCGGTCCGTGGGTAGCCCGGACAGGGCCAGTGCCGTCAGCACGGCGGAGGGCCCGGGGGCGGCGGTCACGCGCACGCCCGCTTCCACGGCGCCGGACACCAGGCGGAAGCCGGGGTCCGAGACTGACGGCATGCCGGCGTCGGTCACCATGACGAGGGTCTTTCCCGCCTGCACCTGGGTGAGCAGCTCGGCGGTCTTCACGGCCTCGTTGTGCTCGTGGTAGCTGATGATCTGCCCGCCCACCTTGATGCCAAGGCTCGTGACCAGGCGGTGCAGGCGGCGGGTGTCCTCGGCGGCCACAATGTCAGCGGTTTCCAGCCAGGTGATCAGGCGCGCGGTGGCGTCGCCCATGTTTCCAATGGGGGTTGCGGCGAGGACTATGCAGCCCTCTCCGGGCGTGCGTGCCGGCGCGAGGCTCGAGTCGAGGGGTCCTTCGGCCGCTTCCGTGGCATCGTCTTGTGTTGCAGCGTCCTGGCCAAAGTCATCTTCCATGACACCAGCGTAGTGGGCCGCGGCATCGGGGGCCCACTTGGGTAGCATGGACAGCGTGCAACCCCACCCCATGGACACCGCCCCGGCGGCCCCGGAAACAGACACTCCGCCCGTGCCCGACGGCGGGAGAACCGGCACGCCGGAACCCTCCCGACCGGCGCCCCTGCGGTGGGTGCGCGACCCCGCGGAGGCATTCACCCGTGCGGCGCTGACGGCCCGGCTCCTGGGGAACCGCTTCTCGTTTTCCACCACCCCGGCCAGCCTGCGTCTGTGGTTCTGGCTGGGCCCGGCCCTGACGGCAGTGGTGGGCGGGCTGCTGCGGTTCGTCCGCCTGGGCCAGCCGCCGTCGCTCGTGTTCGACGAGACGTACTACGTCAAGGACGCCTACAGCTACCTGCAGAGCGGCTACGAACGCAACTGGGCCGAGAAGGCCAACGACCTCTTCAACCAGGGCATCTTCACGAGCCTTGAATCCACCGCCGAATACGTGGTCCACCCGCCAGTGGGCAAGTGGATGATTGCCTTCGGCATGTGGCTGTTCGGCTCGGACTCCACCTTTGGCTGGCGCTTCACGGCGGCCCTCGTGGGCACGCTCTCGGTCTTCATCCTGGCGCTCATTGCCCAGAAGATGTTCCGCTCCACCATCCTGGGCGTCGCCGCCGGCCTGCTGTTCGCCGTCGACGGGCACGCCATTGTCCAGTCCCGCACCTCCCTGCTGGACATCTTTGTCATGTTCTTTGCCCTGCTCGCCTTTGGTGCGGTGCTGATGGACCGTGATGACGGACGACGCCGGCTGGCCGCGAAGTTGTCGGCCCTCACCGGCCCGGACGGCAGGGTCCCGGCCAAGGAACTGCTGTACGGGCCGTGGCTCGGCATCCGCTGGTGGCGCCTGGCCGCCGGCGTGGCCCTGGGCCTGTGCATCGGCACCAAGTGGTCCGGGCTGTTCTTCCTGGCCGCGTTCGGCCTGCTCAGTGTCCTGTGGGACATGAGTGCGCGGCGCATTGCCGGCATCAAGTACTGGGTGCTGGGGGCCGTCTGGAAGGACGGGATCCTGGCATTCATCAGCATGGTGCCCGCTGCGGGGGCCACCTACCTGGCCACCTGGACCGGCTGGTTCCTGTCCAAGGACGCCTACGACCGCAACTGGGCGGCGGAAAACCCCGCGGGCCCCTGGGGCTGGGTCCCGGATTCCCTGCGTTCACTGTGGCACTACCATTCCACGGCGTACAACTTCCACACGGGACTGGGCTCCGACCACCCGTACAAGGCCAATGCGTGGTCGTGGTTTGTCATGGGCCGGCCCACGTCCTACTACGTGAAGAACTACGAGAACGGCGATGGCGGCTGCGCTGTGGACAAGTGCACGGCGGCCATCACGAGCCTGGGCAACCCGCTTATCTGGTGGGCCGGCTCACTGGCCATCCTGTTCATCATCGGCGTGTGGATCGCCAAGCGCGACTGGCGTGCCGGTGCCATCCTGTGTGGCTTCGCGGCCGGCTTTGTGCCGTGGCTGTTCTACCCCGAACGCACCATTTTCTTCTTCTACGCCATTGCCTACGAGCCCTTCATGATCCTGGCCATTGTGCTGGTCCTTGGCATGGTCATGGGCAAGCTGGCCGATCCCCCGTGGCGCCGCCAGCAGGGAGCTTTGTTCGTGGGCATTTTCCTGGTCCTGGCCGTTGCCCTCAGCGCTTACTTCTACCCCCTGTGGGCTGCGGAGATGATCCCCGAGACGTACTGGCGCCAGCACATGTGGATGCCCAGTTGGATCTAGCGTTTTTAAAGCAGTACGACGGCGGCCAACGCGGCCGCCGTCGTACTGCTTTAAGGGCCGATCTATGCGGCGCGGCGGCCCGGGTGCTGGGCTGCGGCAACGGCCTGGCGGCGTTCCCGGGTGGGCCAGGTGAAGGCCAGGGTCAGTGAGGAGACCACCAGGACGAACGCGCCGATAAAGATTCCGGCGTCTATCCAGAACTGGCTCGGGAACAGGCGGATGAGGGTGTCGTCGGTGTAGAACGTCCAGGTGCCGTCCTTGAAGAAGATCTTGTGGAACTCGGTGAAGAAGGCTTCCCAGCCGGTCACGGCAAACACGCCCAGGCCAATGATGACGGCCAGGGTGGCGATGGAGCCGGCGAACAGGGCGCGGCGGATTCCGCCAAAGCTGCGGCGGGCCAGGTAGACCATGCCGATGACCATGACGACGGCGAGCACCAGCCCGGCCAGGAAGGCCATGACGATCACGGATTTCACGTCCGCCATGTGCTGGACCTCGCGAGCCAGAAACAGCGGGTTTCCAATGTCGTTGACCAGGCCGCCCAGGTACCTGGGCGGGGCAAAGTTCAGCAGGTAGTCAACTGTGTAGGAGCCGTAGGTGAGACGGTCCTCGGTGCTGAAACCGAAGGAATCCGCGGGGAAGCCGGGGCGGTGGTATTCAACCCACAGGAACACCGAGGAGGTCACGAGCCGGATGGCGAGCACCAGGATCACGATCGGGTAGAACACTGCGATGAGGACCTGGAAGACGCGGGTCAGCACGGGCTTGGTGTTTGCCGCCTTTTCCATGGCCGCCTGACGACGGGCAACCTCCTCGGCCGGGGGGCGCATGCTGATCATGGCTGTGGGGCTTGGCTCCACATGGACGTCATCGGCCGCTTGGCCGTCGGTGGCAGACAGGGACTCGGCAATTTCCTCGTCGCTGGGCAGCAGCGGCAGGCGGGCTGCGGGGCGCATGGGGTCCCTCTCGGGGTCGAATCCGGGGTCAAGCTTGACCTTGCTGGCCGGGGTTGCCCACAGCGGCGCGGCGGCCCGACGGGGCCCGGGCCTTCCCCCCAACGTGGCGTGCTCGGCCGTGGCTGCAGCATCAGCCGCGCCGGCACTTTCGGGCACGGGGCCGGCCGGTGCTGGCGCTGCATGGGCCACCGTGTCTGGCTGGGACGGCTGTCCGGCGGTGCGCTCTGGATCCTGCTGCTTTGAATTCTCGCTCACAAAACGAAACCCTACCGGCAGGCCCCCACACCGGCCGTGTGCCACCCCGGGTTGATGCAAAACTGACATCGGATGCCCAGAAATGAAGGTGCCCTTTGATTGACTAGCTATTGCGGCCCGGCACCATGCCGGATTCAGGCGCAGCAGGCGGGACCGGATTGCCGAAAATCCGCCCGGACACCGGCTCCCGTGGCCCGGACTCCCGCAGCTCGGGCTGAACCGGTGCCGGCACCGGCCGCTTGGCGCCAAAGCCGCCGCTGGGCGATTCCCTGCGGATGCCCCGAAGCACCCAGGGAACCAGGTAGTCCCGGGCCCACAGAATGTCACCCACCCTGGCCTCCCGCCACCCCTTGTCCGGCAGCGGCTTGGGCACATTGGGGACAAGGGTGTGGGGGACGTTGAGGGCATTGAGCACCATGCCGGCCACGGCGTGGTGGCCCAGGGACGACGGGTGGAGCCTGTCCGGGCTCCACATGCGGGGGTCGTGCAATTCCGTCATGGCCCACAGGTCCGCAATGAGGGCGTCATGGTGTTCTGCGATGCTGCGCATGTTCTCGTTGAAGATGGCGATCTTGGTGCGGAACTGGCCCAGCACAGTGGAGCGGCCGGAGTCCGGCCCCGCAAAGATGATCACCGTGATGCCCTGGGAGCGCAGCGTTTCCACGGCCCGTTCCAGAATGGCAGCCAGCTTGTCCGGATCGGCGCCCGGGTGGAGAAGGTCGTTGCCAACGGCCTGAATGGAAACCAGGTCGGGCTTTAGCGTGAGCGCCGGGCCCAGCTGGGACTCGACCACCTGGTGCAGGACCTGGCCGCGTACTGCCAGGTTGGCGTAGGCGAAATCCGGGACGCCAACTCCGAGCTCCTCGGCGACCCTGTCCGCCCAGCCGCGGTAGCCGCCGGGACTGCGCGGTTCGGGGTCATCCAAGCCTTCCGAGAAGGAGTCGCCCAGCACCACAAACCGCTGCCACGGATGCGGCGGGGCAGGCAAGGGAGCGCCTGCCTGGGTTGCTGCCAGCTCGGTTGAGTTTGCACGTGCTGGCTGTTTTTGCGCCGGGACCGCTTGTGGCAGTCCATTGCTTCCGGGTTCAAAGTGGAGTCCCATGTCCCCATACTGCACCCAAGTGGTGGGCCGTGGGCAAGGGCCGGGCAACTTATCTAAAAGCCGCCGCGTCCGGCCAGGACCAGGCGGAGACCTTGATCTCGGTTCCGTCCACAATGTCCGGGATCTCCACCAGCTGGAAGCGGGCGGGCGTCCGCGGTGCCGGAGACAAGCTGCACCTTGAGCGTGATTTCCCAGATGCCCCGGCGGGCGGTCCGGATGCCGTTTCGGCTGGCCTCACTCGGCGGTGAGACTCTCAATTCTGTGCCGGTGATGCCGTCCACACCCCGGGCGCGGTCCGCCACTTCCTGGGCCGCAGCTTGCGCGTCTGCTGGTACGTAGTCCGACGACGTTGACGGAGGCCCGGCGCAAGCGGTGACTGCAAGCACCAATGCCAGCTGGATGGTTGCCAGCCAGGCCATGATGCCGTGCCGGTTTTGCTTGATGTGCCTGCTCTGATTGTTGTGCCGGCCGCATGATCGGCGCCTGCGGATTGCCACTGTTCTCCCCCGGATGGACAAATGTTCATTGAAGTCTATGTGTGCCAACCCTGTGGTCCCGCGGAAAGCTTGTCAGGCGGCCTCGCCGTGGTGGCGGCGTAGGTATTCTTCGATGGACATACGCCCGAGCATTTCTTCCTCTTCCTGGCTGCGGGCTGGTGGTTCGGGGAGGTTGCCTCGGTCCCAGTGGTAGCTGTCCCAGCGGGGGTCCTGGGGGTCCATGTCTTCTTCGAAGATCCAGTCGGGGTGGGCTTCGGGGTCGGAGTCATGGTCCTGGTCTTGGTATGGGTCGGGTGTGTCGCAGATTCCTTGGCATTGCTCGCAGGGGCAGTCTCCGAGCGTTCCCTCACCGCCACTGTCACTGTCACTGTCCTGGGCATTGTCCTGGTCTTGGCGCTGCTCGAGTGCTTTCAGGACGGTGTCGATGAGAATCTTGAGTGAATCAGGGTAGACCGGTGGTTGGGTGTCTTGTTGCTCGGGTGGGTAGTGGTAGCCGGCGGGGCTGGTCCATTCGATCCCGTTCTCGGTCATGCGGGGTGTCCAGGCGCGGGGGTGGACGAGCTGGCGTTCAAAGGACTGGTCGGTGCGCACTCCGCCGGTGCGGGTTCTATCGTCCCCGTGGTGTTTGAGCCGATGATGGAAGCTGCACAAAATCTCAAGGTTCTCCAGGATCGTCCGCCCGCCGGTGGCGAACGCCTGGATGTGGTCATCTTCGCAGTTCACCGCCCTGGCGTTGCAGCCCGGGAACACACAGTACTCGTCCCGGATCAGCAGCCTGGTTTTCATGGCCTGTGTGAGGCGGTGGACATCCGGAGCGGCGTCCAGGGGCTGGTTCGATATCGGATCCACCAACACCCGGTAAAAACTCGGCGCATTGGCGGTGAGGTATTTGGCGACCTCAATGCTGATGGGTCCTGCTCCTGACATCCACGCGGGCTCGTCCGTGAACCCGAGCAGTGACAACGCCGGCACCAACAGTATTGGGGTCACGGTGGGCAGCGGAGGCCACGTCTCAGAACCGGTTCCGGACACATTGCTCCCCTTCGAATTGGTTTCGGGCGCGGCTGCGCTGTTGGTGGTTGTGGGGGTGAGCGTGGGTGGTTGGCCGGGGACCGGCCAGTCGGGCTGGTTCCTAGGGTCCGGTTCCCTGAAGTATGGATTCTCGTAATCGGGGTCGTCGAAGGTGGGGAGTTGCCAGGAGTAGAAGTACGGGCCGAGGGTGTCGGGGTCGGGGAAGCCCCCGCCCTGGCAGAGGTCGGGTTCTTGCTCGACTCGGCTGAACCAGGAACTTTGCGGCACGGTGCAGGAGCCTGCTGTGGCGCCTGCCGTGAAGGCCCGTCCGGTACCTACGCCAGCGACGGGGTCACTGGCACTGGCGGTGCCGTTTTCGGTGCTGCCGCCCGGGGTGTTGGTGGCGCTGTCACTGGCGGGTGCGGGTGCGGGCGCGGGTGCGTGGATGTTGTTGGCCTCGAGGGTTTGGCAGAGGAGGAGGGCGGCGGCGATATCGGCACGGAGCTGGGTCAGGGTGCGGTCTTCGTGGGGTCCTTGGGCTGCCTGCGCGGTCGCGGTGCATTGGGCCCAGATTGCTTCAATGGTGGGTGAGGGGCCGTAGAGGTTGAACCAGGACATGCCGTCCCGGGAGCGGCTGATCCCTATCCGCCGGTACTCATACGCCCGCCTCGTTTTGGGTGCCAGGGTTTCCGGGTAGGAGCGTTCCCGGGCCCGGCGGGCCTTCTCCCTGAAACTCGGCAGCGTGGCATGCTCCGCCTTACCCAACAACACTTGTTCGAAGGCGTCGATGGTGTCTTGGGGCAGGTGAGCTTGGCGGAGGAGGGTGGTTTCCTCGGCGATGATGACCGCATGCTCCCACCCCAACACCCCCTCCGACAGTTGGGCCAGGGTGGCGGGGAGGTTCCGGACCAGGGTGGCCGCATCGATCATCAGCGCCCCGGCATAACCCTCCGTAATGGTGAACAACCCGGCGATCTCGGCCCGCACCCCGGCCTTGCTGATTTCGCGCTGCCACGGATCCAGCCCCAACAAGGTGGCTTCGGCCTCGGCGGCGGAGACCATGCGTTCGACCAACACGGCTGTCAGGGCTGCGCCCTGGTTCTTGTGCCGGTGCACCGCGGCTAGGGCCGTGGTGGTGCTGTCCTGAAGGGCACGGACACCCTGCAATCGGGAGCCAGGGCCCTGCCCGGGTTCGTCTTGCTCGGCGGCAACCCCAGGTGCCGGCACGGGCGTGGGCAGCTCGGGCAGATCAGCCAGGGCCGCAATGTCAGACCCCAAGGGAATGATGGAAGGAAAGGTAAAGGCATTCAGTAGTTCCGCCACAGCATCTGTGGTGGAGAAACCCTCCCGGTTGACCGGGAAATTCACCGAACCGCCCATACACCCATTATAGAACTGAAAGACCAGTAAAAACAGGGTTGTTGATAAACTCACATACATATTTTCCCAGCATGGGACGAGCGGGTCTCGACAGGCTCGACCCCCGGGCAACGCCTGGCTCCCGAAAGGCCCAACCACCGGGCGGGCATGTCCCCTATTGAGGTGACAAGTAGGCAATTCCGGGAACCACAAACCGCGCCAGAGCTGTCTGCTGGCTATCTTGAAGCAACAGCAGCATCCAACCCACCTAACACAAGGCGGACACGTGGCATCGTCGAAGGCATATTACGCACCTCCTCCGCCTCCCAAACTTCCCTATCTCCATGCCGGGCCCACCCAGGCGGCGGAACTGGAGACCAGCAAGCTGGTCCAACTCAAGTGGGGTTCATGGCGGCTGCGCCAATCGCTGGCCGTGCTGCTGGGGCTGCTGGTCATGCTGACACTGGCCAATCCGCTAGAACTGAACCGCCCACTGGTGGCAGCCTGCATCCCCTTGCTGGTGGCCCTCCTCGCGGCATTCGTTCTGCCAGCCACGACCCGGCACCGGGGTCTGGCCGCTGGCCTGGCAGGTCTGCAGATTCTCTTGTGGTCCATGCAGCCTTATGGCTTTCAGGAGTATTTTGGCTTCCTGTTCTTCGCACTCTTCACGGCCGCTTGGGCCGTAGGCCGGCAGCGCCATATCTTTGGCGTGCTGGCTGGCGGCACGGCCACCATCGTCCTGTTCGTTGCCATGCACACCACGGATATAGCCTCACTGGCTGTTGTTGCAATGCAAAATGCGTTCATTGCTGACGGCGAATCCTCCCGTTTGGTACGGCACTTGGCTTGGCTGACCGTTGTGACGGCCGTGAGCGTTGTCCCGGGATGCTGGATCGCCTGCATGGTCGACCGCGCAGTGCGCCGGAAACAAGGATCCCGTAAGGCGTATCTGGCCGCGTATCCTTCCCAGCAGGTGTACGGGGCACCGTCCGGGACGAACGGGCTAGCGATCGCAGCCTTCATCACGGTCTTCTTCGTCAACATTGCCGGGCTGGTCATGGGCCACATTGCCCTGGCCCAGATCAAGCGGACAGGGCAGGATGGGCGTGGACTGGCCCTGGCAGCCGTCATCATCGGCTGGGCCTACACGTTGCTGCTTGCTGGTGGAGTTGCGTGGCTCATGTACTTCCAGCTCAACACCTCAGGCAGCCTCTTCTGAGTTCTGGGGCAGGAAAGGGATCTCGACAGGCTCGACCACCGGGGCGCCCGGCGTCGAAGCGACGGCGACAGGGACACCCAATTCCACGTCAAAGGTGATGCGGCGTTGGCAAAAAACCAGCATCAAGTGATGCGGCGTCGGTAGTGGCTTGGGCAGGCTCGACGACCGGGGGCACGGTCTCGACAAACTCGACCAACGGGGCAGGATCGACCGCCGGCACAGGCTGGACCAGCGGCGCAAGCCTCAGGCTGAGCGGACGGAGGCTCCGGCGTCGTCCTCGGAAAGGTCGCCGACCTCGCCGGCGCGCACGGCACGGCCGCCCAAAACCAGCGTATAGGTCCAGTACGCGGCAAGGACCAGTGCGCCGATGCTGATCTTGGCCCAGACGGGCAGCGGGCTGGGCGTGACAAAACCCTCGACCAGGCCGGAGACAAGCAGGACAAGGACAAGCCCGCCGGCGACTGTGATGAGCGATCGCCCCTCGCGTGCCAGCGAGTCTAGGCGCGTGCGCGGTCCAGGGCTGACCCAGGACCAAAAGATCCGCAGCCCGGCGGCAGCCGCGATGAAGATTGCCGTCAGTTCCATGAGGCCGTGCGGGAGGATATAGCTGAAGAAGACGTCGCCCTTTCCGTAGGCGAACATGACGCCGGCCGTCATGCCGACACCCTGGGCGTTCGCGAACACCGCATAGGGAACGAAGACGCCTGTGATGCCAAAGGCCACGCACTGGGCGGCGATCCAGGCGTTGTTGGTCCATACGGCGCCGGCGAATGAGGCAGCTGGGTTTTCCGAGTAATAGTCAACGAAGTCGTGGTTGACGAGCTGCTGAAGATCGGCGTCGCTGCCCAGGACAGCCATGACCCCGGGGTTGCCGGCCGTCCACACGCCGAAAAGCACGGCAATCAGGGTAAAAACGGCGCCGACCGCCACCGTCAGCCAGCGCAGGCGGTAGAACGCGGCGGGCAGGGAGATGGCGAAGAAGCGGGCAATGTCCACGAATACATTGGACCTGGCGCCTGTGAAGCGGGTGCGCGCCGTGGCCAGGATTGCCGAGAGGGAGGCCGACAGGGCACTTTCGCCGTCCACGGACCGAATGAGCGAGAGCTGGGCGGAAACACTTTGGTACAGCTCCAGAAGTTCGTCGGCCTCTGCCCCGTCCAGGCGCCTCTTCCGGCCGAGCACCTTTAGCCGTTCCCACTGGGGCCCGTGCACCGTTGTAAACGCATCCATGTCCATCCGACCCAGCCTAGCGTCCGCAAGGGGTGCGGCGTCGATAGACTGAAAACATGTCCGCAATCATCACCGGCGAAGCCGTTGTCCTGGAGCTCCGACCGGCTTCCTTTGCCGCCCGTTCACTGGCGACGGCGATTGACGTTGCCGTGACGCTGGTGGTTGGCATCGGCCTGATCCTGCTGTTGGGCGCGCTTCCCTTTGTCATTGACGGGGCCGCCGTGAGGGCCATTGTGATTGCCGTGCTGGTGGGCCTTCTGGTGGTGGTTCCCATAACTGTGGAGACACTGAGCCGCGGAAAATCCCTGGGCAAGTTGGCCATGGGGCTGCGGATTGTGCGGGACGACGGCGGTTCCATCCGCTTCCGCCACGCCATGATCCGGGCGCTGCTGGCTGTGCTGGAGATCTACATGACACTGGGGTCCGTGGCGTGCCTGGTCTCGCTGTTCAACGAGAAGTCCAAGCGGCTTGGCGACATGCTTGCCGGGACCTATGCAATCCGCGACCGTGCGCCCAAGACCAGGCCGCTGCAGGTTTCCGTAGCCCCGCAACTGGCGTCATGGGCGGCACTGGCCGACATCGGCAGGCTGCCGGATCCGCTGGCCCGCCGCATTTCCATGTTCCTGCGGCAGGGTGCGGCCATGGCGCCGGCGTCCCGCCATTCCATGGGCGTGGAGCTGGCCACCGAGGCGAGCCAATTCGTTGCTCCCCTGCCGGCACCTGGAACGGATCCGACAGTTTTTCTTGCGTCCCTCATCGCCGAGCGCCGTGAGCGTGAGCTCCGTCGAATGGACGCCGCAGCCGTCCGCGCCGCCGACGTTCGCGCCCAGCTGCAGCGCCATGGAGTGGGCAAAAACTAGGCAAACAAAGGCCTCTTGGCGGTCCCAGGACCACCAAGGCAATACTCACATGCACGAAAAGTGAGTACTCGGATACAAAAACAAGTAGCAAATCGTCTATTTTTCACATTGCGGCACTTGGAACGTGTGACAGCCCCGGGACCACTCGAGTGCAGCGTCCAAAAGCGCTGGTCATCCCTGATTTCTAGCGGAAAATTTGGGCGATCCCGACGCCCCAAAAAATCTTCGAAAATTAGAGTGTCACCACTCTAGAATCCGTATGCCGGCGTGACGTTTAGTTGTCATCAGCCGGGGGAAATATTTCACCGGGGTTTCGCCCGAAGGTCTCACTTCAAGCGCACCATTTGGTTCTTTTGTCGCGGGCTTTTGGGTTCCTATCCACCCTTATGAATGTTAGGAACATCAAAATGTTGAAGCTCTTCGTAACCATGCAGACCATGTTCATCGCCGGCGCCGACCGTCTCAAGGGCGACAGCGAGCGCGGCGCAACCGCAACGGAGTACGCACTCCTCGTGGCCCTCATCGCCTTCGCACTCATCCTCGGTGTCACGGCCTTTGGCGGGGCCCTGAACGACTTCTTCGATGGACTTGCCACCACCGTTGGTGGTTGGCCGACGTCCTAAGTCTCCGAAGTCTCGCAGTACCGTGTGGCTGGTGTGGTCGAGGGTTTCGCCACACCAGCCACACGACTTTCCGGACCGTTTCACCGCGGCCCACCTGAAGTAATGAAGAAACGAAGGGGGTGCAGGGAACCGTGAATGCAGAAAACAAGGAAAAGGGTGCGGCGGCCGTTGAATTTGCCTTGGTCGTACCGCTGTTGTTAACCCTGATCTTTGGAATCATCTTGTTTGGCCACGCATTTTCCGTCCAGATCAGCCTGACGCAGGCAGCCCGGGCAGCAGCCCGCAGCATGGCCGTGGAGAACTCGCAGGCCAGCGCCGAAGCAGCGGGCCGACTCAACATTGTTGGCCTCGATTCAGCCGGATTTTCCTATTCTCCGACTTCTTGTGCAAAGGATCTGGACATGGTGGTTACGGTTTCATACAACTTGACCGGCTTTTGGGTCATTCCTGACATCCCCATAAGCAGCAAAGCGAGCATGCGATGCGGCGGATAGATTTCGGCAAGCGAGGGACGTCCGTCCCAGCTGCTTCCCAGAACCAGGAACGAGGCGCCATTACGGTGCTCACTGCGCTCTGCATGGTTGTCCTGCTGGTAATGGTGGCCATGGTGGCTGACTTTGGCCTAGCCTACGCCGAGAAGGCCCAGCTCCAAAACGGTGCAGATGCAGCGGCAATGGCGGTCGCCGGCGACTGCGGCAAGAAAGTCGGCACGCCCAGCGCCTGCCCCGGAAGCGGTCTGGGTTCAGCCCAGCAGTTGATCGCCCACAATCTGGCCAACGGCAATTCAAACGACGACGAAAGCCAAGTAGTTCTGAATAACAGCGCTGGCGTCATCACGGCAACAACGTCAACCATCAGTGGCGGAAAGCATTTCCTGTCCCTTCCTCTGGCGACCCTTACAGGTTTTGACACTGCCGAAATAAAGGCCGTGGCCAAAGCCTCCTGGGGCGGCGTCAAATCCGGGGCCCCCATTCTGCCGTTGACCTTCGGAGCCTGCGAACTGGATCCTGTGAAACACCCGATGGGCCCGCCCGACAGGCTGCTTATTTCTCATGGGACCAAGAAGAGCGGGCCTGACAAGGAAGTCAAGTGTGATTCCTGGAATCCTTCGGCCGGCCTAAACATGCCGGGCGGCTTCGGCTGGCTCGACGCCACGAGTGAATGCCATCCCAACATCACAATTTCTGATCCTTGGGTTGACTCCGACACGGGAATCAACATTCCCAAGGACTGCAAGGACTTGTTTGTCCCCTCGCTCAAGGGCAAAACCGTCTTGGTGCCAATATTTGGTTTCGCCGATGGAACCGGCGCCAGCGGCAAATACAAGATTTTGGGATGGGGAGTGTTCATTATCCAAGGCTGGAATTTCCCCTCCAGTACAGAGAATTGGTCTTTTGGGAGCGGGGTAAAAGGCCTCTACGGCCATTTCACCAAGCAAATCAGTTTCGAGGACGGTTTCACCTGGGGCGGACCCACTGAGTATGGCCTCACTCAAGTGAAACTCATCAAATAATCAAATTGAAGGAGATGTACCGTGAAAGCACGCCTTCTGGGGGGCATTGCAGCTATCCTCCTTGCCATTATTGGCACAGTATTGCTGGTTAACTATGTAGGCGGTGCCGACAGCCGAGCGATGGCTGGAACCGACACCAAAGAGGTCCTTGTCGTCTCAAAGGACATCGCAGCTGGGACCGAAGTATCCAAATTCGGTGACTCCGTGCAAACCAAGCAGGTACCCGCCGCAATGGTGGTTGAGGGTGCCCTTGCCAACTTGGGGGATGTTGAGGGCAAGGTCGCGGCCATGCCACTTCTGCCCGGAGACCAGCTCTCGGCGGCACGGCTTTCAGATGCTGCCACATTCAAGGGTTCCAATCCTGTCAAGGTGCCGGACACCATGCAGCAACTCAGTTTCTCCGTCACCTCCGATCGCGTGGTAGGTGGACAACTCCAACCAGGCGATTACGCAGCCTTGTTTTTGTCCTACAACGCCGGCATCGAACCGGGGACCGCAGAGGTACCTGCAAGCAAGTTGACGCTCCGCAAGGCCTTGGTGGTCTCCATGCAGGCATCGGGTCAGACCCAGACTGAGGCCCCGGGGACATCAACGTCGCCGGACACCGGCCTGGCACCCAAGACGGTGGCGGCGGACAGTTGGGTGGTCACGGTCGCCTTGGCTCCGGCGGACGGCATCAAACTCGTCCATGCCGCCGAATTCGGCCACATCTGGGTCGCCAAGGAAGCTACAACAGCAGGCAACACTCCGGCACCGCTCTTCAAGGGGGATGTGTTCAAATGAGCCGCTTCAATGTGGTCACCACTGTTCCAGAGTTTGAACGCAAGCTCAGGACTGCGGCGGGAGGGACCCTGACGGGAAATGTACAGTCAATCCCCAGCGTCCCCTTCCCGGCAGGCCCCGAGGAAATCCTGGCCCGGCAGACCGGAGAGCCACTGGAGGTTCTGGTTCTGGGGCCCGGCATCCCCGTGGACAAGGCCATCAAGCTGGCTTCTGTGTTCGACCTCATGTACCCGGAAATCAGCGTGATCCTGGTCCATGAAACGACAGAAAAAGTGGCGGTGCAGGCCATGCGCAGCGGTGTGCGGGACCTGTTGAGCCCCGACGCCGACGCCGACGCCATTCGGGTCATGCTGGAGCGGGCCTGCCTCGCTGCTGCAAGCCGGCGGCGGGGCTTGGTCCCGCCCAATGAGCCGGAGCGCCAGACTGGCCGGATTATCAGCGTCATGTCGCCCAAGGGAGGAGTCGGCAAGACTACCGTGGCCACCAATCTGGCAATTGGCTTGGCCAAGTTTGCTCCGATGTCTGTGGTGCTGGTTGATTTCGATGTCCAGTTTGGCGATGTGGCTTCCGGGCTGCAGCTCAACCCGGAACACAATCTTTCCGACGCCGTCGGGGGCTCAGCAGCCAACGACTCCATGGTGCTGAAAGCGTATCTAACTGTTCACCCGGCAGGCATCTACGTGCTGGCTGCCCCATCAAATCCGGCCGATTCGGAACACATCTCCGGCGAGCAGGTGGGGCATGTACTGGCCCAGTTGGCCTCCGAGTTTGCTTTTGTTGTGGTGGATACGTCTCCCGGCCTGGGAGAGCATGTGCTTGCAACTTTGGAACAGGCCACTGATGTGGTTTGGGTATGTGGAATGGACATCCCCAGCATCAAGGGACTGCGGGCTGGGCTGGGAGTTCTTCACGAGATCAACCTTTTGCCGCCCGGACGCCATGTTGTGTTGAATTTCGCCGACAAGTACAGCGGCCTGCGGGTCCAGGACGTGGAGGAGACGATAGGCGTCCCCGTGGACGTCATCCTGCCCAGGTCCAAAACCATCCCCCTTTCCACCAACAGGGGCGTTCCGCTGTTGCAGGACAATGTCCGTGATGCAGCAGCCAAGGGCCTGCGCAAGCTCGTGGCCCGGTTTGACCCGGCAAGCCAATCCAAACCGCACAAGCAAGTACACAGGAGGGTGGTCATCTCATGAACCTCACGGAACGCCTGGCCGCAGTTCGCGGCGCGTCGCCCAGCCATGCCGCACCCCAGCCCCCCGTGGAATCCACGGGACCGGCACAGTACACGCATCCCGGCCTGATGCTTCCCCCCAATCCACAGGGTCCGGGCCAACCCGGAGGCAGTCTGGAGGCGGACCCTTCCCGCCCGCTCACTGACGGCCTGGCCGGACTCAAGCAGCGCGCCTCCGAGGCCCTGTTCGAGCGGCTGGGTGCTCGGTTGAGCGATCCAAACATGGCTGAGGAAGAGCTGAACAAGCTTGCCGCTGAGGAATTGGCCAGCATCATCCAGGACGAACAGGCAGCTCTTTCCCAAGAAGAACGCCGCCGACTGATCAAGGAAGTCTCGGACGACGTTCTGGGTTATGGTCCGCTTCAGCGCCTGTTGGACGACCCCACCATCACCGAGATCATGGTAAATGGGACCGACCCCATCTACATTGAGCGGCAGGGCCAAATCTCACAAACCCATTTCCGGTTTAGCAATGAAGCCACGTTGCGGCGCGTCATTGACAGGATTGTCTCAAAGGTAGGCCGCCGGATCGACGAGTCCTCCCCCCTGGTGGATGCACGACTTCCCGACGGGTCCCGTGTCAATGTGATCATTCCGCCGCTGGCGGTCAATGGCCCCACCGTGACGATCCGCAAGTTCAGCCATGTGCCGTTGACCGTCCAGGACCTGATTGATTTCGGCACCCTGTCCACCGAAATGGCTGAATTGCTCCATGCGTGCGTGTGGGCCCGCATGAACATCATCGTCTCCGGCGGCACGGGAACAGGAAAGACAACCCTGCTCAATGTCTTGTCCTCTTTCATCCCCCCAGGCGACCGGATCATCACCATCGAGGATTCCGTGGAACTGCAATTGCAGCAGGAGCATGTGATCCGGTTGGAAAGCCGTCCCCCCAACATTGAGGGCAAAGGTGAAATCGCCATCAGGGACCTGCTGCGAAACTCGCTGCGCATGCGCCCCGACAGGATTGTGGTTGGCGAGGTCCGCGGCGGGGAAAGCCTGGACATGCTCCAGGCCATGAACACAGGCCACGACGGCTCCATCTCAACCGTTCACGCCAACTCCCCGCGCGACTGCATCGCCCGCCTGGAAACACTCGTCATGATGGCCGGCATGGAACTGCCCCTGCGAGCCATTAGGGAACAAGTTTCTTCTGCCGTGGACCTGATCGTCCAAATCACCCGCCTCCGCGATGGCACGCGCAGGGTCACACACGTAACCGAAGTCCAGGGAATGGAGGGCGACATGGTGACCCTGCAGGACGCATTCCTGTTCGACTATTCGGCGGGCGTGGATGCCAACGGCCGATTCCTGGGCAGGCCTGTTGCCACCGGCGTAAGGCCACGCTTTGTGGAGCGCTTCGAGGAACTTGGCATCAAGATTTCCCCAAGCATCTTCGACGTTCCCACCTCCAGGAGCCCACGATGAATGCCGGAGTCATCTTGTTGGGGGTGTTTCTGTGCCTCGCCGCCCTCCTGGTGGCACTGTTTGTGGTGTTCCGGCCACGGCAGAGCAAGGTTCCCCGCTCCCAGCTTGTCACCATCAAGGCGACAGGAACAGGTGATGCTGCCGCCGGAACCCTTTCCAAGGCAACCAGTTCCGCCACTGAAGCTATCAACGGCCTCCTTGAGCGACGAGGCGTGCGCTACAGCCTTGGCACAACGCTTGAACTGGCCGGGGTCAAGGCCCGGCCGGCTGATTTCATCATATGGGTGGCCGCGGTAACTGCGCTTTCAGCAGTGATGCTGACATTGTTGGAACTGCCAATCCTGGCATTCTTGGCGCTGGGCGTGGTCCCGCTCCTGGCCTGGGCCTTCCTCAAGTTCCGCACCGAACGCCGGCAGACCGCCTTTGACGATCAACTTGGTGACACGCTGCAACTGCTGTCCGGCGGCATGCGCGCCGGACACAGCATGATGCATGCCATCGACGCCGCTGCCGCGGACTCGGACGCGCCCATGTCCGAAGAATTGGCCAGGGTGGTCAATGAAACGCGGCTTGGGCGGGACACCGGAGAGTCCCTCATGGCGACTGCGGCAAGAATGCACAGCGAAGATTTCAGCTGGGTTGCCCAAGCCATTGAAATCAACCGCGAGGTGGGCGGCGACTTGGCGGAAGTCCTGGACCACGTGGGCAACACCATCCGGGACCGCAACCAGATCCGACGGCAAGTGAATTCCCTCAGTGCGGAGGGCAGAACATCTGCGCTGGTCTTGTTTTGTCTGCCGGTCGTCCTTTCAACAGCCATGGCCCTCATCAGCCCCAGCTATTTTGCCCCGCTGTTCAAATCGCCATTCGGTCTTGTTGTGCTCGTAGTGTCCTTGGTTCTCATGGGGCTCGGCGGACTGTGGCTCCGAGCCGTTGTCAAGATTAAGTTCTAGGGGAATGTCATGTCACCAATAGCATTGCTCGCTGTCCTGCTGATCACCCTTCCACTTTCATTCTTGCTGTTCTCCACATTGGCGGCCGACACCGGCACCCGCAAACAGATCCGCCAGAATCTTGTGGAAGGCCCTTCTGCCATTAAGGCAAAATCCGCCAAGACCAGCAATGAACGAATGAATGAACTGGGCCGCAAATTGGCTCCCAAGTCCTACATTGCCTGGCTGCTCAGGCTGTTGAGCCGTGCCGGCAGGCCGGCCGGGATGCCGCTGGAACGCTTGCTGGTCATTAAGCCGCTGCTGGCGCTTTCAATCTTTCTTATGGGACTCTTGATTGTTGTGAGGGCTCCAGGAAAATTGGGGTTTGTCCTGTTGATCGTTGCCACCGTTTTGGCCTATTTTGTGCCGGACGTTCTTCTCGATTCCAGGGCGAAGGACCGCCAAGAGAACATAACTATGGAGCTGCCCAACACCCTGGACCAGATGTTGATTGCAGTCCAGGCCGGCTTGGGCTTTGAATCGGCCATGGCACGGGCCGCATCAACTGGCAAGGGGCCACTGGCCCATGAGCTGGGACGAACCCTGCAAGACATCCAGATGGGCCGAAACCGTGCGGAGTCTTATCTGGCACTGGTGGAACGTACTGATGTCAAGGACTTGAAAACGTTCGTTCGGGCCATCATCCAGGCGGACAAGTACGGCATCTCCATTTCCAAGGTCCTGCGAACCCAGGCAGACGAGCTGCGCATCAAGCGCCGCCAACGCGCCGAAGAAAAAGCAATGAAGATCCCGGTGAAGATCCTCTTCCCGCTGATCTTCACCATCCTCCCGGTGCTGTTCATTGTGATCCTCAGCCCGGCCGTCATCGGCATCGTGAAGATGTTTAGCGGCGGTCTCTAGCCCGCCACCATCGCTACCAAGGCACCGGCAAGCATGAAGGGTCCGAACGGGATCTGGGTCTTGCCGGTGCCTTTGCGTGTCACGATGAGGGCGAGCCCCCAGACGGCGCCAAACAGGAATGCCAGGACGGTCCCCCAAAATACAGCCGACCAGCCAATGAAGCCCAGGTACAGCCCCAGCACGAAGGCCAGCTTGACGTCGCCGTAGCCCATGCTGGACGGGGAGATCAACCGCAGCACCACGTAAACGGCCCACATGACCACGGCGCCGAGGACAGTGCGCAAGGCGGTGCCGCCGTCGAGCATGAACAGGCTGGCCGAGAGCAACAGCACCCCTGCGATGCCCGCCGAGGGGAACACAATGCGGTTGGGCAGCAGCTTGTGCTTGATGTCAACGATGGTCAGGCGCACCGCCATCACCACGTAGTACAGACCCGCCGCGAGCACCAGCCAAAAGGCAATGGGCGTGTCAGTCCAGAGTTCCCGCAGCACAGTGATCATACGGCTGATGCTACGTGAGGGACCGGCAATTTCCCGTGTTCGTTACCGCGAAGCGTACTGCTCGAACGGGATGTTCCAGTCGCCGAAACCGTCGGTGGGGGCGATGGTCTCGTTGGGGGTGCCCACTGTGTGGACGATGTCGCCGGGACGCATGTTGTTGAACACCCAGCCGGCACCTTCGGCGGAAAGCCCAATGCAGCCGTGGGACAGGTTGGCGACACCCAGGTAGGGCATGGCCGACGGCGTGGCCTGGTGGATGAAGATGCCGCTGTTGGCCATGCGGGTGGCAAATTCGACGTCTACCGAGCCGTAGTCGCCGGGGTCGCCCGGCTTGAGGCCGATCGTGGAGGCCTTGAACGTGGCGTAGCGCTGCTTGTCGTTGGTCACCACCATGAAGCCGGAGGCCGAGGGGAACGCCTCGTCGCCCATGGTGGCCGGGAATGTCTGGGCTACAACGTCGTTGACCAGGATGCTCACGCTGTGCGCGGCGGCGTCGGCCTCCATCACAACCTTGTTGCCAATGTTGATGTTGTAGTTCTTGTTGAAGTTGCCGATCATGCCGTTGCCGATGTCCATGCCAAACAGCTTCATGTCCACGTTGATCTTGGAGTTGGCCGGCCAGTATTCGGCGCCACGGTAGCGCAGCAGCGTGTCGGAGTACCAGCGGAACGCGCCGGGCTGGCCCGTGCTGGTGGTGATCTTGATGGCCTTTTCCACGGCCTCCTTGTTCACCACCGGCTCGCTGAAGACGAACTGCAGGGGCTGGGCAACGCCCACGGTTTCATCGGCGCCCGGGTACATGACGGCGTCGGCCTCATGCGAGGCGGGAACTGTGTGGAACTTGGTGGTTTTGGTGGTCTTGGTGCCGCCGGCGTCGGCCGCCGTGACGTCGAAGGTGTAGGCGGTGTCGAACTTCAACGGAGCCTTGCTGATCCACTTCCGGCCGCTGACCACAAGGTCGCCGGCAACGTTTTCGCCGCTGGTGGTTTCCTTCAGGATGGCGGTGGCCACTGTTCCGTTGGTGACCTCGGCGGCAATCTCGCCTGCCGGGTTGACGGAGGTGGCGCCGTCCTTGGTGTTGACGGCGATGGTGGCCGGGACGGCCGGCGGGGTGGTGGAAGGTGCCGCCGTGGAGGTGGCCGGACCCGGGGCTGCGTTGTTGGCGACGACGCTGCAGCCGGTGCCCGTGACGGCCATACCGAGAGCGACCAAGGAAATCAGCGCGACCCGCAACCCTTTGCGGCGCTTCTTGGTCTCTTGCAACTCAGCCATGCGAACTCCCCAATCGGTGGACTTATTCAAGGTCCTTGGCGTCGGCGCGAAGTGCACCACCTACTTATTTTACGTCACGTTCGGCCACGCTTCCGCCGCCGTAAGGCAAACATCCCCGCCGTTACGGGGTTGTTATGGAGTCCGGTTCGGGGCCGCGCGGATTGTTTCAGCCGCGCAGGTACTGCAGCTGCGCCTCGACCGAAAGCCGCGCCGCGCCCTGCAAATTCGCCGGCACGTCGCCGTACACGGCCGCCGTCACCTGCTCGGCAGTTGGCTCCCCCGCGCCGGCCTTTTCCAAATGTTCGACGGCGGCCCGCACCTGTGCGATCCGCTCGGCCCGGTGCGCCTCATAGGCCTGCGCTGCCGCGGCCAGGTCCGCCAGCACCGGCCCGTGCCCGGGCAGCGCCGCAACCGGGTTCCCTGCCGTCCCGTGCGTGATCCCCCAGCGGCGCAGCGCGGCGAGCGAGTCCAGATAGTCCCCCAGCTTCCCGTCAGGGTAGTCGAGCACCGTGCTGCCACTGCCCAGGATGGTGTCACCCGTGAACACCACGTGCTCCACCGAGCCATCGGGGCCGGCCGCCGAGACGGCGAAGCACAGTGAGTCGCTCGTGTGGCCGGGCGTGGCCAGCACCGTGACGGTGAGGCCGCCCGCATGGATGAGTTCGCCGTCGCCAAGGGGTTCCCCGCCGTGGCAGAACTCCGGCAGGGCAGCCCGCACGGGCGCGCCCGTCAGCTCGTGCAACCGGGCGCTGCCGCCGGTGTGGTCCGCGTGCAGGTGCGTGATGAGGATGAGCTCCACGGCGCCGGCCGCGGCCAATGTAGCGAGGTGCCCCTCCAGCAGCGGCCCGGGGTCAACCACCACCACGCCAGCGGAACCCGGCGCACGCAACACGTACGAGTTGGTGCCGTCCAGGGTCATGGGGCCCGGGTTCTCGGCGCGGCGGCGCCGGACAAACGTGCCGGTCTGCTCCCAGGGCTCGGTCATGGCCGGGCCCTAGTAGCGGTAGTGGCTGGGCTTGTACGGGCCAGCCGGGTCAAGGTCCAGATAGGCGGCCTGCTCGGCACTGAGCTCGGTCAGCTCCACGCCCAGCGCATCCAGGTGCAGGCGGGCCACCTTCTCGTCCAGGATCTTCGGCAGCACGTACACGGACTTGCCGTATTCACCGTTGCCCACCTTGGTGAAGATCTCGATCTGCGCAATCACCTGGTTGGTGAAGGAGTTGGACATGACAAACGACGGGTGCCCCGTGGCGTTGCCCAGGTTCAGCAGGCGGCCCTCCGAGAGCACGATGATGGAACGCTCGTTGGCTGTTCCCTGATCGAAGACCCACTCGTGGACCTGCGGCTTGATCTCAACCTTCACCGCGCCGTCGAGCTTGGCCAGCCCCGCCATGTCGATCTCGTTGTCGAAGTGGCCCACGTTGCCCACAATGGCCTTGTTCTTCATCTTGAGCATGTTGGCGGCGGAAATGATGCCCAGGCCGCCCGTGGTGGTGACAAAGATGTCGCCCTGCTCCAGCACGGTTTCCAGCTTCGCCACCTGGTAGCCGTCCATGGCGGCCTGCAGGGCGCAGATGGGGTCGATCTCGGTGACGATGACCCGGGCCCCCTGGCCGCGCAGCGCCTCCGCCGAGCCCTTGCCCACGTCGCCGTAGCCGCAGACCACGGCCACCTTGCCGCCAATGAGCACATCAGTGGCGCGCATGATCCCGTCGGGCAGGGAATGGCGGATGCCGTACTTGTTGTCGAACTTGGACTTCGTGACGGAGTCGTTGACGTTGATGGCCGGGAACAGCAGCTTGCCCTCTGCCGCGAGCTGGTACAGGCGGTGCACACCCGTGGTGGTTTCCTCGGTGACGCCGAGGATTTCCGCCGCGATGCGCGTCCACTTCTGCGGGTCCTGCGCCAGGGACTCACGCAGCACGGAGAGGAAAATGGTGCCTTCCTCGGAGTCGGCATCGGTGGCGTCCGGGACTGCCCCTGCCGCCTCAAACTCTGCGCCCTTGTGGACCAGCATGGTGGCGTCGCCGCCGTCGTCCAGGATCATGTTGGGGCCCTTGGCCAGATCCGTGTCCGCCCCGGGCCAGCTGAGGATCTGCTGGGCCGTCCACCAGTATTCCGCCAGGGTCTCGCCCTTCCAGGCGAACACGGGAACGCCTGTGGGGTTCTCGGGGGTGCCGGAGCCCACCACGACCGCCGCGGCGGCCTCGTCCTGCGTGGAGAAGATGTTGCACGAGGCCCAGCGGACCTCGGCGCCCAGCGCCGTCAGCGTCTCGATGAGCACAGCAGTTTGAACCGTCATGTGCAGTGAGCCGGCAATGCGGGCGCCCTTGAGCGGCTGGCTGTCCCGATATTCCGTGCGAAGGCTCATGAGCCCCGGCATTTCAAACTCCGCCAGGCGGATCTGGTGCCGCCCCGCGGCCGCCAGGGAAATGTTGGCAACCTTGTAGTCCGACGGCGCCAGGGCCGCTGAAGTTGACGGGCTCATGGAATATCTCCTTCGGTGGGGCGGGATAAAACCTCTACGCGGTGATTTGCTCCGGACGCAGCAGGAGGGCGATGCCCTCGTCAATGGCGTAGTGCAGCGGGGTGCCGTCGGGGCCGTTGGCCGTGCTGACCAGCTCGCCGTTCTCCTGCACCAGGGTGGATCCTGTCACGGGGCAGCGCAGCACTGCCATCAGGTTCTCGCTCAGTTTCGCCATGGTCTTCCGTTTCGCTTCCGGGCCGGCTGTGGCCAGCGGTGGTGTGGCCTGTGGGCCGTTGCTGTTGGGGCGCTGCGGGTGCCCGGAGGGTCAGTCCCGCAGGATGCGCAGGTGCGCGCGGCGTCCGGTTCCTGTTCCGGGTGCGTGCGCAGGAGGTTCCAGCGTGCCGCGGAATTCCCGCCGGGCCGGGGCGCCTGCGGGTTCGGTCTCGGCTTCCTGGCCTGCGTTGGCGGCCTCGCGCACGGCGTCGGCCAGGGCCAGGAGGTCGTCGGGGCCGGGCACGGGCGGCTTGTCTGAGCGGGCCAGGTGGATGACTTCCCAGCCCAGGGGCGCCGTCAGGCGTTCGGAATGCTTGGCGCACAGGTCGTAGCAGTGCGGCTCGGCAAAGGTGGCCAGCGGGCCCAAAACGGCGGTTGAATCGGCGTACACGTACGTCAAAGTGGCCACGGCCGCTTCACGGCAGGCGGATCGGGTGCATTGACGAAGGGTTCCCACGATCCCCAAGACTACCCCCACTGCCGCATTATTTCCCCTTGGGCGGCCCCGCGCCTACAGTGAATCCATGGAGTTCAACGCCGGAAGCAGCGGGCAGCCGCTCACCATTTCGCTGGAACCGGGGGATGCCGCCAAGGCCCCGGCCAATGCCCGGCCCTTTTCGCGCCGGCGCCGCGACAGGCACGGCCGCGGGCTGCGCGGGGAGCTCATCCCGTCCACACTGCCCGCCTACCGCACGCGCAGCGAAAAATTCGAGGACCTGGTGGTGGACTCCGCCGACCGGCTCCGCTCCCTGTGGCCCGAGGCCCTGGAACCCGTGGAGTACCTGGTTGAGGAGGTTCCGGGCAAGCTGGAGGCGCTCATCGCAGCCGGCACCCAGGCACCCCTGGGCAAGTTCACCCCGGCCATCCCGGGAAGGGCAGACTCACCCGGCGAACCCGCGGTGATTGCGATCTACCGGCACCCCGTTGAGGCCTTGTGCGACACCCCGGGGCAGGTCCGTGAACTTGTCCACGAGGTGCTGATCGAGCAGGCGGCCGGGCTCATGAACGTGGAACCCGAAACCGTGGATCCGGGATTCCGGCGGTTCCGGGGGCACTGACTCACCGCACCCCCGGGTGCCGCGGCTCAGCAGCCAAGGCTCAGTAGCCGCTGGTGATCTTGATGGCCTGCGTGCCTGCGTTGGTCCCGGCGATGGGCAGCACGGCGATGCCGGCCGAACCGCCGTCGGACAGAAGCTGCGTGCCGAAGGCAGGGGAACCGGAGGCCGAGATGAGCACGGCGGCCGTGTCCTTGCCCAGCGACGCGGGATCCACTGTGGCGGTGAACCCGGATTTCACGTCAACTACCTTTGCCTCGCCGAGGACCCCGCCGGCCGTGACCGGTACGAGCTGCACGGTTGCCGCACCCCCGGGCGCCGTGAAGACCAGCCGGGACCCGGCGTCCTTCGGGACGGTGGCAAGGTGGGTGTCGCCGAGTCGTTCGGCCGACGGCGCCCAGGCCAGGTCCACGGCCTCGCCGGGCTTGGTGGAGTTGGACAGCCGCACAGCCGCCGCAACCGGGGCGTCGGAACTGAGGCTCAGCGAATATGTGCCTTCCGGCAGCCCCGCCAGCGCGAATCCGCTGACGGCGCCCGCCTTGGCCGTGAAGACTCCGCCGTTGGGCAGCGCCGCCTGGCCGTCGGGGCCGAAGGCCTTGACCTCCACCACCGCGTCCCGGACACCGGGGACCGTGATGGCCAGCGCCGTGGCGGCGTCGGCGTAGCCGGACTGCCCGGAGATCTTGGCGGCGGTGGCCGGCGCCTGGACGCGCACGCCCGGCACCACAAGCGTTGACGACGGGGCCTGGACGGGTGCCAGGTAGTCGACGCCGCCGGGGGTCAGCCCGCGCAGAACTGACTGCTGGACCACGGCACTGACGGCGCCACCCGTGCTCTTGAGGTGGACGCTGAGCAGTTCCTGGTCGGGCGCCAGGCCGGCCAGCACCACCGAACGCACGGTGCCGGGCGGAACCACCAGGCCCTTGCTGCCGGCGGCCTGCACGGGACCTGCCGTGCTGAACAGCTCAAAGGAAACAGTGGCCGGGCTGGCCGAGGAATTGGACACCATGAGCACGGCGGAACGTCCCACGGTGGTGCTTGCGCCGGCGAGCCACATTTCATTGGACGGCGTCTGGCAGGTGGCCGCGGCGAGGCCCTTGAGGTCGCCGTCGCCGGAGGACACCACCACGGAGCCGGCGCCCTGGGACGGTTCACCGCCAAGCGGCAGCACCCGCAGCACCGAGGCACCCGCGGCGTCACGGCCCTGCTCCACCTCGGCCCGCATCTTGGGCTTGCCCGTCAATTCCTTGGTGCCGGACTCCGCCGTGGCGGCGGGCGGTTCGGAAATGGTGAACAGCGGGGAGAACTTGCCGTCGAGCGCCTGCACGCCCGCACCGGGGATCTCGCCGCCTGAACTGCTGAGCACGACGGCGTTGAGTTGCGTTTTCGTGGACGAGGAGTTCGCCGAGAACTCGGGGTCCGCGCCGGCGGCCGAGCCTGCCAGCAGTTGGGTGGGGCCCTGGCAGTTGGCCAGCGCCTCCCCCACGGGCAGCGGATGCGGCACAGGGGCCACTGCCTTGGTGGCGTCGCTGCCCGGGAACACTGTTGCGGCGCCCACGAGCGCGGCTGCCACCAGCAGGGTTGATGCGCCGCCCACCACGGCAGGCCACCGCCGCTTCACCGTGCGCCGGGTGCGGCGCGGAGCCTTGGCAGCCTTGGGCTCCTTGGGCTCCTTGGCGGTCTTGGGAGCCTTTGCCTCTGTTGCGGGGGAAGGGGTTTCCTCCGCGCTGTTGTTCTCGATCTCAGGCACCTCTACCAACCTTTTGCAATGAAGCTTCGTCCCTGTAGGCACCCGTGCGTCCGCGGCGCGCCCTCACCGGCAGTGCCAGCAGGAGCGTCAGGCCGAACAGGACCAGCTGGGTCAGGCCCAGGACCGCGTCGAGCGGCTGGACGTAGCGGATTTCAAGTCGTCCCGCATCTGCGGGCAGTTCGAAGGCCTGGGCCCAGCCGGAGCCGGCTGCCTTCAGGGGTTTGCCGTTGAGCCATGCCTGCCAGCCGGGATCGGCCCGCTCGGCGAGAACCACCAGCCGCCCGGCGTCGCCCGCGGGGATGGCGGTGTCAACGTTTTGCCCCTGCGAGGGGACAGGTGCCAGGGCCTTGCCGGCGGCGTCGACCAGGCGCACCCGGTTGACCACATCGCTTTGTCCGGCAGCCGCGTAGCTGGGCTTCACGCGCCACAGCCAGCCGGATTCGGTGGGTCCCACGGTGTCCAGGCCGGGGACGGCCTCCAGTTCACTGGCCAGCAGTTCGGCGGCTGTGTCGCCCTCGCGCAGGACCACGAAGCCCACGCCCAGGTCAACCAGGCCGGCCCGCGGGTCAAGGCCCGACTTGGATAGGATGGCGGCCACGCTGTCCTGGAAGGCAGTGGTTGCGGCGTCGGGATCCTGCACGAACTCCGTGCCGGGGTCCCCGGCGATGCGGGCGGCTGCCGCGATGGTGCTCGTAGCGTCCAGCGTGGTTCCGGCACCCTGCATGAGCGTTGCGTGCACGCCGCCGTCGGGCGCGATGGCCAGCACAATGGTGCGGGTGGCCTCGGGGCCAGTGCCGCGGTCGGCAGCCGTGGCGGGGATGGTTCCGGCCGTGACGCCGTTGAGCGCAAACGAGCCTGTCAGTGCGGGCTGCGCCGGCTGGCCGGAGAACTGCTGGGCGGTCCACAGGCCCAGGCTTGCCAGCGGCGCGGCCACGAGCACCACCGACAGCACGGCCGAGGTTGTCTTGGCTGTGCGGTGCTTCATGGTGGCCGGCGCGGTGGCGCCTGCCTTGTGGAACAGGGTGTGGTGGCCGTCCGAGTAGGCGCGGCGGTACACGGCGTCGAAGCCGAGCAGGGCCGCCGCCAGGAGCGCAAAGAAGGCAAGCGAGACGGCAGGTCCGCTGAACGGCGCCACCAGCGTGGCGCCGTCGAACGCCACGGCAATGAACTTGGCGGCCCAGGCGCCGGCCAGGGCCAGCAGGGCCGTGAGCCACATGGCGCGCACGGTGGCGGCGCGGCGCAGCGGGAGCACCAGCGCCACGACGGCGGCGGCAACCACGGGCACACCGATGAGCAGCACGGCCACCCAGGTCCACCACGGTGCGGAGAGCACGGGGCCCAAGCCCAGCAGGCCCTCGGTAGCGGAAACCTGCTCCGGGAAGCCCAGCAGCTGCTGCCAGGCGGGGCCGGCGTTGGAGGCCAGGGGCAGGCCGGGATCGGCCAGCAGGGCCCGCGGGTTGTTCCAGGCGGAGAGTGCGAACGGCATGAACAGGGCCAGCGGGGGCACCAGCGCCCACCACACGGTCCGGCCTCGGCGGCCCATGAGCAGGGCGGTGGCCAGGATGCCGACCACCGCAACGGGCAGCAGGCTTGGCGCCGCGGCTGTCACGACAGCCAAGGCCAGGCCGGCCGCGGCAGCAGCCGTCCAGGAGGAGTTGCCGTCAACGCCCGGTCGGCCCAGCTTGGCGACGCCGGCCGCCGGGGCTGGTGCGCCGGGAACCACCGCGGCCGCAGCCTCGGCGCCCACGGCGCCACCCACGGCCCGCACCAGTCCCAGGACCACCACGGGGATGAGCACGTGCGCCAGGAGTGCGCCGACACGGCCCTGTCCCATGGCCACCAGGAGTGCGGGGGCGCCGGCCCAGGCCAGGCCGGCCACAATGCGCGTCCAGCGCTGCCGGGTGAAGGCGCCGGCTGCGAGCCAGGCCGTGAAGCCTGACAACGGCAGCGCCAGCAACACGAGCCACAGCACGGAGATTGAGCCGTTGCCGCCGGCCGATGCCAGCAGGGCCAGCACAAAATTGAAGGGGTTGCCGCGTCCGGGCAGGCCGGAACCGAGGGAGACCCACCAGTCGGTGGCGTGCCGCCAGATGCCGTCAAGCTGTTCCGACACGGGAAGCAGGGCCCCTCCGGTCAGCGCAGGCACACCCATGAATCGGCCCAGTGCCACGAGGGAGAGAATGGCCAGCAGGGCAACGAGCCCCAGTGCACTGACAATGGGAGCGGTGCGGCCCAGGGCCAGCGGCGTGACGGTTTCCTGGTGGGTTTCACCAGTGGGTTCCAGGATGGAGGGTCCGGCCGGAATTTCCTGCGGGGCCTCGGTGTCCGGCCCCACTGATTCACGCAGCATCTTCAGGTGTGCCCGGGCCGTGCGGTTGTCCACCAGGACACCCTTGTGGACGGAGCGGGGCATGGTGCGCTGGGCGGCCAGCGCCCTGCGGCTGCGGGCCAGCGCGGCGGGTCGCAGAAGGCCGGCCATGGTGGCGGCAAACATGCGGATGGCGTGGCCCGGGGCCTTGAGCACAAATCCGGCGATGAGCCAGTAGAAGGAGGCCAGGAAGGTTCCCGCGGCCAGCAGCGGCACGGCCCAGGCGGGGGCGTGCTTCAGGCGCAGGAAGATGGCGGACTTGCGGGCGGCCGCGGCCGAGCCGAGGGTGTCGGGCCGGTGCGCCACGTGGAACATGTGGGCGTCCGGAACCACAACCACCCGGTCACCGGTCAGGCGGACGCGGGCGCAAAAGTCCAGGTCGTCGCCGGGGCCCGGGAGTGCGGGGTCAAGTCCGCCCAGCTTTTCAAAAACGTCCCGGCGCACCAGCATGCCGGCCGTGTTGACGGCAAACACGTCGGACTTGTGGTCGTATTGGCCCTGGTCCTGCTCGTCCAGGCCCACCAGGGTGAAACGGTCAAATGACTTGTTGGCCCACAGGCCCACGTCCACCAGGCGGCGGCGGTGGTCCCAGTCCAGCTGCTTGCAGCCAACCACCGTGGCCGTGGTGGCACGCTCGGTGGCCTCCAGCAATCTCTGCAGTGCGTCCGGCGCGGGTGCGGCGTCGTCGTGCAGCAGCCAAATCCATTCATTGTTGCCGGGGCGCTCGTCCTCGAGCACAGCCACACCGCCGGAGCGGGCCCGGCCGCCAGGGGCTGCCGGCGCAGCCGCACTCTGGCGTCCCGACAGTGCCAAGCGGCCCTGGTGGGCCAGCACGGCGTCCACGGCGGCGCCGTAGCCCTTGCGGCCCTCCAGCGAAATGACGTTGCGCTCGCCCAGATTCTGGCGCAGCAGCTCCCCCGAATTGTCCGTGGAGGCTGCGTCGGCGGCCACCACCTGGTCGGCCGGCCGGGTTTGTGCGGCCAGTGCGGCCAAGACCGTGGGGAGATAGGCACCGCCGTTGTGGGCAACCAGAACGGCCGTGACCTTTACTGCTTCAAGAATTAGACCGCTCGCTTCCGCAGCCGCCGGCGTTCACGCTCGGACAGGCCGCCCCAGATTCCAAACCGCTCGTCATTGGCGAGAGCGTACTCAAGGCACTGAGCCTTGACGTTGCACGCACCGCAGACCTTTTTTGCATCCCGGGTGGACCCGCCCTTTTCGGGGAAGAACGCCTCGGGATCGGTCTGCGCGCACAGCGCATCAGTCTGCCAGCCTAGTTCACCTTCGTCGGAGAAATCATCAGGCGCGGTGCCCAGTCCAATCCAGATGGCCTGGCTGGTGCCTGTTTCAACGTCCTGGGGATGCAGTGCCGCAGGCTCGTCGTCCTGGTGCAATTCCAAAAATGCCGTTGCGGCGTCCTCCAGGGACTTGCGGCTTTCGCGTTCGTGGAACGCGGCGGCCCCGGGATCTGCCGGGTCCACATACCAGTCAGTGGGAACCCCACGTGAATGGTAGGCGGCGGCAGCCTGTGCCGCCATTGATTCTGTCCCCTGCGCTGCGCCCGGCGTGGATGCTGCTGCCGTTGCATTGCCCTGGACCTCTGTCACACTCAGACGCGCTTGCCCCATAACTGTCCTCCTGAATGTTGCCGCTGGCACTGACCCCGTGAACCGGGACCCCCATGTGCGGTTGCTGCAGTGCCGTTCGCGGCGGTTCGTGGGTCTAATTACATCCATGTAAGTCTCCCGCGTCAAGCGGCGCTGAATGATAACCAGTGCCGACCGGGAACATCCTGCACGCCACGCCCGGCAACTACATACCAATACAGCCGCCTATTTTCGCCATCGAAGCTCCTAAATCACCGGATTCCGCGTGGATCTGGGTGTTTCCTGAGAATTTGTGCATTGTTCAGACACATTCATGTAGCGGACGTCACATCACGGACCGCAATTGCTCCATTCGATGGACAGTGGTACCGGTGCGGCCCCGGAGCGGACGTGGAAAGATGGGCGCATGGACCAGCTCCCCAGCACCCCCGCAGAATTGTTCAATGCCTTCCGCACCCGCGAGGCCACCTCGCCGAGGCTGACCTGGTACGGGCCGGATTCCGAGCGCGTGGAATTCTCCGGCCGCGTCCTGGAGAACTGGGTGGCCAAGACCGCCAACTACCTGGTGGACGAGCTCGACGGCGAACCCGGCACTGTGGTTGCCGTCGACCTGCCGCTGCACTGGCGTTCGCTCGTGTGGCTGCTGGCCAGCTGGGGCGTGGGCGCAACGGCCGTGACGGGCGAGACCGCCGTGGGGGCTTCCGCCGACATCGTTGCCACCTCTGATCCGGCAGCAGCCTGGGAACGCGCGGCTGCGGCCAAGCCGGCCCCGCTGGTGGTTGCCGTGGCACTGCCGGCCCTGGCCATGCGGTGGATGGGCGAACTGCCGCCGCGCACCCTTGACTACTCCGGGGACGTCCGCTCGCATGCAGACGTTTTCTTCCCGGACGCAGAACCCTCCCCCGCCGACACGGCCTGGAGCCACGGCGGCAAGGACACGAGCTATGCGGAGCTGTTGGCCCAGGCGCCCGCGCCCGAAGCACCCCGGCGGATGCTGCTTGAGGTGCGTCACGGTTGGGACGCCGTCGTGCCCGTGGCACTGGCAACGTGGGCGGGCGGCGGCTCCGTGGTGCTGCTCGGTGAGGGCGTGGAAGCCAGCGAACACCTGCGCAGCACCGAAAACATCACCGGCTAGCGGCTGTGGTCGGCCTCGATGAGCTTGTGGTCCTGCTCAAAGCCGGGTTCGGCGTCGAGCTCATCGGTGAAGACCCAGAAGCGGTAGGCGAAGAAGCGGAAGACGGTGCCCAGGACCAGGCCCACCACGGAGCCTGAGATGAAGTCGGCCGTGGTGGATTCGAAGCCGAGCACCCAGTGGGAGATGTACACACACGCGGCGGCAATGCCCATGCCGACGCCGTTCATGACGATGAACAGCAGCACTTCGCGGAGCATGTTGGCCTGGCGGCGGTGGCGGAACGTCCAGTAGCGGTTGGCCAGCCAGGAGAAGATGGTGGCCACGGCGGCGGAGATGATCTTTGCCTTGGTCGGGTGCCCGCCCATGCTGCCGCCCAAAAGCCACAGGTAAATGCCGGTGTCAATGACGAAGGCAGCACCGCCCACGACGCCGAACTTGGCGACTTCACGCCAAAAAAGGCCCATCAGGCCCTTGATGCGGTCAACTGTTTTTTGGTACATGGTCCTCCGTCGGCGTCCGGCCAGAAACGGATGAATCACGCTGCAGGCTCTAGGAAATTCTAAGCCCTTTGGCGTCCCAGACCGCACGGGAACAGGCCCTGCACGCTGGGAATTGGCCCACACTTGCCGGTTAACAGCCGGTGAAGCAGGCCCAAAAGCCAAGAACCGGCGAGTCATTCGGTACTCTGGGGACTGTGACTTTTCCTGTAATCGGTGTGGTGGGCGGCGGACAGCTGGCCCGCATGATGGCCCCCGCAGCCGTGGCCCTTGGTTTTGAATTGCGTGTTTTGGCGGAAGCCCCCGATGTGTGTGCCGTGCCCGTGGTGGCCACGGCACCCGTGGGCGACTACAAGGACCTGGAGACACTGCGCAGCTTTGCCCGCGGCGTTGACGTCCTGACCTTCGACCACGAACACGTCCCGAACGGGCACCTGCAGGCGCTCATCGCCGAGGGCGTCAACGTCCAGCCGCGCCCGGACGCCCTGGTCAACGCCCAGGACAAGCTCGTGATGCGAGCGGCCATTGAGCGCCTGGGCCTGCCCAACCCGGCCTGGGCCGCTGTTTCCTCCCCGGCGGAAATTGCTGCCTTTGGCGACACCCACGGCTGGCCCGTGGTGTTGAAAATGCCGCGTGGCGGCTACGACGGCAAGGGTGTCAAGGTGCTGCGCTCCGCCGCCGACGCCGACGCCGCAGCCGACTGGTTTGAGGCCATGAGCCCGCTGCTCGTGGAGGAAATGGTCGCGTTCTCGCGTGAACTCTCCGCCCTCGTGGCCCGCACCCCCTCCGGCGAGGCGCGCGCCTGGCCCGTGGCCGAGTCCGTCCAGGTGGATGGCGTTTGCGACGAGGTCATCGCCCCGGCACCGGGCCTGCCGACCGAGGTCGAGGCTGCCGCCGAGGCCGCCGCCCTGCGGATCGCCAATGAACTCGGCGTCACAGGCGTCATGGCCGCCGAGCTCTTCGAGACCCCCGGACGCGCCCCCGGCTTCCTCATCAACGAGCTGGCCATGCGCCCGCACAACACGGGCCACTGGACCATGGACGGGTCGGTCACCGGCCAGTTCGAGCAGCACCTGCGCGCCGTCCTGGACCTGCCGCTGGGCGCCACGTCCGCGCTGGGCTCGATCGTGGTCATGAAGAACTTCCTGGGCGGCGCCAACCAGGACCTGTTCAGCGCCTACCCCGCCGCCCTGGCAGCCGAGCCCACCGCCAAGGTGCACAGCTACGGCAAGTCCGTGCGCCCGGGCCGCAAGATCGGCCACGTCAACGTGATCGGTTCCCCGAACGACGACGTCGCCGCCGTGCGCGCCCGCGCCACCACCGCGGCCAACATCATCAAAGACGGAGCATAAATCCTATGAACAGCACCACCCCGCTTGTCGGCATCGTCATGGGCTCGGACTCGGACTGGCCCGTCATGGAGCTGGCCGCCGCCGCCCTGAGCGAATTCGGCATCCCGTTTGAGACCGATGTTGTCTCCGCGCACCGCATGCCCACCGAGATGATTGCCTACGGCCAGAACGCTGCCGCCCGCGGCATCCGCGTCATCATTGCCGGGGCCGGCGGCGCCGCCCACCTGCCCGGCATGCTCGCCTCCGTCACCACGCTGCCCGTGGTGGGCGTGCCCGTGCCGCTGAAGACCCTGGACGGCATGGACTCCCTGCTGTCGATCGTGCAGATGCCCGCCGGCGTCCCCGTCGCCACCGTCTCGATCGGCGGGGCCCGCAACGCAGGACTGCTGGCCGTGCGCATGCTGGCCTCCGGCACCGACGAGCTGGCCGCCTCGCTTGCGGCCCAGCTGGCCGAATTTGCCCAGTCCCTGAACGACCAGGCCTCCGCCAAGGGTGCGGCGCTGCGCGCCGCCGCGGGGGCACAGTACCCGCTGGCCGTTGCCCGGCCCGGTTCCGGCCCGGCAGGGGCGTGATCCCAACAGCATGAGCTTCAGCAGCCCCAAGGTGTCCAGGGCCTCCAACCGCCCGCCAGTGTTGACCAACCCGGTCCGGTACCCCGAATCGGCGTCGGCCCCCGTGCGCTCAAAGCGGGCCTGGTTCCTTTTGCTGCTGACCCTCGTCCTGCCCGGTTCCGCCCAGGTGGTGGCCGGGAACAAGCGCCTTGGCCGGCTGGCCCTGCGCGTGACCTTCACGGTGTGGGCACTGGTGATTGCCGCCGTCGTGCTTGCCCTGGTGCAGCGCGAAACCCTGCTGAACCTGTTCACCAACCCCGTCACCTCGCTGCTGGTCATCGTGGCCATGGTGGCCGCCGCCGTGGGCTGGGCCGTCATGTTCCTGAACACGCTGCGCATCATCCGCCCGGGCCTGCTGGCGCCGGGCATGCGCGGCATGGTGGGCGGGGCGCTTGTGGTGCTCATGGTGCTGACCAGCGGCACATTGGGCTACGGGGCGTTCCTGATCAATTCCGGGCGCAACGCCATCACCTCCATCTTCCAGGCCGGCCCGGACATGAAGCCCGTGGATGGCCGCTACAACTTCCTGGTCATGGGCGGTGACGCCGGCGAGGACCGCAGCGGCCGGCGCCCTGACTCGATCATCGTGGTCAGCGTCGATGCCAAGACAGGCGCCGCCGCAACCATCAGCATCCCGCGCAACCTGCAGAACGCGCCGTTCTCCCCCAATTCGCCGCTGTGGGGCGTGTACCCCGACGGCTACAACTGCGGGGACGACTGCATCATCAACTTCCTGTACACGGACGTCACGAACAACCACCCGGGCCTGTACCCCGGTGCTCCCGACGTGGGGGCCGCGGCCATGATGGACGCCGCTGGCGGCATCCTGGGCCTGAAAATCCAGGGCTACGTCCTGGTGGACATGGCCGGCTTCTCCACGCTCATCGACGCCCTGGGCGGGGTCAAGGTCAACGTTGGCGGCTGGGTGCCCATCAGCGGCGACGACGTCAACGGCACCGGCGACCACCTGCCGCCCACGGGCTGGATCGCCCCCGGCGTGCAGACGCTGGATGGCTACCACGCGCTTTGGTACGCCCGCTCCCGGCAGTGGGTGCTGGAATACAACCGCAGCCAGCGCCAGCAGTGCATCCAGGCCGCCATGCTGGCCCAGATGGACCCGGCCACCGTGCTGACCAAGTTCAATGCCATTGCCGACGCCGGTTCCAAGGTCATTGAATCCGACCTGCCCGCCGGCCAGCTGGGCAGCTTTGTGTCCCTGGCGCTGAAATCCAAGGGCCACCCGCTTGCGCGCCTGACCATTGGCCCGCCGGACTTCCCCACGGAATTCTCCACCTACCCCGACTTCGATGCGGTGCACCAGCGCGTCAAGGCGCTGCTCAACCCGGCTCCTGCCGCACCGGCCGCGACCACCCCGGCCCCCGCCCCCGCGGACCCGGGCACAGGTGCCGCTCCGCAGGCTCCCGCACCCGAGGCACCAGCGGCACCGGTGCCGGCCCCGGAGGCACCCGCCGAGCAGACGCCGTCGGCCGGTCCGCAGATCACCGCGGACTACCTCCAGCAGCTCGCCATCAACGGCGACGACGCCATGCTCACAGCCCTTTTGGACAACAACGGGACGTGCTCCCCCGGATAGGCGCAACTGCCACCCGGCGGGGATTTTTATGGATAGGCTGGGATGCAAACCCGCTTGCCTGGACCAGGAGAATCCCCACATGTTTGCACTCACCAACGTCATGCGCGACTACCCCTGGGGGTCCAGCACCGCCATTGCCGAGCTGTTGGGCAAGGAACCCAGTGGCGGCCCCGAGGCGGAGCTGTGGATGGGCGCGCACCCGGACTCTCCCTCAGTCGCCGCGACGCCGGACGGCCCCATGCCGCTGGACCGCCTCATTGCCGAGCACCCGGAATCCACCCTGGGCAGTGGCGTGCATGCCGCGTTCGGGGCGAAACTGCCGTTCCTGGCCAAGCTGCTCGCCGCCGACAAGGCGCTGTCCCTGCAGGTGCACCCCACGCTGGAGCGCGCCCGCGAGCGGTTTGCCGACGAGGAAGCCGCCGGTGTCCCCCGCGACGCCGCGCACCGCAACTACAAGGATGCGAACCACAAGCCTGAGATGATCCTGGCCCTGACGCCGTTCGAGGCACTGTGCGGCTTCCGCCCGTGCGCGGAGTCGGCCGCACTGTTCCGGGCCGTGGGCACCGCCATTGCCGCCTCCGGTGCCGAGGTCCCCGCGCTGCTGGGCGCCGTGGAAATGGCGTTGAACTCCCGCATGGCAGAGCCCATGGTGGTGCGCCGCGCCTTTGAGGCTCTGCTGGGCGGCGGAGACGAAACCACTGCCCTCGTGGAGCTGGCCGCCTCGGCACTGGCCGATGGCGGCGCCGCCGTTGCTTCTGCAGCTTCAGGGCTGCCCGCCAACGCATTGTCGTCCCTGGAAACCGTGGTTGACCTTGCCGCGCAGTACCCGGGCGACGCCGGTGTGCTGGTCTCGCTGCTGCTGAACCGTGTCTCGCTGCAGCCGGGCGAATCAATCTACCTGCCGGCCGGCAACATCCACGCCTACCTGAAGGGCCTGGGCCTGGAGGTCATGGCGTCCTCGGACAACGTGATGCGCGGCGGCCTGACTGGCAAGCACGTTGACGTGCCGGAACTCCTGGAAACCGTTGACTTTGCCCCGAGCGGCGTGCCCGTGGTGCCCACCCGCACCACCGACCTTGACCAGCACATGTGGGAGCCGCCGTTCGCGGAATTCTCTCTGCAGCGCGTGGAAATCTCCGCGGATTCCGATCCCGTGCCCCTGGTGCAGAACGGGCCGCTGCTGGTCCTGGCAGTGTCCGGTTCCGTGCTGCTGGACTCCCCCCGTGGCGACATGGCCCTCTCCCGCGGCGGATCAGTGTTTGTCCCCGCCGCCGAGAACCCCGTCATGGTGCACCCGCACGTCGACGCGGCCCACTCCGACGGGCCCGCAGTGGTCTTCGCCGTGACGGTGGCCGGCTAACCGCTTCGGCCATCTCCTCGGGTCCAGCCCCTGGCAGCCTTGGGTACGCCGAGACCGCAGCACATGACGCTTTCACCATTCAATGCGTCATGAGCTGCGGACTCGCGTTGCGTTCACGGGCGGCACCGAACCCCCTGGACTGTGGATACTGAAAACTGTTGTCCACAGATTCGCCCAAAACAGCCAATCCCAGCCTCCGGGCGCCGCGAATCCTGCCCTAATGGAGGCATGAGAAGGCCCAAGCCGCTGCCACCACCCATCTCCGGGGTTCCCTTTGCGTTGGAGTCGGCCCTGCGGAACGGGGTTTCCGAGCGCCGCACCCGGGCATCTGATCTCTGGATCCCCAGCCGGGGCATCCGGGTGCCCCGGGACATTGAACCGGGACTCCTGGACTGTTGCCGGACGCTCGCGGAGGTGACACCGAATGGCGTCATAAGCCACCTGACCGCGGCCCGGATCCACGGCTTTTACCTTCCGGCCCGGTTGCAGCATGGCCCTTTCGATGTGGCGAGGCCTGCGGGCCAGGACTCTCCCCGCAGAAACGACGTCCGGGGACATGAGCTGGCCCTTGACCCCGCTGACGTGGTGGTCTGCGACGGCGTCCCTGCCACCTCCAAGCTCCGGACGCTGCTGGACATTGCCCCCGTGCTGACCGTAGACGAGCTGGTGGCGATCGCGGACCAGCTGGTGAGCGAACACCACCGTTCCTTTGGACGGCAGATCCACCCGTGGGTTCCCATGGACGAGCTCCGCGCCTACGTGGCCAAGCATTCCGGCAGCCGGGGAGTGCGAAAACTGCGGGCCGCCCTGGACCTGGCAAGGGTGGGCTCGGATTCCGCCCGCGAAACGATGCTGCGGCTCATCATTGTCCGCTCCCCGTTGCCGGACTTTGAACACAACGTGGAGATCCGGGACGCCGCCGGCAGGGGCAAGGTGGGGCCAGACCTGGCCAACGAGAAATACAGGACGTGTGCCGAGTATGACGGCCTGCACCATTTCACCGCGGCCCAGCAAGCCAAGGACCACGACAGGGACTACATCACCAGGTCCTTGGGTTGGCACCAAGTACTGATCAACAACGAAGACATCCGTGCGGGGGAACAAGTGGTCGTGACCAAGATTGCCCGGGCACTGAAGCTGGGCGGCTGGCCGGACCCGCAGAACCTTGCGGGACGCTCGATGGGTGGGCTCCTGAACACCCGCAAGGACTTCGACTGACGCCGAACCCGCAGCACTTGACGCTTAGACGTTTCAAAGCGTCAAGTGCTGCGGACTCGCGGAAGTCAGCGCTTGAGCAGGCCCTTGACCTTGCGCAGCGAGCGGCGGGCCAGCGGCAGCGCCTTGGCAAACACGGGGTACAGCGGGGACAGGCCCAGGTCCCAGGTTCCGGCCAGCATGTTCTCGTGGTCGGCAAAGCCGAACTTGAACTTGGAGACGCCGTCATTGAGCAGCCCATTGAAGTCGTAGCGCGTGATGCCGCGGGCCTTCATCTCACAGATGGCCAGCCACTTCAGCGAGAAGTTGGCACGCAGCACGCTGCCCTGCTCCGTCATGCCGCCATAAAGCTCAAACGCCGTGGACCCGCTGGCTGCCAGCCACAGGAACGAGACGAGCTTGTCGCCCTCGAACGCGCCGTAGATGGGCGAGGCAGTGCCAAGGTTCGCCAGGATGTCGGCGTAGTAGCCGTCCTGGTGGATGCCGAAATCGGCGCGCTCGGCGGTGTCCTTGTACACGGCCATGACCTGCGGAAGCTCGGCCGCAGTCACCGCGCGGTATTCCAGGGCCTCGCGGCTGGATTTGCGGATGTACTGGCGCGTCTTCTTGGACATGGCACCCAGCAGCTCATCCTCGCTGCGGGTCAAGTCCAGGATGAGCGTGCGAGGGATCAGGATTGTGGAGGCGCTGCGCGTCCAGCCCGTGGCCGGCAGGGTTGCCACGGCCACGGAGCCCTCGTCCCAGTCCGGCTCGGCGGTGAGCGCAACGGACTTGTGGGTGGTCTTCACATAGCGGCCGACGGCGTCCAGCACCTCGTTCTCCCGGCCCGCCTCTGCCTGGGGTCCCCTTGCGAGGTACGCCAGGGAGCGGAACGGGAAGGGCAGGGGGCGCAGCAGCAGCTGGGCCGAGCCCACCAGCCGGTCGCCGTCCTTCACGAGCACCCGGTCCACGCGCCAGTTGTGCGCGGCCTTCGTCTCGCCCCAGCCCCACAGCTGCATGGGATGCCCCTGCTGCGAATCAACGGCGGCATCCCACTCGTCACGGACATGGCAAGGCACAACACTCAAAGTCATGCTTCAACCCTACCGGCTGCCGGGTCTCGACAGGCTCGACCACCGGCGACAGACTCGACCACCGGGGACAGGCGGCCACCGGCGTACCTAGTTGCGGCGGGCGTACGTCTCCCACTTGGCTGCCTGGTGCTCGCCGTCCACGAAGCGGATGGTGCCGGACTTGGAGCGCATCACGATTGATTGGGTCATGACCCGGCCCTTGTCGTAGCGCACGCCGCGCAGCAAATCACCGTCGGTGATGCCGGTGGCGGCGAAGTAGCAGTTGTCGCTCGTGACGAGGTCGTTGGTGGACAGCACGCGGTCAAGGTCGTGCCCGGCGTCGATCGCCTTCTGCTTTTCCTCATCGGAGGTGGGCCAGAGACGGCCCTGGATGACGCCGCCCAGTGTCTTGATGGCGCAGGCCGCGACAATGCCCTCGGGCGTGCCGCCGATGCCCATGAGCGCGTCCACGCCGGTGCCGGAGCGGGCGGCGGCAATGGCGCCGGCCACGTCGCCGTCGAGAATGATCTTGGTGCGGGCGCCGGCCTCGCGGATTTCGCCGATGAGCTTGGTGTGGCGGTCGCGGTCCAGGACCATGACGGTGAGCTGGTTGACCTTCACGCCCTTGGCCTTGGCGATGAGGTGCAGGTTCTGCTTGACGGGCAGGCGCAGGTCGACCATGTCGGCGGCCTCGGGGCCCGTGACGAGCTTTTCCATGTAGAACACTGCGGAAGGGTCGAACATGGTGCCGCGTTCGGCCACGGCCAGCACGGCCAGGGCGTTGTTGATGCCCATGGCGGTCAGGCGGGTGCCGTCGATCGGGTCAACGGCAACGTCGCACTCGGGGCCGGAGCCGTCGCCCACAACCTCGCCGTTGAACAGCATGGGGGCTTCATCCTTTTCGCCCTCGCCAATGACAACCACGCCGTTGAAGTGGACGGTGGAAAGGAGGGAGCGCATGGCGTCAACGGCCGCGCCGTCGGCCAGGTTTTTCTCGCCGAAACCTACCCAGTGGCCGCCGGCAATGGCCGCGGCTTCCGTGACACGCACCAGCTCAAGGGCCAGGTTGCGGTCCGGCTCACTGTCGCCCACGGCGAGAGAGCGCGACAATTGCGAATAGTCAGCTTGTGATGCTTTTTCAGCCACGTAAAAACCCCATTGTTCGGGTAGGCGCAGAATTTGTGGTGCGCGACGGTGCGCAGCCTGCCGTGTTATTGCCTACAGGGCCAATCATAGGCGACCCGGCGGCACGGGCCACCGTGAGCTGCGCCACGTCCGGGCCCCGATGGCGGCTTGGCCTCCGGGATCTGGGAAGATGGGAGGGTGAGTGAATCCAGTTCCACCCCTCCCGTCAAGCCCGTCATTGCCGCCGGGGCGGCCAAGCGCGCCAACGCCTCCGTGATCGGCATGCTGCTGGCCATGTTCTCCACCGTGGCCATTGTGGTGACCATCGTGTGGCTGAACCCCGAGCCCAAGGCCGATGCCTACCGCCACACTGTGGACGTTGCCGCCGTGGCCGGCCACGCAGCCGACACGGCCGGCTTTGACCCCGTAGCGCCCATGCCCAAGGGCTGGTCGGCCAACTATGCGCGCTGGAACCCGGCTGGCGCCGACGGCGTGGCGTTCTGGGACGTTGGCTACGTAACCTCAAGCAACACTTTCATTGCGCTGCGCCAGTCCATCACCGCCAATCCCACCTGGATTTCGGACCAGGCGCATGACGCCCCCGTGACGGGCACCCGCACCGTGGACGGCCACGAGTGGGAACTCCGTGATAGACCTAAGGGTGACCGCAGCCTGGTGCTCACCAGCGGCGACACCACCATTGTTTTGACCGGTGCCGCCGACTTCAAGGATTTTGACGTCCTTGCCACCGAATCCACCAGGCACCTTGACGCCGGGAACGGCGCGGGGGAAGCAAGCACCGGGCCAAGCAGCACAGCGAAGGACAGCAAATAATGAGCGGTGAAGAAGACAGCAGCAGCACCGGCGTGGTCGTGGACTTGCCCAGCTCCCCTCCCGAGGCCTGGGCGAAGCTCATGGAGGGCAATGCCCGCTTTGTCGAGGGCACCTCATCCCACCCGAACCAGGATTCCGCCCGACGCACCTCGCTGATGTCGGCCCAGAACCCGTTCGTCATGATCTTTGGCTGCTCCGACTCGCGCCTGGCCGCCGAGATCATCTTTGACCTGGGCTTGGGCGACGCCTTCGTGGTCCGCACCGCCGGACACGTCCTGGACAACACCGCACTGGGCTCGCTCGAGTACGGCGTGGAGTACCTGAAGGTGCCGCTCATCGTTGTCCTGGGGCACGACAACTGCGGCGCCGTGACCGCCACCAAGGGCGCAGTGGCCACCGGCGAGATGCCGGCCGGTTTTGTCCGGGACCTCGTGGAACGCATCACTCCGTCAGTGCTGGCCAGCCTGCGCAAGGACAAGGACAGCGACGTCAACGCCATGGTGGAGGAGCACGTCAAGCAGACGGCCGCGCGCCTGGTGGAAAACTCCCCCATCATCGCCGACGCCGTGGCCCGCCAGCGCACCGCCGTGGTGGGCCTGACCTACCGTCTCTCCGACGGCAGCGCCGACCTCGTCTACAGCAACGGCTCCCTGGGACGCTGACCCGCGGTTTTTAGCTGCAGGGGCCGCGGCGATATGGTGTAGGCATGACTGAAACTGCCGCGGCCTCCGCACAAGAATTCCGCATTGAACACGACACCATGGGCGAGGTCCGGGTTCCGGCCAACGCCCTGTACAGCGCGCAGACCCAGCGCGCCGTTGAAAACTTCCCGATTTCCGGCATGACGCTGGAAACGGCCCACATTGCAGCGCTGGCCCGCATCAAGAAGGCCGCCGCCACCACGAACGCCGAACTGGGTGTGCTCGACGCTGAGCTGGCCCGCGCAATCGAGGGTGCAGCCGACCAGGTTGCCGCAGGCTCGTTCGACGGCGACTTCCCGATTGACGTGTTCCAGACCGGTTCCGGCACGTCCTCCAACATGAACATGAACGAGGTCCTGGCGACCCTGGCGAACCGCGCCCTGGTGGCTGCCGGCTCCGAAAAGGTGGTCCACCCCAACGACCACGTCAACGCCTCGCAGTCCTCCAACGACGTGTTCCCCACCTCCGTCCACGTTGCAGCCACCTCGGCCCTGATCAACGACCTCGTCCCCGCACTGGCCCACCTGGCCGAGTCGCTGGAGCGCAAGGAAGCCGAATTCGCCACCGTTGTGAAGTCCGGCCGCACCCACTTGATGGATGCCACCCCCGTCACGCTCGGCCAGGAATTTGGCGGCTACGCAGCCCAGATCCGCTACGGCATTGAGCGCGTCGAGTCCGCACTCCCCCGCGTGGCCGAGGTCCCCTTGGGCGGCACCGCTGTTGGCACGGGCATCAACACCCCCGCCGGCTTCCCGCAGCGCGTGATCGCACTGCTCGCCGCCGACACCGGCCTGCCGCTGACCGAGGCCCGCAACCACTTCGAGGCCCAGGCCAACCGCGACGGCCTCATCGAGGCATCCGGCCAGCTGCGCAACATCGCCTACTCCATCATGAAGATCAACAACGATCTGCGCTGGTTGGGCTCCGGCCCCAACACGGGCCTGGGCGAAATCAACATCCCCGACCTGCAGCCCGGCTCCTCGATCATGCCCGGCAAGGTCAACCCTGTCATCTGCGAGGCCGCCATCATGGTTGCCGCACAGGTCATCGGCAACGACACCACGATTGCCCTGTCCTCCACCAACGGCGCGTTTGAGCTGAACGTGGGCATCCCGGTCATGGCCTCGAACCTGCTGCAGTCCATCCGCCTGCTGGCCAACACCTCCCGCGTCATGGCCGACAAGATGATCGACGGCCTGACCGCAAACGTGGAGCGCGCCCGCTTCCTGGCCGAGGCTTCCCCGTCCATCGTCACGCCGCTGAACAAGTACATCGGCTACGAGAACGCCGCGAAGATCGCCAAGCACGCCATCAAGGAAGGCCTCACCATCCGTGAAGCCGTCCTGGCCCTGGGCTTCGTTGACCGCGGCGAACTGACCATGGAGCAGCTGGATTCGGGCCTGGACGTCATGGCCATGACTGTCGCACCCAAGTAACACCAGCAAGAATGCCCGGGCCTCGACAGGCACGACCACCGGTGGCCGAGCCTGTCGAGGCCCGGGCATTCCGCTTTAACAGCCTTCCGCGACCACCCGCGGAGGTGCCTTATGTGATTAATTCCACTCCCAAAACATTTTGCACTTTGGGATACATAGTGCAAACTTTTACTTTGTGACTGAGAGTGCAAATTTCTGCCGGCCCCAGGGGCTGCGTGCCCGCAAGCGTGAGGCAACCCGTTCCGCCATTACCGCGCGGGCCCGGGTGCTCACGGCCGAGCAGGGCCTGAACGGCTTCACGATCGAGCAGCTGTGCGAGGACGTGGGGGTCTCGCGCCGCACCTTTTTCAACTACTTTCCGTCCAAGGAAGATGCCATCATCGGCCACCTGCTGGACGAGTTCCCGGCCGAGGCCATGGCAGCGTTCCTCGCCGGCGCGGAGGGTGCCGAGCGCGGCCCCGCCGGTGTGACCACCACCCTGCTGGAGGACCTGTTCAGGCTCACCTGCGCCATGGCGGAGCAAATGAACTTCACCCGCGAGCACATCCACCAGCTCATCGCGGCCATGAAGAAGGAGCCGGCCGTCATGATGAAAATGATGGGCAGCGCCCACGAGCGCGAGCGCGAGTTCGCCGACCTCATTGCCCAGCGTGAGCAGCTTGCCGCCGATGATCCCGTGGCCCTCATGGCGGCGGCACTCTTTGGCACTTGTTCACAACGCGCCAGCAAGGCCTTCTTCTCCGAGGACAACATCGCCGGCTACCCCGAGCTGCTGGCGGCAAACCTGCGCACGGCCCAACAACTTTTCACCTTTTCGCACATGACCTTCGAAGGGACATCATGAGTACCGCACTCAAGGCAGGCGAACCGCTCCTGCTGACCCAAAAGAGGATCTGGATCATCTTCTCCGCGCTGATCGCCGGAATGCTGCTCTCGAGCCTCGACCAAACCATTGTCTCCACCGCCATGCCCACCATCGTGGGAAAGCTCGGCGGCGTGGAGCACCAGACCTGGATCACCACGGCCTACCTGTTGGCCACCACCATCGTGATGCCCATCTACGGCAAGTTCGGTGACGTGCTGGGCCGCCGGAACTTGTTCCTGGCCGCCATTGCCATCTTTACGCTCGCCTCCATTGGCTGCGCGTTCGCCACTGACTTCTGGGGCTTCGTGATCTTCCGCGCCATCCAGGGCCTGGGCGGCGGCGGCTTAATGATCCTCTCGCAGGCCATCATCGCCGACATTGTTCCCGCCAAGGACCGCGGCAAGTACATGGGCCCGCTGGGCGCCATCTTCGGCCTTGCCGCCGTTGCCGGCCCGCTGCTGGGCGGTTACTTTGTTGACCACCTGACGTGGGAATGGGCTTTCTACATCAACATCCCCATCGGCATTGCCGCCTTCATCATCGCCTTCTTCACCCTGACGCTGCCCTCCAAGAAGGCCGAGAAGAAGATCGACATCATGGGCGTGGTCTTCCTGTCCATCGCCACCACCTGCCTGATCTTCTTCACCGACTTTGGCGGCAAGACCGACGGCTGGACCTCCATGGTCACCTGGACCTGGGGTGCGGGCCTGATCGCCGCGGTTGCACTGTTCATCTTCACCGAGAGCCGCGCCGCAGACCCGATCATCCCGCTGAGCCTGTTCAAGAACCCGATCTTCCTGAACTCCACAGCGATCGGCTTTGTGCTGGGCATGGGCATGTTCGCCGCCCTGGCGTTCGTTCCCACGTTCCTGCAGATGTCCTCCGGGACCTCCGCCGCCGAGTCCGGCCTGCTCATGCTGCCCATGATGGTGGGCCTGATGGGCACGTCCATCTGGTCAGGTATCCGCATGACCAAGACCGGCAAGTACAAGGCGTTTCCCATTGCCGGTTCCATCCTGACCATCATTGCCATGCTGTGGATGACAACCCTGTCCGCCGAAACCCCCATCTGGGTCATCTGCGCCCAGCTGTTTGTGTTCGGTGCCGGCCTGGGCCTGATCATGCAGATCGTTGTGATTGTTGTGCAGAACTCGGTTCCGCCGGCGCAGCTGGGAACCGCAACCAGCACCAACAACTACTTCCGCGAAGTGGGTTCGGCCCTGGGTGTGGCCGTGTTCGGTGCCATGTTCACCACCCGCCTGGCCGAGTCCCTCAAGGACGTCTTCACAGCCGGCGGCGCCACCCCCGAGCAGGCCGGCAGTGCCATGTCTTCCCTGGACCCGCAGGCGCTGCACCAGCTCCCGCAGGCCATCCAGGACGGCATCATCAACGCCTACGCCAACTCGCTGGCACCGGTGTTCTGGTACCTCATCCCGTTCATGGTCATTGCCCTGGTGTTGGCCATCTTCATGAAGGTCATCCCGCTCTCTGACACCTCCGGCATGGTGGCCCGCGGCGAGGCCGTGGGCGGCGAGGAGGCCGAGCGCCTCGAGGCCGAGCGAGCTGCGGGCAAGACCGCCGCGGCCGCCCCCGTGGCCGAAGGTACGGACACGCTCCTTGCCACGAAGGACACCCCGGACCAGCCGTAAGGTTCGCAAGAAAGGCGCGTGCCGCCGTCGTACTGATTTCATGTACGACGGCGGCACGCGCCTTTTGCGTTGGGCGGACCGACGCCACTCCTCGAGTCAGCAGCTGTGGCTGTATTGGCGCTCCGAGTACAGCCATAGCTGCTGACTCGAAGAGGCAACGCTAGTGCTGGAAGCCGGCCTCACCGTTGTACGCGAGGGCGCGCTGGATACATTCGAGGTGGCCGGGGCGCAGCGGCGGCAACTCGTCGATGGCGAACCAGCCCACAGCGAGGGATTCGTCGTCGTTCACGCGGGCCGTGCCGCTCACGTGGCGGGCAATGAACTCCACATTCAGGAAGTCGCAGACATCGCCGTTGGGGAACGTCACAGGTCCCACGGCATAGACGCCCAGCAGATGCTCGATCCTGGCCACCACGGCCGTCTCCTCGAAGATTTCGCGCAGCAGGCCGGGCCCGGGCTCCTCCCCCGGCTCCAGGATGCCGGTGATGAGCGCCCAGCCGCCGGTGTCGGAGCGTTCACCCAGCAGCACGCGTCCGGCGTCGTCCACCACCACGCCGCGTACGCCGGGCAGCCACAGGGGGTCGTGGCCGATCTTTTCACGGAGCTTGAGAATGAATTCCGGTGATCCCATGGTGCCAGCCTAGCGTCAGGACACCGGATCAGCCGAAGGGGATGACGCCGATGCCGATGGCCACGGCCAGCATCACGAGCGACACCACGAGTGCTCGCCAGAGGACCTTCTTGTGGTGGTCGCCCAGGTCCACGCGGGACAGCGAGACCAGCAGCAGGATGGCCGGCACCAGGGGGCTCTGCATGTGGACGGGCTGGCCGGCGATGGAGGCCCGGGCCATGGCCGCCGGGTCGATGCCGAAGTGGGCCGCGGTCTCGCTGAGCACGGGCAGCACGCCGAAGTAGAAGGCGTCGTTGCTCATGAAGAACGTCATGGGGATGCTCAGCAGTCCTGTGATGACTGCCATGTAGGGGCCCATGGAGGTGGGGATGACGCTGACCAGCCAGGCCGCCATGGCATCCACCATGCCGGTGCCGCTCAGCACGCCGGTCAGGACGGCCGCAGCCATGACCATGGAGACCACGGCCACGATGCTGCCGGCGTGGGACACCAGCGCCTTGGCCTGGTCCTTGACCCTGGGGAAGTTGACCACCAGGGCAATCGCGGAGCCCACCATGAACACGTACGGCAGGGGCAGGATGTCCATGACCAAGACCACCATGAGCGTCACTGTCAGGGCCAGGTTGAACCAGAACAACTTGGGCCGCAGCGTGTCCCGGTTGGGGTCCAACTGCGAGTCGGCCAGCGAGGTGTTGACCGCCGCCGCATCCTGGTTCGCCACGGCGAGGACCTGGGCGTCGAAGCGTTCCTGCGCTGCAGAGCGCGGCTTCTCCACGGTCAGCAGGGTGGTGGTGCCTGCGGAACCCTTTCCGCCCGTCGCATTGCCGGCCGCAGCCTTGCTGCCGCTGCCGCCTTCCGGGCTGCCGGCGTCGTGCGTGGAATTGCCGCTCCACAGGCTGCCGGCCAGGGCCAGGCGGCGGCGTTCGCGGATGCCAAGGTGCCAGGCGAAGAAGAAGATGACGATCATGCCGGCGATGAGCGAGGGGATCATGGGGACAAACACCTCGCTGGGTGTGACCTTCAGCGCTGCGGCGGCGCGGGCGGTGGGGCCGCCCCACGGCAGGATGTTCATGGTGCCGTTGGCCAGGCCGGCCACGCACGTCAGGACCACAGGGCTCATGCCCAGGCGCAGGTAGATGGGCAGCATGGCCGCCGTGGTCAGGATGAAGGTGGTGGAGCCGTCGCCGTCCAGGGACACGACGGCGGCCAGCACTGCCGTGCCCACAACCACCTTGGCGGGGTCGTTGCCGAGCGTGCGCAGGATGAGCTTGACCAGTGGGTCGAACAGGCCAACATCGATCATCATGCCGAAGAAGACAATTGCGAACATGAGCAGTGCGGCCGTTGAGGTCAGGCTCTTCATCGAGTCCATGACCATGTCGCCAATGCCCAGACCGGCGCCGGCGAACAGGCCGAAGATGGTGGGGACTACGATGAGCGCCACGACGGGCGTCAATTTCTTTGTCATGATGAGCGCCATGAACACCGCTATCATGGCGAATCCGAGGATTACCAACATGTGAACTCCTTTGTACAACGGCCGCAGTCGTGGCCCTACCGATGAACTTATAGTGATCTGGATCACGGGCCGGGTTTAGTCCACTTGACCCAAGTACTGCCCGTTGAATACGTTTAGCCCATAAAACCCACCGTTTTCGCGGCGGGACATTGCCCCGGCCCATGGCCAACCGGGCGCCCCGGCCGCAGGGCCGGAAGCAGAGGAGACCTTCGTTGAAGCAGGCACGTTCCGGCCCCAGGCTGCGCTTCGCCACCCGCGTGCTGCTGCTGCAGTTGGCCGTGGTGGCGGCCGTGGTCCTCATCTCCGCCGGAACCTTTGCCGCGCTCACGTACCAGTGGCTCGGCGAACAGGCCGAGGCCCGCGCCCTGTCCGTGGCGCGCACGGTGGCTTCCTCCGAGGACGTGCGGCATGAGACGGCGGCGCTGGCTGCCGGGCCCGAATCGGCGCTGACCCCGGCGAGCCTCGCCGGCGGCCCGCTGCAGCAGTATGCGGAAGCCGTCCGGGTCCGCACCGATGCCCTGTATGTCCTGGTGACCGACGACGCCGGGCTGCGGCTGGCGCACCCGAACCCGGCCCTGCTGGGGCAAATGGTGTCGACCGATCCCTCGGTGGCGCTGGGCGGGGGCGAAGTGACGTCCCAGGAGCACGGGACCCTGGGGCGCTCGGTGCGGGCCAAGGTGCCGGTTTTTGCACCGGGGTCCGACTCAGTTGTGGTCGGTGAGGTGGGCGTGGGCTTCTCCACCGACGACCTCCTGGCCGGGCTGCTGCGCAACCTGCCTCCCGTTGCCCTGGTTGCCGGGCTGTCGCTGGCCCTCGGCGCACTTGCCTCGGCCATCATGGGCGCCCGGCTGCGCAAGCTCACGCTGGGGCTGGAACCGGAGGAGATCTCCGGGCTGGCACAGGACCAGGAGGCTGTGCTGCGCGGAGTGGACGAAGGCGTCATCGGCGTGTCCGAGGCAGGAACCATCACCGTCTTCAACGACGGCGCCCGGCGGCTGCTGGCCCCCGAATCCAAGGGCGCTTTTGGCGGGCTGCCGCTCGCCACGAGCGGGCTGCCCGCGTTTCTTGCCGACGCCGCCGCTGCGGCCGGTGCCTCCAGTGATTCCCCTGGTTCCCGCGCGTCCGGTGCCTCAGGCGACGGGTACGGGCCGGCCGAGCATGTGCTCGACGGACGGGTGGTCATTGTGACGGCCCGCCCCGTGCGGCTCGGCGCCAGCGGCCGCGGCCTGGGCCGGGTCATCATGGTTCGGGACCGCACCGAGGTGCAGGCACTGACCCGCCAGCTCGACGCCGTCAACGCACTGGGCACAGCACTGCGGGCGCAGCGGCACGAGTTCGCCAACCGGCTCCACACCGTTGCAGGCCTGCTGGACATTGGCCGGCCCACCGAGGCCCGCGGCTACATCGGGGAGATCATGGCAGGAGGCCCGCTGCAGTACCCGGCCAGGGATCTTGCCCTGCTCACGGATCCATACCTTGAGGCTTTCATTGGCGCCAAGAGCATCGAGGCCCATGAGCGCGGCGTGGAGGTCCGGATCGGCGCCGAAACCCTGGTCCGCGGGCACATCACCGACCCCCAGGATGTCACGGCGGTGCTGGGCAACCTCATGGACAACGCCATCAGCGCCGCCGTGGCCGGGGCATCGGAGAACAAGTGGGTCGAGGTGGAACTGCTCGACGAGCTCACCGGCTCCGGCGGCACCCTGCACCTGGTGGTGGCCGATTCCGGCGACGGCCTGCAGGTCCCATCCCCCGGCTCCCAGGCGAGCGAGGCGATCTTCGCAGCCGGCTACTCAACCGCTCCCAGCCCCGGCGGCCCCGACGTTGCCTCCGGCCAGGGCGTGGGCCTGGCACTCATCCGGCACCTGGCCCGCCGCCGCGGCGGGGACGTGTGGGTGGCCGACGACGGTTCACCCCAAACCCACGGCGCCGTCTTCTGCGCCCGTCTTCCCGGCGTCCTGGCGCCCCTGCACACTTCCAAGGAGAACCCGTGACCGGTGATTTCAGCGTCCTGATCGTTGAGGACGACTTCCATGTGGGGCGGCTGCACGCCGGCTTTGTCGACGCCGTTCCGGGCTTCCGGGCCCTGCCGCCTGCGCCGACGGCCGCCCAGGGCCTGAAGGTCATCGACGCCGAACGGCCGGACCTGGTCCTGCTGGATGTCTACCTGCCGGATGCGTCCGGCCTGGACCTGCTGCGGCGCATCGACGCTGACGCCATGATGCTCAGCGCCGCATCGGACCCCGAAACGGTGCGCATGGCACTGCGCCACGGCGCCCTGGCCTACCTCATCAAGCCCTTCGCCGCAGGGCTGCTGGAATCGCGGCTGCGTGGCTACGCCAGGTACCGGCGGCTGCTGGCGGAGACCGGAAGCCTGGGCCAGGACCGCCTCGAGACGGCCTGGCAGGCACTGCATCCCGGCGCCGCGGCCGCGGGGCCCAAGGCTGCCTCTGCCACGGAGTCGGCGGTCCTGGCCGCCCTGGCCGCGCGGGAGGGCCAGTCGACAGCGGAGGTGGCGTCCGCCGTCGGAATTTCCCGGACCACGGCCCAGCGCTACCTGTCCTCCCTGGCGGACGACGGCGCCGTCGCCATCTCGCTGAAGTACGGCGCCACGGGGCGGCCGGAGCACCGCTACAGCGTGGCGCCGCAGTAGGGCCACGGTCAGGCGGCGGGCAGCAACAGCATGGTGCCGAGGGCGCCGGCAAGCATGGCCGGACCAAACGGGATGGCCGACTTGGCGGTGCCGCGGCGGCTGGCAATTAGCACGATGCCCCACAGCCCGCCGGCCACAAAGCCGCCCGCGGCGCCCAGCAGGACGTGCTGCCAGCCCAGGTATCCCAGGAACAGGCCCAGCACTCCGGCCAGCCTGACGTCGCCAAAACCCATGCCAGACGGGTAGACCGCCCATAGCAGCCAATACAGACCGGCCATGGAGAGGGCCCCGCCGGCGGCATTGAGCGCATGGAGCGGGGTGCCGCCCGCGAGCGCGGCGGCCAGCAGCAGGGATCCGGCGATGGGGTAGGCCGGCAGGACCAGGCGCCGGGGCAGGGTGTGGGTGCGGATGTCAATGATGCTCAACTGCACGGCCAGCCAGAGCAGGTACAGGCAGGCGGCCAGGGCGCAGGACAGCGCCACCGCGCTGGCGTCCCACAGATCCAGAAGGCGTGCCACCATAGCGTGATGCTACTCCCTGGGCGGGTCTATGCTGTGGCTATGAGCGCCGCATCCTTCCCCATCGACTCCTTCAGGCACCTGTGCCGCTCTTCCCCATGGCGCTGGCAGAGCGTCAGGTTTGAGCTGCACCGGATGGTTCCGGGGCCTGCGGCGGCCGATCCCCCGCTGAACTGCTGGGTGCGGCGCCCCGGCGCCCTGCGCGTGGAAACCCAGGAAGGGGCCCTGCTGGCCAGCACCACCCACATCAACGAGTCCCGGGATTCCCTGTTCATCAGCGGCAGCCGCAAGCCGTGGCTATTGCAGCCCGCCCTGGTCAACCCCGTGAAGGACGGGGACGGCTTTGTGGTCCGCCGCCCCGAAGCACTCTATGGCGAGCCCTCCTACGGCTCCGGCCGGGCGGCCGCCGCCCTGGACCCCGTGGAACTGGCGGGCGACCGCCCCGTGCCGCTGGAGGCGCCCTTTGCCAATGTGGCCGAGATTGAGGACATCACCAGCGTGATGCACCATGGCCGGTCCGCCGTGCAGGCGGTGCTGAGCCCCAACCCCAGCTACCGGCCCGTGTTTGCCGACGCCCCGTTGCTGTTCCTCGGGCGCACCATCGTGCGCATAGACCTTGGGACGGGCATCTGCGTGGCCTCGCAATCCCTGGACGGGGACACAGCAGGCACAGGGCACTCCATGGTGCTTCTGGGCCTTGATGAGTACATGCTTGACGATCTCTTTGAGGAGGTCAGCATGGGCCTGACCGACGTGCGGGCCCACATCCCGTGGGAGCTGGGCCCCAACGCCTGAACCTGCCCGCCGAGATCGCAGCTGATGCCGTTATCCCACTGGGACAACGGCATCAACTGCACTCTCACGGACTAGATTTCGGCGCGCTCCAGCATTTCCGAGACGAGCGCGGCAATCGGGGAACGCTCGGAGCGTGTCAGCGTCACGTGGCCGAACAGCGGATGCCCCTTGAGCGTCTCCACCACGGCCACGATCCCGTCGTGGCGGCCCACCCGGAGGTTGTCGCGCTGGGCGACGTCGTGGGTCAGGACAATCTTGGAGCGCTGGCCGATGCGGCTCATGACCGTCAGCAGCACGTTCTTCTCCAGTGACTGGGCCTCATCCACGATCACGAAGGAATCGTGCAGGGATCGGCCACGAATGTGGGTCAGCGGCAGGACCTCCAGCAGCCCGCGCTCCATGATCTCGTCCATGAGGGTGTCGGAGACCACCGAGCCCAGCGTGTCAAAGACGGCCTGGGCCCACGGGTTCATCTTCTCGCTCTCGGAGCCGGGCAGGTACCCCAGCTCCTGCCCGCCCACGGCGTAGAGGGGACGGAACACCACCACCTTGCGGTGTTCATTGCGCTCCAGCACGGCCTCAAGACCGGCGCACAGGGCCAGCGCGCTCTTGCCCGTTCCGGCCCGTCCGCCCAGGGACACAATGCCGACGTCCGGGTCCATCAGCAGGTCAAGGGCCAGGCGCTGCTCGGCCGAGCGCCCGTGCAGGCCAAATGCCTCCCTGTCGCCGCGCACCAGGCGCACCTGCTGGTCCTCCCCCACGCGGCCCAGGGCCGAGCCGCGGTTGCTGGTGATGACAAGCGAGGTGTTCACGGGCAGCACGGCGGCGTCGGGGATCGGCACGGGTTCGTGGTTGTACAGCGCCGTCATCTCGGCCTCGGTGGCCTCCACCTCGTCCACACCGGTCCAGCCCGAATCCTGGACGAGTTCGTTGCGGTACTCCTCCGCCGCCAGGCCCAGGGCAGAGGCCTTGACCCGCATCGGCACATCCTTGGACACCACCGTGACATTGTGTCCCTCGTTGGCGAGGTTCCGCGCAACGGCCAGGATGCGTGAGTCGTTGTCCATGCCGCGCATGCCCGCCGGAAGCACCTCCAGAGAAACGTGGTTGAGCTCCACACGGAACGTCCCGCCGTCGTTCCCCAAGGGAACCGGGGTGGCCAGGCCGCCGTGGCGCTCGCGCATCTCGTCCAGGAGCCTCAGGGCGGTACGGGCAAAGTAGCCCAGCTCGGGGTCGTGGCGTTTGCCCTCCAGCTCCGAGACCACAACGATCGGCACCACCACATGGTGCTCGGCGAAGCGGGTGACCGCCCGCGGGTCCGACAGCAGGACAGAGGTGTCAATGACATAGGTGCGCAATTTTGTTGCGGTGTGCGAGTCGTGCGAATGCTGCCCAAGGTTCATGGTTTCAACCACGTTTCGCTCCAGCCCTTCCGGACCATCGCTGCGTCCGGAATTCCAGTCGGTACGTCGGGCGGAGTTGCCCTCCGTTGACTCCAAGCTACGCCGCGAAAATCGTCAAAAGCGTTAGAAACGCCTTGATGGAAGTTAATTTTCGGCAAACGCTTGGGGCGGCAAGCCGGACGGCGTCAGCTGCCGAAGCGGCGGCTGCGGCCCGCGTAGTCGCGCAGGGCGCGCAGGAAGTCGATCTTGCGGAAGGCCGGCCACAGGGCCTCGCAGAAGTAGAACTCGCTGTAGGCGCTTTGCCACATGAGGAAGCCGGAGAGGCGCTGTTCGCCGGAAGTGCGGATCACCAGGTCCGGATCGGGCTGGCCGCGGGTGTACAGGAACTTGGAGATGTCATCGACCGTCAGGGAGTCCGCAACCTCGGCCATGCTGCGCCCGGCGGCGTCGGCGTCGTGCATGAGCTCGCGGACGGCGTCGACAATTTCCCGCCGGCCACCGTAGCCGATGGCCATGTTCACGTGGATGCGCTCCTTGGCCGGGGTGCGGGCCGTGAGCGAGGACAGCCGGGCGGCCAGGTAGTCAGGCAGCAGCTCCGGCGCCCCCATGGCGTGGACGCTGATGTCGGCGTCGGCGTCCAGCAGGTCAAGGGTGTTGGCGATGATTCCCATGAGTTCGTCCAGCTCTTCGGCGGAGCGGCTCATGTTGTCGGTGGAGAGCATGTAGAGCGTGACGACCTTGATGCCCAGGTCCTGGCACCAGCCCAGGAATTCCAGGATCTTGTCGGCGCCGGCCTGGTGGCCCTCGCTCGTGGGGGCGTTGAACTGCTTGGCCCAGCGGCGGTTGCCGTCCACCATGACGCCGATGTGGCCGGGAACGCTGCCCAGGTCCAGGGCCCTGGCCAATCGGCGCTCATAAAAGTTGTAGAGAACCTTGGGCATCCGCATGGACGCGGTGGACAACCGCATAGAAAGTGCACCGGACCTTTGCGAATCATGGCCCTGCGGCCTTGCGAATCTTGCTGCTTACAGAGTACCCGCCCGGCCCGCAAAAACTCATCAAGGCAACCACCCATTGCCGCTACTGGACAGTAACTTAGCCGGCGGCCGCGCTATGCTTTTCCCATGAGCACCCTTCCCGGCACGGAACTCAAGCCCACCTGGCGCGGCTGGCTGCACGCCGGAACCGCACCGCTGGTTCTCGTTGCGGGGACCATCCTGGTGGCACTTGCCCCGGGCACAGGCGCCAAGATTGCCTGTGCCATCTACGTGGTCACGGGCGTGCTGCTATTTGGCACAAGCGCGCTGTATCACCGCGGGAACTGGCAGCCCAAGTCCAGGGCCCTGCTCAAGCGGCTGGACCACAGCAACATCATGCTGGTCATTGCCGGCTCCTACACGCCCCTGTCTTACCTGATGCTGCCGCGCCCCACCGCGACCCTGCTGCTGTGGATGATCTGGGTTGGCGCCGTTGCCGGGGTGGTGTTCCGGGTCCTGTGGGTGGGCGCACCCCGGTGGCTGTACGTGCCCATTTACGTGCTGCTGGGCATCACGGCCCTGTTCTTCCTGCCGGATTTCTGGGCCGCCGGGGCCCTGCCCACCGTGCTCATCTGCCTGGGCGGGGCCATGTACATTGCCGGCGCCGTCATTTACGGGATCAAGAAGCCCAACTTCAGCCACCGGCACTTCGGCTTCCACGAGTTGTTCCACGCGCTCACCGTGGCGGGCTTCGCCATCCACTTCCTCGCCGTGGTGCTGGTGGTCTTCGCCTGACCGGCCCGGCGGAGCCAGCCCCCAAGCCGCGGCAGGCTCCACAAACATCCCGCAGCACATCAATAGGCAGGAGGACCTGCCTCAAGCGCATGGCGGAGCAAGGCCTGGGCGCTCCACCGCATGGACGCAAATGCCTCGTCCCGGGACAAGGCGCCAATGTCCGTCAGCCACACCAGCGACTCGATGCCGATGGCGCTGCGAATCGCCAGCACCAGCCGGCGGATTTCCGCGTCCCCAAGCTTGCCGGCCAGCGGCTCGAGCGCCTCCGTGATCCACGGTATGGCCCGGCCTTGCCGCAACGGCAGATCGTTGCCCGGGAGCTCGGGATCAAGCGAGAGTTTCAGCATGGTGCGTTGCTGGACTTCCGTTTCCATGATCATGCCGATGAACTTGACCACGACGGCGTCCAGCCGTTGCGCCGGATTGTCACCCGGGTTCTCCGGCAGCATGGAGGTCAGTCCCGTTTCAGGATGGGCCGCAGCCAACAGCTCGCGCTGGCCGGGAAAATAGCGGTATGCCGTGCTCCGTGCGACGCCGGCGGCTAGTGCGGCATCGTCCACGGTTGGGGTTTTTCCGTCCGCGACCATTCCCCGGGCCGCCTCAACCAGGGCGTTGAAGGTTCGAAGCTTCTGGCCGCTGCGTCCGAGTTCCATATAAGGCCTTGACATGACACTCATGATACCGCAGTCTTGTTATGAGACATTAGTCCCATAAAGCTGTTTGTTCAACAACGAGGCGAGTCCCATGGACACGAAGAAGCAGGGCCAGTCATTCATCCGCCAGAACGGGGAGGGTGAGCGGCGGTGGTTCTATGGCGGCGGCGTCCACACGTGGCTGGCCAAGGCCGAGGAAACCGGCGGGGCGTTCTTGATCAACCGTGACGACATGGAACGCGGCAAGGTGACACCCATGCACATCCATCCGGAGACGGACGAAACGTTGTTCGTCCTCTCCGGCGAAATCCTGATGAACATCGACGGCGCTGAACGGCCGGTGGCGGCAGGCGGGCTGGCCGTCGCCCTGCGCGGGGTGCCGCACGCCTTCAAGGCACTGGCCGAGGACACCAGCATCCTGTGCTTCCAGACTCCCGGAAATGCGCAGGGGTTCTACCTGGGGGCCAGCATTCCCATGGACGCGCCCGACGCCGGCGTGGTTGATTTCGACAAGGTCATGGAGTCCGGACGGCTCAACGGCGGTATCGAAATTGTGGGCCCACCGCCGTTTGACTAGGCGTCCGCGAAAAACGGCCATTAGGTGATGCAGCGTCCCCGAAAAACGGCCATTAGGTGATGGAGCGTTTGCAAAAAAACAGACATCAAGTGATGCCGCGTCGGTGAAAAATGGACATCAAGTGATGCCGCGTCGGAGCGTGGGGAGGGCGGAGAGGTTAGAAGCGGATCGCGTCGATGACCTTGACCCGGATGGCCACGAGCGCCGGAATGGCACCTGCCAGCGCACCCACCACAACAGCTGCGCCCAGCCCCAGCAGCGCCGCCTCGACGGGGAACGCCGGGTAGGCGTCGAGGCTTGGCGCCACCTTTGATTCCACCCACGGGTTCTTCACGATGGCCACGGCCAGCATGACGCCCAGGGCGCCGGCCACGGTGGTGGCCACGACGGACTCCATCATGACGCCGGTGAAAATCCGCCCCGAGGTGGCGCCAAAGCTGCGCCGGATGCCGATCTCGCGCACTCGGTACCGCACGGTGACCATGGAAATGTTCAGCAGCCCCACGGCCCCCAGCAGCAGGATCAACGCCGCAATGCCGGAGACCATCAGCTGCACCATGGCAAACGGGTCCCCATAGGCGGCGAAGTCGCTGCGGTACACCCCCACATATGCCCCTGGCAGCTGCTGGGTCAGGTCGGCGTTGAGCTTTTGCACGAGCTCCTCGGCCATGCCCGCCGGCACCCAGATGCGCATTTCCTGCCCCTGGCCCATGGAGGCATCGGCGCCAATGCCCGCGGCCGCGGCCGCCTCGGTGAGGATGAACGCCTGCGGCATCGCCCCCGGGTACTGGTCGGGCATGACCCCGATGACCACGGCTGTGGCAGCGGTGGATCCCAGGATGGTGGTCTGCGGGTTCGTGGCCAGGCTTGGCCGTCCGGCGGCGGAGTAAAACGCCTCGTTGACGACGACGGCGGGAGCCAGCCGCTCGGCGTCGTCCGGTGCGAACCACCCACCTTGGGTGACGTCCACCCGGTGGATGGTGCCGTAGGGCGGGTCCACCACCGTGAGTTCCACGTTTTGCACACCGCCCGGGAACTGGAAGCGGCCCTGGGCACGCACCAGGCGCGAGTAGTGCGTGAAGCCGTAGCGTTCAACCGTGGCGTCCAGGACGCGCCTGGTCTTGGCCTCGTCGGGGGCCACGGCGCTGCCGGGATCGGCGGATGCGGTAAGGGTCAGTGTGGCCTCGCGGCCGCCGTTGCGCTCGGAATCCGCGCGCATTCCCTCGCGGGCCAGGTTGCCCACCCCCACCACAGTGGTGAGCACGGCAACGGACAGGGCCACCCCAATGAGGGCCAGCAGCACACGGGTCTTGTGGATGCGCAGTTCCGACCAGGCCTCGACCATGGTGGAAATGAACGCGGTCATGCGCCCACCTCCGCGAGGGCCGCGGCGGGCGTGAGCACGCCGGCGTCGAGCCGGTAGCGGCTGCGTGCGCGGGCCGCCACGTTGAGGTCGTGCGTGATGGTCACCAGGGCCGCACCAGATTCGGTGGCAATGGCATCCAGCAGGTCCATGACGGCCTGCCCGGTATCCACGTCCAGGGCGCCGGTGGGTTCATCGGCCAGGATCAGCCGGGGGCGGCGCACCAGCGCACGGGCTATGGCCACGCGCTGCTGCTCGCCGCCGGAAAGCATGTGCGGCTGCGTGCCTGCCCGGGCGGACAGGCCCACCCGGTCAAGCATGTCCATGCCGATCTGGTTGCGCCGCCAAAATTCCCTGGCGGTGCCGTACATCAGCGGTGTCACCACATTCTCCAGGGCCGTGCGCCCGGGCAGCAGGTTGAACTGCTGGAACACGAAGCCGATGCTGGAGCCGCGCAGCCGTGCCCGGGCGTTGTTGCCCAGCTTCGCCACGGGGGTTCCCTCGAAGCTCATGTGTCCGCTGCTGGGCACGTCCAGAAGGCCCAGGATGTTCAGCAGCGTTGACTTGCCACAGCCGGAGCGGCCCACAATGGCCGTGTGGTCGCCCACCCGCACCTGCAGGTCCACACCGCGCAGGATGTGCAGCTCCTCGTCGTCGGGCAGGATCACCGTGCGGGTCACGTTTTGCAGGTCGACCAGGGGCGCGGTGGCAGGGTCGACGCCGGGGACCACGTCGCTGTTGTCGCCGTCGCCTTCGTCACTGGGGAAGATTGTCATGCTCAGCCGCCCATCGGGCCGAAGCCGGCCATCTGCCCGTCGGGCATGGGGGCGTCAACGCCGGGGACGAACTCCAGCACCTGCTGGCCCTCGTCCAGGCCGGAAACAATCTCCACGACATTGCCGTCGTTCAGGCCCAGCAGGACCTTGCGTTCCTCGGGCACGCCGGCGCCGTCGGCCGACGGGATCCAGACAACGCCGTTCTGCACGGAGCCCTTGACGGCCGTCAGTGGAAGGGTGACTACGTCCTTGGCCTCGCCGGCGGTGAGGGTGATGGTGGCCCCCAGCCCGGGGAAGACTGTGGTGCCCGCCGGAACTGCACAGCTGACCTGGCCGGTGCCGGTCTCGGCCGGCGCGGGGCCGCCCGGGCCGCCCGGGATGGCGGCGGCGCCCGTTCCTGTGCCTTCGGTCGCGGTCTTGTTGCTCAACTGGACGTCCTGGCAGGCGAAGGGTGCGGGCCCGTTGGCGATGGAGCCGGTGGCCGTGGCGGGCTTGCCCATGAGCCGGAACTGCTGGGCCGTGCTGAGCGAGCCCGTGATGGAGAAGGTGCCCGGGGCGATGGTCCCGGCCTGGTCCCCCACGCCGACCTCCTGGTTCAGCAACACCGAGAGCGTGTCCAGGGTGCCCGCGGCGGGTGCCAGGACGTCGGTGAAGGCATAGACCGGGGCGGGAGCGGCGGGCGGGGCGGCGTCTTCGCCATCCGCGCCGGACGCGGGGGCGGGGGCCTGGGCGGCGGGGTCGGGCGCCACCTCACTGCGGACCTGGAAGAGCGGCGCGCCGGCACCGACGGTTGCACCCTTTTCGACGAAGAAGAACACCACCTTGCCGGCGGCGGTGGCACGGACCGGAACGGCGGGGTCGCTCTGGACGGTGCCGGCCAAGTCCACGGTGTTGGTGACCGTGGCGCGTCCGGCCTCGATGACCGGTGCCTGGACCCTGGCCTGCGGCTCGGGCAGCTGGCCCTCATCCGCCAGCCCGTCAATGAAGGCTAGCTTGACCAGCGCCGCGGCAATGATGCTGAAGATCAACAGCCAGATGATTGGAAAAACTACACGTCGCAAAATTCGCATTGCTGATTCCTTCCGGATTCCCCCACAAGTCCCCGGACGGAGAAGTGCACTCAAACAATCTAACCGACGGGGGTGGAGCTTCCGTGGAGGCCGCGGCCGGGCCGGTCCAGGAGCTGCCGCAATTCCTCCGGAGCGGAGACGGGGCGGGCGCACACCATGTTGCGGCACACGTGGGCCAGCACGGGCGGGGATCCCGCCGGCCGCCCGGACATGCCGCGGCCCTCCAGCAGCGGCGCGGGCGGGGAACCTTCGCCGTCCCACACGGCAACCACCATGCCCGGCGAGGCCGAGGCCCGGACAACTTCCAGCAGGGCCTCCCGCTCCGGACCCGCCGCTCCCACGACGGCGACCTCCAGCGGGCCCGCCGCGAGGGCCTCGGCCACGGCCAGCATCCCGCCGGCCGAGCGCGGTGCCCTGAGTGCGAGATCCGGCAACGTGGCCAGCATGCCCGCAACGATTCTGCGGTGGCGGCCCGATCCCGTGTACCCGGCCCATGAGGTGAACGCCGCGGCAAGCAGCGCCGCTCCCCCGGCGGTTGCGTTGTCGAAGGGGTCGGCAAAGCGTGAACCGGCCCGGGCACCGGCACCCAGGGCACCGCCTGAGGCAGCATCGGCGTGCGCCCCGTGGTTGAACACCGTCCCGCCGGCAATGAAATCCCGTTCCATGGCGTCGATGAGCTCCCCGGCAAAATCAAGCCAGCGGCGCTCGCCCGTGGCTGCATACAGTGCCAGGTAGCCGTTGGCGCAGGCCGCGTAGTCCTCCAGCAGCCCCTTGATGCCGCGGGCGCGGCCCGCATGAGAGACGCGCCGCAGCTGGCCGTCCCAGTGAACAGTGTGGATATAGTTGCCCAGTTCGACGGCGGCCGCCACCCAGGCGGGCTCCGCCAGGACCGTCCCGGCCTCGGCCAGGGCCGCCATGAGCATGCCGTTCCAGCCGGCCACCACCTTGTCATCGCGGGCCGGCATGGCCCGGGCCGCCCGCCTCCGCAGCAGGGCAGGTTCTATGCGATCCCATTGCCCACGCTCGGCTGCCGTCAGCGGACGTGCCGCATGCAGCGGCCGGGGCGGGTGGCCGGCGACGCCCATGAAGCTGGCCACGGCTGCGCCCAGCTCCTGGGCCTGTGCCTGCGGCCCGTCACCGGCCACATCCTGAGCCGCAGCTACGAGTTGATCCAGTGTCCAGGTGTAGCTGGCACCCTCGTGGTGCACGCCGTCGACCACTGTGTCCGCGTCCAGGGAGGAGGCGAAGGCGCCACCGGGCAGGCGCAACTCGGCCAGCAGCCACGCAACCGTGGCGGCCACGGCCTCCCTTGCCTCCTCGGCACCCAGCGGCGCGGGCCCGCCCGGGGAGGCAACGCCGTCGTCCGGCGAAAGGGCAGCGGCGGCATCCTGCCCCGTGAGCCGGATCCAGTGCACCAGAACCTGCAGCAGGCCGGCGTTGTCGTACAGCATTTTCTCGTAGTGCGGCTCTGACCAGTCGGCCGTGACACTGTAGCGGGCAAAGCCGCCGCCCAGACGGTCAAACAGGGCCGATCGCACCATGGCGCCCAGTGTCCGGCCGGCCAGCCCGTGGGCAATCCCCGCAGTGGGGGCGTCCGAGGCGGCATGGCGCAGCAGGAATTCCAGGGCCGGGGTGGGCGGGAACTTCGGCGCCGTGCCGAATCCGCCGTGGACGGGGTCCTCCGCCCGGGCCAGGGCGGAGACGGCCTGCTGCGCCGCGGCGGCAAGGTCCGGGCCCTGCTCCACGCCCGGCTCCACGGCGGGCTCGACGGCGGCGTCCGTGTGCAGCTGCCACATGGGCTTGGACAGGGCATCCGCGAGGGCGTTGGCCGTGTCCTCCACCTCGCCACGGCGCAGGGTCCAGGCCTCCCCGACGGCCTCCAGGACCTGCCGGAAGGAGGGCTGCCCCGGGGCGGGCGCGGGCGGGAAGTATGTTCCGGCGTAGAAGGCGCGGCCGTCGGGGGTCAGAAAGACACTCATGGGCCAGCCGCCCTGGCCGCTCAGGGCCTGGGTGGCCGCCATATAGGCATCGTCCACGTCGGGGCGTTCCTCGCGGTCCACCTTGATGGGGACGAAGTGCTCGTTCAGGAACGCGCCAATGGCCGGGTCCTCAAAGGATTCCCCGGCCATGACGTGGCACCAGTGGCACGCGGCGTACCCCACCGACAGAAAAATGGGGACGCCGCGTTCGGCCGCCTCGGCGAAGGCGGCGTCGTCAAACGGCTGCCAGTTGACGGGGTTGTGGGCATGCTGGCGGAGGTACGCGCTCGGTTCCCCCGCCAGCCTGTTCATGGCAGGGTGCTACTTGGCGTCCGGCGCGCCAGGAGCTTCGGCGTCCCCGGCGGGCGCCGGCGATTGCGCGGGAACGGACGGGGCGTCGTCGAACGTGTACGCGGCGTTCTTCATGGCAGTCTCGGACATGATCGGGATGCCCATGTATTCGCTCGGGGTGCCGGCATGCTCTTCCTCCACCTGGGCCCGGTAGCGGACACGGCGGATGCGCTTGACCATGTCGCGGATCAAAAAGAACATGACCACCACAATGCTGAAGGTGATGATGAAGCCGAGCAGGCCGGGGGTGATCTGGTCCTCCGTCAGCCCCGGGCGCAGGCCCGGCTGCGGCGGAATCGCGGGGTCGGTGGCGGCCAGCAAAATCAAAGTGTGCACAATTCGTCTTTCGTTTCATCACCGGCCGGCATGGTGCCGGCCAGAAAACGTCCACTGACTATCGTAAGCCAGCAAACAGGTCGTTCTCTGGGAGCGTGGTGGGCACCCTGGACTCAATGAGGGAATAGTCCTCCCACGGCCACACCTTGCGCTGCATGTGCGGGCTCACGGCGAAGAAGAATCCTTCGGGGTCCACCTGGGTTGCGTGGGCGCGCAGGGCGTCGTCGCGGGTTTCAAAGTAGTCGCCACAGTCAATCTGCGTGGTGGTGGCGTGCGGGCCGGCCACGGGGGTGTGGCCCTCGCTGTCGGCCTCAAGCCAGGCGGCGAGGCGCTCGGCGTAGGGCGAGGCGAGCCCGGCCTCCTCAAGGGCAAAGTGCAGGGCGCGGAAACGCTGCGGGTTGAAGGCGCGGTCGTAGTACAGCTTGGACGGCTCCCATGCCTCCCCCGTGCCGGGGTACTTTTCCGGGTCCCCGGCCGCATGGAAGGCCTCGACGGCCACCTTGTGGGCCATGATGTGGTCCGGGTGCGGGTAGCCGCCGTTTTCGTCATAGGAGATGATCACGTGCGGGCGGAAGCGGCGCACCAGGCGCACCAGGGGTGCCGCGGCAATCTCCAGCGGCTTGAGGGCAAAGCAGTTCGCCGGCAGCGGGGGCAGCGGCTCGCCCTCGGGCAGGCCGGAGTCGGTGAAGCCCAGCCATTGCTGTTGGATGCCCAGTATCTCTGCGGCCTTGGCCATTTCCAGGCGCCGGGCACCGCCCATGTCACGGGCGGGGTGGGGTGCGTTGATAAGGGCCGGGTTCTGGATGTCTCCGCGTTCCCCGCCCGTGCATGTGGCAACCATCACCTCGACGCCGGCGGCGGCGTAGGAGGCCATCGTTGCGGCGCCCTTGCTGGCCTCGTCGTCGGGGTGGGCATGGACCGCCAAAAGTCGCAGCTTTCCGCCTGCGGGGCTCTTGCTGGTGTTCACGGGCTACCTTCAATTCTTTGCAACTGCTGTGGAACGGGCAAAAAGACAATGGCCAAATAAACGCTAAACTTGTCGTTGAGTCCAACGCCTCCGCCATGGGGCGGCCAGACCGCGGCATGCGCGGCACAGACACAAGTGGATGCAGTGACAAATTCTGATTCTCCAGCAGCTACCAGCCTAGCCAATCGTTACGGCACACCCAAGCGGGCAGTGTCCAAAAAAACGCAGAAAATTCTCCTGGCGGTGGCAGCCGTGCTGTCCCTGACCTGGATCCTGTGGACCATTGTGGGCGGCAACACGGGCGTCAGCCAGAAAATCCTCAGCTACAACGTGGTGGATGCCACCATGACCACGGTTGACCTGGCTGTGACGAAGGCCCCCGAGGCCACGGCGAGGTGCGCCGTGAAGGCCATGAACGAGGCCTATGCCGTGGTGGGCTGGAATGTCATCACGGTGGGCCCCAACGGCAAGGAGGCCGGCAGCGAGAACGGCCGCACCACCACTGTCCGCGGCGAGATCCGCACGGATTCCCTGGCTGTGACAGGCGTGGTGGAAAACTGCTGGATCGTGCCGTCCCCGTAACACGGGCAACCCGCATTCTTGGGTTTATCCGCCTTATTGACTAAACTGTCATCTATTACCATTTGCCCCGCTTGGTGGGCCCATGGAATCCCCGGCGCCACATGTGCCCTTGTTCACAAGGGTGCGGGCCCCGGACTCCACTGGACCACCTGCTGCGGGGCCTTTGCTTTTGTACATTCAAGGAGAACTACGTGGCTACCACCAACAGTGCGCCCCCCTCTGCATGGCTGACCCAGGAAGCGTTCGACCGCCTCCAGGCCGAGCTGACCCAGCTCTCCGGCCCCGGCCGCGCCGAAATTGTCAGCAAGATTGAACAAGCCCGCCAGGAAGGCGACTTGAAGGAAAACGGCGGCTACCACGCCGCCAAGGATGAGCAGGGCAAGATCGAGGCCCGCATCCGCCAGCTCAGTGAAATGCTGCGCTACGCCCGCGTGGGCGACGCCCCGGCCGACGACGGCATTGTGGAGCAGGGCATGGTGGTGGTTGCGACCATCGCAGGAGACGAGACCACCTTCCTGCTCGGCAGCCGCGAAGTTGGCGCCGGAGACCTTGAGGTCTACAGCGAGCGTTCGGCACTCGGTGCCGCCATCATGGGTTCCAAGGTGGGCGACAAGCTCAGCTACCAGGCACCCAACGGCCGCGAAATCCCGGTGGAGATCATCTCCGCCAAGCCGTACCAGGGCTAAGGCGCCTGCCCCTTTCCGGGCTGCAAAAAGGCCGGGTTTCCATTGGAAACCCGGCCTTTTTTGTGCCTTCGGAGCTATTTATCCGTGCGTACGACGCCGGAAGCCTGGTGCCAGCGCCGCGCCGCCCAGGAGCAGCAAGAGTGCCGCAACGGCAACGGGCAGGGCCGTGCTGGCCACGCCCGTGTTGGCCAGCTGCTGCGTTGCTCCGCCCGCGGCATTCACAGTGGCAACGGGTGTCTGCGTTGCGGCGGGTGCCGTGGTGGCCGGCGTTGTCGGCACAACCTCCCCGGGAACAGTGCCGGGCACAGTGACGTGGACGGCGGCGCCCCGGACGGGAACGCCGTCAAAGCTTGTCTGCACGGGTGTCAGGGTGTGCTTGCCTGCGCTGAGCGCCGCGGTGGCGACGCAGCCAAAGGCCCCGTTGGCGTCTGCCTTGGCGGTGCACACTGTTGTGCCGTTGCCGTCCACCACGGCAACGGTGCTGAACGCGCCGGCCGTGCCTTCAATGACCGCCAGGGCCGCGGCAAATCCGCCGGTGGCGGGCCGCACGATGACAGGGGTGACCTGCACGGCGAGGGTGGTGACTGTGCCCATTACGGAGCCGACGCCGTCGAGTGAGGTTTCCGGGAAAACTTCAAGGCTGCCCACGAACAACTTCCGTGCCATGGGGCAGCTGAACGTGCCATCGGCACCCACCTTTGCGGTGCAAAGTGCCAGGCCGCTGCGTCCGTGATTGATGGAAATATCGGTGCCCGGGTGGGCCGTGCCGGAAAATACGGGCAGGTCGCCCACCACGGCACCGTTGGCCGGGCTGGTGATGACCGGGTCGGCAATGACCGTCCATGACGTGGCTGCGCCCACCACCACGGACCCCGCCACCACAGTCATGGACGGGGCCAGGGTCAGCGGCCCCTCCGGAAGGGCCTCGGACGGAATGCACTGGAAGTCGCCCCAGTCATCGGAAACCGTGGTGCAGACGGCGGTGCCGCCCGCCGCGACCATTTGCACCTGAACGCCGGGCAGCGCCGTGCCTGAAAACGCCTGTCGTGCGGAGACGAGCGCGCCAGCCTGCGGGTAGCCCACCTGGATGGAGTACTCGGCCGTGACCTGGACCGTGTTGCCCACCGTGCTGGCGCCGTCGGGCGTGGTGGCGGTGACTGTCAGCTCGTTCGGCCCGGCGGGAAGCAGTTCCGTGCCCGTGCACTGGAAGTAGCCGAAGTCGTCAATGGGTGCCGAGCACACGGGGGTGCCGTTGCCGTCGGCAATCGAGGCAGTGGTGCCCGGTTCGCCCGTGCCCGAAATATTCGGAACGTCGTGGAACACCGCGCCTTCGAACGGGTCGGTGATGGCGGGGACCTGGCCCGGGTCGGCGGCCGCCGGCAGCGCCGCCACCCCGGCCAACGAGGCCAGCAAGGTGGCAACGGCCAGGCAGGCCCCTGCGCGCCGAAGATTCCTTAAAGCAGTACGCATGGTGATGCAGTCCCCCTGTGCAGTTGTGGCGGGCCTGGATTGGCCCTCATAAAGTATCCACGGCGGGGCAGCTTCTGGGAAGCGCCCCGCCGGGTGGTGGCTAGTGGACCACGATGGGCTGGAAGCCCTCGGCGCGCAGGGCCGTGAGGACCTGTTCGCAGTGCTCGTGGCCCTTGGTTTCCAGGTTTACCGTGATGGAGACGTCGCCCATGGAGATGGAGCCGCCCACGCGGGTGTGGTCCACGCCGGTGACGTTGGCGTCGTTCTCGGCAATGATGCGTGAGATGGTGGCCAGGGAGCCGGGGCGGTCGTTGAGCATGATGCGCACTGTCATGAAACGCCCCGCTGCCGAGAGGCCGCGCTGGATGACCTTGAGCATGAGCATGGGGTCAATGTTGCCGCCGGAGAGGATCACGGCGGTGGTGCCGGGGTTCTCAATCTTGCCTTCCATGAGCGCCGCAACGCCCACGGCACCGGCAGGCTCCACCACCATCTTGGCGCGTTCCAGCAGGAAGATCAGGGCCCGTGCCAGCGAGTCCTCGCTGACGGTGACAACGTCGTCAACGAGTTCGCGGATGATCGAGAACGGCAGCTGTCCGGGCCGGCCCACGGCGATGCCGTCGGCCATGGTGGAGACCTTTTTCAGCGGCACCAGGGCATCGGCGGCCAGCGAGGGCGGGTAGGCTGCGGCGTTTTCCGCCTGCACGCCAATGACGCGGATCTCGCGGCCCAGTTCCTTGGCCCGGGCCTTGACGGCCACGGCCACCCCGGCCAGCAGTCCGCCGCCGCCGACACCCATGATGATGGTGTCCACATTGGGGACCTGGTCCAGGATTTCCAGGCCGATGGTGCCCTGCCCGGCCACCACGTCCACGTTGTCGAAGGGGTGGACAAACACGGCGCCGGATTCGTTGGCGTAGCGCTCGGCCTCGGCCAGGGACTCGTCAACGTTGTAGCCGTGCAGCACCACCTCGGCGCCGTGCCCGCGCGTCGCGGCCAGCTTGGGCAGGGCCACGCCGACGGGCATGTAGATGCGGGCCTTGATGCCCAGCGCCTTGGCCGCCACGGCAACACCCTGCGCGTGGTTTCCGGCCGAGGCCGCCACCACGCCGCGGGAGCGCTCCTCGGCCGTCAACCGGGCCATGCGCACATAGGCGCCACGGACCTTGAACGAGCCCGCACGCTGCAGGTTTTCGCACTTGAAAAAGACCTCGGAGCCGGTGGTGCGCCCCAGCGCCCGCGAACTCTCAATGGGCGTGAGCGCAATAATCTCCTGCAGCAGTTCCCGGGCCTGTTCAACATCGGCAAGGGTCACGGGGAGATCGCTGGTTGCGTTCACGGTTCATTTCTCTTTCTCTGGGAACTGCTGCGGAACAAAACTTGCAGGGCACGGCGTGCGCGCCCCGTCAGGGGAAGTTAACTTTCGACGCCGGGGCCCGGCTGTCCGTCCCCGCCGGGCTGGGCGGCACCCGGGTCCGTGACGGGCCCGGCGTCGGGCGTGGCAGGGGACAGCCCATAAATGTCCGGCAGGCCGGGATCGTTCTCCCAGCCGCGGGCGGCAATGTAGCGGATGAAGGAGTTGGCCACGGCCAGCATGGGGACGGCGAACAGGGCGCCGAGGATGCCGGCAACGCCGGAGCCGGCGGCCACGGCCAGGATCACGGCGACCGGGTGGAGGGACACGGCGCGGCCCATGATGAAGGGCTGGAGCAGGTGGCTTTCGAGCTGCTGGACCAGCAGGACGATGCCGAGCATGATCAGCGCGTTGACCCAGCCGTTGGCAACCAGGGCCAGCAGGACGGCCACGGCGCCGGTGACCAGCGCACCCACCACGGGGATGAACGAGCCCACGAACACCAGCACGCCCAGCGGCAGGGCCAGCGGGACCTGGATGATGGCGGCGCCGGCGCCAATGCCGATGGCGTCCACGGCGGCCACGAGGATCTGCACGCGGGCGTAGTTGCCCAGCGAGGTCCAGCCGCGGCGGGCGGCACCGTCCACGGCGGGGCGGGCGCGACGCGGGAAGAACTTGACCACAAACGCCCAGATGTCCTGGCCCTCGAGCAGGAAGAACAGCAGGATGAACAGGGTCAGCAGCAGGCCGACGCCGAAGTGGGTGACGCTGGTGCCGATGCCCAGGGCGCTGGAGAGAATGGTGCCGGTGTTGTTCTGCAGGGCGGTGAGTGCCTCGTTGAGGTACTTGGTGACCTGGTCGTTGCTCAGGCCGAACGGGCCGTCATTGAGCCAGTTCTGGATTTGGATCAGGCCCGTGATGGCCTGTTCGCTCAGGTCGCTGAAGCCGACCACCAGCTGGCGGCCCACCAGGACCAGGGCACCGGCCACCAGGAGGATGAGGCCGCCTTCGGCCGCTGCAACACTGAGCCCCTGCGGCACGCCGAGCGACTTGAGCTTTTTGACCACTGGCCGCAGCAGCGTGGCCAGGATCGTGGCGATCATGATGGGGACAATGAGGATGCTGACCTTGGCCAGCAGCCAGATCAGCATGGCCGAGACAACGAGGACGATCGCCACGCGCCACGACCAGGCGCCGGCAACCCTCATGCCATATGGCACCACTGAAGAATCATTCAGGACTTCGCGCTCGTGGCGCTGCTGCTCTGGCGTCATAGAGACAATAATTCCCCATGTGGCAAAAATACGTTAAACGGAGTCCATTTTCCGCGTGGGGCCGCGGGCGGCACCGGCGGTCCGCCTAGATGCCTTCGCTGTCGATGCCCCAGTTCATGGTGAAGCTCTCCCCCGGTGCCAGCCAGCGCAGGCCCTCGCCTGAGTTGAAGGCGTTGGCCGGACCGGTCATGGGCTCCATGGCGACGGCCAGGGAACGGCCCGGGAAGTCATCGGTGATGTAGACGTGGACAAAGCTGACGCTGCCGTCGTGCCACAGTCCCACGCTGCGCCCGTCGGGGGCCGACAGCGTGTGCCGGGCCACGCCGTCGTCCGTCACCAGGGCCGTGAACGCCGTGTCCATGAGGGACTCGGGCACGGGGCGGCCGGAGCGGAGGTCGAACTTGCCGGTGACCGGGACAGTGCCGGTGGGAATCATGCGTTCATTGGCCGTCAGGTATTGCCCGGCGTTGAGCGTGATGGCCAGATCCTCCGGGGCCACCCCGCCAATGGTGAAGTAGGGGTGGGCGCCCAGCACGAAGGGGGCGGGGCGGGCGGAGTCGTTGATGAGGGTCTGGGCAACGCGCAGTTCACCGTCGGCGCCGAGTTCGTAGCGGACCTGGTGGCGTGCCAGGAAGGGGTAGCCGTGCTGGGGGTGGATGACGGCCTCGAGGAGCACATGCTCTTCGCTGCTTTCGAGGGCGTGGTAGCCGGTGTTGCGCAGCAGGCCGTGGATGGCGTTGTTGCGCGGCACCTCCGTGATGTCCAGCTGCTGCGGCTTGCCCTCAAGCTCCCACAGCCCGCCGTCCACGCGGTTGGCAAAGGGGGCCAGCGTGATGCCCGCGGCGCCCGGGGCGATGGCGTCCAGGGGGTAGCCCTCCACGAGCTCCACGCCGCCGCGGTCGTAGTGGCGCAGGCCTGCCGCGAGGGACGTGACAACGGCCGTGGCGTCGCCGCGTCGCAGGGTGAACTGGGTGCCGGTGGCCGGTGCGCCGGGAAGCCCGGTGGGATTTGTCATGGGGCAAGGGTACATTGCCACGAACGTAAAATAGGCCGTGCCGCGCGTCACATGGCGACAAACGCGAAAGCCCCAATGTAATATTTTGTTTGAAACTGTTACTTTTAAGCTGCTTCAACCCATCGCCCAGAACAGGGGTCCACCATGTTGGCACCGGAACGCCAGGCACGCATCCTGAAGGAACTTCAACTCCACGAGGCCGTGCGTGTGGCTGACATTGCATCATCGCTCAATGTCAGTGAAATGACCATCCGCCGCGACATTGAGGCACTCGACCAGGGCGGGCTGGCGCGCAAGATCCACGGCGGCGCCATGCGCCTGGCGCGGCTGAGCGCGCTTGAGCCGGGATTCCTGCTCAACGCGGACAAGCAGCTTGAGGACAAGCTGGCCATCGCCGCACAGGCCCTTGCACTTATCCAGCCGGGCATGACACTTGCCATGACGGGCGGCACCACCACCTACCAGCTGGCCGTGCGCCTGGCACCCGAGCTGGACCGGCTGCGCGGGCTGACAGTGGTCACCAACTCCCTGAAGGTGGCCGAGCTGCTGTACCTGCAGCAGGGCACCTCGGATTTGAAGGTCATCGTCACGGGCGGGGAGCGCACACCCTCGGAGGCACTCGTTGGCCCCGTGGCGCGCCTGGTCCTGGGCCACCTCAACACAGATGTGTGCTTCATGGGCGTGCACGGGATCGACGCCGAGCGGGGACTCACGAGCCCCAACGCGCTCGAGGCCGAAACCAACGCCGCGTTTGTCCAGGCCACAACCCGCCTGGTCATCCTCGCCGACAGCACCAAGTTCCAGGTCCGTTCGCTGGCCTCCATTGCCCCCCTGTCCGCGGTGGACACCATCATCACTGACGATTCCATCAAGACCCCAACCGGCGAGCTGTTCGCCTCCCGCGTGCCGCATTTCATCAAGGCACCGGCCCAGCAGGAGACCGCCTTCCACGCGGAATCCGACGCCAACATTGCCAACAGGAAGACTTCATGACCAAAGCCACCAGCACCCTCCTGGCCGACGGCCGGGAACTCATTTACTTCGACGACGGCGGCACGGCCAAGGCCCACACGGCCGCGGACACGCGCCCGCTGGACCCGCGCTCGGAAGAAAACACGGGCGAGCTTCGCTTCGACGCCCTGACCGGCGACTGGGTTGCCATTGCCGCACACCGCCAGAGCCGCACCTACCTGCCCCCGGCGGACCAGTGCCCGCTGTGCCCCACCACTGGCAGCAACCTCTCGGAAATCCCCGACTCCGCCTATGACGTGGCGGTGTTTGAGAACCGCTTCCCCTCGCTGGGCCCGGCCACCGGATCCATCCCGGAGTCGCCGGCATGGGGCACCAAGGGCCGCGCGTTTGGCCGCTGCGAGGTTGTGGCGTTCACCCCCGAGCACACAGGTTCATTCGGCGGGCTGTCCACGGAGCGCGCACGCACCGTCATTGACGCCTGGGCGCACAGGACCGAGGCGCTCAGTGCACTTCCCGGCGTCAAGCAGGTGTTCCCGTTCGAGAATCGCGGCCAGGACATTGGCGTGACGCTGCACCACCCGCACGGGCAGATCTACGCCTACTCCTATGTGCCCCCGCGCAGCCAGGTCATGGCCACGGCGGCGCGCAGCTTCTACGACGCCCACGACGGCCGCGAAACCCTCATGGGCAGCATCGTGGCCCGGGAGTCCGAGTCAGGTGAGCGCATGGTGGCCCAGGGCGAGCACTTCAGCGCCTATGTGCCCTTCGCCGCGCACATGCCGCTGGAAATCCACCTGGCACCGCACCGCCATGTTCCGGACTTCGCCGCCCTGAACGACGCCGAGCGCGACGAACTGTCCGTCATGTACCTGGACATCCTGCGCACCCTGGACAACATTTACGACACCCCCACCCCGTACATCGCCGCCTGGCACCAGGCCCCGCTGGATGCGCTGCTGCGCCCTGCCGGCCGCTTCCACCTGGAGCTGACCAGCCCGCGCCGCGCCGCGGACAAGCTGAAGTTCCTGGCCGGTTCCGAGGCGGCCATGGGCGCCTTCATCAACGACACCACCCCCGAGCAGACGGCCGCCATGCTGCGCCAGGTCGCTGCACGAATGAAAGCAGGACAGGCATGAGCGCCTCCCTTGACCCGGCCTTCGTAGCCGCCTCCTTCGAGAAGACCTTTGGCGAAACGCCCGACGGCGTCTGGGCGGCACCCGGTCGCGTGAACCTTATCGGTGAGCACACGGACTACAACGAGGGCTTTGTGCTGCCGTTCGCCATTGACCGGGCCGCCGCCGTGGCCATCCGCCGCCGCGAAGGCAGCACGGCCCGGCTGGTCTCCAGCTTCGGCGACCAGGGTGTGGTGACCGTGGACCTGGACGGGCTCTCGCAGGACACCATGTCCGGCTGGACGGCCTACCCGCTGGGCGTCGTGTGGGTGTTGCGCCAAATGGGCGTCGAGATCGGCGGCTTTGACCTGTACCTGCACTCAACCGTGCCCTCCGGCGCCGGCCTGTCCTCCTCGGCGGCCATTGAGTGCGCCGTGGCCACGGCCTTCAACGAACTTCAGGGTGCAGGGCTGAGCCTGAACGAGCTGGTGCTTGTGGGCCAGCGTGCCGAGAACGAGGTAGTGGGCGCGCCGACAGGCATCCTGGACCAGTCCGCCTCACTGCTGTCCACCGACGGCCACGCAGTCTTCCTGGACTGCCGCACACAGGAATCGAAGCTTGTGCCCCTGGACCTGGCTGCCGCCGGGCTGCTGATCCTGGTGGTGGACACCAAGGTCACCCACGCGCACGCCACGGGCGGCTATGCGGCCCGCCGCGCGTCCTGCGAACTGGGCGCCGAGGTGCTGGGCGTTGCCTCGCTGCGCGACGTCGATGCAGCGGGTCTCCCCGAGGCGGCCGGCCTGCTGGATGAGGAGACGTTCCGCCGGGTCCGCCACATTGTGACCGAGAACCAGCGCGTCCTGGACACCGTTGCGGTGCTGGACGACGCCGGCCCGGCCGCCATTGGCGGGCTGCTCACCGCAAGCCACGCCTCCATGCGCGACGACTTTGAAATCTCCTGCCCCGAGCTGGACCTGGCCGTGGACACGGCACTGGCCCATGGCGCGCTGGGTGCCCGCATGACCGGCGGCGGCTTTGGCGGTTCCGCCATTGCCCTCATCCCGGTGGCCAGCCAGGCTGCCGTGGGTGCAGCCGTGCTGGCCGCCTTTGCCGACGCCGGCTTCACCGCCCCGGACATCTTCGCCGTCTCCCCCGCGCCGGGTGCGCGGAAGATCTCCTAGCAATCCCCTATTAAGCAAAGAGGGTCTCGACAGGCTCGACCACCGCTGGTCGAGCCCGTCGAGACCTCGCTGGTCGAGCTTGTCGAGACCTTTTACGCGCCCAGGTGGTCCTTGTGGGCCTGGTGCGCTTGTGCGATCTGCTCCAGGATCTCCTCGGACTCCGGGTGCTTGTCACGGTACTTGGTCTCCATGGCCGAGATCGTCTTCTCCTCCACCATCAGCATCCCGTACACGCGCTCACGCTCGCCCTTGTCAGCGGTGTAGTCCAGGTCCAGGTAGCTCACCGCGTGGCGGCGGGCATTGTTCAGCACCGTCTGCGCCTTGCCGGACTTGCTCACCAAGGAGGCCACAACCGTGACCACCAGGACACCGATGATGACCGTCAGGGACAAGCCCGTGGAAATCTCAAACACCGGGACATGCTCGCCACCGTTGATGAACGGCAAGTTGTTCTCATGCAAAGCGTGCAGGACCAGCTTCACACCAATGAACGCCAGGATCGCAGCCAGGCCGTAAGAGAGGTAGATCAAACGGTCCAGCAGGCCATCGAGCAGGAAGTACAGCTGGCGCAGGCCCATCAGGGAGAACGCGGTGGCCGTGAACACGATGTACACGTTCTGGGTCAGGCCGAAGATGGCCGGGATGGAATCCAGTGCGAACAGCAGGTCGGTGCCACCAATGGCCACCATGACCAGCAGCATCGGGGTCAGGACCTTCTTGCCATCAATCTTCGTGACCAGCTTGTCGCCGTCGTAGTGCTCGGAGGTGTTGAAGAAACGCTTGGCCAACTTGATGATGAAGTTGTCAGCATCGTCCCCGCCACTGTCCTCACCCTTGAGCAAGTTCCCGGCAGTGACCAGCAAGATGATGCCGAAGATGTAGAACATCCAGGACCAGGTGTTGATCAACGCGGCACCGGCAAAGATGAAGCCCGTGCGGGCAATCAGCGCAAAAACAATGCCGAACAGCAGAACCTTCTGCTGGTCCTCACGCGGAACCTTGAAGCTGGCCATGATGACCAGGAACACAAACAAGTTATCAACGCTCAGCGCCTTTTCGGTGATGTACCCGGCGAAGTACTCGCCACCCATGGTGGCACCGCCAAACACAAACACCACGATGCCAAACACAACAGCCAGACCCACATAAATGGAGGACCAAACGGCCGCTTCCTTCAACGTGGGAATATGCGCCTTGCGAATGTGGAAGAAGTAGTCAAAGGCCAAAAGGGCCAAAATAACCACAATGGTAATGCCCCAGATCAGGGGGGAAACAGTCATGATTCAGACTTTCGGTAGGAGGGCAGCGACTATCGCCGCAAGTCTCTCCACCGGCTGAAAAAACAGCCGTACACCGAACCCGGCGGGGCTTCATTGCCCCACGTGTTGACGGATTCAGCGCTGCGGGATACTCCCCTACGCTTTGACCAGCATATCCGATCCGCTCCGGAAGTGAAATCCGGCCCGGCCCCGGGTGCCCGGAAGATCTCCTGGCAATCCCCTATTAAGCAAAGAGGGTCTCGACAGGCTCGACCACCGCTGGTCGAGCCCGTCGAGACCTCGCTGGTCGAGCCTGGGCCCACGCGCCCGAGGGACCCAAACGGCGGCTCGCTTGCGAGCCGCCGTTTGGGAGGGCGTGGGGAGCGAGACCCTTTGTTGCGAACTACGCGCTCAGGTGGTCCGCGTGGGCCTGGTGCGCTTCGGCGATCTGCTCCAGAATCTCCTCAGATTCCGGGTGCTTGTCGCGGTACTTGGTTTCCAGAACCGCGATGGCCTTTTCCTCTTCCATGAGCAGGTTGTACACGCGCTCACGCTCGCCCTTGTCTGCGGTGTAATCCAGGTCAAGGTAGCTGACAGCGTGGCGACGGGCATTGTTCAGCACCGTCTGCGCCTTGCCGGACTTGCTCACCAAGGAGGCCACAACCGTGACCACCAGGACACCGATGATGACCGTCAGGGACAAGCCCGTGGAGATCTCAAAGACCGGGACATGCTCGCCACCGTTGATGAACGGCAAGTTGTTCTCATGCAAAGCGTGCAGGACCAGCTTCACACCAATGAACGCCAGGATCGCAGCCAGGCCGTAAGAGAGGTAGATCAAACGGTCCAGCAGGCCATCGAGCAGGAAGTACAGCTGGCGCAGGCCCATCAGGGAGAACGCGGTGGCTGTGAACACGATGTACACGTTCTGGGTCAGGCCGAAGATGGCCGGGATGGAATCCAGTGCGAACAGCAGGTCGGTGCCACCAATGGCCACCATGACCAGCAGCATCGGGGTCAGGACCTTCTTGCCATCAATCTTCGTGACCAGCTTGTCGCCGTCGTAGTGCTCGGAAGTGTTGAAGAAACGCTTGGCCAACTTGATGATGAAGTTGTCAGCATCGTCATCGCCGCTGTCCTCGCCCTTGAGCAAGTTACCGGCAGTGACCAGCAAGATGATGCCGAAGATGTAGAACATCCAGGACCAGGTGTTGATCAGCGCGGCACCGGCAAAGATGAAGCCCGTGCGGGCAATCAGCGCAAAAACAATGCCGAACAGCAGAACCTTCTGCTGGTCCTCACGCGGAACCTTGAAGCTGGCCATGATGACCAGGAAGACAAACAAGTTATCAACGCTCAGCGCTTTTTCGGTGATGTAGCCGGCGAAGTACTCGCCACCCATGGTGGCACCGCCAAACGCAAACATAGCGATGCCGAAGACAACAGCCAAGCCGACGTAAATCGACGACCAGATGGCAGCTTCCTTCAACGTGGGAATATGCGCCTTGCGAATGTGGAAGAAGTAGTCAAAGGCCAGAAGGGCCAAAATAACCACAATGGTAATGCCCCAAATCAGGGGTGAAACGTTCATGAGCTGCTTTCGCTAGTTTCGTTCATAGGGTGGTGCCGAAGTCATTGGCTCGCACCGAAATGCGGTGACATGCCAGCAGTGCCCGGTCCATGCGGGCCGGGCACTGCTGTGAACCAGAAGTTTTTCCAGGATTAGTCGTTGCCCCGGAGGATCGCCAGCAGGCGCAGGATCTCCACGTACAGCCACACGAGCGTCACTGTCAGGCCAAAGGCAGCCGTCCAGGAGTACTTGGTGGGCAGGCCGCGCTCGACACCCTGCTCGATGGAAGTGAAGTCCACGATCAGCGAGAAGGCTGCCAGGCCTATGGCCAGCAGGCCAATCACGACGCCGAAGGGGATGTTGGTTCCGGGGATGTCCATGCCGTTCATGCCCCACGGGGTGGTGGTGACGTTGAAGATCATGAGGAAGAAGTTCACCAGCGAGAACAGTGCGTAACCGCCCAGGGCGATCATGAAGAAGCGCGTCATCTTCGGGGTGGCGCGGACCTTGGCGTTGCGGAACAGAACCAGTGTCACCAGGAAAACGCTGAGCGTGCCCAGGAGGGCCTGGATGGCAATGCCCGGGAATTGCGCTTCAAGCACACCCGTCAGGGCACCAAGGAACATGCCCTCGAACACGGCGTAGGCCAGGATGAGTGCAGGCGAGGGTTCCTTCTTGAAGGAGTTCACCAGGCCAAGCACCAGGCCCACAATCATGCCCGGGAACAGGAGCACGGGAACGAACCAGCCCAGGGCGGCACCAACCAGCACCAAGCCAAGGGTCATGACGGTCTTCATGATGACGTCGTCGTACGTCATCCGGCCCGTCTGGTTGGCGTTGGCCGAGGGCTTGTTGTACAGGTCCTGCAGCTGCTGCGCTGAAAGCTGCGCCTGGGCGGCCATGGTGTCGGCACCGCCGTAGACGTTGCCGCGCGTGGCCGGGGTGTCCTTGAAGTTCTTGTTGTTCGCAAAAACCGGATTGCCACCAAGTGCCATGGTGCTGATGCCTCCAAGATAGGGGGTGGAAAAGTATTTTCAACTCTACCAATACAGACGCGCGGAACGGCGGAATTGTTCCCGCAGCCCAGCATTGTCAGCCCATTCCCAGCAAACATTCACTAAAACGTGGCTTTAACGGGCTAAAGCGACCACCCGGCTCTGACTTATTTTGGTACCCCCGGTCGGACTCGAACCGACACTGTACCGATTTTAAGTCGGTTGCCTCTGCCATTGGGCTACGGGGGCACTGCCGGAAGGACCTCCGGCTCCGGTCAACATTACTGGACGCTGCGGCCCCGGAGGAAACTGCCCCCTACAGGCTGTTGAACGGTTCGGCGTACCTGAAACGGCCGTGGCTGCCGGACACGTGGGCGGCCAGCGGCAGCGCCATGAAGTGCGAGCCCCACGACGGGTCCGGCGAGGTGATGCCCAGGGAATCGGCCGGCACAAAACCAAACCGCGGGTAGTACTCGGTGCTGCCCAGCAGAACCAGGGTGGACTCCCCCATCAGGTTTGCCGCATCAATCGTGGCGCGCATGAGGGCGGAACCCACACCCTGCCGCTGGTAGGCGGGCAGCACGGCGATGGGGCCCAGGCCCAGGGACTTGGACTCCCCCACCCAGCCGCGGGTGGTGATGACGTGACCAATGATCTCGCCCTGCTCCGTCTCCGCCACGAGCGACAGTTCAGGAATGTACTCGCGGGCGGCAAACAGCTCCCGGAGCAGCCTGGCCTCGACGGGCTCGGGAAACGCGGCCTGAACCACAGCCAGGATTTCGGGCCGGTCTGCAGGCGTTTCACGTCGAATGATCATGGCCCCAGTCTACTGGCGCAGACATCTTCCTTGCCCTTAACGGCCGACGGCGGCCCGCCCCGCAATGGGGAGGGCCGCCGTCGTGCGTGGTGAAGTGGCGCTACTTGGCGTTGGCTTCTTCCTTGGCTTCAGCCTTGGGGGCTTCGGCGGCAGGCGCCTCAGCCGGCTTGGCAGCAGGCTTCGGGGCCGGGGTGGCTGCCGTGACGAACGCGCGGCGCGGGTTGTCAAGGAATTCCAGCTGGGCCAGGTCGCGGCCGGCGAAGAAGGCCACGAACCAGTCCATGAGCACGCGGAACTTGCGCTCCACGGTGGGCATGGCCAGGCCGTGGTAGCCGCGGTGCATCAGCCAGGCCAGGGGGCCCTTGAGCTGGACGCCCATGACCTTGGCAACGCCCTTCCACTCGCCGAAGCCGGCAACGGCACCCAGGTTCTTGTGCTTGTAGCCGGTCAGCGGCTTGTTGAAGCGGCTGGCCCACAGGTTCTTTGCAAGGCGCTTGGCCTGGCGCAGGGCGTGCTGGGCGTTAGGGACGCAGGTGCCGTCCGGCAGGCCGCCGGTGACATCCGGAACAGCTGCGACGTCGCCGGCAGCCCAGGCGTTCGGGATGACACCGAATTCGCCGTTGATCTGCAGGTTGACGTTGACCGAGACGCGGCCGCGGGGCTCGAGCGGGAAGTCGGTGGAGCGGACCATCGGGTTGGCCATGACGCCGGCCGTCCAGATGAGGGTGTCAGCATCAAATTCCTGCGCAACGGACTTGTCCGGCAGGTTGATGAGCTTGAGGTTGTTGTTCTCGGCGTTGTCCAGCGACGTGTTCAAAAGAACTTCGACGCCGCGGCTGCGCAGGTGCTCCACAACCCACAGTGCCTGCTTCTCGGTGACCTCGGGCATGATGCGGCCCATGGCCTCAACCAGGACGAAGCGCAGTTCGGACTGCTCCACGCGGTTGTTGAGCTTGACGGCGGCGCGGGCCATGTCCTCGAGCTCGGCGATGGTCTCGATGCCGGCGAAGCCGCCACCAACCACAACGAACGTCAGGTGGCGCTTGCGCAGCTCGGGATCGGTCTCCGTGGAGGCCAGCTCGATGAGGGAGAGAACCTGGTTGCGCAGGGCAACGGCCTCTTCAATGGTCTTCAGGCCGATGCCGGCTTCGGCCAGGCCCTTGATGGGGAAGGTGCGGGTTACGGCACCGGCTGCGATGACCACGTCGTGGTACGCCAGCTCGATCGGGGCGCCACCGTCAACCGGGGCAATGACTGCCGTGCGGTTTTCGTGGTCGATGTTGGTCACGGAACCCTGGATGAGCTCGGTGTCCTTCAGGTGCATGCGGTGCGAGACCACTGCGTGGCGGGCTTCGATGTTGCCGCCGGCCACCTCGGGCAGGAACGGCTGGTACGTCATGTAGGGCAGGGGATCAACGAGGGTGACGATGCCACCGGACTTCGCGATCTTCTTCTGCAGTTTAAGCGCCGTGTAGAAGCCGACGTAGCCGCCGCCAACTACGAGGACGCGCGGTCGTGCTGAAAAGGTGGGAGTGATTGCCATGGCTCCATAATACCGCTCTTTGTGAAAACATTCACTAGCCTGTTACTCGACGGCGTAACGGTCTTGCGCCGCCCCGCCCGGCAGGCGGCGGGGCAGGCGCGCCACTAGTGTTTGTGGCCCGTTTTCCGGTGGCCGGGCGTCCCGGGCTCCTTCGCCGCGGAGTCACCGGATTCAGCATTGTCTGCCCCCGGGCTGGCCGGCACGGCCTTGGCGTCCGGGCTGACCGGCATGGGACCCGTCTCGGGGTCGACTGCGGCACCCGCCAGCCGTCGCCGCGCAACGACCAGGTGGGCAGTGCCGCCTGCCGCCACGAGCACCAGCAGGCCCAGCGAGCCCAGCACCAGCGCCGGCGGGAGCGGCCCGCTGGCCTGCGCCATGGCAATGGGCACGGGCGCCGCGGCATCGACCAAGGTCGGCCTCGGCTGCGGGACGGTGGTGGGTGGGGTGCCATTGACGGCCGGAGGCGTGACGACGCCGCGGCGGTGGACGTGGATCCAGTCGGCGATGCTGCCCAGCGGGTTGGCCTTGACCTCCGGCACGTCGGCCGTCAGGGCGGCCTCGGCGTCGAGAATTCCATATCCGTAGATGGCGTTGGGCGTCCCCTCGCCCTTGGGCTTCGCCGTGCTGATGATCCGGTTGATGACCTGGGCCGCACTCATGTCCGGGTACTTGGAGCGGATCAGGGCAGCGACTCCGGCCACGATGGGCGTGGCGCCGCTGGTGCCGTTCCACTGGGCGTATCCCCCGCCCGGCAGGCCGCCGGCCAGGTCCTCGGCCGGCGCACTGACGCCAATGCTGATGCCCTGCGAGGAGGAATCCACGCTGGCAGCGCCGTCCTTGTCCAGTCCGCCAACCGCCAGGACACCGGGGATGGTGGCCGGCGCACCGACCTGTTCGCTGCCGGACTTGCGGTTGCCGGCGGCGGCCACAATGACCACGTCCTTGGCTTCCGCGTAGGCGAAGGCATCGTCCCAGCTCTGCGGCCAGGACGTGGAGGTGCTGCCCAGGGACATGTTGATGACCTCGGCGCCATGGTCCACGGCCCATTTCACGGCGGCGGGAATCTGATCGTCAACGTTCTTGCCGGCCGGGTTCTCACTGCCCAGCCACACGGAAACGCTCAACAGTTCCGCCTTGGGGGCCACGCCGATGACGCCGTCCGGGCCGGCGCCGGGAGCCGGCTTGGCCGTGCTCGTGGCGCCCTTGCTGGGCGAGGCGGTGCTGTTGCTGTGGCCGCGGCCTGCCAGCATGGTGGCCACGAGGGTGCCGTGCTCGGGTTCGGCACCAATCCCCTTGCTGCCGTCGGAATTGCCTGCCCCGGACATGTCGGTGCCGCCGGCAATGGCGCCCTTGAGGTCCTTGTGGGACTTGTCGATGCCGCTGTCGATGATGGCAACTTTGACGCCTTCACCCTGCGATTGTGCCCAGGCTTTTTTGATGCCGCTTTGGTCCAGCCAGTACTCGCGGCCGCGGATGTCGTCGGCGTGCGCCGCGGGGGCAGCCACCACGGCAAGCGAGCCTGCCAGGGCAAGTGCCAGCAACGCGGCGCCGATCGACTGCAACCGTGGGACCAGCAACATCAAGGCTCTCTTCCGGTGGGGTGTCTGGAACTCAGCGATGCGCTGCGCCCAGGGCAATTCCGTCAAGAATATCGTGTTCGCTGGTGGTTGCCGATTCGAGCCGGCCGTCCGTGAGGGCCGCAAGGCGCCGCAGCACGGTGCGCCAGATGAGTGCACCGGCGCCAATCACATCCACCCGGCCGGGGTGCATGAAGCCCAGCGCGGCCCGTTCGTCACGGCTCATGGCCAGCAGTTCGCTTGCCGCGGCGTCCATCTTTTCAAGCGGCACGACGGCGGCATGAATCGACTCTCGCTGGTAGCTCGCCAAACCGAGGGCGTGGGCCGTGATGGTGGTGACCGTGCCGGCAACGCCCACCACGTTGTCCACTGTGTCCAGCGGCAGCACCGCCTGGACCTCGTCCAACTTTTCGACAATGGCGGCCTCGGCCGCGGCGATTTCAGCCGCCGTGGGCGGGTCGGATCGCAGGTAGCGCTCGGTGAAGCGGACGCAGCCCATGTCGGTGCTGAGCCCGCCCGTGACGCCGGCGGAGCTGCCCATGACAAATTCGGTGCTTCCGCCGCCCAGGTCCACCACAAGGACGTTGCGGCCCTCGGCGGGCGGCAACACGCTGGCGGCGCCCGCGTAGGAAAGCGCGGCTTCCTCGTTCCCGCTGACTACCTCGGGCTCGATGCCCAGGCGCGACTTGATGCCGGCGGCAAACACGTCGCGGTTGCCGGCATCCCGGGTGGCACTGGTGGCCACAAAGCGGATGCGCTCTGCCCCGGATTCGCGGATCAGCGCGGCGTAGTCGTCGACTGCGGCGAAGGTGCGCACAAGCGCCTCCTCGGCCAGCATTCCTGTGACATCCACGCCCTGACCGAGCCGGACCACGCGCATTTCGCGGTGCACGTCGGTGAGCTGCTGCGCACCGTTGTCCCCGACGGGGACAACGTCTGCGATGAGCAGGCGGATGGAGTTGGTTCCGCAGTCAATGGCTGCCACGCGCATGGGTTCAGCTCCCCTGCTGGTTCAGGTGCTTGACGTGGCGGCTGAGGTCCTTGTTGGGGACGGGGGCCGAATCATCCCAGGCGCCCTCACAGGTGCAGGTCTCGGCGGTCCACCACGGCGAGACGGCGGCAAGTGCCTCGTCGCCCAGGGGGTTGACGCCGGGTCCGGCCGCCAGCGAGTGCCCGATCAGCACGTGGAGGCACTTGACGCGGGTGGGCATGCCGCCGGCGGAGATGCCGGAGATCTCCGGGACGGGGCCTGTGCCCGCACGCTCGCCAATGGCTTCCCGCGCGGCAATGTAGCTTTCGTGGGCCTTCTGGTACTGGGCGGCCAGCTCGGTGTCGGTGCCGAGGCGGTCGGTCATCTCGTTCATGAGCCCGGCTGCCTCGAGGCGGGAGGCGGCGGCCGTCAGCACGGGGTGCGTCAGGTAGTAGGTGGTGGGGAACGGGATCCCGTTGCTCAGGCGCGGGGCCGTGGCGGCGACGAGCGGGTTTCCGCAGACGCAGCGGGCAGGAATTTCCACGACGTCGCGGACCGGCCGGTTGAGCTGGCGGCTGAGCGTGTCCAGGTCGTGCTGCGTGGGGGTGCGGTTCGCGGCGGTGGACTGGCTGCTCACGGGCCCGCCGGGGGCGGAGCTTTCGGTTGCGGGCACGGGATGGCCTTTCTTGGATCTGTCTGTCATGCACCGGCGATGGGGCCGGTTCAACCAGCCATTTTAGCGTGCCGGGGAGGGGTGAACTGTCAGGGTGCGGGCTCGGTGGCGGGTGCCGGGGAGGCCGGCGCTGATGCCGGAGCTGTGGGCGCCGGCGGTTTGGCCTGCACCTGTGCCGACTTCTGCACCGCGTCCCACAGGCTTTCAACCCAGGGCTCCACGGTGATGGAACTCGCGTTTTTGGCGGTCGCGGCGCTGGCGGCCGCTGCCTTTGCCGCCTCCACGGAATTACCGGTTTCCGGGATGCCTTCAACGCCGTTGGCACCGTAGACCCAGTAGCCTGTTTCGCCCGGCATGAGCATGCTCACCCGGTCGCGTGCCTGTTGCTTGATGTACGCGGGGTCGTCCCAACGGGCCAGCTCGGACTTGTAGGCGCCCTGCTGGATCTCCTTGGCGGCAATGTCCTCGCGGAGGGCCGAAATTTCTGCGCGTTGTTCCAGGAAGGTGTGGACGTTGGGGGCCAGGAGCAATGTAACGGCACCCATGGCCAGGCCCAGCACCAGCAGCCGGCCGGAGAATGAGCGTGCCGGAACGGGGCTGTTGCCCGCGGCATGGATGACGCCGTCCTCGTGGCTGCGGCCAAGCGGCGCGGAGGCCGGGCGGCGTTCCTTGGCCTTGCCGTCCTTGCCGTTGCCCGGCTTCGCGGCTTTCCCGGTGCCGGGCTGACCACCGCCAACGGTGGGGTCGGCGGACGGGCCGGGTTCCGGCGTCGTGCCCGGGACAGCTGATTCCTTGGCGGGCTTTCCCGCGGCGCTGCTGATGCCGGCGGCGAACTGGGCTTTAGGCACTGAGGGCCGTCGTGTGGCCATGCTTCTCCTAAGAACTTCTGCCGGCAGCTGCGTGCCGGCGCTGGTGCAACTCCACGCCCGGAAACCATATCGCAGCGATGGCCGGGTTTTGGCCAACGCTATCGCAGCTCCCTGACAGTTTGGCGAATCCTTGAGGCAGCTGTGCGCCCGGTGCTTAAAAGCAAGAAGCCGCGGAAGCCGGCCGGGTGTGTGTTCCACCTTAGCCAGCCTCCGCGGCTTGGAGCGCTATTTAGCCCTTGAAACGCGGGAAGGCGCTGCGGCCTGCGTAGCGTGCTGCGTCGTCGAGTTCCTCTTCGATGCGCAGGAGCTGGTTGTACTTGGCAACGCGCTCGGAGCGGGCCGGGGCACCGGTCTTGATCTGGCCTGCGTTGGTGGCAACGCAGATGTCAGCAATGGTGGTGTCCTCGGTCTCGCCGGAGCGGTGCGAGGTGATGGTGGTGTAGCCGGCGCGCTGGGCCATGGACACTGCGTCCAGGGTCTCGGTGAGCGAACCGATCTGGTTGACCTTCACGAGCAGCGAGTTGGCGGTTGCCGCCTCGATGCCGCGGGAGAGGCGCTCGGGGTTGGTGACGAACAGGTCATCGCCAACGATCTGGACCTTGTCGCCAATGGCGTCGGTCAGGGTCTTCCAGCCTTCCCAGTCGTCCTCATCCAGGGGATCCTCGATGGAGACCAGCGGGTAGTCGGCAACGAGCTCTGCGTAGTACGCGCTCATGTCGGCGGCGGAGAGTGCCTTGCCTTCGAACTGGTAGGCGCCGTCCTTGAAGAACTCGGAGGAGGCAACGTCCAGGGCCAGGGCAACGTCCTTGCCGGGCTCGTAGCCTGCGCGCTTGATGGCTTCCAGGATCAGGTCCAGGGCAGCACGGTTGGACGGGAGGTTCGGTGCGAAGCCGCCCTCGTCGCCCAGGCCGGTGGAGAGGCCCTTTTCCTGCAGCACGGCCTTGAGGTTGTGGTAGACCTCAACGCCCCAGCGCAGGCCCTCGGAGAAGGTTGCAGCGCCGAGCGGGACAACCATGAATTCCTGGATGTCGACGTCGGAGTCGGCGTGCGAGCCGCCGTTGAGGATGTTCATCAGCGGCACGGGCAGGACGTGCGCGTTGGGGCCGCCCAGGTAGCGGTACAGCGGCAGGCCGGCGGACTCGGCTGCGGCGCTGGCCACGGCCAGGGAGACGCCGAGGATCGCGTTGGCGCCCAGCTTGCCCTTGTTGGGGGTGGCGTCCAGTTCGATCATCATGGCATCGATCATGCGCTGGTCGGTGGCGTCGACGCCCTCGAGCTCGGGGGCGATGACTTCCAGGACAGCCTCGACTGCCTGCAGGACACCCTTGCCCTGGTAACGGCCCTTGTCGCCGTCACGGAGCTCCACTGCCTCAAAAGCACCGGTGGATGCGCCGGAGGGAACGCCTGCGCGGCCCATGGCACCGTCCGTCAGGAGAACCTCAACCTCAACGGTCGGGTTTCCGCGGGAATCCAGAATTTCGCGTGCATGAATGGCTTCAATAAGTGCCACGTATTGCTCCTAATAGTCAGCTTTGTGTAGTAAATGTCGACCACGCTGTCGCCTCAATCGTAGCCGACGGGGTGACGGGGCACTCATTGCTACGCCCTGGGCCGCAATCCGGGCCGCAACACGGGTCCCGTGCAGAAATTTCCGGGCCACCCCTTGTCAAGACGAATATAGCGATATATCGTTAACTATCGCGATGTTCCGATCGCGTCTGTGAATCCAGCAGCGGCAGCCTCCAGTGCTCCCCGCATCCGGCCCGGCAGCGCCAATCATTCTTCGATTCCCGCCCCGGACCCCAACACCAACAACTTCTTTTACGAACAGGCAAGAAAACCATGAACAACTTCACTTTTCCCCAGGAACCACGCAAATCCGGCCGCCGCCCGCACGGGCTGCGCCGCCACCACGAGGGCCACTCCCCCACCGGCAACGGCGACTTTGAGGGCCCCAGCAAGGATTGGACACCGGATGAAGGCCGCGGCCGCAGGGGCTTTGGCCCCGGCGGGCCGGGGTTCGGGCGCGGCGGCTTTGGCCCCGGCTTCGGCGGCCCCGGCGGTCCGGGATTCGGCGGCCCCGGCGGCTTTGGCCCGGGCCCAGGCGGGCCACGCGGGCCCGGCTTCCGGGCCGGATTTGGCCGCGGCGGGCGGGTGCGCAAGGGCAATGTCCGCAGCGCCATCCTCTCGCTGCTGAGCCAGCACAGCTACAACGGCTACGGCATGATCGGTGCCATCGCGGCACACACGGACGGCGCCTGGCGCCCGAGTCCCGGCTCGATTTACCCGGCGCTGGCCGCCCTCCAGTCCGAAGGCCTGATCGAGGCTTCGGGCGATGGCAAGCGCACTGAATTTGCCCTGACCGAGGCCGGCAAGGCCTATGTGGCCGAGAATGTCCAGGAAATGGCGCAGGTCTGGGCCGACGTCAACCAGGAGGCTGGGGCCGGAACGGAGCTGCGCCTGGCCATGGGCAAGCTCGCCGGTGCGGTTGAGCAGATTGGCCTGGCCGGCACCGAGGAACAGCTCACCACGGCCACGGAGGCGCTGGACACTGCCCGCCGCACCATTTACAAGCTGTTGGCGGACTGACGCCCAGCAGCCGAAATCAGGCGCGGTCCTGGAACTCCCGCACGGCGGCCCGCAGGGCCCGCTCTGCGTCCAGGCCGCGCCTTTCTGCCTGCAGCACGACGCCGAACAGCACCTTTCCGAGCTCGTCTTCCGAATCGATGGGGCCGGCAGCGGCACCTTCGGTTTCGGCCCTGCCGGTTTCGGGAATGCCAAGTCCGGCCCGCTGGGCACGCTCCACGGACTTTTGGGCCATGGCCAGGGCGGGCAGCGATGCGGCAATGCCGGCGAACGGGCTGTCCGGCGCGGCAACCCCCTCAGTCCCGCTGGCGGCGGCCCGCTCTTCGGCCTTGATCCGTTCCCAGGTGGCCTCGATTTCGGCCAGGGATGCGGGGAAACTGTCCTGCAGGGTCCCGTCGGGACGGAACACGTGCGGGCTGCGCCGGATCATTTTCTCGCTGAGCCCGCGCGCCACATCGGCCAAGTTGAAGCTGCCCGCCTCCTCCGCGAGTCGGGCGTGGAGCACCACCTGCAGCAGGATGTCGCCGAGTTCCCCGGCGATGTCTTCGCCGTGGCCCGATTCAATGGCCTCGATGAGCTCGTGCGATTCCTCCAGCAGGTAGGTGGTGAGGGAATCGTGGGTCAGCGCCGCCGTCCACAGGCAGTGTTCGCGCAGGGCGGCTATGACGCCGACAAGGCGGGCCACCTCCAGCTCTGTGGAGGTGGCCCGCCCGTCGTTGCCGTTCATGTTTGCCTGATTCAAGCTGCGGATCAGCCCTGGTCGGTGTCGTCCAGGTCGGATTCGTCGAACGCCTCGAACTCCTCGGAGTCCTCGAACTCTTCCATGTCCTCCATGACGTCCTCGTAGTGCTCAATGATGAAGTCGGCCAGCTTTTCGCGGGACTCAATGGGCAGGAACGATGCGTGGACGGCGTTGAGCGTGAACTCCAGGACCGTGTCCAGGCCGTAGCCGAACGTCTCCACGAGCAGCCCGAACTCGCCCGTCAGCGTCACGCCGCTCATGAGGCGGTTGTCGGTGTTGACAGTGACGTTGAAGCCCAGCTGGTACAGCAGGTCGATCGGGTGCTCGGAAATGGTGGTGCCGAACTGGGCAATGGCCCCGGTCTGCAGGTTGGAGGAGGGGCACAGCTCCAGCGGAATCTGGCGGTCACGGACCCACTGGGCCAGGTCGCCCAGGGTGACCGTGCCGACGTCGCGCCCGTCTTCCTCCTGGACATCCAGGTGGATGTCCTCGGCGATGCGCACGCCGTGGCCCAGGCGCAGGGCGCGGCCGTGGACCAGTGCGTCCTGGATGCTCTCGAGACCGGCGGCCTCGCCGGCGTGGACCGTTGCGGGGAAGTTGTTCTCGGCCAGGTAGGTGAAGGCCTCGGTGAAGCGCGAGGGCAGGAAGCCGTTTTCGGCGCCGGCGATGTCGAAGCCCACCACGCCATTGTCGCGGTGGCGCACTGCCAGCTGGGCAATTTCGGAGCCGCGGTCGGCGTGGCGCATCGCGGTGACCAGCTGGCCCACCTCAATGTAGCCGCCGGCCTCGTCCACGAGGTCCATGCCCTCCTCCAGGCCTTCCTGGACGGCCTCGACAACCTCGTCGAGCGTGAGTCCAGCGGTCAAGTGCTGTTCGGGGGCCCAGCGCACCTCGCCGTAGACCACGCCGTCTTCAGCCAGGTCCTCGACGAATTCGCGGGCCACGCGCACCAGGGCGTCGTGGGTCTGCATGACGGCGATGGTGTGGTCAAAGGTTTCCAGGTAGCGCTCGAGCGAGCCGGAATTGGCCGACTCCTGGAACCAGGCGCGCAGCTCCTCGGCGTCGGTGGCGGGCAGTTCGTGGCCCACCTCCGCGGCGAGGTCAATGATGGTTTGGGGACGCAAACCGCCGTCCAGATGGTCATGAAGGGATACCTTGGGCAGCGATTTGAGGTCCACCACGGGGATGGACGGGGCTGCTGTCTCTGAAGTTGGGTTAGTCACAAACCCACTCTAGGGATGAGTCCGGCCGTGCGCTAGTTGTCCCGCGAACGGTTGGGCTCCGTGGCAACGGCCGGGCCGGGCCGCGCGGGCAGCGGCAGCAACGCCGCAGCCCGTGTTGGACCCTACGCGGCGGGGCCGGCCTGGGAATATCCGACGCCGGGCGCGCCGGCAGGTGCCTGGGTGGCGTTCGCCGTGGGCGCAGCAGCCGGGGCCGGTGCGGCCCCCTCCGGGGCGGTTGCGGCGGCTTCTTCCGGTGCCGGGCGTTCGGCGGCGAGGCGTTCGGCGGCGAGACGCTCGGCCGCCGCTGCCGCCTGCACTGCGGCGGCATGCTGTGCGGCCACAAGGCCCGGTTCGGGACGCGGCGCCAGCTTGCCGCGCTTCTCGAGTGCGTGGTGCAGCAGTTTCATCGCGTGGTCCACGACGAAGCCAATCACAATGGCAAAGGTGATGGCGATGCCCACGCCCAGCAGCGGGTTGTCATGGACCCACCGGCCGGCGAAGGTGCCAACGGCCACCGAGTATCCGGCCCAGGTGACCACGGCGATGCCGTCCAGGATGACAAAGCGCCGCCACGGGAAGTAGGTGGCACCGGCCGTGAAGTTGACGGCGATGCGGCCGATCGGAATGTAGCGGGCAGTGAAGATCAAGATGGCGCCGCGTTTTTCCAGTTCCTTGCCGGCCCAGGCGAATGCCTTGGCCCCGCGGGGCCGGCGCATCCAGCGGAACCGTGTGGTGCCCAGGCTGCGGCCCATGAAGTAGGCAATGTTGTCGCCAATGATTGCGCCAATGGACGCCCCAAGGATCAGCAGCCAAATGTTCGGCAGGCCGGTGCGGGTGGCAATTGAGGCCAGGGCAACAATGGCCGTCTCGCTGGGCAGGAACAGGAAGAAGCCGTCGATCAGGCAGAAAAGGCTGACCAGCGGAATGACCCACCATTGGGCAGCGGAATGCTCGATCAAAACGTTTAGCTGATCGACGATGTGCAAAAAATCCACCCTCGGCGTTTCCTCTCCTGTGGTGGTTGTCTCAGCTTAGTTTCCCACGTGTGTGGGCATGGCTGCATCCACCCGCAGGACTAGATCGAAAGCGCGCTTGTGCAACCTTCGTCGGGGAGGCCCGGAAGGCCCGCGGGATTGGCTCGATCCGCTCTGGCTTGATTCGGGTTCCGCATCAAGTAGTCCTCGGCATTGTTGGCTGCACCTGTTAGTTTCAAAGGGTCGCAGCGGTCACTACGGGAGCGGGTGGGTGCAGTTTTCACGAGTCACAAGGATGCAAATGCCGGACGCCAGCCGCGTCCTTGGATCCACCTGCTGTGGGCGCTTCCGATTCCCGTGTTTGTGAGCTTGGTGCTGCTGGTGAGTGCACTGTGGGAATTCTGCGGTATCAACGGATGCACCGGGGCCGGATACGGCATCAGCCGCGATGTGGGCGGCACGATTGGCAAGCTTGCCCCGATTCCATTCCTGATCGGGCTGCCCGTCTTCGTCGTTCCCTGGTGGCCCAACCGCCGGGTCAGGGCAGTTGCGGCGCTCCTGGCCGGCGTTGCCTTCGCAGCATTGGGCTTCGCGATTCTTCTCTGCTTGGCCTCATGACTGCGGGACACCATAAGTTCAACGTGGAACCCACCAGCGGCGAGCCGGAACTTACAGAGAGTTATGCTCATGCCATGGCTGAAAAAGCGAAAAGCGTCGAAGAATATCTCAATGCGCTCGACCCCGCGAACCGGGCAGAACTCGAACGGATCCGCGCGCTGGTAAAGCAGCTCGTGCCGGACGTTGAAGAGTCCATAAGCTACGGGATGCCGACGCTCAAATACAAGAACCGGGCGTTGGTGTACTTCACCGCGTCCAAGAAGCACATGAGCTTCTACCCCTCCTCATGGGCAATCCAGGAGCTGAAGGACCGGCTCAAGGACTATGCGACCACAGAACACGCGATCCAATTCACCTTGGACAAGCCCCTGCCCAGCGGCCTCGTCGAAGACCTTGTTCGCGTGCATGTGCGTGAAATTGACGCCAACAGGCAGAAGTAGTCCCCGACGCCGCATGTTGTGGTGCGGCGTCGGGGAAAAGGGGACGTTGTGTGATGCGGCGTCGCTTAGGCGATGCGGTCGATGATGAGCTGGTTGGCCGGGCGGGAACCCTCCGGGGCGATGGTGACGGCGCCTTCAAGTGCCTCCCTGGCCCGCTCGAACTTCTCTGGGGTGTCCGTCAGCAGCGTCATGAGCGGCTCGCCGGCGCGCACCACGGCGCCGGGCTTGGCATGCATGCGCACGCCGGCCCCGGCCTGGACAATGTCCTCCTTGCGGGCACGGCCGGCGCCTAGTCGCCATGCGGCCACTCCCACGGCCATGGCGTCCAGGCCCACGAGCACGCCGTCGGCCGGGGCGTAGAAGGTTTCCGACTCCTTCGCCACGGGCAGTGCCGCATCGGGGTCGCCGCCCTGGGCGGAAATCATGCGCCGCCACACGTCCATGGCGCGCCCATCCTTCAGGGCAGCCGCGGGGTCGGCGCCGTGGATCCCGGCGGCCTCCAGCATCTCCTCGGCGAGCTTGACCGTCAGCTCCACCACGTCTTCCGGGCCGCCGCCGGCCAGCACCTCCACGGACTCCTCAACCTCAATGGCGTTGCCGGCCGTCAGGCCCAGCGGCGTGGACATGTCGGTCAGCAGCGCCACGGTGTTCACGCCGGCGTCCTTGCCCAGGGCCACCATGGTCTGGGCCAGTTCGCGGGCCATGTCAATGTTCTTCATGAAGGCACCCGAACCCACCTTGACGTCAAGCACCAGCGCCCCGGTGCCCTCGGCAATCTTCTTGCTCATGATGGAGGAAGCGATGAGCGGGATGGCCTCGACCGTGCCGGTGACATCGCGCAGGGCGTACAGCTTCTTGTCGGCCGGGGCCAGCCCGGCGCCGGCGGCGCAGATCACGGCGCCCACCTCGGAGAGCTGTCGCATCATCTCCTCGTTGCTCAGGCTGGCGCGCCAGCCGGGAATGGCCTCGAGCTTGTCCAGGGTGCCGCCCGTGTGGCCCAGTCCCCTGCCGGAAAGCTGCGGCACGGCCGCACCAAAGACAGCAACCAGGGGCGCCAGGGGCAGGGTGATCTTGTCGCCCACCCCTCCCGTGGAGTGCTTGTCAGTGGTGGCCATGGCCGCCCCGGCCGGGGTGCGAAGCCCGGAGAAGTCCATGCGCTCCCCCGAGGCAATCATGGCCGCCGTCCACTGGGAGATCTCCGCCCTGTCCATGCCGTTGAGCAGGATCGCCATGTTCAGTGCAGCCATCTGCTCGTCGGCAATGGTTCCGCGCGTGTACGCGTCAATGGTCCAGGTAATCTGCTCGGGGCTCAGCGTGCCCTTGTCCCGCTTGGTCCTGATGATGTCCACGGCGTCAAAGGCCGGGCCGGTGTAGGCTGCACGGTTCATGAGTGTTTCCCTATTCCTTAGGTGGCGTGGCTGCGGTGCGGTCCAGGTCGCGGGGCCCGAAGGCGTCCGGGAGAACCTGGTCCATGGTTTTCACGCCGGAGGACGTCATGATGCGCGTCCCCGCCGTGCTGAATTCGAACAGTAGCTGGCGGCAGCGCCCGCACGGCATGAGGATGGCACCCTGGCCATCCACGCAGTAGAACTCCGTGATGAGGCCGCCGCCGTTCATGCGGGCCGCCCCGACCATGGTGCATTCGGCGCACAGCGTCAGCCCGTAGCTGGCGTTCTCCACGTTGCAGCCGGTGACGATGCTGCCGTCCTCAAGGCGTGCCGCGGCACCCACGGGGAAATGCGAATACGGCGCGTACGCATGGGCGAGTGCCGCGGTGGCGGCCAGGCGCAGTGGCTCCCAGCCGCCGTCGGACATGTCAGTTTCCACGCAACTACTCCTTGACGTAGGGTTCGCCGTCGGCCGCGGGGGCCATGGCCTTGCCCACGAACCCGGACACGGCCAGGATGGTCAGCGCGTATGGCAGCATGGCCAGGAACTGCCCGTCGATGGGCGTGCCAGCCAGCGACAGGATGGACTGCAGGTTGCCGGCCACGCCGAACAGCAGGGCCGCCAGGGCCGCGCCGATCGGGTTCCAGCGGCCAAAGATCAGCGCCGCCAGGGCAATGAAGCCCAGGCCGCCTGTCATGTCCTTGCTGAAGCTGCTGACGGCAACCAGCGTGAAGTAGGCGCCACCAATGCCGGCCACGGCGCCGCCGGCCAGCACGTTCATGACACGGGTGCGGTTGACGTTGATGCCCACGGTGTCGGCGGCCTTGGGGTGCTCGCCCACGGCACGCACGCGCAGGCCCCAGCGGGTGCGGAACAAGCCAAACCAGAGAGCCACTACAAGCACCAGCATGAAGTAGCCAATGAGCGACTGCCGGAACAAGGTGGGCCCGATGATGGGGATTTCCGACAGCACCGGGATGGGCAGGTTGGGCAGGTGCGCGGGCTGGTTGTAGATGGTCTCGCCGTTGACCTTGGTCTTCATGACCTTTTCAAACAGGAAGCCCGTCAGGCCGGAGACCAGCACGTTCAACACCACGCCGACGATAATCTGGTTGACCACGTACTTGATGCTGAACAGGGCCAACATGGCCGAGACGGCAACACCGGCCACGGCCGCGGCAAGCAACCCGGCAAAGGCGTTGTGCGTGATGGAGGCAACCAGGGCCGCTGTGAACGCTCCGGCCAGCAGCTGGCCCTCAATGGCAATGTTGACCACGCCGGCACGCTCCGAGAGCACACCGGACATGGAACCGAACACGAGAGGGGTAGTGATGAGCATGGCACCCGTGAACAGGCCCACGAGCGTGATGTTCTGCGACGTGGTGCCGCCGATGATCCACACCATGATGCCCACCACGAACGCCACGGCGAAGGTCATGATGACCCACTTGGCGATCTTGCCGGTGGCCTTGGTCTGCCGCCAGGACAGGTAGGCCAGCCCCACGCAGATGATGGAGACGATCACGCCGATGGCCTTGGAGGGCAATACGAGGTCCGGGACCTGCCAGGCGTCCCCGTCCTGGGAGATGCGGAACGTTGCCGTGCCGCTGGGGCCCAGCAGGATGAAGACAACGACGGCGAACAGGGCCAGGACGCCGAGCAGGATGGGCAGCTTCCAGCTGCGGACGGCTACGGCGTCGGAGACGTGGGGCGCCTCTCCCTTGGCTGTGATGCTCATGCTGCTACTCCTTCACGGCTGACGGCCTTGATCCGGAAGATGGAGCGGATCAGCGGCGGGGCGGCGATGAACAACACGATCAGCGACTGGACCACCGCCACAATGTCAATGGAAACGTCGGCGTTGACGGCCATGGAGGTGCCGCCTGCCTTGAACGCGCCGAACAGGATGGCGGCAAAGAACGTCCCCCAGGGTTTGGAGCGTCCCAGCAGCGCCACGGTGATGGCGTCAAAGCCGATGCTGCCGGCAATGTCGGCATCAAGTATTTTTTCCGTTCCGGCCAGCTGGGTCACGCCGGCCAGGCCGGCCAGGGCGCCGGAGATCAGCATGACGGTGATGTAGCCGCGGGAGACGTTCATGCCGGCGGTGCGGGCTGCGCGCGGGTTGGCGCCGATGGCCCGGAATTCAAAGCCCATGGTGGAACGGTTCAGCAGCCAGGACACGCCAATCACGGCCAGCACGGCCAGTATCAGCCCTGCGTGGACGCGGAAGTTCGGGCCAAGGAGCAGCGGGAACATGGCACTCTCGTGCATGCGCGGGCTGATGGGGTTGCTGCTGTTGGGGTCGCGCAGCTGGTTTTTGAGCAGGTACAGGACCAGGGAAACGGCGATGTAGTTGAGCATGATCGTCACGATCACCTCGTGGGCGCCTGTGCGGGCCTTCAGGAATCCGGCGATGCCGCCCCACAGCGCGCCGCCCAATGCGCCGGCCAGGATGACGGCAATGAGATGGATGCCCGGGGGCAGCTCGATGAGGAATCCGACGACGCCGGCAAAGGTGGCACCGAGGATGATCTGGCCCTTGGCACCAATGTTGAACAGTCCCACCCGGAAGGCGAGCGTCACGGCCAGGCCGGAGAGGATCAGCGGGGTAGCGAAGGTCAGGGTCTCAAAGATGCCTAGCCGGCCCTGCCAGGTGCGGGCGTTGGGGTCATAGGTTGCCCCGCGCAGCAGCGCCCCGTAGGCGTCCGAGACGGAGGCCCAGATGGCCTTGAATGTTGCGCTGGGGTCGCCAAAGAAGTAGCCGAATGCCGTGGTCACCCGGGGATCGGTGACGGCAATGAGGATGCCGCCGATCACGAGGGCCACCACAACGGCCAGGACGGAGATCATGGCGTTGCCGCTCATGATCTCGCGCACCAACTGGGTGCCGTTGCTTTCCTTGGCCGCCTTGGCCGGGCCTTCCTTGGCCGGCGGTGCCGGCGGTGCCGGGGTTTCCCCGGCTGGCTTGTTCATGTCCGCCTCGCTCATGGCTGCACCCCTTCGCCGCTGTCTGCCCCGGTGGTGCCGGGGTCCTGCTGTGAGTCCATTTGTTCCTGTGCTTCTGCCGCGGGGAGCCCGGCCATCATGAGGCCGAGCAGTGCGCGGCTCGATTTTCCGGGGACGATGCCCATGAGCCGGCCCGCAAAGAGCACGGCTATCCGGTCTGCGAGTTCCAAGACCTCGTCGAGTTCAGTGGAGACGATCACCACGGGGGTGCCGGCATCCCGTTCGGCCACGATGCGTTTGTGCAGGAACTCAATGGATCCAACGTCCACGCCGCGGGTTGGCTGGGAGGCAATGAAGAGTTTCAGGGGGCGGGACAGTTCCCGCGCCAGCACCACTTTTTGCTGGTTTCCGCCGGAGAGGGTGTCGGCGGCGTCCTGGGACGACTGTGCCCGGACATCGTATTCGGCCACCTTCTCCACCGCATTTTTGGCAATGACGGAGCGGTTCAAGGTTCCGCCACGCGAGTAGGGTGCGTGCTTGTACAGGTCCAGGACCAGGTTCTCGGCGATGGAGAACTCGCCAACCAGGCCATCGTCCTGCCGGTCCTCGGGGACAAAGCCGACGCCCGAGTCCAGGACCTGGCGGACAGTGCGGCCCACCAGTTCCTTGCCCTCGAGGGTGATGGAGCCGAGCACATGCTTGTGCAGGCCCAGCACGGCTTCCGTCAGCTCGGTCTGGCCATTGCCCTGCACACCGGCGACGGCGAGGATCTCGCCCTTGGCCACGCTCAGGGTGACGTCGTCCAGGAGGCGGTGCCCGGCGTCGTTCATGACTGTGAGGTTGTTGACCTTGAAGGTGACCTCGCCGGGGGTGGCGTCGGCCTTGTTCAGGTTCAGGTTCACGGCGCGGCCCACCATGAGGGCGGCCAGTTCCGTGGTGGAGGCAGAGGGCAGGGCCGAGCCCACCACCTTGCCGCGGCGGATCACTGTGATGGTGTCCGAGATGGCCTTGACCTCGCGCAGCTTGTGCGAGATGAAGACGATGGAGGTGCCGCCGTCGCGCAGCTGGCCCATGATGTCCATGAGCTCGTCGGTTTCCTGCGGCGTGAGCACGGCTGTGGGCTCATCCAGGATCAGGATCTTGGAGTTGCGGACCAGGGCCTTGATGATTTCCACGCGCTGCTGGACGCCCACGGGGAGATCCTCCACGAGCGCGTCGGGGTCAACGTCGAAGCCGAACTTGGTCGAGATTTCGCGGATCCGCTTGCGCGTTTCCTCGAGGTTGAGGACTCCGCCAAAGGTGGTGGATTCGGCGCCAAGCGCCACGTTCTCGGCCACGGTGAAGACAGGGACCAGCATGAAGTGCTGGTGCACCATGCCAATTCCTGCGGCCATGGCGTCCGAGGGCCCGGAGAAGCGAACAGGCTTGTCATCGACGAGGATCTCGCCGGCCGTGGGCTCGTAGAGGCCGTACAGCACGTTCATGAGGGTGGACTTGCCCGCACCGTTCTCCCCCAGGAGGCTGTGGATCTGCCCGGATTCGACCACCAGGTCGATGTGGTCGTTCGCCACCAGCGTGCCAAAGCTCTTGGTGATGCCCCGAAGTTCTAGTTTCAACGTTTAGCCCGTCGTGAGGATTGTTGGTTCGAAAAGCTGCAGAACGGGCGCTGCGGGCCGCTTGCTGCGGCCCGCAACGCCCGTGCGCGGGTATTACTTGGGGCTGGCCTTCGACTCCACCTTGATGGAACCGTCGATGATGCCCTTCTTGATCTCGTCAAGCTGGGTCTTCGTGTCGGCGCTGACGGCGGAATCCAGGTCGTGGAACGGTGCCAGCGAGACGCCGCCGTTGTCCAGGGTTCCGATGTACGGGGCCGGGTCGAACTTGCCGTCGAGGTCTTCCTTGACGATGGTTTCAACAGCCTCGCCCATGGTCTTGATGACCGAGGTCAGCAGGACGGACTTGTAGGTGGGTGCGGTGAGGAAGCCGTCGGAGTCAACCCAGACCAGCTTGGCGTCCTTGCCGGTCTTGTTGGCGGCCAGGACGGCGTCGCCTGCACCCTTGCCGAGCGGGCCGGCAACGGGCATGATCACGTCGGCACCTTCGGAGAGCAGGTTGTTGGTGATCTTGGTGCCCTCCTGGATGATCTCGAAGGTGTTGGCGAAGGAGCCCTGCTGGGTGTCCTTGTTCCAGCCAAGGAGCTGGACGTTCTTGCCCTGCTTCTCGTTGAAGTACTTCACGCCGTCGGCAAAGCCGTCCATGAAGATGGTGACGGTGGGGATGTTGATGCCGCCGAAGGTGCCGACCTTGCCGGTCTTGGAGACGGCTGCCGATGCGTAGCCCGCCATGAAGGCGGCCTGGGCGGTGTCGTACACAACGGGCTTGACGTTGGGTGCCTTGATGCTGCTGTCGTCAATGATCGCGTAGTGCAGGTCCGGGTTGTCCGCTGCCGCAGTCTTGGTGGCCTCGGCCAGCAGGAAGCCGACAGTGACGGTGAGGTTGCAGCCTGCGCTGGCCATGGTGCTCAGGTTCGGGGCGAAGTCTGCCGTGCTGGCGGACTGGGCTTCCTTCATCTGGATGCCGAGGTCGGCCTGGGCCTTCTTCATGCCCTCGTAGGAGGACTGGTTGAAGGACTGGTCGTCGAATCCGCCGGAGTCGGAGACGATGCAGCCCAGGAAGTCGGCTGCGGCCGGGTTGGCCGAACCGCTGCCACCCGGTGCCGGCGGCGCTTCGCCACAGCCGGTGAGCATGAGCGCCACGGCGCTCACGGCAACAGTGCCTACAATTGCGCCGCGCTTTGCGGTCTTGAGAAGCAGGTTTTTCAAGGTTCCTCCATGGGTGTAAGGCCGCTGGCAAGGAATGGCGCCACATGCCAGCGCGGGCCTGCCCCTTTGTTCGGCCCTCTGTGTGGGCCGGACGGCGGAGCGAACCCGCGTGCCTTGGCGCACCCCTGCGTCGCGGTGCTATGGAACACACTAGTGTCCTTTTGCTACTCGTAGGTAGTGCAGGAGGGGAACCCGAACACCATCGTTGGGGAACCGTTACACAAGGGCTTCCAGAGACCCAATAGCAGCACTTTTTTCGGTCTGCGTCAAGCGCTTGAAGCCACTGTTTGCGGCGTAGTTCGCTGGCCGGTCAGGGCAGTCGGGCAGGCGCCGGCCAGAGGGCGCCGGGAGGGGTTTCGGAGGGCATCCTGAGGGGCGCCCCGGCGGGTCGGCGGCGCCCTGCGGGAGGGCACGCCAATAGGCACGCCGGGACGACGGCGCTCGGGTGCAATGTGTGTGGAAGCGTGGCGGGCCGCATGCCGCCGGGCGGCTCAGCCTTCGGCGGGCGTACGGAGGGTGCGCAGCGCGGCGGCGCACAGGACCCGGATGCCGACGGAGAGTGCGCGTTCGTCGACGATGTAGTCGCCGCGGTGGAGGTCGTATTCCTCGCCGCCGGGAACGTGGGTGCCCAGGCGCATGAGGGAACCGGGGATGCCCTGCAGGAACCAGGCGAAGTCCTCCCCGCCCATGGACTGCGGGGCCAGGACCACGGAGTCCTCGCCGAGTTCGGCGCGGGCGGCGGCCTCGATGACGGCCGTCTCGTGTTCGGAGTTGACCACGGGTGGCACGCCGCGGGTGTGCTCCAGGTGCACGTCCACGCCGAAGGGGGCCGCGACCTGCTGCACCACGTCATCCAGCAGCTCGCCGGCCGCGTGCCAGGCTTCGCGGTCCAGGCAGCGCATGGTGCCGCTCATCATGCCGCTGCCGGGAATGGCGTTGGGTGCGGAGCCGGCGCTGATCTGGCCCCAGACAACTGATACACCGCTGCGCACGTCGACGCGGCGGGACAGCACGGCCGGAACGCCAATGGCGATCTGGGCCAGGGCGAACACCAGGTCCTCGGTCAGGTGCGGGCGGGAGGTGTGGCCGCCGCGCCCGGACAGCTCAATCTTGATGGTGTCGGAGGCGCTGGTGATGGGCCCGATGCGGGTGCCGATCTTGCCCACTTCAACGCGCGGGTCGCAGTGCAGCGCCAGGATCCGCGGGACGCCGTCGAGCGCCCCCTGCTCAATGCAGGACAGGGCGCCACCGGGCATGGTTTCCTCGGCAGGCTGGAAGATGATCCTGATGCGCCCGCCCAGCGGGGTGTCCTGGTGCATCTTGGCCAGCACCAGCGCAATGCCGAGCATGGAGGCTGTGTGGAAGTCGTGGCCGCAGCCGTGGGTGACACCATGGTTGCGTGAGGCGAACGGAAGCCCGGTTTCCTCAACAATGGGAAGGGCATCGATGTCCCCGCGCAGCGCCGTGGCAATGGGGCCCTCGCCGACGTCGACAATGACCCCTGTTCCCTCCAGCCGGCGCGGCGACAGCCCTGCCTCAACAAGGCGGTCGTAGATCTTGCCGGAGGTGCGGAACTCCTGGAACGACAACTCCGGGTGGGCATGGAGGTCACGGCGGAACTCAATGACTTCCGCAAGCAGGGGTTCCAGCCAGGGGCCTACAAGTTCCGTCGGTTCTGTTTCCAGCGAGTAATTGCGCACAGTCCAAACTCTAACCATGTCCCCGGGCAGTGGCAGCATTGACGGCCCCGCGTTACACAATGCGCCGTGACGGCGGCGCCGCCACGGCGCGCACGGGAGGGTGCGGATGGGCCCACAACTCCGAGGGGCCCCAATTTCAGACGCGCCAGCGGCTGGAAATGGGGAGGAGTTGGGGATTAGAGGACGTCGGTGTCGCCCTGTGCCTTCAGCCCGTCCACGGCGCGCTTGACCAGCTGGGAGTGGGCACGGGTGGTGACCAGAAGTGCGTCGGGGGTGTCCACCACCACCACGTCCTGGATGCCGATCAGGGCAATGACGCGGGTGGTGTCGGTGACAACAATGCCGGTGCTGTCGTCGGTGAACACGCGGGCGCCTTCGCCGATGACCTTGACGTTCTTGTTTTCCTTGGCGCTGCTCAGCCGGGCAATGGCGGCAAAGTCGCCCACGTCGTCCCAGCTGAAGTCGGCGGGGATGACGGCGACGTCGCCGGCGTCGGCGGCGGGTTCGGCCACGGCGTAGTCGATGGCGATCTTGGGCAGGGTGGGCCAGACGCGGTTCTTCACCGCGATCCGCTCCGGGGTGTCCCAGGCCAGCGCAATCTCCATCAGGCCTTCATACAGGGCGGGCTCGTTGGCCTTGAGGTGGCGCAGCATGAGCTCAACCGGGGCGACGAACATGCCGGCGTTCCAGCTGTATTCGCCGCTGGCCAGGTACTGCTCGGCGACTGCCTCGTTGGGCTTCTCCACGAACTTTGCCACGGCATGGGCGCTGGGGGCGCCGGCCACGGAGAGCGGCTCACCCATCCGGATGTAGCCGAAGCCGGTGGAGGGGTGGGTCGGCTTGATGCCGATCGTGACGATCTTGCCCGTGGCCGCGGTGTGGATGGCCTCCCGCACGGCGTCCTGGAAGGAATCCACGGGGCTGATGACCTGGTCGGCGGCGAAGGAACCCATGATGGTGGAGGGGTCGCGGGTGAACAGGATGGCCGCGGCCAGCCCGATCGCTGCGCCGGAATCCTTCGGCTCCGTTTCCAGGACCAGGTTCTCGTCGGCAATTTCGGGCAGCTGGGAGCACACGGCCTCGCGGTGCGCCTCGCCGGTGACCAGCAGGACGTTCTTGCCGCTGAGCGGTTCCAGCCTGTCGTAGGTGGCGCGGATCAGCGTGCTGCCGCTGCCTGTCAGGTCATGGAGGAACTTCGGGGCCGCGGCCCGGGACAGCGGCCACAGCCGGGTGCCGACGCCGCCGGCCGGGATCACTGCATAGAACCTGTCCAGCGGGTCCGCTGCGGGGTGTCCGGGGTCAACCAAATTTTGCGTATTCATCACCTCCACCCTATGCGATGGGGCTGGTGCGACTGGCGTTCCGGGGCCATTTTCCGCGAAACTTCCACCCACGGGCGGAGGCCGGGCCCGCCGCCGTCGTTCTTGGGAAAGCGAATTCCGGCACTGGCCGCCGGGCACGGGCCCAACGGCGCGCAACACCCCTGTGACTTGCCGCATAGAGCAAGGAGTGCCTAAGTTGAATATGCTGTTAGCGAAGCCTAAATTTAGGCAGCAAGTATGAGTGCTTACGCCGAGTGCGTTTCCCCGCGTGGAACCACGCCAGCGCATCGGTGATGCAGGGAAGGTTTAATCAGTGCCGACAAAACCAGCTGGCACTCTGTACCGCGGCCGAGAAGGCATGTGGTCCTGGGTGGGACACCGGATTACCGGTGTAGTGATTTTTATATTCTTGTTGGTGCACGTCCTTGACACCTCCTTGGTGAGGGTGTCTCCGGAGGCGTACACAGCAGTCATTGGGGCCTACAAGAACCCCATCATGGGCCTGGGTGAAGCTGCCCTCGTCGCCGCAATCGTGTTCCACGCCTTCAACGGCCTGCGCATCATCGCGATCGACTTCTGGAAGAAGGGTCCCAAGTACCAGCGCCAGCTGCTCTGGGGCGTGCTCGCACTGTGGGCCGTGACGATGATCCCGTTCCTGATCCGCCACCTCACCATTGTCTTCTCAAATTTCTTCGGGGGGCACTAAATGAGCACCATCGCTGCACCGCGCTCCAACAGCGCCCAGTCGCCCAAGTACAAGCGCGGCAAGAGCTCAGGCTCCAGCTTTGAAATGGCCGCCTGGCTGTTCATGCGCCTCTCCGGCGTCGTCCTGATCGTGCTGATCTTCGGCCACCTGTTCGTGAACCTCATGGTTGGCGAGGGCATCCACGCCATCGACTTCGGCTTCGTTGCCGGCAAGTGGGCCGATCCCTTCTGGCAGGTCTGGGACCTGGCCATGCTGTGGCTCGCCATGCTGCACGGCACCAACGGTGTGCGCACCATCATCAACGACTACGCCGAGCGCGCAGGCACACGCATGACCCTCAAGACGGTCCTGTACATTGCCTCGGCCGTGATCATCGTGCTGGGCACCCTGGTCATCTTCACCTTTGACCCGTGCCCCCCGGGCGCCGTCATTGACCTTCCGTCCTTCTGCCCCGTTCCCTAACTTTTGAAGGACACCGCCGGGCATGCCTGGCGGGGCAGAAGTGAACACCAGTATTTTGCGCAGTAAATGAGAGAAAGAGCATCCAGTATGCAGGTCCACAAATACGACGTCGTTATCGTCGGGGCCGGTGGCGCAGGAATGCGTGCCGCCATTGAATCCGGCCAGCGCGCCCACACCGCTGTCCTGACCAAGCTCTACCCCACCCGCTCCCACACCGGCGCTGCCCAGGGCGGCATGTGCGCAGCCCTGGCCAACGTCGAAGAGGACAACTGGGAGTGGCACACCTTTGACACCGTCAAGGGTGGCGACTACTTGGTGGACCAGGACGCCGCGGAGGTCATGGCCAAGGAAGCCATCGACGCCGTGATCGACCTGGAAAAGATGGGCCTGCCGTTCAACCGCACGCCCGAGGGACGCATTGACCAGCGACGCTTCGGCGGCCACACCCGCGACCACGGCAAGGCGCCCGTGCGCCGTGCCTGCTACGCAGCGGACCGCACCGGACACATGATCCTGCAGACCCTGTACCAAAACTGCGTCAAGCACAACGTTGAGTTCTACAACGAGTACTACGTCCTGGACCTGCTGACGGTTGAAGAGGAAGCCACCCGCGAGGACGGCACCGTCTACCTGCAGAAGAAGACCGCAGGCGTGGTCTCCTACGACCTGGCCACCGGCGAACTGCACATTTTCCAGGCCAAGTCAGTGGTCCTGGCAACGGGCGGTGCGGGCAAGGTCTTCAAGACCACCTCCAACGCACACACCCTGACCGGCGACGGCATGGGCATCGCGTTCCGCAAGGGCATCCCGCTGGAAGACATGGAGTTCTTCCAGTTCCATCCGACAGGCCTTGCGGGCCTGGGCATCCTCCTGTCCGAGGCCGCCCGCGGTGAAGGTGCGATCCTGCGCAACTCGGACGGTGAGCGCTTCATGGAGCGCTACGCCCCCACCATCAAGGACCTGGCGCCCCGCGACATCGTGGCCCGCTCCATGGCCAACGAGGTCCGTGAAGGCCGCGGCTGCGGCCCGAACAAGGACTACGTCCTCCTTGACCTGACGCACCTGGAACCGGCGCACATTGACGCCAAGCTCCCGGACATCACCGAGTTCGCCCGCACCTACCTGGGTGTGGAGCCGTACACGGAGCCCGTCCCCGTGTTCCCCACGGCGCACTACGCCATGGGCGGTGTTCCCACGAACATCACCACAGAGGTTCTCCAGGACAACAACACGGTGATCCCCGGCCTGTTCGCAGCCGGCGAGGTTGCCTGCGTGTCCGTCCACGGCTCCAACCGCCTGGGCACCAACTCGCTGCTGGACATCAACGTGTTCGGCAAGCGTGCCGGCGTTGCCGCGGCTGAGTACGCCAAGACTGCCGATTTCGTTGAGCTGCCGGAGAACCCGGAAGCCGACACCGTGGCAATGCTGGAGCATGTCCGCACGTCCGACGGCGGCGAGAAGGTTGCGCTGATCCGCAAGGACCTGCAGGACACCATGGATGCCAACATGCAGGTGTTCCGCACCAAGGACTCCCTGAACAAGGTGCTGGCCGACATTGAGGTCTTCGAGGAGCGCTACACGCGCATCACCGTCCAGGACAAGGGCAAGCGTTTCAACCTTGACCTCCTGGAGGCCGTGGAGCTGGGCTTCCTGCTGGAACTGGCCAAGGTCATGACCGTTGCAGCCCTGCACCGCGAAGAATCCCGTGGCGGCCACTACCGCGAGGACTTCCCGGACCGCGACGATGAGAACTTCATGAAGCACTCCATGGCATACCTGGATTCAGGCGTGACCGCGGAGAGCTCCCAGGAGCACATCGCCGGCATCCGCCTGGAAACCAAGCCTGTTGTCGTTACCCGCTACCAGCCGATGGTGAGGAAGTACTAATGAGCGCCGTAGAAGCTGAACTGCCGGAGCCCGCATCCAAGATTGAAATTCCGGCACACCTGGGCGGCGGCGGGGAAATCCCCACGTTCAACGTCACCCTGCGCGTGCGCCGCTACAACCCCGAGGTCTCGGAAGAGTCCACGTGGGAAGACTTCACCATGACCATGTACGGCACCGACCGCGTGTTGGATGCCCTGCACAAGGTCAAGTGGGAGCAGGACGGGTCGCTGACCTTCCGCCGCTCCTGCGCGCACGGTGTTTGCGGTTCCGATGCCATGCGCATCAACGGCCGCAACCGCCTGGCCTGCAAGACCCTGCTGAAGGACCTGGACACGTCCAAGCCCATCACGGTTGAGCCCATCAAGGGCCTGCCCGTTGAGAAGGACCTCATCGTGGACATGGAGCCGTTCTTCCAGTCCTTCCGCGAGGTCATGCCCTTCCTGGTCAACCGCGGCCACGAGCCCGCCAAGGAGCGCCTGCAGTCCGCCGAGGACCGCGAGCGTTTTGACGACACCACCAAGTGCATCCTGTGCGCCGCGTGCACGTCATCCTGCCCCGTGTTCTGGACCGACGGCCAGTACTTCGGCCCGGCAGCCATTGTGAACGCGCACCGCTTCATCTTTGACTCCCGCGACGATGCCGGCGACATGCGCCTGGAAATCCTCAACGACAAGGAAGGCGTGTGGCGCTGCCGCACCACCTTCAACTGCTCGGAAGCATGCCCCCGCGGCATCCAGGTGACCCAGGCAATTGCCGAGGTCAAGCAGGCCATCCTGGCCCGCAAGATCTAGCTTTCCCTTTTCAGCTCAAGCGCCGCTCCCTTTGACGGGGGCGGCGCTTTTGCGTTCCCGCTTCGCCGCCCGCTTCGCCGAGTCTGACGGAGAGTTGCCCGCGGAGACGGTGCGCAACGTCTCCGCGGCAGCGCCCGCCGTGGCGGCCGTCGTGTGCCCGGCGGAGCGGGGCCCCACCGCCCCCGCGGCAGCGCTCCGTCAGACTCGGCGAATCCAGGGTTTTCCACAGATTGCCCCAGGCCCCGCTATTCGGGGGTTTGGAGGCGCAGGCTTGATGCATGAAGCCGCACTTCACTCCCCCAGCGTTCGACGCCGGCACCACCCCGGGCGGCCATGCCGCGGACACTTCTCCCGCACGGGCCCGGCTGAAGGCAGCCTTCTCCACCCGCAAGGTGGCATACCGCACCGCCGAACTGCGTGAAGCAGGGTTTGGCTCCCGCTCCATCCGGCGCCTGGTCGAGGACGGCACACTGATGCGATTGCGCCCAGGATGCTATGTGCTCGCCTCTTGGTGGGCCGGGCTGTCAATCGACGCGCAACGACTGTACCGAGTGCGCCTGCACAGCTTCGCCACACGGACCACTTCCGCCAGGGGGTATGTGTACAGCCACACCTCTGCCGCGATCATGCACGGCCTCCACCTGTGGAATGTGGATGACTTGGTCCACGTGACCCAACCAGGCAAGCCGTCAAAGGATGGATGTGGCAAGGACACTGCGGTCCACGTCTGCACGCTGGCCCCTGGCGACATTGTGGAGGTCAACCGCACCAAGGTGACGTCCCTGGAACGGACAGTGGTGGACTGCGCACTCACCCTGCCCTACAAGCAGGCCCTCATCATTGCCGACCACGCCTTGCGGTTGGGCGCGTCCTTGCCGAAGATGCTCGCCGTGGCGGACAGCCTGGGCAGGCACCGGGGCATCAGGACGCTGCGCAAGGTGCTGCGCTTTGCCGATGCCCTCTCGGAGTCCCCCGGTGAGACACTGACGCGTGACCTCATGCGGGAGCTGCTCATTGAAATGCCCGAGCTGCAGCACTGGATCGACACCCGGCTGGGCCAGTTCCGGGCGGATTTCGCCTGGGTGCGGCAGAAGGTGGTGTTGGAGTTTGACGGAAAGCGCAAGTATTTCCAGTACCGCCCCACCGACGAGGCTGTGTACCGGGAGCGCAAGCGGGAGGCTGCGCTCATCGAGGCAGGTTGGACTGTGCTGCGCATCGAGTGGAAGGACCTGTTCAACGAGGCTGCGTTCAAGCACAGAATCCTCGCTGCACTGGCCCACTGACCCCCACGGCCCGGCCCCATGGCGCCGAGTCTGACGGAGAGGTGCCCGCAGAGACGTTGCGCAACGTCTCCCCTGCAGCGCTCCGTCAGACTCGGCGCAGCGGGCTGTCAACCGGCCCGCACAGCGGCCACCAGGTCCGGCAACAGGGACGCCGCATTCGGGGTGCCAAGCCCGGTCACCGGGTCCCAGCCAGTTGTCGCCGGGTAGCCGGCGACTGTGGGATCTGCCGTGTTGTTGCCCGTGGTCACGTCAAAGAAGTCGCTGGCGTAAGTTGCCGGGTTGGCACCGAGCTTGTAGAGCGCCGGGTTGATCAGTCCCAGCCCTCCCCCGTTCATCTGGGCGGCGATGGCAACCAGTCCCGCCCACTGGGGACAGGACAGCGATGTTCCGCCGATGTCGTACCAGCCGGTGCTGCAGGGAACGCTGCCACACATCAGGCCGCCCTGCCCGTCCGGGGGAAGGCTCAGGTACACCAGGGCCCCTGTGCCGGCGCTGGCCTGCAGGCCGATGTCGGGAACACCGCGCATGGCACCGATGGGAGTGCTGCCGGCGGGCAATGCCGACTGGTAGCCGGGACGGGCAAAGACGTGGCTGAATCCGCCCCCGGAGAAGGTCCAGCCCACCTCGGCCTGGCCGGGGTTGTTTTGGCATGCAGCCGGGGGCACCAGGCTGTCAACGGTTCGCCCGGAGGTGGCCGTGGGATCGGTGCACAGGTAGGTGCCTCCCACCCCTGTCACCAGCGGGTCGGAGGCGGGCCACTCAACGGTCGGGAAGGGGAACGGCGCTCCGGCCTTGGGCCCTGCCACGGGTGCCTTCGGAGGGTTGGCCGAACCGCCGTCGCCCGAGGAACCGAGCACCGTGACACCGTTCTGCGCCGCTGAAATGAAGGCATGGCGCAGGTTTGTCAGCGAGTTCGGGTTGTGGAACGCGTCCTCGGCCGTGGCGAAGCTCTGCGAGATGACCTGGGCCAGGTGGTGGTCCACCACGTACTGCTCTGCGGCCATCATCTGAGGCAGCCCCTGGACGCCGAGAGTTTCGGCGGTGGGGGTGGCCACGAGCAGGATGTTGGCGCCCGGCGCCATGGCGTGTGCGGTCTCGACGTCGAGCGCCACCTCAAGGGCCCAGGCGGACTTGTCTTCCTGGCCCGTTCCCTTGCTCTTGGCAGGCGGGGCCTTGGTGGCCGGCGAGCCCTGCAGGTGCAACACGCTAAACGTTGGCATCCCTGGCGTGCACACCACGGCCTCCTCCCCGCACATGGGCGGCAGGTTGAATGCCTGGTTGTAGACGTGCAGGTCGTGGGCCATGGTGTCGCTGCCGTACGAATCCACGATGGCGATCGTGACACCGGTACCGTCAAAGCCGCCCGCGTACAGGGGGCCCACGTTGTATGCGGCGCGTGTGGACGCCGGGGTGAAACAACGCCTGCCGGCAGAGGCGCACTGGGCCTCGGTGGGCGGGGTGGCGGAGTTGTTGATCTGGACAAAATCGCTCACGGCGGGGTGGACATCGGGAAAGGCTGTGCCGGGCGGCGGCGCCGCGGGGACCGCTGCCACGCAGCTTGCCGCCACCAGGGCGGCGCCTCCGGCCAGTGAAAGGAGCCGGGTCACGGCGCGAGATTTCATCTTAACCTCCGTATTGCATCGCAATGTGGCCTTCGCGAACGGCGTCGTTGCCATCCTGGCCACCCCAAAAAGGTCGAAGGCCACCACCCGGTCTATGCCCTGGACGGTTCCCGTGTCAAGGGCACGGGCCCTTCGCGCCGAGTCTGACGGAGAGGTGCCAGGGGAGACGTTGCGCAACGTCGCCCCTGCAGCGCTCCGTCAGACTCGACGCATCCGGGCCGCGGGGCGGCGCCGTGCTCCGTCAGTCCCGGTGAACCGAGGCTGAGGCGGCCGCGGAGAGCCGGTGCGGTGCGTGCGGGCGGAGGTCGGCGGAGAGGACCGCGGCAATCGCGGCCGAGATCAAGTACACCTGGCTGAGCAGGAAGAACCAGACGAAGAGCCCCAGGATCACCGCGAACGGTGCCAGGAGGGCGTTGCCCGTGATGCCGTTGAGCAGAAGGGCGCTGAAGGAGCGCAGCACCGTGGCACCGGCGCCGGAGAAAATCGCGGCCACGAGCAGCACGCGGCGCGGCATCTGCACGCGGGAGGCAAGGCTGAACATGACCATGGCCACCGCCACGTCCAGGACGAACATGAGCACAATGGAGCTCAGCCGGGCAGTGGCGCCGGTCAGGAACGTGCCCCAGCCCAGCGCCTCGCTGATGGTGCCCATGGCGGCTGTGCTGAGCACGCCCAGGGCGCTCGTGAGGACGAGTGCCACGGCCAGGACCAGCAGGGTACCGGCGTCGCGCACCTTGGACAGCACGGGGTTGGTGCGGTCCCGGGCCAGGCCCAGGATGGAGCGGATGCCCTCCCGCAGCCCGTTGATCCATCCCAGGGACGTGATGATCAAGGCTGTGAGCGAGACCAGCAGCGTCGTGGTGAAGCCGCCCTTGCCCAGGAGCTGCTCGGGCGTGGCCAGGCCGCCGCGGCCGTCGCCGGTGTTTATCAGGCCCGGCGTGCTTTCGGCCACGAGGTCGATCACGGCGTCACGCAGCACCTGGTTGCCGGCGGCAATGATGCCGAAAATGGCGAAGCCGGCCACCAGCATGGCACCGACGGAAAAGAACATGAGATAGGCGTTGCCGGCGGCCAGCAGGGGCCCGCGGCGGCGGGTGTACAGGTTCCAGACACGCACGGGGAAGAACTGGGCCGCCCAGGCGTTGAGCCACTGCATGAGGGCCGGGAGCTGCCGGAGCGGGCCTCCCTGCCTGCGGGCCTCGTCGAGCTCCGCGCGCCGGCTGGCTGCCCAGCTGGCAAGGACCGTGCGGTCCAGGGGGCTGGGCGGGGCCTTGGCGGGACCGGCGATGGGGCGCTTGGCCTTCACGCCGGGGGCCACGGCGCCCGGGAAGTACCCGGCGTCGCGCGCGGGGACGGGCGCAGGGATGGTGGCCTTCGCGGCCTCAGCGCTCTCCCGGTCCCCCAAGCTGCAACTCCTCACGCAGGGCCCACTCGCCCGCCAAATGGTCGAACAGGCCGATGCTTGTCACTTCAAAGTCTGCCTCATAGCCGGCCATTTCGGCCTTGGCGCGGGCCATGTTGGGCGCGTCGAGATCGTGGGCAACTGTCAGGTGGGGGTGGAAGTCGAACTCCAGGAGGTGTTCCAGCGGGCCCTCAAGGAGTTCCTCGTGCAGCCGTTCGCACTCCGCGGCACCCTCGGAAACGTTCAGGAACACCACAGGCGACACCGGCTCAAAGGTTCCCGTGCCGCGCAGCGAGATGACGAACGGCTTGCCCGCCGCGGCCACCTTGCGCACGTGCTCGGCCGCCTCTTCCCAGGATCCGCGGGCGCGGCCCGAGACCAGGGTGATGTGCGGAGGCACGACGGCGGCATCCGGACCTGCGTAGGCGGCCCGCTTTGCGCCGAGCCCGTCCGCGAGGGCCTGCGGCAGGGAGATGATGACTCCCAGGCTGTCGGCGTGCGGGGCCGGGGAAGCCCCGCTTTGACCAATGCCCGGCATGGCTATCCGACCGTCCCGAGGGGAGGCAGGAAGCCGACCTTGGCGTAGACGTCGGCCAGCGTTGCCGAGGCAATTTCGCGGGCCTTGGCCGCGCCGTGCGCCAGCAGCGTGTCCAGCTCGGCGGGGTCGTCCAGCAGTTCCAGGGTGCGCTTGCGGATGGGGTCCAGGCGGTCCACGACGGCGTCGGCAACGTCCACCTTCAGGTGCCCGTACATCTTGCCTTCGTACTCTGCCACGAGCGTGTCCACCGGCTTTTCGGTCAGCGTGGACAGGATCTCCAGCAGGTTGGTGACGCCGGGCTTGTTCTCGCGGTCGTGTGCAACCACGGTTCCGGCGTCGGTCACTGCCGACTTGATGCGCTTGGCGGTGACCTTCGGCTCGTCCAGGATGTTGATGAGCCCGTTGGGGCCCGAAGCGGACTTGGACATTTTCGCCGTCGGATTCTGCAGGTCGTAGATTCGGGCGCCTTCCTTCTGGATGAAGGCCTCCGGGACCACAAAGGTGTCGCCAAAGCGGTGGTTGAAGCGCTTGGCCAGGTCGCGGGCAAGCTCCACGTGCTGGCGCTGGTCATCGCCCACCGGCACGCCCTCGGGGCGGTACAGGAGGATGTCGGCGGCCATGAGCACGGGGTACGTGAACAGGCCGACGCTGGCCATGTCGGCCCCGCCCTTGGCGGACTTGTCCTTGAACTGGGTCATGCGGGACGCTTCGCCGAACCCGGTGATGCAGTTCAGCACCCAGGCCAGCTGGGCGTGCTCGGGCACATGGGACTGCACAAACAGTGTGGACTTTTCAGTGTCGATGCCGCCGGCAATGTACTGGGCCGCCGTCTTGCGGGTGCGGGCGCGCAGCTCCGCCGGGTCCTGGGTGACGGTGATGGCGTGCATGTCGGGGATGAAGAACAGTGTTTGGTAGTCATCCTGGGTCTTGACCCAGTTGACCAGTGCGCCAAGGTAGTTGCCCAGGTGCAGGGAGTCCCCGGAGGGCTGCATGCCCGAGAGCACGCGGGGGCGTGCGGAAATTTCACTCATGGATTTGTAGGGTCCTCTTAGAACTTGTAGTCGACGACGAGCGGGGCGTGGTCGGAGAAGCGTGCCTCGTACGATTCGGCACGGTCCACGACGCAGCTCTCGGCCTTGGCCAGCAGGCCGGGGGTGGCCATGTGGTAGTCGATGCGCCAACCGGTGTCGTTGGTGAATGCCTGTCCCCGGTTGGACCACCAGGTGTAGGGTCCTTCGACCTCGCCGGCGAGCTCGCGGGCCACGTCCTTCCAGCCGATTTCCTCGCCGAAGAAGCGGTCAAAGTAGGCGCGTTCCTCGGGCAGGAAGCCGGCACGCTTGACGTTGCCCTTCCAGTTCTTGATGTCCAGGGTCTTGTGGCCCACGTTCAAGTCGCCAACCACCAGGGCGTGGTCGCTTGCGCCGGCCAGCGCGGGCAGGCGGCCGATCATTGTGTCCAGGAAACGGAACTTGTCGTCCTGCTTGGGGGTGCCCACCTCGCCGGAGTGGACGTAGGCGCTGACCACCGTCAGGGTGGTGGGCGTTCCATCGGAGCCGGTGAGGGCGTAGTCCGCCTCGACCCAGCGGCCCGTGGTGGCGAAGTAGTCCTCGCCGATGCCGATGCGGGTGGCAACGGGTTCCAGGCGGTCCTTGCGGGTGGCGATCAGCACACCGGCACGGCCCTTGGCCTCTGCCTCGGCGTGGAGCAAGTGCCAGTCCTCGCCCAGGAAGCCCTCGACGATCGCATCGGGTGCGCGCACTTCCTGCAGGCACAGGATGTCCACATCGCGTTCGGCGAGCCAGGGGCCCATGCCGTTCTTGTATGCGGCGCGAATGCCGTTGACGTTGACGCTTGCGATCCTCAATCGACCGTTTTCCATACCGTTGCTCACTTGTTCCACCTTACCCGCAGGAGTCCGCTGATGCCTTGATTGCCGACGCCCCGGCTAGTCGATGACGACGCCGCTGACGGGCTCGTCCCCGCCGTCGGTGCCCTGTGCCTCCTGGGCGCGTTCGGCGTTTTTCTTGGCCATGGCGGCGTCCATCTTGGCTTCCTGGGCCTCCCAGTTGGGGTTGATCATGCCGCGGCCGTTGGTGGCGGTGATTTCAATGGTTTCCAGTGCCCGGGCCACCATTTCGGGGTCCTTGCCCAGGTATTCGTTGACCACGCCGACCTGGACGGTGATGATCTTGAAGGAGTGGTCCAGCTTCATGTCGCGCGCCTTCTCGGCCGTGCGTGAACCGGAATCCTGCGAGACCAGGCGCGTGCCGCCGTCGGAGCCGGCATTGCTGCTGTTCTGCTGCGCCATCTGTGCCTGGGCCAGCGCCACCTGCCGGGCGCCGAAGGCCGCGGCCTTGTGCACGCCGATGTACACGAACGTGGAGAGGACCAGCCAGCCCAGTGCGATCACTGCGATGATCCAGCCCAGCACCGTGCTGTTGTTGGCTGCAAAAACAAGGGCAACCAGGAATACAATCGCCAGCACAATGGTGCCAAGGCCAGAGAACTTGCCGGGTTTGGACATTTTGCCGGTTCCAAGAGAAGTCATGCATCCATTCTCTCAAACGCCCGGCGTCCTGCGGACCGGCTTCCACCAGCGGCGAACATATTCCAAACTGCAGCACATGCCGCTTTGCGGGGCGAAAACGGCATGTGCTGCAGTTTCGATGGAATGGTCACGTTGCGGGCGGGCCGCCCGCGGCTACTGCTTTCCCTGGCTGCGCAGCACCTCCAGGCGCTGGCGGTATTCGGTCTCGTCCACCTCGCCGCGGGCGTAGCGCTCCCGCAGCACGGACTCGGCGCCCTGGTGCTGGTGCCATTCGCGGCTGCGGCGCCACCGGCGCGGGCCGAGGAAGATGAACAGGCCGATCACCACAATCCAGAACAGCGGGATGAGCAGGAACCAAGGCCCCGGCCCCCATCCAACGCCGTGGTTCATGGCGTGTGCTGCGAGCGCAGCCTGTGCGCCCATTGCCGTTGTGCCGAGTGCTGCAAACATGGTGTTCCCCTTGGGTTGTTCCCAGCCGTCGTTCGGCTGTGGTTCAACTCTTCCGTTTGGGGCGTTCGACGGCGTCTGCCGCAGGGAGGCTCTTTGGCCGTGTGCAGTACTCCCCCGGGATACAGGCGCCCTGGTCCTCGCAAGGGCCCACGCGCCCGAGGGTTCCCTGGCCGAGGCACGAGGCGAGGGAGGGCGTGGGGACTAAACGTTCCAGCCGGGGCGGACCAGGCCGGATTCGTAGGCGGTGACCACGAGCTGCACGCGGTCGCGTGCCCCGAGCTTGAGCATGATGCGTGAGACGTGGGTCTTGGCCGTCAAGGGGGTGATGAAGAGGCGTTCGGCGATCTCGGCGTTGTTCAGCCCCTCCCCCACAAGCGCCAGCACCTCGCGTTCACGCGCCGTGACCTGGCCCAGTTCCGGGGGCTGTGCCACGTTGCGCGACACATGGGCCATGGCCGCCATGAGCCGGCGGGTCACGGACGGCGACAGGAGGGCGTCGCCGTCGTTCACCACGCGCACGGCACGGATCAGTTCGGCCGGTTCGGTGTCCTTGACCAGGAAGCCGGCGGCGCCCATTTGCACAGCCTCGACAATGTACTCATCGAGTTCAAAGGTGGTCAGCACCAGGATGTGCGTGCCGGCGAGCGCAGGGTCCGCCAGGATGGCGGCACCGGCGGTGAGCCCGTCGCCGTCGGGCATGCGGATGTCCATGAGTATCACGTCGGGCTTGAGCTCCCGGGCCTGGGCCACTGTGCCGGCGCCGGTGCCGGACTCCCCGACCACCGCCATGTCGGGTTCGGCGTCCAGGAGGGCGCGGAAGCCGGCGCGGATGAGTGTCTGGTCGTCGGCGATGAGGATGCGGATCATGGCCGGCCTCCTGGTGCGGGAACGCCGGGGTGCAGCGGCAGGGTGGCGCGCACGCCCAGCCCGGGATGCAGCTCCACCAGCTCCACGGCACCGCCCACCCCGGCCAGGCGCTCGCGCATTCCGCGCAGGCCGTTGCCCTCGGCACGGTTGCCCAGCCCGGAGCCGTCGTCGTCCACGTCGATGCGCAGCCGCCCGTCCGCGGCCGGCCCGATCCGCACCGCGAGCGTCGTGGCGCCGGCGTGTCGCACTGCGTTCGTCACGGCCTCCTGCACCACCCGGTAGGCCACGGTCTCCCCCTCCGGGCCGAGGCGCCCGCGCACCAGGGAGGGGTCGCCGTCGTACTGCAGGCTCGCAGCCAGGCCGCCCAGCCTGGCATCCTCCACGAGGGCGGGAATCCCCTCGAGGGACAGGCCGGGGCGGCGCGGGGCGTCCTGGCGCAGCACACCCAGCAGTTCCCGGACCTGGTCCAGCGACTCCTTGCTGCCCTCCTTGATGGCCTCCAGCGCAGGCTTGAGCTGGGCGGGGTCGCGGTCGGCCAGGTGCAGGGCAACGGAGGCGCGCACGTTGATCATGGACAGGGAATGGGCCACGACGTCGTGGATGTCGCGGGCCAGCGCCAGCCGGTACTCGTCCTCGGCGCGCAGCTTGTCCTCACGTGCCTTGGCCCGCCGCTCGGCCGCCCGGTCCAGGCGCAGCCGCAGGCCCTCGCCGATGAGCACCAGGATCACGAGCCAGCCGGACACGGCCGAGGCCCTGACCAGGTCGAACTGTGCCCCTCGCACCGCGGCCCAGGTGAACAGCGCAGCCACCAGCACCCCTGCCACGGACCAGCTGAACACGCGACGCCCGGCCGCCGTGGCCAGGACCACGGCCAGCGCCAGTGACATCGGCACCGGGCCCCACGGGTAGCGCAGAGCCAGGTAGGCGGCCGTCACCGCCACGGCACCGGCAAGCATCACCTCGGGGGCGCGGCGGTGCAGCAACAGCAGGGCGGGGCCGGCCAGCAGAAGCACGACGCCGAAGCCGTCCAGCGGGTGCGCCAGGGGCTGCCGGGCCGCCGCGAAATGCGTGCCGGCCAGTTGCACCGCGGCGGCAAGGATGGCAAGGCCCACCATTGGCCCACGGCGGTGCGCAGCTCTCATGCAATGAGCGTAGCCCCGCAGCCGCAAAGCGCACATCACCCCGTGCGGGCAGGCAGGCATACTCCTGCGGGAGTACGCGGCACCACCAGCGGCGCCGCCCAGACACCGGCAGCCCAGTGCTTGCCGCCGGCCGGCATCAAGCGCATCATGGTTGCAACGGCGCAATCATGGCCGGGGGAAGGCACCACGGCCGGGACGGGGCCCGCTGCGCTGCCACTGGGGAAGGGACAAGGATCATGCCGGAAATGTTGAATTCTGCGCTGTGCACCATTGCGCCGCCGGACCTGCTTGGCTGGTTGGCGCTGGAGGGCAGCCCCAAGCAGCGCGAGGCCGCGGTGAGGGCCCTGGCCACCTCCGCCGCCATGCGCTCCCAGCGCGCCGTGATGGGGCAGCTGAGCCGCCGGCTCAACGTCCACACGGGGGCCTTGATGGGGGCGGCCCTGGACACGGGCGAGCGGCTGAGCGTCTATGACAACGAAAAGCACGGGCGGCCTTTCCTGCCCGGCGTTCTGGTGCGGGGCTGGGAAAAGCCGCCGGTGGAGGACGAAGCCGTCAACCAGGCCTACGACGGCAGCAATGCCACGTACGAGTTCTACCGCGACCTGTTCGGCCGCAGCTCCCTGGACGGGGCAGGGATGGAACTCATCTCCACCGTCCACTACGGCGTCGCCTTCGACAACGCCTTCTGGGACGGCTCGCAGATGGTCTACGGGGACGGCAGCGGCCGCATCTTCCAGGTTGGCGGCCTGACCCGGGCCATCGACGTCATTGCCCACGAGCTCACACACGGCATCACCGAGTTCACGGCCGGGCTGGTCTACAGCAAGCAGTCGGGGGCGCTGAATGAGTCCTTCTCGGACGTGTTCGGCTCCCTGGTCAAGCAGCACGGCCTCAACCAGACCGCAGCGGAAGCCAACTGGCTCATTGGCGAGGGAATCCTGGTCCCCGGCCTGGGCGCGGCCCTGCGCAACATGGCCCACCCCGGCACATCCCATTCCGGGGACCGCCAGCCAGGGCACATGGACGACTACGTGGACCTGCCAGACGACAACGACCCCCGCAACGACAACGGCGGGGTGCACATCAACTCCGGCATCCCCAACCGCGCCTTCGCACTTGCGGCCACGGCCCTGGGCGGCTACGCCTGGGAGAAGGCAGGCCGGATCTGGTTTGAGGTGCTGACCACCAAGCTGCGCCCCACAACGCAGTTCGACGCCGCCGCCCATGCCACGGTGGACGTCGCCGGGACGCTCTTCGGCGCGGCCGAACAGGAAGCCGTGCACAACGCGTGGAAGGAGGTTGGCGTCCTTTCATGAAGCTGACCATCATCAGGGCCGGCGGCATAGCCGGAATCATTGCCCGGACCGAGCTGGACACCAAGGCCCTGCCCAAATCGGCGGCGCAGGCGTTTGCCGGGGAAGTTGCCCGTGCCAACCTGGACGAGCAGCCCGCTCCCCCTGCCAAGGCCCCCACACCGGACGCGCAGCTGTATGAGATCAACCTGGTGCGCTCCGGCCCCACCATCACTGTCCGCTACACGGACGACAGCATGCCCGAGGACGTCCGGCTCCTCGTGGCCTGGGTGGACAGCCGCCCCGAACGGGTGGAATCAATCGAAATGTAGGGCCGCGCCCAGCAACGCAAAGGGGAGGCCGACGGCGGAACGTGCGTTCCGCCGTCGGCCTCCCTTGCCGGTGATCGGGCTTGTCGGCCGGTGATCGAGCTTGTCGAGATCCTGGGATTCGAGCAGCCCAACCACCGCGTCGCTTAGGCGCGCTCGGCGGCCTCAACCACGTTGGCCAGCAGCATGGCGCGGGTCATGGGACCAACGCCGCCCGGGTTCGGGGAGATCCAGCTGGCAACTTCCGCTGCCGCAGGCTCCACATCCCCGGTGACCACTGCCTTGCCGTTGCCGTCGTCCACGCGGCTGACGCCAACGTCCAGGACAACCGCACCCGGCTTCAGGTCCGCTGCCTTGATCATGTGCGGCACGCCGGCGGCGGCAACCACCACGTCGGCGTCGCGCAGCTCGGCGGCCAGGTCACGGGTCCCGGTGTGTGCCAGGACCACTGTGGCGTTGATGTCGCGGCGGGTCAGCAGCAGGCCCATGGGCCGGCCAATGGTCACGCCGCGGCCAACCACCAGGACCCGCTTGCCATCCAGCGTGATGCCATGGCGTTCCAGCAGCACAATGCAGCCCTTGGGCGTGCACGGCAGCGGGGACGTCATGGGACGGTTCACATTGGCCACCAGGCGCCCCAGGTTCATGGGGTGTAGGCCGTCGGCATCCTTGGCCGGGTCAATGGCTTCGAGAACCACGTCCTGGTCAATGTGCTTCGGGAGCGGCAGCTGGACAATGTAGCCGGTGCAGGACGGGTCCTCGTTGAGCTGGCGGACGGCAGCCAGGACTTCATCCTGGGTGGCCGTCTCGAGCAGGTCGATGCGGATGGACTTGATGCCAACCTCGGCACAGTCCTTGTGCTTGCCGCCCACGTACCACTGCGAGCCCGGATCCGAGCCGACAAGGATGGTGCCCAGGCCCGGGGTGACGCCACGGGCCGCGAGGGCGGCAACGCGTTGCGTCAACTCGGATTTGATGGCAGCGGCTGTAGCCTTGCCGTCAAGAATTTGCGCAGTCATGCTGTTTACCATTCTTCCTGACCGGGGTACAGCGGGAAGTTCGCTGCCAGCGCCTTGACGCGGGCGCTGAGGGCGTCCACGTCGGCACCACCCTTGAGGGCTGTTGCGATGATCTCGGCAACTTCGGTGAATTCCGGGGCGCCGAAGCCACGGGTGGCCAGTGCCGGGGTGCCGATGCGCAGGCCGGAGGTGACCATCGGGGGGCGGGGGTCGAACGGAACGGCGTTGCGGTTCACGGTGATGCCAACGCTGTGCAGGAGGTCTTCGGCCTGCTGGCCGTCCAGTACGGAGTTGCGCAGGTCAACCAGCACCAGGTGGACATCGGTGCCACCGGTCAGCACGGACACGCCGGCTTCAGCAACGTCGGGGGCGTTCAGGCGCTCGGCGATGATCTTGGCGCCTTCGAGCACACGGGCCTGGCGTTCCTTGAATTCTTCACCGGCAGCAACCTTGAAGGCCACGGCCTTGGCGGCGATGACGTGCATGAGCGGGCCGCCCTGCTGTCCCGGGAACACGGAGGAGTTGAGCTTCTTGGCCCACTCCTGCTTGGCCAGGATCACGCCGGAGCGCGGGCCGGAGAGGGTCTTGTGCACCGTGGAGGTGACGATGTCGGAGTAGGGCACCGGGTTCGGGTGCAGGCCGGCAGCTACCAAGCCGGCGAAGTGGGCCATGTCAGTCCAGAGCAGGGCGCCAACTTCATCGGCGATGGCACGGAACGCGGCAAAGTCCAGCTGGCGCGGGTAGGCGGACCAGCCGGCGATGATGACCTGGGGCTTCTCGGCGATGGCCTGGGCGCGCAGCTTGTCCATGTCGATGCGGAAGGTGTCGGGCTCAACTTCGTAGGCGGCAACCTCGTACAGCTTGCCGGAGAAGTTCAGCTTCATGCCGTGGGTCAGGTGGCCACCGTGGGCCAGGGACAGGCCCATGATCTTGTCGCCCGGCTTGATCATGGCTGCGAGCGCTGCGGCGTTTGCCTGGGCGCCGGAGTGCGGCTGGACGTTGGCGTATTCGGCGCCGAAGAGGTCCTTGACGCGCTGGATGGCCAGGTTCTCGGCCACGTCAACGGCTTCGCAGCCGCCGTAGTAGCGGCGGCCCGGGTAGCCCTCGGCGTACTTGTTGGTCAGCACGGAACCCTGGGCTTCCAGGACGGCGCGGGGGGCGAAGTTTTCGGATGCAATCATTTCCAGCGTGTCGCGCTGGCGTGCGAGCTCGTCCTTCAAGACGGCTGCGATTTCCGGGTCCAGCTCAGAGAGCGGGGCGTTGGTCACGGACTGGGTGGGGGTGAAGGTCACTACAGACTCCTGGATGGGCGGCACGAAAAAACTTCTTCGAAAAGGTTATCGCCAAACACGTAGGTGTTGGCTTTTCGTGACCTTTGCGTCCCAGGCGTACGATCGCTTTGGTCTTCTTTCGTGCTGCTCCCCGGTGGTGGCCCACCTCATCGCCAGTTGCAACTCCCCAATTGTAATACAGGGGTGCAGGGGGCGGTAACCTTGGACGGGTGACTGAGATGAACTTCCCCGCAGCTTCCGCCCCCGCCAGCCAGCACGGCTACGTCCTGACGCTCTCCTGCGCAGACCAGCCCGGCATTGTCCACGCCGTCTCCGGCTCCCTGCTGGAGGCCGGCTGCAACATCACCGACTCCCAGCAGTACGGCAACCCGGACACGGGCACGTTCTTCATGCGGGTCGCGGTGGAAACCACCATGTCATTTAGCCTGCTGCGCGAGCACCTCGACGCGGTGGCCGACCGCTTCGAGCTCAAGTGGACCCTGCACCGCGCCGGCGCCCCGATCCGCACGCTGATCCTGGCATCCAAGGCCGCCCACTGCCTCAACGACCTGCTGTTCCTGCAGCGTTCGGGCACCCTGCCCGTGGAAATCCCGGCCATCGTCTCCAACCACATGGACCTGAAGCCGCTCGCGGATTTCTACGGCATCCCCTTCCACTACATCCCGGTCACCCCGGACACCAAGGCGCAGGCCGAGGCCGCGCTGCTGGAGCTCGTGGCCGAGCTCGATGTGGAACTGGTAGTCCTGGCCCGCTACATGCAGGTGCTCTCCGATGACCTGTGCACCAAGCTGGCCGGCCGGGCCATCAACATCCACCACTCCTTCCTCCCCTCCTTCAAGGGTGCCAAGCCGTACCACCAGGCACACGCCCGCGGCGTGAAGATCATTGGCGCCACGGCCCACTACGTCACGGCCGTCCTGGACGAGGGCCCCATCATTGAGCAGGAAGTCATCCGCGTGGACCACGGCCACTCGGTGGAGCAGTTTGTCTCCATGGGCCGAGCCGTCGAGGCCCGCACGCTGGCCCAGGCCGTGCAGTGGCACGCCGAGCACCGCGTCCTGCTGGACGGGCACCGCACGGTCGTCTTCAACTAGCTCCGCCGGCTCCCTGGAGCTGCGCATGGTTTCGCGTCAACCACGCGCAGCTCCAGAAGTGGCGCACCGTTGACCCGTCAACCGTGCGCAGCCGCAGGGACGATCAAGCCTGGACCAGCTCGATGCCGGCCAGGGCAATGCCCGACACCAGCACGGTTGAGGCCGCGGCCAGGATGAAGGGGCGCACCCCGACGCCCATGAGGTTGCGGATCTTGACCCCGCAGCCCAGGGCGAACATGGCAGCGGATAGCAGCGCCGTCTGTGCCAGGCCGCCCGCCTGAACCAGGGTGTCGGGCAGGTCAATCGTGGACCTCAGCAGCACCATGGCCAGGAAGCCGACGATGAACAGTGGCACAATGGGCGGGCGCTTTTCCCCGGGCCTGGCATTGCCGCAGCGGCGTTGGCGCAGGCTCAGGATGGCAACCACCGGGGCCAGCAGCAGGATGCGGGCCAACTTGACCACCACGGCCGCACCCAGCGCCCCTCCCCCGATGATGCCGCCGGCGGCAACCACCTGGGCGATCTCGTGGATGGAGCCGCCGGCCCACATGCCGTTGAGTTCCGGGTCCATGCCCAGCAAGCTCCCCGCCAGCGGGATGGCCGGGATCATCAGCGTGCCGAAAATGACCACCAGGGCCACGGCCGTGACCACGTCCTCCTCCTCGGCGTCGGTCACTCCCTCCACCCCCGCCACGGCGGCCGCACCGCAAATGGAAAAGCCGCACGCTATGAGCAGAACCTGGGCCCGGCGCATCTTCAGCAGCCGCCCCATGAGCAGTGTGCCGAAAATCCCTCCGGCAACAATGCAAACAATCACCACCAGCATTGGCGCCCCCAGCGAAACAATGTCTGACAGCACCAGCTGCAGCCCCAGGAAGACGATGCCCAGCCGGAGCAACTTCTTGGCGGCGAAGGTGATGCCCGGTGCCATGGCGGCAGGCAGGCGGACCACGTTGGTCAGCGTGATCCCGAGAACGATCGCAATGATGAGCGGACTGACGCCGGGAAGGAATGCCCCGGCCGCCATGGCCACCGCAACGGCCGCGGCACACAGCAGCAACCCCGGGGCATAAATCGCCATGGTCTGGACGCTGGATTGAACTGCTGCGGATGGGGCCTGCTGTGTACGGGTTGACATGTTTTCATGCTGCCAGCGGCCACCGGGCGCCGGTAGACGCGACTTCCGCACCGGGCTATATAGTCTTGATATGACTGAAGCCTGGCCCAACCTCAACGTCCTGGAACTGTTCGTTGCCGTGGTGGACGGCGGCAGCGTGGGCGCCGGTGCGCGCAAGGTTGGCGTGGCCCAACCCAATGCCAGCCGGTCTCTTGCGGAGCTGGAGACCGGGATGAAGACAGCACTGCTGGAGCGCAGCCCGCGCGGCTCCACACCCACAGCGGCCGGGCTTGCACTCGCGGACCAGGCCCGTGAACTGCTCGACGCCGCCCAGCGCTTCAACGACTGGCTGGCATCCCGCAGCGGCAACGGCACCATTGAACTCCGTGTCGGCGCCAGCATGACCATTGCCGAAACCCTGCTGCCGGCCTGGCTGGCAGAGACCAGGCGCCGGCTGCCGCAGCTCCGCGTGGATGTGCAGGTGCTTAATTCCGCCCAGGTGATGCACGCGGTGCAGCAGGGCACGCTGCAGCTTGGATTTGTGGAAACCCCGCATGTACCCGTGCGCCTGAATGCCATGGTGGTCGAGGAGGACGAACTGCTGCTGGTGGTCTCCCCTCACCACGAGTGGGCCGGCCGCGCCGGCCGGATCAGCCTGCAGGAACTCGCACAGACGCCGCTCGTGGTCAGGGAGGCAGGCTCCGGCACCCGCGAGGCCCTGGCGGAGGTGCTGGCCGGGCTCCCCGCCGCCGAGCCGGTCCAGGCCCTGGGCAGCAACGCCGCCGTGCGGGTTGCCGTGGCCTCCGGCGCGGGCCCGGCCGTGCTCAGCCGCCTTGCACTGCGGGCACAGCTGGCCAGCGGGGAACTGCTGCGCGTCCCCTTCGAGGGCCAGGGCATCACGCGCCCACTGACGGCCGTGTGGGCGGGACCGCAAAGGCTCACGGGAGCGGCCGCCGTCCTGGTCGCAGTGGCTGCCGGCAAGTGAAATCCATGCCTGCAGTGACGTCCGACGGCGGCCCCCTCACCTTTCGCTAGGCTGGTGCCATGGAGCAAACCATTCTGGGCAAGACCAACCGCACCGTGTCCGCCGTCGGGCTTGGCACCTGGCAGCTTGGCGCCGACTGGGGCAATGTCAGCGAGTCTGACGCCCTGGCCGTGCTGGCTGCGTCGGAGGACGCCGGCGTCACGTTCCTTGACACGGCAGACGTGTACGGCGACGGCCGCAGCGAGCAGGCCATCGGCGCCTTCCTCCGCAGCCGCGGGGACGGCCACGGCATCACGGTCGCCACGAAGATGGGGCGGCGCATGGAGCAGGTCCCCGAGAACTACGTCATGGAGAACTTCCGGGCGTGGACCGACCGCTCAAGAAAGAACCTGGGCACGGACACCCTGGACCTGGTGCAGCTGCACTGCCCGCCCTCGGCAACAGTCACCTCCGGCGAGGTCTACGACGCCCTGGACACCCTGGTCGCCGAGGGCGCGATCGCGGCGTACGGCCTGAGCGTGGAGACCTGCGGGCAGGCCCTGGCCGCCATCGCCCGGCCCAATGTGGCAACCGTCCAAATCATCCTCAACGCCTTCCGCCTGAAGCCGCTGGATGAGGTCTTGCCGGCAGCACGCGAGGCCGGCGTGGGCATCATTGCCCGTGTTCCCCTTGCCAGCGGGCTGCTCAGCGGAAAGTACACGGCTGCCACCACCTTTGCAGGAGATGACCACCGCAACTACAACCGCGACGGCAGCCACTTCGACGTCGGCGAAACCTTCTCCGGGGTGGACTACTCCGTGGGGCTGGAGGCCGCCGGCCGTTTTGCTGACCTGGCCGCCGGCCTGGACTTCACCGCCACCACTGCGCAGGCTGCACTGGCCTGGGTGGCGCAGCTGGACGGGGTCTCCACAGTGATTCCGGGCGCCCGCTCCGCCGAACAAGCCGTGGCCAATGCGGCGGCCGGATCGCTGCCCGATCTCGGCGGGGCCTTCACGGCCAGTGTGCGCGGCATCTACGACGAATTCCTCCGCGCCGACATCCACCCGCGCTGGTAGCAACCTCCGCGGCCGCGGTTCAGCTGATGCTCAGCGGCCCTCGCGGGCGGGCAACGCCGGCTCGACGGGGGCGGCGGAGAGCGTCTCGTAGTCAAGCTGGGACAGGGCTGCGACCCTCGAGTTGCGGCGGCCGTAGGCAAAGTAGGCGGCCATGCCCACCATCATCCACAGCACGAACACCAGCCAGGTCAGGCCCCCGAGGTTGACCATCAGGTACACGCACATGAGCGCGCCCAGAATCGGCGTCACGGGGTAGAACGCAACCCGGTAGCTTCGCTTGAGGTCGGGGCGGTTGCGGCGCAAGTAGATGACGGCAATGTTGACCAGGGCAAAGGCGAACAAGGTCCCAATGCTGGTTGCGTCGGCCAAGGCGCCCAATGGCACCAGGCCGGCCGTCAGTGCAACGGCAACACCAACGATCAAGGTTCCCGCCACCGGTGTGCCGCGCTTGGCTGAAATCCTGCCGAACACCTTGGGCACCAGGCCGTCGCGTGACATGGAGACCAGGATCCGGGTCTGGCCATAGAGAACGGCCAGCACAACGCTGGTGATGGCCAGCACCGCGCCGACGGCGAACACCACGGCAATCCATGGCTGGTTGGTGACTTCCAGCAGGATCTGGACCAGGGCCGCCTCGGTGCCGTCGAACCAGGTCCACTCGCGGGCGCCAATGGCCGCAACGGCCACCAGGACGTAAACGGTGGTCACGATCACCATGGAGAGCATGATGGCACGGGGAAGGTCCCGCTGCGGGTTCCTTGCCTCCTCACCCGCTGTGGATGCCGCGTCGAAGCCAATGTAGGAGAAGAAAACCCGGGAGGCCGCAGCCGAGACGCCGGCCGCGCCCATGGGCATGAGCGGTTCGAAGTTGCCGGCATTGAACGCCGTGAAGGCCACGGCGCAAAAGAACAGCAGGATCACGATCTTGACGAGCACGATGGCTGTGTTGACCCAGGCACTCTCCCTGGCGCCGCGCATGAGCAGCACCATGGACAGCAGCACGATGGCCATGGCAGGCAGGTTCATGGCGCCGCCGGAGCCGGGCGGCTGGGAAATGAAGTCAGGCAGCCCCCACCCCAGGCCTGCCACGGATTCATTGATGTACTGGCCTGCACCGACTGCCACGGCCGCCACGGACACCGCATATTCCAGCACCAGGCACCAGCCACAGATCCAGGCCATGCCTTCCCCCAGCGTGGCGTAGGTGTAGGAATAGCTGGATCCGGAAACCGGCACCATGCCGGCCATTTCTGCGTAGGAGATGGCCGAAAGCAGCGCCGCAACGCCGGCGATCAGGAAGGAAATGAAGATGGCGGGCCCGGCCATGGGGACGGAGTCGCCAAGGATCACAAAGATGCCGGTGCCCAGGGTTGCGCCGACGCTGATCATGGTCAGCTGCAGGACACCAAAGCTCCGAACCAGCTTGCGGTCCCCGGTGCCGCTTCCGGCCTCCTGGACCATTTGCCCAAGTGGCTTGCGCCGCAGCAACTGCTGCCCGAGCCCCAGCGGCGGAGCGGAACCGCCGCGGCGGGCGGCCTTCGGGGCGCCCGGTCCATCTGAAGCTGTCATGCCAAGGTATCCATTCTGTGTTGCCTCGGACGGCAGGTGCGGATGCCATCCTTGCTATCTCACGTTCCATGCGGCGGCCATCGCGCCGAGCGACACACAAGTTTACCGTGCCACAACAGCCAGCCATGGGTAGCATCGGTGGAACACCTGGTGGACTGTGTCACCGCCTGGGCCGATTCACACCAACCACTCCCGGAAATGGACCCGCAATGCAGCAATTGATCACTTTTGACGGCAACACCCCCGCAGTTGATGAAAGCGCCTTCGTGGCGCCCACGGCCGTGCTGATCGGCAAGGCCTCGCTCGGGGCGGGATCAAGCGCGTTCTACGGGGTTGTGGTCCGCGCCGACACCAACTCCATCACTGTCGGTGCCGGCACCAATCTGCAGGACAACGTGGTGCTGCACGCAGACCCCGGCTTCCCCACCACCATTGGCGACGGCGTCAGCGTGGGGCACGGCGCCGTGGTGCACGGCTGCACCGTGGAGGATGACTGCCTGGTGGGCATGGGGGCAACCATCATGAACGGCGCAGTCATCGGGGCAGGCTCCCTTGTGGCGGGCGGGGCCGTGGTGCTGGAAGGCGCCGTCATTCCGCCCGGGTCGCTCGTGGCGGGCGTCCCGGCCAAGGTGCGCCGGGAGTTGGCGAATGGGGAATTGCAGGGCGTGCGTGAAAATGCTGCCAACTACGTGGTTTTGGCCGCCAAGCACAAGGCCCTGGGGAACTGATCAAGCGCGGACCTCGCGCACCTCGCCCATAACCGCCCAAGGAACCGCAAAAACCAACAAATTCAATACTTTTGACACAATATGGCGGGATCAGGGGCAGGAACAAGCCCGCCGCAGCCCCGCAGGCCCATGCAAACGCAACCGATTGCATGGGCCCTGTGTTTTTTCCTTTGCTTGAAAATGAATCAAAGCTCGGATTTTGCGTTTACAGTTTGACCGCAGGGGCAAATGTGATGCACGCTACTACACATGAGTGACGAACAATCCCCACACTCCGGCCCCGCACCCCGGCCGGGATCGCAGTCCGCCCTGCGCCGGCGCAATGAGCAGCTCATTACGGCCACGCTGCGCGAACAAGGGTCCCTGTCCCAGGCCGAGCTGGCCCGCAGCACCGGATTGTCCACCGCCACCATCTCCAACATCGTCAAGGCCATGGCGGCCCAGGGGCTGGCCGAGACCCACCCCACCACAAGCTCCGGCCGCCGCGCGCTGGCCGTTTCCCTGCTGGAAACACCGGAAGTTGCCGCGGGAATCGACTTTGGCCGCAGCCACGTGCGCATCATCCTGGCCAGCCCGGGATTCAAGGTCCTGGCCGAGCGGCAGGCCAATCTCGCCGTGGGCCACCTCGCCGCCGAAAGCATCGCGGTCGCTGCAGCCATGCTCAACGAACTTCTGGCCGAATCCGGCATCGAGCGCAGCCACGTGGTGGGTGCGGGCGTTGGCGTGCCGGGACCCATCGACCACAGCACCGGCACAGTCATCCGCGGCGCCATCCTGCCGGAGTGGGTGGGCGTGAACATCGTGGCCCAGCTGGAGGACGCCCTGGGCATGCCCGTTTTCGCGGACAATGACGCCAACCTCGGGGCACTGGCGCAGGTGACCTGGGGTGAGCACCGCTCCGTGAAGGATCTGGTGTTCCTGAAGATCGGCAGCGGCATCGGCGCCGGCCTGATCCTCAATGGCGCCCCGTACTACGGGCACACCGGAATCACGGGGGAAATTGGCCACGCCACGATCTTCGACCAGGGCCTGGTGTGCCGGTGCGGCAACCGCGGCTGCCTGGAAACTGTGGCCTCCACCGCCATCATGGTGGAACTCCTCAGCCGGGGCGAGCCCGTCCAGCTGACTGTGCCGGACATCATCGCCCGCGCCCAGTCCGGGGACTCGGCCACACTGCGCGTGATTGACGACGCCGGCATGGCCGTAGGTCGCGCCGTGGCCAACGTCGCCAACCTGATCAACCCCGAGATCGTGGTGGTGGGCGGCCCGCTGGCGCCGCTGGGTGAAACACTGCTGGCACCCATCCGGCGGGGCCTGGTGCGCCATGCGGTCCCCGCCATTGGCGAGGGCACCACGGTGGTCATGTCCTCGCTGGGCGACCGCGCCGAGGCCCTCGGCGGCATCTCATTGGCCCTGAGCCGCAGCAGGCACTGGAACCACTGATTCACGCGGACGGCGAAGTTTCCGCCACCAATTTGCCTGCCCGGGCAGCCCAAAGGCGCATGCCGCAACGACTGACAACACGAACGAGTTCCGACCGTTACCAACACGTTGCGTTAAATAGTTGACGGCAACTAGTGATGAAGGTAACTTTTCCATAGCGGGGATTTCCATTCCCCCCACAAATCATCATTTCCGCACAATTTTTCACGGAGGATTCACATGCGACGTCGCATTTCCTTGCTCGCCGGAGTTGCAGCGCTGGGTCTGACCCTGGCCGCCTGCGGCGGCGGCGGCGATACCCCTGCCGACAACGGCAACGCCCAGGATGCAACCGGCAAGGTCGGCGTGTTCACCTGGTGGGCCGACGGTTCCGAGAAGGCCGGCCTGGATGCCCTGGTCAAGGTGTTCGGCACCGACTACCCGAACGTCACCTTTGACAACCTGGCCGTTGCCGGCGGCGCCGGTTCACAGGCCAAGAGCGTCTTGGCAGCCCAGCTCAAGGCCGGCAACCCGCCGGATTCCTTCCAGGCCCACGCAGGTGCCGAGCTGCAGGACTACATCGACGCAGACCAGCTCGAAGACCTCAGCGGCTTCTACAAGGACAACGACCTCACGGCCCAGTTCCCCAAGGACCTCGTTGACCGCCTGACAGTCGACGGCAAGATTTACTCCGTGCCCTCCAACATCCACCGCGCCAACGTGGTGTGGGCAAACGTTGAGGTTCTCACCAAGGCCGGCGTTGACCCGAAGAAGCCTGCCGCAGACCTCGATGCCTGGTTCGCCGACATGGACAAGATCAAGGCCACCGGCAAGATCCCCCTGGCAGTTGCCGGCTCCTGGACCCAGGTCCAGCTGTTCGAGAACATCCTGCTTTCCAGCCTCGGCACCGACGGCTACAACGGCCTGTGGGATGGCAAGACTGACTGGAAGGGCGCCGACGTCACGAAGGCCATCAAGGCCTACGAAAAGGCCCTGACGTACACCAACACCGACCGCGACTCCCTCAGCGACTGGGCTCCGGCCACGCAGCTGGTCCAGGACGGCGCAGCCGCCTACAACGTCATGGGTGACTGGGCGGAAGCCAAGTTTGCACAGGACGGCGACAAGCCGGGCGTTGACTACGTGTACTTCCCGACACCGGGCACCGCGGGCACCTTCGACTTCCTGGCTGACTCCTTCACCCTCCCCAAGGGCGCACCGAACCCGGCCGGCGCCAAGGCATGGCTGACCACGATCGGCTCCGCCGAGGGCCAGGCTGCCTTCAACAAGGTCAAGGGTTCCATCCCGGCCAACACCACCGCCAAGACGGATGACTTCTCTGAGTACCAGAAGAGCGCCATCAAGGACTTCGGCCAGGACAAGATCGTTTCCTCCCTCGCACACGGTGCAGCAGTGCCCGTTGCCTGGCTGAACGACCTGAGCACTGCCGTCAGCAAGTTCGGCGGCGACAAGAATGTTGAAACGCTGCAGGGCTCCGCTGCAGACATTGCGGCGAAGTTCGCCAAGTAATACCAACGCATTGAGCCTGGGGGCGGCCGCGACAGAGATGTTGCGCCGCCCCCAAGCCATGCTGTACCGATTTTCTTCGGAAGGAGGCAAATCATGTTAAAACGTGCAAAATCATGGGGCCCGGGCGTACTGCTCCTGGCTCCCACCATGATCCTTGTCGGCGTCTTCGTCTACTGGCTCATCATTGAAAACTTCCGTGTCAGCTTGACCAACCAGCACACGGCGAAGCCCAGCAACAAATATGTTGGCTTCCAGAACTACTCCAACCTCCTGGCAGACCCCAACTTCCAGCACTCGCTGTGGAACCTGCTGATCCTGACCATCGTGTTCCTCGGTGGCACCCTGATCTTCGGCTTCCTCTGGGCCTGGATCCTCGAGCAGCCGGCCAAGGGCGAGGGCTTCTTCCGCTCGGTCTACCTGTTCCCCATGTCAATCTCCTTCATCGCCTCGGGTGTTGTCTGGCGCTGGCTGCTCTCAAGCCTGCAGACCACCCAGCCCGGCGGCGAACGCACCACTGGCCTGAACCGCCTGCTGGACAGCGTAGGCCTGGGAGCACTGCAAAACGACTGGTGGTCCAACCCCACATGGGGCATTGCCGCCATTGCCGTTCCGGCCATCTGGCAGCTCTCGGGCTACGTCATGGCCTTGTTCCTTGCCGGTTTCCGCGGCATCCCGGACGAGCTCCGCGAAGCAGCCCGCATTGACGGCTGCACCGAGTGGAAGCTGTACCGCCACGTGATCTTCCCGCAGCTGAGCCCCGTGATGCTCTCCGCCGTGATCATCATCGGCCACATGTCACTGAAGCTCTTCGACCTCATTCGCGCCATCGTCCCCGACGCCAACACCTATGACGTCCAGGTTCCCGCGACGTTGATGTGGGTCAAGTACATCGGCAGCGACTACGCCGACGCCGCCGCAATCGGCACCATCCTGCTGGTGCTGGTGGCCCTGGTGGTCATCCCCTACCTGATGTACACCTCACGAGCGGAGAAGCGATAATGACTACCGCCATGGCAAACAACAAGAACCGCGCCCGTTCCGCGCAGGACATGTTGTCCGATTCCAAGCGCACCACCAAGCGCCGCATCAACCGCACGCTGAAGTACGCCCTGCTGATCTTCTTCGTCGTCGTAGTTCTGCTGCCGGCCTATGTGCTGATCATCACCAGCTTCAAGGGAACGGCCGACGCCGACCCCTCGCGCGCCTGGTACCTCCCCCAGGCATGGGAGACCGACGGCTGGGTCAAGGCGTGGACCACGCTGGCCCCCTCGCTGGGCCGCACTGTCCTGCTGGTGGTCCCCTCGGCGCTGGTCTCGGCGTTCCTGGGTTCCATCAACGGCTACGTGCTCTCCAAGTGGAAGTTCCCCGGCTCGAACATTGTCTTCACGTTGATCCTGTTCGGCATGTTCATCCCCTACCAGGCAGTCATGATCCCGTTGACGCAGCTGGTCAGCGACCTGGGCGTGCCCCAGGGCATCCCGTCCCTGATGCTGCTGCACATTGTGTACGGCCTGCCGATCTGCACGTTGATTTTCCGCAACTACTACGCGTCGGTCCCCGATGAACTCATCGAGGCGGCACGCATGGACGGTGCAGGCATCCTGCGCACCTACGGCTCGGTCATCCTGCCCGTGTCCATGCCCGGCTTTGTTGTGGTGCTGATCTGGCAGTTCACCTCCGCCTGGAACGACTACCTCTTCGCGGCGTTCTTCTCCTCGGGCCGCAACGGTCCCGTCACGATCGCCCTGTCCTTCCTGGCCGGCGGCCAGCTCACCGACTACGCCGCCTCCATGGCCGGCGCACTCATCGCCTCCGTCCCCACGCTCATTGTCTACATCCTGTTGGGCAAGTACTTTGTGGGCGGCCTGATGAGCGGTTCCGTCAAGGGCTAGCTCCACAGCGCACGTTGGGCCTCTGGGTCTCGACGGGCTCGACCACCGGTGGTCGAGCCCGCGAGATCCAGGGGCCTTTCGCATGTCCCCCACCTGCAGGAGGGGAGCCTCAGCGGCGCTTCTTCGGCCGGGAGACTATGACCAGCAGCCCCACGATGCCCGTGGCCGCAGCAAGCTGCAGCAGGATCCTGCCCCAGGCAAAGCCGGCGTTGAACGCGTCCGAGCCGTGAGGGGTGGCCACCCACGTCATGGCGGACACGGCCAGGCCCGCCACAAGCAAGGCGGCGATGATCAGCACAAGGACACGCCGGCCGGCGCCCATGCGGTGCCACAGCGCCAACATGGTTCCGTTACCCCACCAGTTCCCGGCGCCTGACGATCTCATTGATCCAGGCGGGCGCGAACGGAGAGGTGCAATTGGGCGGGGTCGGGTAGTCCTTGAGCACCTCGAGACGTTCGCCGATCTCCAGTGCCCGGGCGCGCAGTTCCGGGTTCTCGATCCCGATCTGGGCCAGGGCGAAGTTCATGGCCCACTGCAGTCGCTCCGGGGCGGGCTTCATCTGTGCCTCGATGATGTCCAGCAGGCCCGGCAGGTCCAGCCCCTCCGGCTTCTTGACCACCCGCTCGCTGGTTAGGGCCCAGCCCGAGGCGGCCACCACGGGGTCGGGGTCGAAGAACCATGCCTGCCGCAGCTCCTCGGCATGGGTGCTCTTCTTGACCACATAGTTCACCAGCCAGTCGTTGACCTTGGGCACGGGAGCCTCGCGCAGCATGGTGTCCAGCTCCCCCGCCGTGAACACCTTGGGCCGGCAGATCAACAGTGCGAGCAGGCGGGCGGCAGTGTCGCCCGTGTCCCAGAGTTCGACGGAGAGTTCCTGCTGGGTCTTGAGCCGCTTCGCAATGGCCCGCAGCTTGCCCAGGTTCACACCGTGGTCGTCGCCGTGTTTCTCGTTGACGGCCCGCATTTTCGGGTCCTCCAGCGCCGCCAGCTCGGCCATCAGCCCGGCCACTGTTTCCTTTGTTTCAGCCACCACATGCTCCTGTCCTTGGCTTGTGGGAAAAGCCTACCCGCCTGCCCCGGAAGGCGGGATGCCACAGGCCGCGTCATGTTCGGCAGCGCCTGCCGGAACAGCGCAGCCTTGCTGGCAGAATTGCGCCATGACAATCCAACGTTTCGTCGGCCGGCCCGACTGGTACACCACGTTCAATCCAGAAACCCTCGCCGCCACCGGCACTCCCCTGCGCTGGGGTGTGGTGGCCACCGGCAGCATCGCCCGCACCGTCACCAGCGACCTGGCGCTCCTTGAGGATGCCGTGCTGCAGTCGGTCAGCTCCCGCGGCCAGGCCAGCGCCGCCGCATTTGCGCAGGACTTTGGCTTTGCCGCCCACTACTTCGACGGCGGCCCCGACGGCTCGGCCGGTGCCGGCTACCTGCAGCTCGTGGCGGATCCCGACGTCGACGTGGTCTATATCGCCACCCCGCATGCCCAGCACTACGACATTGCGCGGGCCGCCCTGGAAAACGGCAAGCATGTCCTGTGCGAGAAGGCGCTCACCATCACGGCCGCCGAGGCCCGCACGCTCATTGCCCTGGCCCGCGAGAAGCAGCTGTTCCTCATGGAGGCAGTCTGGGCCCGTTTTGTGCCCGGCTTCCAGCGCGCCCTGGAGATCATTGAATCCGGTGAGATTGGCGAGGTCCAGTGGGTTCGTGCGGACCTGGGCTTCCCCGCCCCGCTCGATGACTCGGCCCGCATCTGGGCCCCGGCCGACGGCGGCGGCGCACTCCTGGACATCAGCGTCTACCCGCTGCTGTGGGCCTGGGGAACCCTGGGCCGCCCGGACAGCCTGCACGCAGCGGCCAAGCTGACAGATCTTGGTGTGGACGCCCAGAACGCCCTCTCGCTTAGCTACGCCAACGGCGCCCAAGCCCAGCTCATCAGCTACCTCGGCGCACAGGGGCCCCGCACTGCTTCCGTTGCAGGCTCCCTGGGCTACATTGAGACCGTTGGCTCCGTCAACAACCCCAAGGGCCTGAAAATCAGTGTGGGCTGGGACAGCGAACGCACCGAAATGTTCGAGTACCCGGGCCGCGGCTACACCTACCAGCTGCGCGAGGTGACCCGCTGCGTCCAGGCCGGCCTGACCGAGAGCGCCACCATGCCGCTGGATGATTCCCTGGCCATCATGGAACTGTTCGACGAGGCCCGCCGCCAGATGGGCGTGCACTACTGGAACGACACCCGCACCGACATCTAACTCATCGGCAAACGCCGACGGCGTGCCAAAGTTGAGGGGGCCCATGAAATTTCATGGGCCCCCTCAACTTTGGCACGCCGTCACTTGAAGGGCAGCGGTTGTGGCCCCTAGCGCGGCTCCCCGGGCACCGGCCAACGGCCGTTCTTGGAGTGGAAGTCGATGGCGGCCATCAGGGGCGGCAGGTTGTACTGGGAGATGCTGAAGTCGAGCTTTTCCCCCTTGGGCCCACGGACGGTCAAGAACTTCTGGAAGCCCTGGTCGCGGAAGGAGTAGCTGGCGATCTCGTGGTAGCCGAGCGTGTGCTCCTTGCCGAAGGTGGTCCTGAACTCCATTTCGTCGTCACCTGCGTCAACGTACCAATTGCGGTAGATGAACAAGAGGTACCCGCCAAACAGCGTCACAACGCCAAAGGCGATCGGCATGGCAACAGCGTCTTCGGCCGGGGCAGCGAAGGAGGCCAGCAAGCCGATCAGCCCGACAACCAGCACGGGCCAGGCAAGGATGGGAATGATTTTCGGCATGCGGATCCGCCGCTTGTTCCCCTTGGAACGGTTGGGATGCTTCTTGAACCACACGGCAAGCATGGATACCAGAAAAGTGATCACGGCGATCACGGAGAAAATGAGAACATAACGCAGCACGGGGTTATCCATGGCCAACGTCCTTCCAGGCAGTTTTCGGGGAGCGATCCTCAGGCGATGGACCACTCCACTGCCGCCTGCAACACGCATTTCTTCGCCTACCATTGAACAGCCATTGCGCCGGAAAGCCGGGATTTCGGGCAGGGGTGTTGCGGGGAGCCACCCTTAAATGCCGGTGGTCGAGTTAAACGCCGGTGGGGGGGGG
>NZ_JANKZF010000008.1 GCF_027568515.1 Arthrobacter sp. HY1533 | reverse complement strand
ACCACCGTGGGACAAGCTCGACCACCGGTGGTGTCAGCCGCCCAGGTACGCTTCCTTGATGGCAGGGTTGGCCAGCAGTTCCTTGCCCGTGCCGCTGTGCGTGATGGCACCGGTTTCCAGCACAAAGCCGCGGTGGGCACGGGCCAGGGCCTGGTTGGCGTTTTGCTCCACGAGCAGCACGGTGGTTCCTTGGCTGTTGATCTCGGTGATGATCTTGAAGATCTGCCGGATGAACTGCGGGGCCAGCCCCATGGACGGTTCGTCGAGCAGGAGCAGTTTGGGCCGGGACATGAGAGCCCTGCCGATTGCCAGCATCTGCTGCTCGCCGCCGCTCATGGTGCCGCCCAGCTGCTTCTCGCGCTCCTTGAGCCTGGGGAACAGCGTGAAGACCCGTTCCAGGTCATCCCCCACACCGTTGCGGTCCTTGCGGCCAAACGTGCCCATGTCGAGGTTTTCCAGCACGCTCATGGCAGGGAAGACGCCACGCCCTTCCGGGGCCTGCGAAATGCCCTGCACCACCCTGATGTGGGCCTTCATCTTGGTGATGTCCTCACCCATGAACTTGATGGAGCCCTTGGAGGGGTTGAGCAGTCCGGAGATGGTCCGCATGGTGGTGGTCTTGCCGGCGCCGTTGGCGCCAATCAGGGACACAATCTCCCCTTCCTCCACCGTGAAGGACATGTTGTGGATGGCCTGGATGCGCCCGTAGTGGACTGAGACATTGTCGAGCTCAAGCAAAGTCATCTTCTGGCTCCCCTAGGTAGGCGGAAATTACGCGCGGGTCTTCACGGATGTCGTGTGGCTTTCCATCGGCGATCTTCTTGCCGAATTCCAGCACCACGATCCTGTCGGTGACACCCATGACCAGTTTCATGTCGTGCTCAATCAAAAGGACCGTGTAGCCGTCGTCGCGGATGGTCCGGATGAGGGCCATGAGGTCCTCCTTCTCCGCCGGGTTGAAGCCGGCTGCCGGCTCATCCAGGCACAGCAGCTTGGGATCCGTGGCCAGCGCCCGGGCAATCTCCAGCCTGCGCTGGCTGCCGTAGGGCAGGTTGCGGGCCAGTGAGCCGGCATGCTGGGCAATCCCCACAAATTCAAGCAGCGCCATGCCCCGCTCAATGGCTGATTTTTCCTCCCGGACGTGCCGCGGCAGCCGCAGGAGGGCGCCCACCACGGAGGTCTTGTGCCGGGCGTCAAGGCCCACCACAACATTTTCCAGCGCCGTCATCTCGCCAAAGAGGCGGATGTTTTGGAAGGTCCTGGCCATGCCGGCACGCGTGATCTTGTGCTGCTTCATGCCGTTGAGCACGCTGCCCTCCATGAGGACCTGCCCGCTCGTGGGCCTGTACACGCCGGTCATGGCGTTGAAGCAGGTGGTCTTGCCTGCACCGTTGGGCCCGATGAGGCCCAGGATTTCACCGCGCTTGATGGTGAAACTGACGTCGTCCAGCGCCACAAGGCCGCCGAACTTGATGGTCAGGTTCTTCACCTCAACAAGGTCATCGCCCACGGCGACATCAATTTCACGTTCCGGTGCGGCGGCCTCGGCCACCTCCTCCGGCACGTCAAGCGGTTCCACCATTTCGATGGGGGCCTTGGCGTCGGGTTCCTGCGGAACGGGGACGTCCTGACTGTGTGCACCCAAGGCTAGACCTCCTTTTCAGTGGCTGTGGAGGGTTGTTTCGCGGCCGTGTTCCGCACGCGGTCGTACGCCACCTGCCCGTAGGCGAGCAGGCGTTGCCGTGCGGGGATCAGGCCCTTCGAGCGGTAAATCATGATGAGCATCAGGGCAATGCCGAAGATGAGGTACTTGTACTCTGCGATGGCGGTGAAGCGCAGCGGAATGTAGGCCACCAGGGCCCCGCCAAACACGGCACCGACCTTGTTGCCCACGCCGCCGAGGACGACGGCGGCGACGAACAGGATGGAGGTGACGACGTCGAACTTCTGGTTGTTGACGAAGCCCACCTGCCCGGCGAACAAGGCACCTGACAACCCACCCACGCCGGCGCCGAGCGCAAACGCCCACACCTTGTACTTGAAGGTGGGCACGCCCATGGTTTCGGCGGCGTCCTCATCCTCGCGGATGGCGATCCAGGAGCGGCCCACGCGGCTGCGCTCGAGGTTGCCGGCCAGGAACAGGACAATGATCAAGATGGTCAGCGTCAGCCAGTACCACGGCGTGCCGTTGGAGTTGGCGAAGACGGGGACGCCGTCGTCGCCCATGCCGGGCGGGCGGCCAACGTTCTGGAAGCCCACCTGCCCCTTCATGGCCGGGATCAGGGTGGCCAGGATGCGGATGATTTCACCGAAGCCCAGCGTCACAATGGCCAGGTAGTCCCCGCGCAGGCGCAGCGTGGGGATGCCCAGGATCACGCCGATGCACATGGCCACCACAATGGCCAGGGGAAGCGTCCACAGGTACGGGATCTTCACGAACGGCGAGTCAGGGCTGGTCATCATGGCCGCCGTGTAGGAACCCACGGCGAAGAAGGCGATGTAGCCCAAATCCAGCAGGCCCGCGTAGCCGATCACAATGTTCAGGCCCACGGCCACGAGTGCGTAGACGGCCATGGAGAACAGGGCCAGCGGGAAGTCGTTGCCGGGTTCGGTGGAGATGATCGGCGGGTTGATGATGGGCAGCAGGTACGCCACCACAACCACCACGATCAGGTACAGCCACTGCTTTTGGCGGGGCATGGCCTGCCACTTGTCACTCCAGCGGCCAAACCAGCCGGTCTTGTGTGGTGCGCCGGCGCTGGCGCCGGCCACCTTTTCGCCAACCTGGCGGTCGGCCTTGGCCTGGCTGGCCGCGGCTCCGGGCAGCGGGGTTGGCCCGTCAGTGGTGCTCATGCCTTGCTCCTTCCCAGGGAGGTGCCAAGAATGCCCTGCGGGCGGACCAGCAGGACCAGGACCAGGACCACGAAGGCCACGACGTCGGTCCATTGCGAACTGCCGAGGAGAATCTGGCCGTAGTTGCCAATCAGCCCCAGCAGCAGGCCGCCCAGGAGGGCGCCGCGGACGTTGCCGATGCCGCCAAGGACGGCGGCGGCGAAGGCCTTGATGCCCAGGATGAATCCGCCGTTGTACTGGACGCCGGAGGGGATTTTCATGACGTAGAACAATGCTGCGGCGCCTGCCAGGATGCCACCGATGATGAAGGTGGTGACAATGATCTTTTCCTTGTTCACGCCCATCAGGGTTGCGGTGTCGGGGTCCTGGGCCACGGCACGGATGCCGCGCCCTGTGCGGGAGCGCCGGATGAACTGGTCAACCACCACCATCATGATGACGGCCGCCACCACAATGACGATCTGCTGGGAGTCGATGATGGTGCCGAACACCTCAAAGACGGGTGTCGGGATGAACATGGTCAGGGCCGGCTCCGGGAGGGGGCCGCGCCACAGGAAGATCAGGTACTGGATGACGAAGGAGGCGCCGATGGCGGTGATCAAGTAAACCAGGCGGGGTGCATTGCGCTTGCGCAGCGGCCTGTACGCGAGCCGTTCCACAAGAAGTGCCGTGACCGCCGAGGCGACGATCGCCGCTATGAGGGCCAGGAGGATGTTGATGAGGATTTGGCCGAAGCTGAGGTTGGGGGCCGAGGGGCCAAAGCCCAGGAAGCTGAGGGTGAAGAAGACTGCGTAGCAGCCCATGATGAAGACTTCGGAGTGGGCAAAGTTGATCAGGTTCAAGACGCCGTAGACCAGCGTGTAGCCCAGGGCCACCAGGGCGTAAATGGCGCCGAAGGTCAGGCCGTCAAAGGTTGCGCTCCAGAAATTCTGGGCCAGTGAGGCAACGTCGAAGTTGATCCAGTCGCTGTCCGCGGGAACAGCTGTGAGAACTGTTGAGAGCATAGGTAGGTCCAGTTCCAGTCAGCCTTGGTCCGGATTGCGGACAAGGCTGCCTCGTTGTGCGGGTGGGACGGGTCTGCAAGCAAAACGATGCTGTGGAGCGCCAATCGTGCACGCTCCACAGCATCCATGGTGTTGGTGTCCCTACTCGCCGATGGCACCGATGGGGACGATCTTGCCGTCCACGACGCGGTAGCCGTAGACGGTCGGGGCTGCCAGCTCGCCCTTGTCGTCCCACTTGTAATGCTTGCTCAGGCCGGATGCGTCATAGTTCTTGACCCAGTCCAGGAGCTTGGCACGGTCCTGGTTGCCCTTGTCGATGCCGGAGAGCAGCACGGTTGCGGCGTCGTAGCCCTCAATGGAGTACGTTCCGGGCTCGGCATTGGCCAGCTTCTTGTATTCGTCGGCAAAGGTGGGGATCAGCTCACCGGGAATGCAGGGGCAGGTGAAGAAGGCGTTGGCCGAGGCGTCGCCTGCCTGCTTGATGAACTGGTCATCCTTGACGCCGTCGGGGCCAACGAATGCGCCCTTGAAGCCCTTGGCCACCAGCTGCTGGTCGAACGGTGCACCCTCGGCGAAGTAGCCCGAGTAGAACACTGCATCAGCCTTGGCGTTGATGATCTTGGAGATGGTTGCCGAGAAGTCCTTCTGGCCGGTGGTCACCTTGTCGGAGCCAACCAGGGCATCGCCCAGGCCCTTTGTGGTGGTGGTGCCGAGGCCGATTCCGTAGTCGGAGTCATCCTGGACCAGGTAGACCTTCTTGGCGCCCAGCGTGCCGGTCATGAACTTGGCTGCTGCCGGGCCCTGGACTGCGTCGTTGCCCAGTCCGCGGAAGAACGTGCTCCAGCCGTTGTCCACGAGGGCCGGGTTGGTGGCCGAGGGGGTGATGTGGACCAGCTTCTGCTGTTCGAAGATGTTGCCGGTGGCCTTGGACTCGCCTGAGAACGGCAGGCCGACCACGCCAATGATGTTCTCTTCCTTGGTGGCCTGCGTGACGGGGCCGGTGGCCTTGGTCGGGTCGCCTTCGGTGTCAAACTTCTTGAAGGCCACCTGGCAGCCCGGGTTTGCCGCGTTGTGCTGGTTGATGGCCAGCTGCACGCCGTTGAAGATGTTGATGCCCAGCTGCGCGTTGGCACCGGTCTCGGCACCGATATAGGCCAGCGTGGTGTCGGCCGGACAGGTGGCCTTGCCGTCGCCGGCCGGAAGGACCGCGTCCTTCGGGGTTTCGATGGATGTCAGGACCTTAATGTCCAGGTTCAGTCCTCCGCCGGCAGCCGCTGAGGTGGATCCGGGCGTGGCCGCCTGGTTGGCGCACGACGTCACCAGCAGCGTCACGGTTGCGGCCGTGGCGAGGGCTGTCATTACTTTCTTGCGGTTCATTAAATCGCCTTCCGTAGTCAGCATCCATGATCGCCGGACCTCGTTGTCCGGCGAATCAATTGGCTTCACGAGAATTGACCCTACTCCCCAGTATGTGACCCGTGACACATTTATGCGTAAAGATCTGATAACAGATGGATTTCTTGCCCGTTCCGGGGCACGACGGCGTGTCCCCGGCAAGGATTTAGCGCGCCCCCGGCGCCGCCCCACCGTCAGCAGTTTCGACATCTTCGGCCCCATCGGCGTCATCAACTTCATCGGCGGCCTGCGCCCGTTCTTGCCGCGCGGCCTCCTCGTAGGACCCCGAGAGCTGCCGGTACTGCCGTGTTCCAAGAGCTGCCAGGGCAAGCGCCACCGAGGCCAGGCCGGAAATGACGAACACCAGGGCCATGCCGCGCGCATCGCCCGTGCCCAGCAGCCAGCCCCAGGTTTGGTTTCCTTCGGAGGTTTTCATGTAGGGAATGATCCAGAACTCGGCCAGCGGGGCGATCACGAAGGCCGTGACGGGGGTGGCCGCCGATTCCACTGTCATGGCCAGGCCAAACACGCGGCCCTGCGTCTTTGCCGGAACCACCTGCTGGATGATGGTTTGCTCGGCCGCCTCGACGGCGGGCATGAGAATCATGAACAGCCAGATGCCCACGGCGTACAGCCACCACCACTCACGCAGGGTAAAGACGGCCCCGAGGACGCCCGTGCAGGCCACCAGGATGAGCATGGTGCGAAGCGGCTTGCGGCCCAGGCCGAACTTGGCCACGAGGCCGCCGCCAATGATGAAACCCGTGGCCGTCACCCCCAGCACGATCCCCCACACCTCCACCGGGAACAGGGTCAGCCCGTAGGGGTCCATGAGGGCCATGTAGACGCCACCGGTGAGGTTGTTGAAGGTGGTGAACACGATCAGGGCCGCCAGGCCCTGTGTGGCCCGCACGGCGGCCACGCCCTGGCGCAACTCGGCCAGGCCCGTGCTGTCCTCGGCGCGCACCACCCTGGGCTCGGGGACGCGGATGGCCAGCAGGTGTGCCAGCACGCCGAGCATGGCCAGCAGGGCAATCACCAGGGTTCCACCCATGCCCAGCAGGCCAATGGAGAGGCCGCTGAAGACGCTCGTGACCAGGAACGCGATGCCCTGCACTGAGCCCACCAGCCCGTTGGCCTGCGCCCGGCGGTCCGGGGGCACCAACAGCGTCACGGTGGTGGACAGGGCAATGTTGCGCAGCTGCTCCACCACCGCACCAACGAGCAGCAGCACGGCAAAGGCCCAGAACCATGGCCTGGAAATGTCCAGCAGCAGCTCCCCGGGAAGAATCCAGAACATGAGCCCGGCCAAGGCAAAAAATGCCAGGCTCGCCAGGGAGGACCCGATCATGACGGCGTGCTTGCGGTACCTGTCAACGAGCACGCCAAAGAACAAGCCAAAAACAGCAACGAGCAGCATGTAGGCCCCGCCCACCAGGCCCGTGGCCAGCACGGAGTGGGTCTCCAGGTACACCCAGAAGGTCAGTGCAAACCACAGGAAACTTGTGGTGACGTTGGCAACGGCGGTGTTGACCAGCACGTGCAGGAACGTGCGGTGGCTCCGGGCGCCGGGAGCCGGGAACCCGGCGTCGTCCTTGTCTTGGGGCACAGCGGTGCCGCCGGTGGGAGGATTCGCAGCGGGGTTGGTGTCCTGCGGCATGGAACCAGCCTAGAACGGACGGGCCTGCGCTGAACAGGCCCGGGCAGCAAAAAGCCCGCCTCCAAGAGGGAGACGGGCCTTGTGCCGGTGTGCGTGCTACGCCAGGGTGGCGATGGCCGCGTTCAGCGTGGCCGAGGGGCGCATGATGGCTGCGACCTTCGCTGCGTCGGGGTGGTAGTAGCCGCCCAGGTCGACGGCGTGGCCCTGAACCTCTGCGAGCTCGCCAATGATGGCGTCCTCGCTGTTGGTCAGCTCAGCTGCGACGGCGGCGAAGGCTGCTGCCAGCTCGGCGTCAACGGTCTGGGCTGCCAGTTCCTGGGCCCAGAACTTGGCCAGGTGGAAGTGGCTGCCGCGGTTGTCGATCTCGCCGACGCGGCGCTTCGGGGACTTGTCCTCGAGCAGGAACGTGCCGGTGGCGCGGTCCAGGGTGTCGGCCAGGATCTGCGCGCGGGCATTGCCCTCGGTGACGGCCAGGTGCTCGAAGCTCACGGCCAGGGCCAGGAACTCGCCGAGGGAATCCCAGCGGAGGTGGTTTTCCTTCACGAGCTGCTGGACGTGCTTCGGGGCGGAGCCGCCGGCGCCGGTCTCGAAGAGGCCACCGCCTGCGATCAGCGGCACGATGGAGAGCATCTTGGCGCTGGTGCCCAGTTCCAGGATCGGGAACAGGTCGGTCAGGTAGTCGCGCAGCACGTTGCCGGTGACGGAGATGGTGTCTTCGCCGCGGCGGATGCGCTCCAGCGTGTACTTGGTGGCCTCAACCGGGGACTTGATGAGGATTTCCAGGCCGTCGGTGTCGTGGTCCTTCAGGTACTCGTTGACCTTGGTGATGAGGTTGGCGTCGTGTGCGCGGGTCTCATCGAGCCAGAACACGGCCGGGGTGGCGGAGGCGCGGGCGCGGGTGACGGCCAGCTTGACCCAGTCGCGGACGGGGATGTCCTTGACCTGGCAGGCGCGCCAGATGTCGCCGGCTTCGACGTCGTGCTGGATCAGGACCTCGCCTGTGGCGTTGACGATCTGCACGGTGCCGGCCTCGGCCAGTTCAAAGGTCTTGTCGTGGCTGCCGTATTCCTCGGCCGCCTGTGCCATGAGGCCCACGTTGGGGACGGTGCCCATGGTGGTGGGGTCGAAGGCGCCGTTTGCGCGGCAGTCCTCGATCGTGGCCTGGTAGACGCCTGCGTAGCTGCTGTCCGGCAGCACGGCCAGGGTGTCGGCTTCTGCGCCGTCCGGGCCCCACATGTGGCCGGAGGTGCGGATCATGGCGGGCATGGAGGCGTCAACGATCACGTCGGAGGGGACGTGGAGGTTGGTGATGCCCTTGTCGGAATCAACCATGGCCAGTGCCGGGCCGTTGTCGTAGCCGGCCTTGATGGCTGCTTCGACGCCTGCGCGCACATCTTCGGGCAGGTTGCCCAGGCCGTTGAGGATGGAAGCCAGGCCGTTGGCCGGGCTCAAGCCGGCTGCGGCAAGTGCCTCGCCGTAGTTGGCGAACAGTTCCGGGAAGTAGGCCTTGACCACGTGGCCGAAGATGATGGGGTCGGAGACCTTCATCATGGTGGCCTTCAGGTGCGCCGAGAGCAGGATGCCCTCTTCCTTGGCGCGGGCAACCTGTGCGGCGAGGAACTCATCCAGGGCTGCGGCGCGCATGACGGTGCCGTCAACAACCTCACCGGCCAGCACGGGGACGGATTCCTTGAGCACGGTGGTGGTGCCGTCGGCTGCAACGAACTGGATCTTCAGCTTGTCATCTGCCCCGATGACCACTGACTTCTCGTTGTGGCGGAAGTCGCCGCTGTCCATGGTGGCAACGTTGGTCTTGGAGTCCGCGGTCCAGGCGCCCATGCTGTGCGGGTTGGCCTTGGCGTAGTTCTTGACCGAGAGGGGTGCGCGGCGGTCGGAGTTGCCTTCGCGCAGGACCGGGTTCACGGCGCTGCCCTTGATCTTGTCGTAGCGGGCGCGGATGTCCTTTTCCTCATCGGTGGAGGGGTCATCCGGGTAGTCCGGAAGGGCGAAGCCCTGGCCCTGGAGTTCGGCGACGGCCGACTTCAGCTGCGGGATGGAGGCGCTGATGTTCGGCAGCTTGATGATGTTTGCATCCGGGCTCTTGGCCAGTGCGCCCAGCTCGGCCAGGGCGTCGGCGGTGCGCTGCTCTTCCGTCAGGTAGTCGCCAAAGACGGCAATGATGCGCCCGGACAGGGAGATGTCGCGGGTTTCCACGTCGACGCCGGCCGTGGAGGCGAAGGCCTCAACAATCGGCAGGAGCGAGTACGTGGCCAACATGGGCGCTTCGTCAGTGAGGGTATAGATGATTTTTGCCATGGGTTGAGGCGTCTCCTACAAAAAATTCAGCGGATATCTGCGCAACTGCTTCGATTTCTTTCCCTCCTAACTTACCCGAGTGCACCGCATTGCCCGCCATCGCGGCCTTAGGTGACACTGTCCTAAGTGAATTTAGCCTTGCTTGGCATGCACGAAGGGGCTTTTGGCAATAGCGTGAAGGCATGGAACTCAAAGGAAAACTCGCAGACGCCTTCAACGACCAGATCACGCTGGAAATCCAGGCCTCGGTTGTATACCGCCAGCTGGCCATTGAAATGGATGTCCAGGACCTCCCCGGAATCTCCGGCTGGTTCCTGGCCCAGTCCGCGGAGGAACTGGTGCACGCACAAAAGTTCACCGACCACATGACGGACCGCAACGCGGCCCCGAAGATTGGCAACCTGACCGCCCCGAACGTCACCATCAACAGCGTCCTGGAAGCCTTCGAGGCGTCCCTGGCCCACGAGCAGAAGGTCTCCGAGTCCATCCGGAACCTTTACCGCCTGGCCCAGGCCGAGGGCGACATCGACTCCATCCCCCTGCTGAACTGGTTCATCGAGGAGCAGCTTGAGGAAGAGGCCACCGTGGGTGAGATCATTGGCCGCGTGCGGCTGATCGGTGCCGACGGAAACGGCCTGCTGCGCCTGGATGCCGAGCTCGGCGCCCGCAACGCAGCCGGCGAGTAACCCACTCCCCCACCCCGACGCGGCATCACTTGATGCTGTTTAACCCACTACGCTCCCTCACTTAGGTGAGGGAGCGCAATGGGTTTAAGCCCGTTAAGTGATGCGGCGTCGGTTAAGGGGGACGGCGGGAGGTTGCCTTTCTTTCAAAAGGTGACCTCCCGCCGTCGTGCTCTATGCGCCTAGCGCCGCATTGCAAGGACTATGCCCGCCAGCAGGACCAGGAACGCCAGCGTCGCTGCCCCGATGATCAGGGTTGCTGCCACGCCGGGCTCCCACAGCCACGCCATGCTAGTGGAAGAAGTGGCGCGCACCGGTGAAGTACATGGTGATGCCGGCTTCGTTGGCTGCCGCGATGACTTCCTCGTCGCGGACCGAGCCGCCGGGCTGGACCACGGCGCGGACGCCGGCGTCGAGCAGGATCTGCAGGCCGTCGGCGAACGGGAAGAACGCGTCGGAGGAGGCCACGGCGCCGATGGAGCGCTGTGCCGAAACACCTTCGGTGCCCGAGGCGCCGCCGGCTGCATCAACGTCGGACTCCACCGTGACACCGAGCGTGTTGGCGCGCTCAACGGCCAGCTTGCAGGAATCCACGCGGTTGACCTGGCCCATGCCGATGCCCACTGCGGCGCCGTTGTTGGCGAGCAGGATGGCGTTGGACTTGGCGGCGCGGACGGCGGTCCAGGCGAACTTCAGGTCCGCGAGGGTTGCCTCGTCTGCCGGGGCGCCCGCGGCGAGCGTCCAGTTGGCGGTGTCGTCGCCGTCGGCGTCAACGCGGTCGGAGATCTGCACGAGCATGCCGCCGGAGACCTGGCGGACCTCTGCCGGGTAGCGGCCGTAGCCCTCGGGCAGGGCCAGCAGGCGGATGTTCTTCTTCTTGGAGAGGATCTCCACGGCTTCGGGCTCGAAGTCCGGGGCGATGACAACCTCGGTGAAGATGCCTGCCACGGTGCGGGCCATGCCGGCCGTGACGGTGCGGTTGGCCGCGATGACGCCGCCGAATGCGGAGAGAGGGTCGCAGGCGTGGGCCTTGGCGTGGGCGTCGGCAATGGGGTCCACGGCGTCCGGGGAAGCCACGGCAACACCGCAGGGGTTGGCGTGCTTGATGACGGCCACTGCGGGCTCGTCGAAGTCGAACGCTGCGCGCAGGGCTGCGTCGGCGTCAACGAAGTTGTTGTAGCTCATGGCCTTGCCGTGCAGCTGGTCGGCCTGGGCGATGCCCGAGGGTGCACCCTTGTCCACGTACAGGGCTGCCTGCTGGTGCGGGTTTTCGCCGTAGCGCAGCACCTCGGAGCGTTCCAGCGAGAAGCCGGCGTAGGCGGGCCAGTCAATGATGCCGTCGCCGTCCTCGTCCAGGAACTGGGCGGAGGTCCAAGCTGCCACGGCGTTGTCGTAGGCGGCGGTGTGTGCGAAGGCGGCGGCGGCCAGGCGCTGGCGGGCGGCGAGCGTGAAGCCGCCTTCGGCTGCTGCGGCAATGACGGAGCCGTAGCGGGCCGGGTCAACCACAACGGCCACCGAGGGGTGGTTCTTGGCGGCGGCGCGGACCATGGACGGGCCGCCAATGTCGATCTGCTCGACGACGGCGTCCTGGCCGGCGCCGGAGTTGACGGTGTCGACGAACGGGTACAGGTTCACCACGACCAGGTCGAAGGGCTCAATGTTCATGTCGGCCAGCTGCTGGACGTGGTCTGGCAGGCGGCGGTCAGCCAGAATGCCGGCGTGGATCAGCGGGTGCAGGGTCTTGACGCGGCCGTCCAGGCATTCCTGGAAGCCAGTCACCTCGGACACCTCGGTGACGGGCACGCCTGCAGCAGCGATCCTCGATGCCGTGGAGCCGGTGGAAACAATGGCAACACCGGCGGCGTGCAGGCCGGCGGCGAGCTCCTCCAAACCAGTCTTGTCGTAGACCGAGATCAATGCCCGGCGGATGGGAACACGGTTGAGAGGAACGCTGGTCACAGAAAATCTCCGTAAGGGTGGCTTGATGATGGCGACACATAAAGTTTAGGCCACTACGCGCCGGTAGGATTTCCATCATGACCTCCAGTGATTTGCACCACGCCCCGTCCCCCGCCGCGACCGCGCAGGCCGAAGAAGCCGCCTCCGTGTCCCCGGAAATTCCCGCGGACCTGCCGCGCCTGATCAACTCCGTGATCCTCCCGGGATTTGTTGGCACAACCGTGCCAAAGTGGTTGGAAGGCGCCCTCCGCGAGGGGCTGGCCGGCGTGGTCTACTTTGGCCACAACATTGACCCCGATGCGCCCGGCCAGGTGGCCGCGCTGTCCGCCGAGATCCGCGGGGCCAACCCGGCCGCCGTGATCGGCGTGGACGAGGAGGGCGGCAATGTGACCCGCCTGCAGGCCCGCGACGGATCCACGATCCCCGGCGCCGCCGTGCTGGGCGCCCTCAACGAGCCGGCCACCACTGAGGCGGCAGGGCGCGCCATTGGCCGGCTGTGCCGCGACGCCGGCATCAACCTGACCATTGCGCCCGTGGCCGACGTCAACACGAACCCGCTCAACCCGGTGATCGGCGTGCGCGCGTTCGGCGCCGACACGGAGCTGGTGAACGTGCACACCGCAGCGGCCGTCAAGGGCATCCAGGAGCTGCGCGTGGCAGCCTGCGCCAAGCACTTCCCGGGGCACGGTGACACCGTGGCGGACTCGCACATGGACACCGCCCGCGTGGACCTGAGCCTGGCCGAGATGGCCGAATTCCACCTGCCGCCGTTCCAGGCCGCCGTGGAGGCCGGCGTCGCGTCCATGATGAGCGCGCACATCATCATCCCCGAGCTGGGCGAGGCCCCCGCCACGCTGAACCCGGCCGCCGCGGCCCTGCTGCGCGGCATGGGCTTTGAGGGCGTGCTCATCACCGACGCGCTGGACATGGCTGCCGTGCGCGCCACGGTTGGCCCCGGCGAGGGCGGCGTGCTGGCCCTGCTCGCCGGCAACGACCTGCTGTGCGTGGGCAACCCGCTGAACGCCTACACCACCGGCCGCGATGACGAGTCCTGCTACGTGGAAGTCTACGACGCACTCCACGCCGCGGTGCTTGCGGGCCGCCTGCCCGTGGAGCTGCTGCGCCGCGCCGCCGCCCGCGTCCAGGCCCTGGCGCTGTGGTCGGCCGGGGACGTTTCGGCCACCGCGGACGACGGCGTCGAATGGGTTTCCGTCGCTGCCCGCGCCTGCCGCGTCGATTCACTGGGCACCGGCCCCGTGCTGGCCGGTTCCGGGGTCGTCACCCTGGTCGATGCCCGCACGGGGCACAACATGGCGGCCGGCCCCACGGACAACTTCGTGGCCACCGCGCTGGGCAACTACGCCGTGACGGAGCTGCTGGCCGCTGAGCTGTCCGGCGCCGAGCTGGAGGTGGCACTCATGCAGTCGCAAGGCGCCGTGCTGGTCCTTGTCGATTCCCTGGCGTCCGCGGAGCAGCAGGAAACCCTGGAACTTGCCTTTGCCACCGCCCCTGCAGCCGTGTGCATCAACGCCGGCCTGGCCCCCGACGCACCCACCACGTTCCCGGCCATCCACTGCCACGGCTTCAGCCGCGTCACCGCCGAGGCCGTGGTCAGCCTGCTCGAAACCGCCTAGCCTGCCCGCTCCCTCCCCCAGTTGCAAGAAGGAATCCATTGAGCACCCCCGAAACTCCCTCCACCATTGACGCCGTCCGGAACCAGATCGGCACCCTTGTCACCGAGGCGTCCAACCCGAATTACCCCGACCTGGCCGCCCTGTCCACGGCCGAGCTCGTGGCCGGCATGAACCGCGAGGACGCCCTGGTCCCGGCGGCCATCGCCCGCGAACAGCACACCATTGCCGCTGTCATCGATGAGATTGCCGCCCGCATGCTGCGCGGTGGGCGCCTCATCTACGTCGGCGCCGGCACGCCGGGCCGCATGGGCATCCTGGATGCCAGCGAATGCCCGCCCACTTTCGGCACCGACCCGTCCCTGGTGGTGGGCGTCATTGCCGGCGGCCAGGCAGCCGTGGACCAGGCCGTGGAAAACGCCGAGGACAGCGAGGAAGCCGGCGCCGCCGACATGGCCGCGCTGACCATTGGCCCCGATGACTCCGTGGTGGGCATTGCCGCATCCGGCCGCACCCCCTACGTGATTGCCGCCGTGAATGCCGCCCGGGCCGCCGGCGCCTACACAGTGGGATTTGCCTGCAACAACGGCTCGCCGCTGGGTGCCGCCGCCGATGCCGCCCTGGAAATTGAGGTGGGCCCGGAATTCTTGACCGGCTCAACGCGGCTGAAGTCCGGCACCTGCCAGAAGCTGGTGCTGAACATGATCAGCACCATCACCATGGTCCGCCTGGGCAAGACGTACAAGAACGTCATGGTGGACCTGCGCGCCACCAACGCCAAGCTGCACGCCCGCAGCACCCGCACCCTCATGGGCGTCACGGGCTGCGACGCAGCCACCGCCACCGCGGCACTCACGGCGGCCGACGGCCACGTCAAGACCGCAATCCTGGCCATCCTCACTGGCCTGCCCACCGAACGTGCCGCCGAACTCCTCACCGAGAACGGCGGTTTCCTGCCGGCAGCCATCGACGCCGGCGCCACCTCGTAACCGACCCATCCACGCACGACGGCGGGACCCACCCATGAACGCACCGCACCACTTCCCCGCAACAGACGGGCGACGCAAGCTGCAGGCCCTGCTGGACGCGGCAGTCAAGGACGGCGTGGCACCCGCGGTGAGCTGCGCCGTGGTGCTGGGCGGGCCCGGGGCGGGCAGGCGGGAATTCCCCGTCCTCACGGCGGGACGCGCCGGGCAAGGGACGTACTTCGACCTGGCCTCCGTGACCAAGCTGTTCACCACTGTCACCGCACTGCTCCTGGTGGACAGCGGCGTGCTGGAGCTGGACTCCCCCATTGGCAGGCGGCTGCCGGCCTACGCGTCCGGCGACAAGGCGAAGGTCACGCTGCGGCATTTGCTGACCCACACCTCCGGGCTGCCGTCCGAATGGCGTGGCTGGCACGCCGCATTGTCGGAGGGACGCGGCTTCCGGCGCCGGGCCCTCGTGGCGGAGCTGCTGGCCACAGAGTTGGAAGCCGCGCCAGGCACCCGCTTCGAGTACTCCTGCGCGGGGTTCAACACCATCATGGCGCTGGCCGAGCATGCCACCAAGACGCCGTGGGGTCAGCTGGTCAAGGAACGCCTGCTCTACCAGCTGCCCACCGACGGCATCACGGGCACGCCGCGCATTGAACACTCCGCCCCCACGGAGTTCCAGCCGGGGCTGGGGCGCGGCCTGGTGCGCGGGATCGTGCACGACGAGGCCGCGTGGTCCCTGGGCGGACTCAGCGGCAACGCCGGCATGTTTGCCACGGCCGACGGTCTGCGCGTCTTCGGCATGGCACTGCTGGACGGGCTGCCCGGCATCCTCACCCCCGCGCTGGCCGCGGAGATGTGGCGCAGCCAGCTCCCCGAAGTTCTGGGGGCAAACTTCAACCCGGCAGACCCCGGATTTGGACACGGGCTGGGGCTGCGCATCAACCAGCAGCCGTGGATGGGCACCGAAGGCACCGAGGCACGCGGGCACGGCGGCTTCACCGGAACCTCCCTGCTGGTGGACCGGTCCCGCGGCGTGGTGGTCTCGCTGCTGGCCAACCGGGTGAGCCCCAGCCGGGACGGGGATGACGCGACGGCACTGCGCAAGGCCGTGTCCGACGTCGTCTATTCTTTTGCCAAGTGAATCGAAAGGCAGCATGAGCACCCCCACCGCAATTTTGACCGGCGACCGCGTGGTCCAGGAACTGCCCTGGCGCTGGCGGGTGCAGGGCAGCATCTTCTTGATCGGCGGCCTGGGCTTCATGTTCGACGCCTGGGACGTGACGCTCAACGGCTTCCTGATCCCGCTGCTGTCCAAGGAATGGGGACTCACGCCCGGGCAGGCCGCATGGATCGGCACCGCAAACTTGATCGGCATGGCCGTGGGTGCGTTCGCCTGGGGGTCCATCGCGGACATCATCGGGCGGAAGAAGGCGTTCACGCTCACGCTGCTGATCTTCTCCGTGTTCACCGTCCTGGGCGCGTTCTCCAACGAGATTGTGCTGTTTTGCGTGTTCCGCTTCATGGCCGGCTTTGGCCTGGGCGGCTGCATCCCGGTGGACTATGCCCTGGTGGGCGAGTTCACCCCGCGCAAGCACCGCGGCCGCGTGCTCACCGCCATGGACGCGTGGTGGCCCATTGGCGCCACGCTGTGCGGGGTGGTCTCAGCAGTGCTCATGGCCTCCTTTGGGAACTGGCGCTACCTCATGCTCGTCATGGTGCTGCCGGCGCTCCTGGTGTTCTGGGTGCGAGTGGGCGTGCCGGAATCGCCGCTGTACCTGGTGCGGGCGGGGCGGCCGGCCGAGGCGAAGGCCGTCATTGAATCCCTGATCAAGCGCACGGGTGCCACCGTGGGCGCGTGGACGCTGCCGGATGCGGCTGACGCCCCCAAGCTCTCGCTGGGCAAGGTCACGGACCAGCTGGCCGGGCTGTGGCGTTTCAACTGGCGGATCACCGGCGTCGCGTGGTCCCTGTTCTTGACCATCCTGCTGGTCTACTACGGGGCGCTCACGTGGATGCCGTCCATCCTGGTGGCCACGGGCTACGCGGAAAACAAGGCGTTCATGGCCACGGCTTCCATGACCGGGATCGGGCTGGTGGGCGTCATCGCCGCCGCGCTGCTCGTGGAGCGGCTGGGCCGCAAGTGGATCCTGGGCATCACGGGCCCCCTCGCGGCGTTGTCGCTGGTCATCTTTGCGCTGGTGCTGGACGCCCCGGCGGCCGCCCAAGTGTGGCTGCTGGTGTTTGGCTTTGTCATCCAAGTGGCCATCCCCGTTCTGTACACCTATGTTTCCGAGCTGTACCCCACCGAGCTGCGGGCCACGGGCTTCGGCTGGGCCTCGACCATTTCCCGCGTGGGCGCAGGCCTTGTGCCGCTCATCTTCGGCTCGCTGCTGTGGCCCGTGCTGGGGCTGCCCCTGACGTTTGCCCTGACGGGTGGGCTCGTGCTGCTGGCCGTCATCTGGATGGCCTTGGCCGCCCCGGAAACCAAGGGCGCGGCCCTGCACTGACCTTCTTATGCCCCGTGAACTCGCACTTGTTGCCCCGTCCCGCGCCGGAATTGGACAACAAGTGCGAGCCCGCGGGGAGTTGTGCCCATTGAACCCGGCCACGGGGCGCCCCTAGGCTGGGGAACCTACTGACGAGGGGTGCCATGTCCGAATTTCTCGGGGCCGACACTGCACAACTGCGGGAGCTGTCCAAGGCCTTTGCCAACTCGGCGCAGCGATTCACCACCCAGGCGAGCATGCTCAGTGCCCTGGTGTCGCCGCTGAGGAGCTGGCGTGGTCCCGACGCGGCCCGTTTCACGCACACCGCCACCGCCGTGCACGTCCCCCTGCTGCGGCGCACGGCCGCGAATTTGTCCGAGGTGGCCGCACAGCTCAAGGTCCAGGCCGATGAACAGGACAAGGCCAGCTCCGCCGCAGGCCTGGGCGGGCCCGGCGGCGCTGGGCACCCGCAGTCCACGAACGGCGCCGCCGAGGAACTCCAGTCCAAGCTGGATGGCATGACGCCGGCCGAGCGCGAGGCGTACCTCAAGTCCCCGGCGTTCAAGGACTGGGCCGCACAGCACCCCGAGGAGGCCAAGAAAGTCCTGGACGCCATGGCCGACTCCGGGCAAATCCAGTTTGCGGACGGGGGCTACGCCGCCTTCCTCAAGGACTACTGGCTGCTGGCCGCCATGCGGGAGGCGGGCATCGACCCTGACAAGTGGGATCCCTCCCGCGGCTACGCCTACAACCGGGACACCATCGCGGCCGTATACAAGTACTACGGCGAACTGTATTTGCAGGACCCGCGCATGCAGTGGGCGGGCTTTGCCCACATGGTTGGCCCGGGCCTGGACGCAGGGTTCGCCGATGTTCGGATGATGCGCGACGTTGCCCGCACGCTGCTGCAAGGCGGGGCCGTGGGCGACTTTGTGGTGCCCGGCATGTCCCCCCTGACACCGGAACAGTGGCTGGCGCTGGCCAACATGACTGACGCCGAGGCGGCCGTCTTCGAGACAAGCCTGCTGGAAATGCAGCAGGAGATCTTCAATGACATCGGCTACCAGCACCAGGCCTTCGCCGACGGCGGCATGGATGAGATCAACAGGCTGGTCAGGGCCGGGGTGGTCGATGACCCGCTGAGCATTCAGGCGTGGCAAAACTTCAACACCGGCACCCCCGAATCCCTGGCCGCCGGCACCATGAACATGGCCAACTTCGAACAAAACGTGGTCATCGCCAACAACTATGACGCCATGCGCGGTCGTGGCCCCCAGGGTGAGGCCTTCACCCTGGCCATGTCCATTGTGGGCACCCCGTCCATCCCCGGCGCCCAGTCGTACTCGCAGGCCAATCCGCTGATCCTGCACCCGACCCCCGAGTCGGTTCCGGTGGGCCCGTTCGGCCCCTGGGGCCCGCATGTTGACGTGCCCAACCCGTGGCACGACGACGTGGTGGTTGAGACGCCCCTGCCCGACGGCAACATTGCCGACAGGGACCAGCGTTGGGAGTTCATCACCAACGACACGTACCCTGCTTACATGGAGCTTGCCAACGACCCCGACCGCCTGCGGGAGATCATCGAGCGGCAGGTGACCGACCAGGGTTACCAGGACGCCGTCGATTCCAACCGGCTCATCAACCGGTGGGAATCCGTCGCGGAGCAGCTCGTGGTTGGCGACGGGAATCCCTTCGATGGCAAGTAGCCGCCGCCCGTTGGCGTTGATCGTCCTGGCCCTGGCCGCCGTGCTGGCCCTTGCCTCATGTTCCCTGCCGCTCCCAACGCGGCCCAACACCACACAGGAGACTTCCGTGGGCACCAGCACTTCCATGATGGACAAGGCCGGGATCAAGAAGATCAAGAACGACGGCGTGGGCCGGTTCGACCTGACCGCCACCTCCGTGCCGAAAGAGTCCGTGGGACTGGCACCCGGGGTCAATGAGGTGGCCTACCTTGCCACCGACGTCGACAAGCCCGTGGAAATCACGCTGGAGCTTCCGCAGGACACGCTGACGGTCCATACAAGCGACTTCAAGATGTCAGCCGCCGCAGCCAACAGCTACGTTGACACCGTCACCTGGTTTGAAACCGTGGACGGACTGGAGGCACTGGATGCCGCCGTCGCCGCTGCCGGCGAACGGTTTGGCTTCGCCGCCACAAAGCTGGCCGCCTGGGACGCCAAGGACTTCATGTCCGGAGGCGGCGACGGCACGCAGGGCCTGGGCATGGGGGTCAGGAACGGCACCGCCATCTACCTGAAGGTCCACTGGGACAAGGACTCCCCCGTGCAGGTCCTGCAGTTCTCCGCCATGATTGCCCCCGGCTACTACGACCCGGATGTCCAGGCGGAGATTGCCGAGTACGGCCGGGCACCGATCGGATTCCAGCTCCCGTGAGCTTGCGCTCGGCGCCCAGCATTCGTCCATTTTTGGCCGATAGCCTGATCCCGACCTCGAATTGCCCAGACACAAAGGACCAGCCATGAGTGCACTGCTTCCCACCGCCTTCGCCGCCACCGGACTTCTGGGCGGCTACCAAACCGCCCGCGCCACCAAGAACCGCCAGCTGGGTGGCGCCGTCCTGGCTGCTGCCGGCGCCGCCGCATTCCTGGGCTGGAAGAAGAACGCCGGAACCGGCACGGCCGTGGCCCTGACGGCCACCTATGTGGCAGCGTTCGGCGGCTCGCACCCGCTGGCCAAGAAGCTGGGTTCCTGGCCCGCCGTCTACACCGTCACGGGTGCCACAGTGCTGGCCTCGCTCGTGTTGGGGCGCAGCAAGAAGTAGCGCGGAGCCGTTGCAGGAACGGCGCCCACAGTGTTTGACCGGCCCCTTGCACAAGGGGCCGTAGACTTTAACGCTCAGGCAACCTTTGCCCGCCACCGCCCTCCCAAGGAAATGGACCCCATGGAACTCGCAGCCGACACAACCGGCTTTTTGGCGAGCTTTTGGGTCTACGTCATGGGCGGGGCGTTCGTCATGGTCTCTGCCATCATTCCCCCTGTGCCCAGCACCACCGTCTTCGTGGGGCTGGGGGCCATTGCCGGCCTCGAGGGCGGCCCGGAGGCGCTCCCCCTGGTCGTCGCCATGATGGCCGGGGCACTGGCCGGGGACCTGCTGACCTTCTGGGGCACCAAGATGTTCGGCAACAGCAAGTGGGGCAGCGTCCGCGGGCCCCGGCGACAGCGCGCCGTCGACGCCGCAACCCGGCGGCTGCGCCAGCGCCCCTACATGTTCATGCTGACCTCGCGGTTCATCCCGCTGGGGCGGCTGTCATCGAACATTGCGGCCACCGTGGCGGGCTACCCCCTGCGGGCGTTCACCATGTTCTCCCTGGTGTCGGCCACTGTCTGGTCGCTGTACTCGGTGGGGATTGGCATGCTCACCCGGCATTGGCCCAACATCTCCACGCAGATGGCCGTGGTGGTCGCGATCGTGTTCTCCATGGTGCTGGGCTGGCTCGTTGGAAAAGTCTCCACATGGTTCCTGGACCGCAAGCACCTCAGGGGCAATCCCGCCGTCGTGCGGTAAGCCGCCGCGCGGTAAAAAGAAAGCCCCCGCCACGTCCAAGACGCGGCAGGGGCGCAGCAACAGGCTAGGCCGCGGCCAGGTCCCCAAGAACCTTGATGAGCAGCTCGCGTTCGGCCACCTTGATGCGTTCGTGCAGGATGTCCTCGGTGTCCCCGGGCAGGATGGCCACGGGGGTCTGGGCGATGATGGGGCCAGTGTCCACGCCGGCGTCGGCAAAGTGGACGGTGCAGCCGGTGACCTTCACGCCGTAGGCCATGGCGTCGCGGACGCCGTGGGCGCCCGGGAACGACGGCAGCAGCGCCGGGTGCGTGTTCACGTAGCGGCCCTCGAAGGCGTCGATGAAGCCCGGTGCCACGATGCGCATGAAGCCGCTGGAGACAACATAGTCGGGCTTGTAGGCGGCCACGGCCTCCAGCAGCGCGGCGTCCCAGTCGGTGCGTGCGGCGTGGTCCTTGAAGTTCACCACGAACGTGTCCAGGCCGGCGGCGGCGGCACGCTCAATGCCGAAGGTGCCGGGGCGGTCTGCGCCCACTGCGGCGATTTCCACCGGCAGGCTGCCGCTGGCCACGGCGTCGATGACGGCTTGGAGGTTGGATCCGGATCCGGAGACTAAGACAACTATGCGCATGCCACCAATTTTAGGGGCAACGGGCGGGCAGGCCCTATTCGGGACGGGCCTGGCTGGCCGGTTCCTGGCGGCGCAGCAGCGGGACACCGGCGCCGTCGCCCTCCAGCCACGGCCCCACGAGTGAGCCAATCACGACGCCGGCCGCCACCTCCACGCCAATCCACAGTGCCGCCGTGGTGGGGTCGGGCCCCACCTCCGTGAGGCGGCCGATGCCCAGGGAGCCCTGCGAAATCCAGAACGCCACCCATGCCATGGCGGCTGCGGCAATGCCGATCACGGCGCCCAGGAACAGGGTTGAGCCGGGCAGCGACAACCAGCGCTGGCGCACCTTGAGCGAGAGCCACTCGTCAAAGTGGTTCTCGCCGGCGCGCACAAACCACCAGCCGGCCAGGACACCGGCCACGACAGGGATCAGCAGGGCGGCGAAGCCCAGGGGCATCTCGCCCGTGGGCAGGGCGGCCAGGACGGGGATGGGGGGCACGGGTGCCACTGAGGTGCCCAGCGGCGTGACGGTGGATCCGGCGCCCAGGTTGAACCCGCCGCCACCGGCCCAGGACATGGTCCAGGCCGCGAAGTTGGGCATGTAGGCCAGCTGGGCGAGCGTCAGGGCCGCCCCTCCCAAGGGGCCGGGCCGCAGCGCCTGGTAGACGGCGGCGATGTCTGCCCACCGGGCGGCGAGGTTGACGGCCAGCAGGAACGCCGAGAGGGACAGTGAGGCCATGACGGCCACGAAGCCGGAGCGCACTACGGTCCACAGGTAGGAGCCCGCCCAGCGCTGGTCCTGGCTGGTCCGGGCGATCCAGTCGGCGGCGCTCATGCCGATGAGCCGGCTCCAGGAGCCAGCCTCGAGGCGGGAGCCGATGATGAGCCCGGACACGGCGGGGATGAGCGGCACCAGCATGCTGGCCATGAGGGAGGCCTGGATGCCGGGGGCGCTGCACACGTAGCCTGTGGCAAGGCCGGCTGCCGCGTAGGTGATGGTGGCACCCAGCAGCGGCTGCCACAGCTGGTCCGTGTAGGACGCGCGGGCCAGCCGGCGCCCGGCACGCCAGGAAAGGAAGAAGGGGACCAGGACAAGGCCCAGCGGGAGAAGGTTGAAGACACCGGTCTGCACGGAAGCGGAGCTGGGGCCGCTGGCCAGGGTCAGGTTGAGCGGGACGCCGTGGCCCAGAAGCCAGATCTGGCCGGCGAGCCGGGCAATGACGGAGCCGTCCTTCTCGGCGAAGCCGCCGGCAAACCAGGTGGCGGCCAGCGGGATGGCGACAATCAGGGCCGAGATGACAAACATCTGGGCTGCCTCAAATGCCCCCTGCAGCCACAGCGGCATGGGGATTCCGTCGCGTTGTGGCCGTGCTGCTTTGGAGTTCATCGTCTTCAATGGTGCCATACGGCGGGGCGCACGGCCGCGAACACCGCCGGTGGAATTGGCCACAGGATGGGCGGCTTAAAAACAAATAGGGCCCGGGATGAACCCGGACCCTATTTGTTCAAGCCACTTGGCCTAAAGAATTGGTGGTTGCCCACCGGTTTTCTTTAGAATTAGATAGCCTGGATGTTGACTGCCTGGGGACCCTTCGGACCCTGCTCAACATCGAAGGAAACCTTCTGGTTCTCTTCGAGGGAGCGGTAGCCGGAGGAGTTGATCGCGGAGTAGTGCGCGAAGACATCCTGGGACTGGTCATCGGGAGAGATGAAGCCGAAGCCCTTTTCAGCGTTGAACCACTTGACGGTACCTGTTGCCATTGTTTCTATTTCCTTCTGAAGTTGGAGATTCCGCCCGACCTTCGGGCCTCCGTTTACGGTGTAAGTCCGCTTCTCCAGAAAAGCGACGTCCCCCAAAGGGCGGCGTCGCTTCAACTACAAAAAACGCAACACTACAACTACGTCCAAGTATACATGCCAGAAAGCCTCGTGCCACTTAAATCTGAGAGGTGCGTCACTTTAACCTTCAAGTGGCCCTGCTTCCTCCCGTATATCCGCGGATCCTGCGGCCAATCGAGAGCCATGACACGCAAAGTTAAACTTGTGTTCACCGGGCATGTCGCGGAATTCGACGTTTTTGCCCCCTCATATGCCCGGCAGGCACGACGGCGGCCCCTGCTTGCGCCTGTTCCGGCAGCACCCGGCGGCCCAAGGGAGCTGACGTATAGTGGGTCGAAATGTGCCGGACGGTCTCCGGCAGCCAGAATCGGCACCACCAGGGTGAAGGGACGAGCAAATGCAAGGGACTGCTGCGCTTGTTCGCGCCGGTGCCCGCGCCCTTGTTTTGGCCCTTGCCTCGCTCATGCTCGTGGTCCTTGGCTGCACGGGTGCGCAGGCCAGCTCCGCTTCCCTGCCCGCCGCATCCGCCGCCGTCGCATCCGTAGCCCAGCTCGCTGCACCCCAGGCGGCCGGGTCCGGGCCGGAAACCGCGCTCGTGGCAACCGCCGGCCACGTCCAGACCACCTGCATGCCGGGCCGCGGCAAGTCCCGGGTGGAAGGCGATGCCGTTCTCCCCAACCCGGTTCACCAGCAGCCTTCATCAGGCAGCGCAGTTGCGCCACTCCCTCGCGGCCAGCAAACCGCCGTGGGCGCCGCCGTGCTGGACGGCAGGATTCCGGCCTCCCCCAGCCACCTGGACCTCGGGATAGTGCGGACGTAGACCCGGTCCGCCCCGCACCCATGCCAGCGAAACAGCGCAAGGCGGGTGCCCGGCGTCGAACGTGTCCTTATATATACATGCACGGCGCGCTGCCGGCCCGCGTACCCCGCGGCCGTTGAAGTGCTGCGCCTGCGCAATTGCCGAAAGTTGTTCCATGACCGCGAAGAAAACCCGAAACATGATCCTGGCCCTGGTGCTGGGAGCCGTCCTTGTCCTGACCATTGTTTTTGTTGGCGCCGCCGCGCAGGAAAACCGCCTCAAGGGTGCCGGTGAGGTGGCCGGGCCCAAGGCTCCGCAGGCCTCAACCGGCACAGGCGCGGAGCCTGAATTCACGCTGGCGCGGCGCACGCCGGAGGATCCCCTTGCCATGGGCGCTGTGGATGCGCCAGTGGTGATGGTCGAGTACTCGGACTACCGCTGCCCGTTCTGCGGGGCATATGCGCGCAAGACCGAGCCGGAGATTGTGAAGAAGTACGTGGAGACCGGCCAGCTGCGCATTGAATGGCGCGACCTGCCGCTGTTCGGCGAAGCCTCCATGGCCGGCGCAGTTGCCGGCCGGGCAGCCGGGGAGCAGGGCAAGTTCTGGGAGTTCAACGAGGCCCTGTACGCCGCCGCACCCGAACGCGGCAAGGCAGAACTGAAAGAGCCCGAACTGCTGGCGTTTGCCCAGAAGGCCGGGGTGCCGGACATGGCCAAGTTCGCCGCGGACCTGAAGAGCCCCGAATTGCTGGCGCGGGTCAAGGCCGACCACGCCGAGGGCACGGGTCTGGGGCTGAACAGCACACCCACTTTTGTCATTGGCAACCAGTCAATTCCGGGTGCGCAACCAATTGAAGTGTTCACCCAGATCATTGACGAAGCCCTGGCCAAGGCCAAGTAGCCATGGACATTGGCTACACAGGTGCTTTTCTGGGCGGCATCCTGACATTGCTGAGCCCGTGCTCGGTCATGCTGCTGCCCGCTTTCTTTGCCTACGCGTTCGCCAGTCCCACCAAGCTGCTGGGCCGGACGGCGCTGTTTTATGCAGGGCTGCTGACAACCCTTGTACCGCTGGGCCTGCTGGCGGGCCTGGCAGGATCGCTCATTGCGCAGAACCGGGGGCTTCTGGTGTCTGTCGCCGCCGGCATTGTGATCCTCATTGGGGTGCTGCAGATTGCCGGGGTCCAGTTCCCGGGGTTGAGCCGGCGGGCGGGCGCCGATGGCACCTCCGCGGTCTCCGTCTTTGTGCTGGGCTCGGTGTACGGCGTGGCGGGCGTCTGCGCGGGACCCATCCTGGGCTCCGTGCTGGCGGTGGCCGCGGCCGGCGGCAGCCCCCTGTACGGCGGTATCATGCTGGCAATTTTTGCTCTGGGCATGGCGCTGCCGCTGGGTGTCCTGTCCCTGCTGTGGACGCGGCTGCGCCTGGGCGAGCGCGGCTGGCTGAAGCCACGCCGCTTCAAGCTGGGCCGTTGGGAAAACTCGGTGTGGATGGTGGTCTCGGGCGTGCTGTCGATAGGCATTGGCGCGCTGTTGCTGGCCACCTCGGGCACGTCGTCGCTGGGCGGAATACTCAGCATCGATGCCCAGTTTGCGGCCGAGTCGTGGGTTGTGGGGTTCTCCTCCGGGATCTCCAACGTGTGGTTCGGGGTCACCGCGCTGGTGGTTTTGCTGCTGGCCGGCGGACTGTACTGGTGGCGGTCGCGGCGGGCCGTTGCCCTTGACTCGGCTGCTCCCGGCAATCCGGCGGGCGGGAACTGACATGATCTCCACGCTTGGGCACAACCTGCGCGTCTGGCCTCCGCGCCGCTGGTGGGTGGCCGCCGGCGTGGCCGCGCTGGTTTACGTGGTGGTCGCCATCCCCACGGACCTCATCCCGAACCCGTACTTTGGCCGGGAAATTCCACCCACCTGGTGGTCGCACGCCGCGTTGGCTGCCACCGCACTGCTGACCGGCCTGCTCGTGGCCACGTATGTGGCTTCCCCCATCACCCGCACCGGCGCCACCAACAAGTCCGGGCTGCTCGGCTCGGTGCTCGCGTTCTTTGCCGTGGGCTGCCCCGTCTGCAACAAGCTGGTGTTGTTGGCGCTGGGCACCACGGGTGCCATGAAGTTCTTCGAGCCGGTCCAGCCGCTGCTGGCCCTGCTCTCGGTGGGGCTGCTGGGCTGGGCCCTGCTGCGCCGTATCTCGCAGGAGAATGCCTGCAAGGTTCCGGCCGCCCGGTAGGCACGCACGACGGCGCCAGCCTTGAGTGGGCGGCGCGCCGGCGGCTATGCCCTGGCCAGGATCCCGGCAAGATCGGCCGCCGGGGCCAGGTTTCCGTAGTTGAACCGCCTCCCGGGGCCCAGCCGGGAATCCACAAACGCATCTGAGACCGCCGCTGGGGCGAAGCGGACCAGCAGCGCTGCCTGCAGCGCCAGCGCCATCCCTTCCACGAGGTTGCGGGCCTGCCCCGCAAAGTCTGCCGGCGACTTCGCCACCACGGCGGCCTGCTCTCGCAGTTCGGCGGTGAAGTCGTCGAAGACCTGGCTCTGGCCCGAGGCCATGCGGAGCTCGGCAAAGAACGCGTCAACGCATTCCGGCTCGTTCGCCATGGCCCGCAACACGTCCAGGGCAATCACATTGCCCGTGCCTTCCCAGATCGCCATGACGGGTTGCTCCCGGTAGCGCATGGCAAGCGGGAAGTCCTCGGTGTAGCCGTTGCCACCCAGGCATTCCATGGCCTCATAGGCGTGGTTGGGGCCGCGCTTGCACACCCAGTATTTGGTGACGGCAGTGGCAAGGCGGCGGAAGGCAATTTCGGAGGGTCCGGCGTCGTCGTCAAAGGCGCGGGCCAGGCGCATGGAGACCACTGTGGCGGCCTCGGATTCCAGGGCCAGGTCGGCAAGGACATTCGTCATGGCCGGCTGGTCGATCAGCCGGGCACCAAAGGCGCGACGGTGCCGGCCGTGCCAGACGGCCTCGGCCACGGACTGGCGCATGCCGGCGGCAGTGCCCAGGATGCAGTCGAGCCGGGTCTGGCCCACCATGCCCATGATGGAGCGGACGCCGCGGCCGGGTTCGCCGATCCGCCAGCCGTGCGTTCCGCTGAACTCAACCTCGCTGGAGGCGTTGGAACGGTTGCCCACCTTGTCCTTGAGCCGCTGGATCATGAAGGTGTTGCGGGTTCCGTCGGGCAGCACACGCGGCACCAGGAAGCAGCCCAGCCCGGCGTCGTCCTGCGCGAGAACCAGGAACGCGTCGCTCATCGGGGCCGAGCAAAACCACTTGTGCCCTGTCAACAAGTGGTGGCCGTCCGCGGCCTCGGCGCGGGTGGTGTTGGCGCGCACGTCCGAGCCACCCTGCTTCTCCGTCATGGCCATGCCAAACAACGCACCCGCCTTGCCGGCGGCGAGCTCCGGGCTGTAGTCCCGCGAATACAGCCGCGGCAGCCACTCCCCCGCCAGGCTGGGTTCCAGCTGCAGGGATTCGACGGCGGCGTGGCTCATGGAAATGGGACAGGCGTGCCCGGGTTCCACTTGCGCGAACAGCATGAACTGCGCGGCCCGGGCCGCGTTGGCGCCTTTGCCCGGGCTCTCCCACGCGGAGGTGTGCGCACCCGCCGCGACCGCCTGCTCGATGATCCGGTGGTAGGCCGGATGGCATTCCACCTCGTCGATCCGCTGGCCGTATTTGCTGTGAGTGTGCAGGATGGGCGGGTTCCTGTGGGCCAGCCGGGCGTCGTCCTGGAACTGCGCCGAACCGACGACGGCGCCACTCGCCTCCAGCTCCGCGTCACCTTCCGCTTCGCCCACCGAGAGGAGGTAGTCCTGGAGCGGGATGTTGGCCGTGAACTCATTGATGTCCACGCGCGGCGGGGGCTGGTTCAGGACACCGTGCGTTTCATGGGCTGTCGGCTGGCTGAAGCTGGCGGGCGCGGCGGGCATGTCGGCATCGGTGGCGGTCATGGCAACAGGCTACGCCGTGCGTCAAGGATTGCGCCCCGGCGGGCCGGCTACTTGGGTGCCTTGCCCCGGCGTTTCACAGATGCGGGGTCGCCCTGGAAGAACTCGGTCCAGTGGAGCAGTTGGCCGGATTGGGCGTAGGAGTCGGCGGCCTTGGCAATGGTGTCAAACAGGAAATCGTTGCCGCGCCGCGGCATCCCGTTGCCGGTGACAGTTACAGCATGATTGCCGTGTTCGTCGCGTTCAACGCTGAGAAGGGCCTCGACTGTCAGCTCCCAGCGCTGCAGCTTCTCGGGCAGCAGGAAACTGGGGAAGAACTCGGTGTCGGCCACCATGTCCTTCCAGAAGTTGCCATACCGCAGCCTGATTGGGTTCGCCCCGGGCGCCGAAGTGACCTTGAACTTCTCCTTCTCCAGCACCTGCACAAACGGCAGGACGGGGTGCGCCACCTGGCCGTCGATAACGAAGGTGCGCGCCGGGATGCCAAACGGGATGCCCGAACCGTAGATCTTCATGGCTCCACAGTATCCGGGTGCGTTCCCACAGACGGACCATCAGGGCTGCGAGCGCCAGCCGGCCAGGATCTCCTCGGTGGCGGGGTCCAGCCTTCCACCGTAGAAGCGGCCAAGCACCTCACCAAAGACGTGCCCATCCGGCGCCACAGCCTGGAACAGCGTCATGCAGGAACGCAGCTTCTGTTCGTCCGTGTGCCCGAAAATCTGCCCGGCGCTGCGGCCCGAGGTTCCCAGCAGCAGGCGGCAGCATTCCCTCAAACGGGCACCCAGGACTGGGTGTTCGGCATACGCCGCTGCTTCCTCCAGCGAACCAATCCCGTAGTACCTGGCGGTGCCACTCCGGCCCAGGCCCCCAGCCTGCGGGAACACGAACCACATCCAGTGCGTGGTCTTCAGCCCCGCGCCCAGCTCGTTCTGGACGTCGTCGTAGACGCCATCCTGCGCCACCAGAAAACGGTCCAGGTCAAAGCTCACTGTGCACCATCAGCTTCCAACATGGCCGTGGCGGCCCTGTCCAAGAACTCGGCCACCTCTCGCGGGCGCGAGATCATTGGGGCGTGGCTGGAATCGAGCTCGGTGACGGCAGCACCCATGCGGGCGGCCATCTCGCCCTGCAACACCGGCGGGACGCAGCGGTCCTGCGTTGCCACAAGATAGTGGGCCGGCAAGTCCAGCCAGGCGGGCGGGCCCACCTTGACGCGGTCGACGCCGATGCGCACCAGGCGCTGCGTGGCCGCGGCAACGGCAATGTCTGCGGGCGCGGCATCGGCGGCGAGCACTTCACCGAAATGGTCCCTGTGTATATAGGTGTAGTTTCCAGCCACCACCACGTGTTCACCCACCAGGCTGCCGGGGTATTTGCGGGACAGCCCGCTGACGGACTCCCCCTCGGCGGGCGCGAACGCTGCCACGTAGGCCAGCGCCTTCACGGAGTCAACGCCCAGGGCAGCCTCGCCCACCACCGCCCCTCCGTAGGACCAGCCGGCCAACAGCACCGGACCATCCACGGTGGCGAGGGTGCGCCGGACGGAGGCAACGTCGTCGTCCATGGTTTCCAGTGACAGCTGGGCGGCGACGGGCTCGTGGCCCATGGCGCGCAGCTCCGAGATGACCTTGGCCCAGCTTGACCCGTCGGACCACAGCCCGTGCACCAAAACCATTGCCACCATGCCAGCCTCCTCGCCATTTTGCCCCAATGTATCAGGTGGAAAACGCACTACCTGGCCGGGGCCGCCCGCACGTGCATGCGTTCGCCCTGCGGGCCAAAGAGCGTCAGGAACTCGGCGCTTTCCGTGGTGGCCCGGCCAAACCAGTGCGGCGTGCGGGTGTCGAACTCCGCCGCCTCGCCCTGCTTGAGCACAAAGTCCCGCTCCCCCAGCACCAGCCGGAGGCTTCCGCGCAGCACATACATCCACTCGTGCCCCTCGTGGACCTGGGGATCGGGCTGCGGCAGCGAAGGTCCGCCCGGCAACATGATCTTAAAGGCCTGCAGCCCGCCCGCACCACTGCCCAGCGGCACATACGTCTGCCCGTTGCGCTTGACGGGGCGCAGGTGGATCCGCGGATCGCCCGTGGCCGGGGCGCCCACCAACTCATCCAAGGGCACGGCGTGCGCGCGGGCCAGCGGCAGCAGCTGTTCCAGGTTGGGCCGCCGCTGGCCTGACTCCAGCCGCGACAGCGTGCTGAGCGAAATTCCCGTGGCCTCGGCCAGCTCCGCCAAGGTGCGCCCGCGTTGCAGGCGCAGGGCCCTCAGCCTGGGTCCAACACCGGAGAGCACCTGTTCAGTTTCATCAGCCATGGCCCCAGTTTGCCATTCCGGCAACAAAGATTGCCAGTGCCGCGGCCCGGCGCGCACGCTGGAAGCACCCCATAAACACGAACAGCAAGGTGGACACCATGCAAGACGCAATCATCATTGGCGGCGGCGCGGCCGGACTCAGCGCGGCCCTCCAGCTGGGACGCTCACGCCGCACCGTGACAGTGGTCGACGCCGGCAAGCCCCGCAATGCGCCCTCGCCGGCCGCACACGGATTCCTGACGCGCGACGGCGTTGCTCCCCACGAGCTGACCCGGCTGGGACGGGCGGACCTGGAACTCTACGACGTACGCGTCATTGACGGGACGGTGGTTTCCGCCGAGAAAATGGACGGTGTTTTTCACGTTGCCCTGGCCGATGGAACCTCCATCGAGGCGCCCCGGCTGCTGGTCACGACCGGCGTGGTGGATGAACTGCCCGCCATTCCCGGACTGGCCGAGCGCTGGGGCCACGACCTGGTGCACTGCCCCTACTGCCACGGCTGGGAAATCCGCGACCATGCCATCGGGGTCATCGGCAGCAGCTCCATGGCTGTCCACCAGGCCCTGCTGTTCCGCCAGTGGTCGCCCAACATCACGCTGTTCCTGAACAGCGCACCCGAACCGGCTGCCACGGAACGCCGGCAACTGGCGGCCCGCGGCGTCCGGCTGGTGGAAGGCGCGGTGGCCCGGATCCACAGCACGGACGGCGCCGTATCGGGAGTTGAGCTCGCCGACGGTTCACTGCACCGCGTTGACGCACTGACCGCACAGTCGCGGGTCGTGGCGAGGGCTTCCTTCCTCACCACCTTGGGGCTGGCACCCGTACCCGGCGAGTTTGGCGAGCTGCTCCAGGTGGACGGCAACGGCCTGACCGCCATTCCCGGCGTGTGGGCCGCCGGCAACGTGGCAGACATGCGGGCAACCGTGCTGGCCGCCGCCTACGCCGGCGCCATGGCAGGGGTTGCCATCAACATGGACATGATCGCGGCGGAGCTGGCCGCCGACGTGGCCGCCTTCGACGCGGCGGAGCCTCTTGTGGCTACGGGCTGAGCAGGCGGTAGACGCCCTCCGCATCCTGGGCACACAGTCCCCTGGCCACGCAGCGGTACAGGGACTTGCTCACGGCGGCCTGGATCTCCGGCCCGCTGCGGGACCAGGAGAAGACGCGGCGCAGGGCGGCTAGGACCTGGTCCGCGGAGGCGCCCATGGAATCGCGGAGCACCAGCTCCACGGCTGCATCGAACTCCTCCGGCGGAATGGCGCCGGCCCGGCGCGACACCCCGCCCGGTCCGGTGCGGCGCACGGCCACGGCACCGGGCGGGCCCAGCCGAATGAAGGAATCGTTGTCGAGGCGTGCAAATACGCCGTCGACGCTCGTGCGGCCCAGGGCCTCCAGCAGATTGGCCCGGATCCGGGTGCCGATGCTGCCAACACCCCAGGTGTCGCGCAGCCGGGCCTGCAGCGTGTCCAGGTGGAGCGGCGCCTCGAGCCCGATCACACTGGTGCAAAAATCGATGAGTTCCGGCAGGGCGGCGGGCGATCCCGGCTGGTGGGTGCCGGTGCGCGTGAATTGTGCCTGCCGGTATTCCACCGTCCAGTCGGGGGCGCCAAACAGGTCCACGTCCTCGAAGTCCAGAGCTGGCGCACCCTGCGTCTGCACGGAATCCGGGCGGACGGCGGCCGTTGTCCCGGCCAGTGCCTGTTCCAGTGCGTCCTTGAGCAGTGCGCGCTGCCCTGCGGGGTCGCGGTACCAGGCCAGGCCCCACACACGGAGCATGTTCCAGCCCAGGTTGCCCAGCACGGCGGCCCGCAGGCGGTCGCGGTCCCGTGTGGACTTGGCGGAACTGTACGTCCCGCCGTCGCACTCCACACCGAGCAGGAAGGTGCCGGGCTGGTGCGGGTGCTTCACGCCAATATCCACGCGGTAGCCGGCCGAGCCGACGCGCGGCACGGTTTCATAGCCCAGTTCTTCAATGGCCGCGCGGACCTGGGACTCCAGCAGGAAGCCGTCCTCCCCCGCGCCGTCGGCTGCAGCGTCCAGCCCAAGCGCCACGCTGCCGCGGGCGGCAAAGTCCAGGTAGTTCTTCAGGTGGCGGTTGCCTTCCGAGGTGCCCTCGCGGATCTGGGCTGCGTGGAAGGAACTGACGATCTCCACGCGGCGGCGGGCACGGGTGATGGCCACGTTGAGCCGGCGCTGCCCGCCCCTGCGTGTCAGCGGGCCGAAGTTCATGGCGAAGGTGCCGTTTTCGTCCGGGCCGTAGCCCACGCTGAAGATGATGATGTCGCGCTCATCGCCCTGCACGGATTCCAGGTTCTTGACGAAGAATCCGTGCAGGCGGTCCCTGTCATCCAGCAGCCCGGCCAGCGCCGGTTCCGCCAAGGCGCGGCGCTCAATGGCGTCGAAGATGGCGTCGGCCTGGGCGGTGGAGAAGGTGACAACACCCAGAGACAGCGAGGGGTTCTGGGTGCGGTGCGCGATGACGCGGTCCACCACGCGTTCGGCCTCGATGGGGTTTTTGGCCCCGGCGCCGCGCAGGTACACCCCGTCCACGTATTCGTGGTGCACGCCCAGCTCCGGCGATTCCTGCACCGCGCCCGGGAAGGTGTTGAGCCGCCCCTCGTAGAAGCCGTAGTTGGAGTAGGTGATGAGGTCCTCGTGCAGGCTGCGGTAGTGCCAGGCCAGGGGCAGCGAAGTGATGGCGCCGGAGGCCTTGCACAGGTCAAGGACGCTGTCGAAGGTGTCGGGTGCCTCCTCGTCCTCACCCTCGCCGGCGACCGTGGTGAAGAACGCCGTGGGCGGCAGCTGTTTTTGGTCTCCGGCCACGATGAGCTGGCTGCCGCGGTAGATGCAGTTGACGGCGTCGGCCGGCATGACCTGGGACGCTTCGTCGAAAATTACGACGTCGAAGCGCATGTTCCCGGGCAGGTACTGGGACACCGAGAGCGGGCTCATCATGAAGCAGGGCTTGAGCGCCTGGGCCACGTCGCCAGCCTGTTCCAGGATGGTGCGGATGGGCTTGTGCCGGGTCTTCTTCTCCGCCTCGCGCACAATGACGGCCGCAGCGCCAATGCTGGTCCGCGGGCGGCGGGCGGCGCAGGCCTGCACCACCGAGCTGTAGGCGGAGCGGATGAGCTTTTCATCCAGCGCGCGGAATTCCGCCACCAATGCGTCACGGTTTCCGGAGCGGTACTCGGCCAGCCTGCCATCGGCGGCGACGACCGATTCCGCCCATGGCTCCAGGGCCGCCCGCTCGAGCGCCCCGGGCACATCCTCGGCAGTGGCCCCGGCAGCCTCCAGCCCGGCGACCGCGTCACCGAGGCCGTGCGCCACGGCCCAATCCCGGAGCCGCTTGAACTCAAACCACGCGTCGATGTCCGTTGCCGCGGATTGGTGCATGGCCTGTGCCAGCTCCACGGTCTCCGGCAGGTCCCGGCCCAGTTCCGCAGCCAGGCCCGCGTGGCGTTCCGGTTCAAAGTGTCCCGCGAGCCGTTCCAGCCCTGAGTCCCATGCGGCGGCGGCCGTTGCCAGGCCGGGCCCGACGCCGGTGAACCCGCCCAGGATGCCCAGGGCGGTTGCGTCCAGCGGTGCCTGCAGGTTGCGTCGTGCCTCCCGGCACCAGGCCAGGTCATGCTCCAGCGCGGCCCAGTCGGTGGCCAGCCCGGCGAAGCGGTGGCCCAGCAGCGCGGAGTCGGCGGCAGCACAGGCGCGGTTCCTAGCATCCAGCTCCGCGAGCCGGCCGATCGAGTCCAGCGCGCCGACGGCTTCGGTGAGTGTCAGGGGCGCGGCACCCATGGCGGTGAGGCGGGCCAGGGCGGAGTCCGCAGCGGCCAGCCGGGTAGCGAAGTCCCCCGTGTGGTGCGTGAGTTCGGCCAGCGTTGCATTCGGGGCCCAGCCGCGGAAGTCGGGGCCAAGGCTGGCACCCATGAGCCGTTCGATCCGGTCAAGGCGCTCCGTGATGGCGTTGGCGATGGGCATGAGCAGGCGGTCGGGCTCGGTGTTGGTGGAGAGCTGTGCGGCCAGGCCGTCCAGCCCCACGTCGTCCCCGGCCACCACAGACGCCTCCCGGGCCAGGTCGATGGCCTGGCGGATGCGGCCAAAGTCGGTGTGCAGGCCCTGGTAGTAGCTCTTGAGCCTCGGCCCGTACGTGCGCTCGGCGGCGTACAGCTCCTGCAGGGCATCGCGCCAGGCCATGGCGGCCGGCAGGGCGTCGATGACCTCGCGGTTGACGGTGCCGCGCGGGGTGGCGGCGCGCAGGGTGTTGCGGTCGGCGCGGGCGGCGGCGGACCAGCGGCTGAAGAAGCCGTCGTGGACGTGGGCGAAACGGTCAGCCAGCCCTTCGAGGTCGAGGTTGAGGACGTCCGGGGTGAAGGTGGCCCGGAGCTGCTGTTCGAAGCGGAGCACCTTGGCCGTGGCACCGCCGAGCACCAGCACGCCCTCCTCGAGCGAGGCGTGGACGGAGGTGTCCAGCCAGTCTGCCTCGGGGCGGTTGCCGGCCTGGCTCATGGCTGCGAGCGCGCACAGCACCCGGAGCTTGCGCATGCCCAGCGCTGCCGCCTCGGTGCGGAACAGCAAGGCGATCTGTGCCGCGTCAGCTTCCAATGCCTGGATTTCCGCGGTGATGGGGCGGATTTCCTGCTGCAGTGCAGTTGCCCGCGCCACCGTGGCCTGGCCAATGCCGCCGGGCACGGGGACCGTTTCGGTGTTGCGGATGGCGAGCTTGAGTTCCGCGGCCATGGCGTGGTCCGCCGGGGTCCATGCCGTGAAGGAGGTGCCGATGGTGGTTGCCAGCTGCTTCCTCAGCTCGACGCTGTCCAGCCACCCGCGCACGCGGGATTCGACGGCGTCGAAGTCGCCGCCCAGCCACCCGTCAGGTGTCTGCGGGCGGCGGGCCAGCAGGTCCAGCACGGCGAGGCGCTGCTCCACGCCGGAGCGGCTGAGCGGAACGTCAAGGAATGGCAGCCGGCTGTCCAGGTTCAGGGCCTGGTCGTTGAGCTCTTGTGACAAATCCGCCATGTCCAGGGCGGCGCCGGCAGCGTCGCGGATCCCGCCGGCGTCGGGCTGGTCCCCGGCCAGGCCGCGCCAGGTGAAGTCTGCACCCTCCGCGGCGGGCCGCCAGGCACGGGACAGCTCCCCGGCCCTGCGCTGGATCATGCCCAGAAGCTCCGCATCGAGGGTGGCGAAGCGGGCCTGCTCCCCCGTGGGAATCTGCCCATGCACGGAGAGCTGCACCAACCGGCCCAGGACACTGTGCAGGCTGCGGCCCAGCGGCTGCCGCACCTCATTCATGGCGGCGGCGTATCCGCTCAACTCCTCCCGGGCGCTTTCCAGCCGGGAACGGTCGGTGGGGTCAAGGGTGTGCCGGCCCACAGGGCGCTGCGACAGTTCCCTGCTGAGCGCCTGCACCACGTGCTTGCGGGTGGCCTTGTGGCTGTGGAGTTCCAGCAGGAAGGGGCTGAGGTTTTGCGCCGCCAGGCGGTCCCGGACCACATCCAGTGCGGCGGCCTTCTCGCTGACAAACAGGACCGTCTTCCCCACCGCCATCAGTTCGGCGATGATGTTGGCGATGGTCTGGCTCTTGCCCGTGCCGGGAGGGCCGTCCATGACAAAGCTGCGGCCCTCCCGGGCGGCAATGATGCATTTTCGCTGGCTGGAGTCGGCGTCCAGGATGCTGTGCAGCGTTTCGGGCGGCACCAGATTGTCCAGGGACGCGTCGTCGGCCAGTTCGAAGGCAAGGTTTTCTTCCTGCCCGGCGTCGGGGCCCAGCGCCATGGCCTGGATCAGCGGGCTGGCCAGGATTTGCGCCTCGTTGTCCGCCAGGTCCTTGTACATGGCCTCCTTGTGGAAGGTGAATGTCATCAGGATGCTGCGGGCGTCGATGGACCAGTCCGGCTCGCCGGCAATGGCGTCCCGGAGCAGCGTGGTGAGTTCCTGCACGGTGAAGTCGGGATCTTCAAAGGCCGGCAGCTCGATGCCGAAGTCGCGCTGCATCTTCAGCGCGAGCGCCGAGTTCACCTGGGCCTCGTCGCGGGTGCGGTGCAGCGCGAAGGTGCTGCCTGTGCGTTCCAGCCGCACGGGCACCAGCTTCAGTGGGCTGCCGGCGGGCTTGCCGTCGGCGGGGTCAACCCAATTGAGCATGCCCAGGCCAACGTAGAGGATCCAGACGCCGCGGTCTGCGTACTCCTGTTCGGAGCGCTGGTGCAGGCGTCGGCAGGTGGCCTGCAGCGCGGCGTCGTCCTTGTCCAGGACGGTCGCGGTGCGGCTCTTGGCGGCCTTGGCCGGCTGCGCGGTTCCGGGTTCGGGTGCTGCGGGCTGGAGGTGGACGCGGCCGCGCTCCAGCCAGCGTTCGATCTCGCCCATCGCGGGCAGCACGAACTCCAGCGAACCCACCTTGGGGTGCTGGAAATACAGGAGCTTCTGGCGCCGGTCGAGCGCCAACAGGTCCTCGCGCCACGCCTTCATCTGGCTGTGCAGCCGCCCCGGCGCCGTCTGCCCGTCAACTGCAAGATCCACTGCGCTCCCCTTTGCACCGCCTTCGATGCGGCCACCCCATGCCTCTGCCGGCACGTCCGTTCAATTCTCGCACCGTGCGCCATCCGCTCTGAACTCCAGCGCACGACGCCGGGCACCCGCCGCGGGTGCCCGGGCTATCCTCCCGTGATGGCCGGGAAGAAGCGCACGACCACTGACAGGGCAACAACTACATAGATTGCCGCCACGATGGTTCCGGCCCAGGTGGTGGCGAAGGCAGTCACGGCTTTCGGGGCGGGGATGACGCCGTGGACCAGGTTGCGCACCGTGAGCAGCACCAGCAGCGGAACCATGGCCGCCCAGACCACCATGCAGTACAGGCACAGGACGTAGATTTCGAAGAGCGCCTGGCTCCACAGCCACACGGCGAACACTGCCCCGAGCACCACGCCCGCCTGCAGCCCGAGCCAGTACCACCGGGCAAGGTCTGCACCGGCGAGGACGGCCATGGCCGTGGCCAGCACAATGGCAAAGGCCACGATCCCAATCAGCGGGTTGGGGAAGCCAAACAACTGCGATTGCCAGGTGCCCATGACGCGTCCGCAGGACACCCAGGGGTTGACGTCGCAACTGGTGACGTGGCCCGGATTCTTGTACATGGCGAACCGCTCGAGGACCAGGATGGCCGAGGCCACCCAGCCCACGGCGCCCGTGACCAGCAGGACGAGGCCGAAGGCCCGTTGTTGGGCAAAGCGGGGCACGGTCAGGCCCTAGTTCGCCGCGGTTGCGGCAACGGCGGCATCGAACTGTTCCAGGCTCTGGACCTTCAGGAGCTCCCCGTCCAGGAAGAACGTGGGGGTTCCGGTGACGCCCAGGGCCTGGCCGTCTGCCTTGTCGAACTCCACGCGGGCCTTGGTGGCGGGGTCGGCCACGGCCCTGTCAAAGGCGGCCATGTCCAGGCCGAGCTCCTCGGCGTAGCCGCGGAACACGGCGCTCTTGTTGTCCGCCGATTCACCCCACTGGGACTGGGTTTCAAACATCTTCTTGTACATGGCCTCATGTGAGCCCTGCTGGGCCGCGGCTTCCACGGCCACGGCGGAGTTCATCGAGTTCAAGTGGCCGGGCAGCGGGAAGTAGCGCTGGACGAACGTGACATTCTCCCCGTACTTGCTGCGCAGTTCCTCCACAAAGGGGTAGGCCGCACCGCAGGACTCGCATTCAAAGTCCAGGAATTCGACCAGGACGGCCTTTTCGTCCTTGGCCTGGGACAGGATGTGGCTGTTCTCGCGCACCACCAAAGAGGCCTGTGAGGCTGTACCTTCCGGCGCCGCGTTGGCACTGTCGCTGGCCTTGGGGCCCGACTGGGCCATGATCACGGCAACCACGGCGGCGATGATGACGGCTGCGAGCAGGGACCAAACGATGATCTTGGACGTCTTCAGCCCGGATTCGGCCTTGGCGTTGTCTTTCACGTGGCATTCCATTCTGTGGCTGTCGCGTGGACAGGGATTCATGCACCGGTTCTTTGGCGGCCCGGTCACGGGTCACCGGATACTACCAAATGAACTTTGCAATTTGCCGGGGATGGAAACATAACCGCCGGCCGAGCGCCGTCGTGCTTTCCGGTGCAGTGGATCTCGACAGGCTCGATCACCGGCCCGGTGATTGAGCCTGTCGAAATCACGGTTTCGACAGGCTCAACCACTGGAACTACAGGCGCATGTCCCCGGTTTCGATGTAGCGCTGGTGCCAGGACAGGGCCTCGCCCATCAGGTGCGGGGTGTGCTTGCCGTAGGACTCGCGGGAGGCCCGCTCGAAGTAGTCCTCCAGCATGGGCTTGTAGTCCGGGTGCGCGCACTTCTCGGTGACCAGGCGGGCGCGCTGCTTGGGCGCGAGGCCGCGCATGTCGGCCAGGCCCTGCTCGGTGATCAGGAGCATGGTGTCGTGCTCGGTGTGGTCCACGTGGCTGGCCATGGGCACGATGCCGGAGATGCGGCCGCCCTTTGCCGTGGACGGGGACATGAAGGCGCCGAGGAAGCCGTTGCGGGCGAAGTCGCCGGAGCCGCCGATGCCGTTCATGACGTGCGATCCCACCACATGCGTGGAGTTGACGTTGCCGTAAATGTCGGCCTCGATCATGCCGTTGAGGGCAATGCAGCCCAGGCGGCGGATGAGCTCGGGGTGGTTGGAGATTTCCTGGGTGCGCAGCACAATGCGGTCGCGGTAGAAGTCCACGTTGCGGTTGAACTCCTCGATGCCGGCCTCGGACAGGGAGAAGGAGGTGGCGGAGGCGAACTCGATGGTGCCGTCCTTGATCAAGTCCAGCATGCCGTCCTGGATGACCTCGGTGTAGGCCTTGAGCCCGCGGTAGCCGCCGCGCGACAGCCCTGCCAGCACGGCGTTGGCAATGTTACCCACGCCCGACTGCAGCGGCAGCAGCTTGTCGGTCATGCGGCCGGCCTTGATTTCGCCGTCCAGGAAGTCCAGCAGGTGCTGGGCGATCATGTTGGAGGCCTCGTCCGGGGCGGCGAAGGCGGAGAGCCTGTCCGGGGCGTCAGTCTCGACGACCGCGATGACCTTGTCCACGTCCACGTTCAGGTAGGGCTGGCCGATCCTGTCCTCGGGCGAGGTCAGCATGATGGGCTGGCGGTGCGGCGGCAGGGCCGTGCCGTAGTAGACGTCGTGCATGCCTTCCATGAGCTCGGACTGCTGCGTGTTGACCTCGAGGATCACGGCGTCGGCCATGTCCAGCCAGGTCTTGTTGTTTCCCACGGACGACGATGGAATCAGGGTGCCGTCCTCGCGGATGCCCACAACCTCGATGATGGCAATGTTGATGCCGCCGTAGAAGCCAAACCAGGTGTGCTGGGCAACATGGCTCAGGTGGATGTCCATGTAGTCGAGCTCGCCGTCGTTGATCCGCTTGCGCAGCGCGGGATCGGACATGTACGGCAGGCGCAGCTCCATGCCGCCCACCTTGGCGAGCACGCCGTCGAGCTCGGGTGCGGTGGACGCGCCGGTGAGGACCTTGATCTTGAACGAATCACCCTGTGCGTGCGACTTTTCCATCTGCGCGGCCAACGCCTGCGGCACCGCCTTCGGGTAGCCTGCACCGGTGAAGCCGCTCATGGCCACGGTCATCCCGGGCTTGATCAGCGCAGCGGCCGCCTCAGCTGACATGCGCTTCTCCAACAACCCCGCATGGCGAATTCGATCGTGCACTGTGCTCCTCTTTCAAGATTAGTCATGGGACATCCCACCAATGTCGCCCAGGCCACTATAGGCGGTGACGCAAGCTACACCCAGTCGGGGATGCGGTCCACAGTTTTCCTGGACATTGAGCACGACGGCGGCACGCGGCTTGGCAGCGCAGCGGGACTTCCCGACGCGGACCGCCGTGCAACGAACTGATCATTCCCGGACATTGCTGGTAGAAATAGAGCATGACCGACACTCCCAGCCCGTCCACCCCGCACGGCGAAAAACTGCAGGCGCAGGGCTCGCAGCTCGCGGGCTCCCTTGCCGCATTGGCCGGCTGGGCCATTGCGTTTGTCCCGTTCATCCTGCTGACGCTCATGATCCTGACCGCTGTCCTGGATCCCAGCCGCAGCATCGCCGACATCCGCAACATCGCGATCATGGTCGGTGGCGCGCTGCTGCTGTTCTGCATGATTGCCGCCCCGCACCTGCTGGGCCAGGCAGTGCGGTTCAAGGAGCGGGCCATGTGGCGGGCGACGATCATCACCGGCATTCCGGCCGCGTGCGTGGTTGGGTACTTCGTTTTCCGTTTTCTGAGCAACCTGGGCTAATTCCCAAGCTGGCCCGCTGGTCGAGCCTGTCGAGACCCGGTGGTCGAGCCTGTCGAGACCCGGTGGTCGAGCCGTCCCCGGTGGTCGAGCCTGTCGAGACCATCCCCGGGCCGCCAGATAGGCTATTATCCATTCGTTGGAATAACTAGCTTCGAAGACGGGTCGACAACTCCATGTCCCAATCCATGCAGGAACCCCTGGACCAGCAAGCCGGTTCAAACGCTTCCCCAGCCACCCAGGACAAGCCCGGAAATCCCTATTTGGGCCTGTTCATAGCGGTCGGTGGCTACGCGGTGGGTGCGATTCCGATTCTGGGCATGGCCCTGCTTGGCCTCCTCAGCTGGTTCGGAGGCCCCGGCCCTTACGATTCCGGCGGCAACGGTTTTGGCGCGTTCATGTGCGTTGTCGGCATCCTGGGTCTGCTGAGCGCACCGGCACTGCTGGCGATCGCATCCACGGCTCGAAGCACCAAGATGTGGACAATCGCCACGTGTGCAGCCATTCCCGCCGTCATCGCGGCTTTCGTGGTCTACGGAACCATCGCGGGGGCCGTGGCCTAGCCAAGGCCCTGCCTGGGGGCATCCTCCGCCCTTCAGAATGTCGCGCGCTTAGAAGTTTTTCAGGCTTGCGTGGCAGGATATTTCCATGCCCCGACCCCACCGCGAGATCCCGTCCCAGCGCCTGGCCGTCGCGCGCACCAGTCTGCCCGGCGCTGCCCCGAAACCGCAACGCTCCAAGTGGTGGGCGGTCGGCATCACCCTTGCCGGCTGGGCACTCCTGGCATATCCGGCATTCCTGCTGGCCATGCTTCTGTTGATCATTGTGAGCGACTCCTCCGGCGGCGCAGAGGCGGCCCAATCAATTGCCGTCGGCTCAGCCGGATTCCTGATGGTTGCGGCCATGGCCACATTCCCGCCGCTGCTCGGTTTCGCCGTGAAGACGCGACGCCGGGCGCTCTGGATCTGGGCCATCACCACCGGGGCGCTGTCGCTGGCCGCATTCGCCTACGTGCTGTTCGGCTGGATCATCCCGTTCGCATAGGGACCCCGGCACCGGTGGTCGAGCCTGTCGAGACCCCGGAACCGATGGTCGAGCCTGTCGAGACCCCGGAACCGATGGTCGAGCCTGTCGAGACCCCGGAACCGATGGTCGAGCCTGTCGAGACCCCGGAACCGATGGTCGAGCCTGTCGAGACCCCGGCACCGGCGGTCGAGCCTGTCGAGACCCCGGCACCGGTGGTCGAGCCTGTCGAGACCCCGGCACCGGTGGTCAAGCCTGTCGAGACCCCGGCACCGGTGGTCGAGCCTGTCGAGACCCTGGCACCACTTAACTCAAACGTGCTTTATGAACGTCACTGTGTCCTGGTCCAGACGCGTGCGCATGACCTCGATCGCCTCGGGGTTCTGGTCAACCATGACGAATCGGCGCTCCAGCTCCAACGCGGCGGCGCCCGTGGTTCCGCTGCCGCCGAAGAAGTCCAGGACCCAGTCGCCGGGCTCGGTGCTCGCCTGGATGATGCGGCGCAGGATGCCGAGTGGTTTCTGGGTGGGGTAGCCGGTTTTTTCCTTGCCCATGGGAGACACGATCGTGTGCCACCAGGTGTCGGTGGGCAGCTTGCCGAGCGCCACCTTCTCGGGTGTGACCAGGCCGGGTGCCATGTACGGCTCGCGGTCCACTTCCTCGCTGTTGAAGTAGTACGTCTTGGGGTTCTTGACGTAGACAAGGATGTTGTCGTGCTTGGCCGGCCACTTCTTTTTGGCCCGGGCGCCGTAGTCGTAGGCCCAGATGATCTCGTTCAGGAAGCATTCGCGGCCGAACAACGCATCGAGCAACACCTTGGCGTAGTGGACCTCGCGGTAGTCAAGGTGCACGTAGAGGGTGCCGTCGTCGGCGAGCAGGCGCCATGCTTCCTCGAGGCGAGGTTCCAGAAACTCCCAGTAGTCACCGAACGAGTCGTTGTAGCTGAGCGTGAGGCCCTTGATGGTCTCGTAGCTGCGGCCCTGGAACCCCACGCGGGAACCGGTCTCGCTGCGCACGTTCGTCATGTTCTGGCGGGCTTGGACCTTGCCAGTGTTGAAAGGCGGGTCAATGTAGATCAGCCGGAAGCTTTCATCCGGGAGCGTGCGCAGGAAGCTGAGGTTGTCCCCCTCTGCCACCAGGTTGCCGCCATCCGGCTGCCAGGCTGCGGCCGGGGCAGCGCTCAGGGGGGCATCGCCCGCGTCCAGTGTCATGCTCCAAGGTTAACGGGGCGGCTGGCAAGCGACTAAACCAACCGCCCCTGCGCGCTTAGATGTCGGCGCGCAGCACGTCCTTGGTGGCGTGGTTGTAGTGGAAGGTGACGGGTCCGCCGTCGTGCGAGAACTCGTGGTTGGCGCCGTCGGCAATGCCAAACGCGCCGTAGTTTTCATCCCACGACCCGTTCACCACGGCCTTGTAGCTGTACTGCCCGGCGGGGAGGTCGGCCGTGAGCTTCCAGGTGCCGAGCGTGGAATCGAGCTGCATCTGGACATTGCCGTGGCTGTGGTCCCAGTCTTCGAGGGCGCCCAGAAGCGTGCCGAAGTCACCGGCGAGGGCAACGGTTGCCGGCTGCTCCCCCAGCACGACGGCGGGAGCTTCCGCCCCAGCCTTGGCCGCGGCCTTGGCGGTGCTCGCCTTGGCGGCAGTCTTCTTCGCAGCGGGCTTCTTGGCGGGGGCCTTCTTGGCCGCAGGCTTCTTGGCCGGATTGTCGGCAGGCTTTTCGGGCAGCGGCGTCTCTGCCGGAATCAAGGTTCCGTTGCTGAGGGCATCGGCAAGGGTGTCCACGGTGTTGAAGGCGACGGTGGCGCGGAGTCCATTGTCGGTGATTTCCCAGCCGGCCCGGCCCTTGGTGATCCAGCCGGCCTTGACCAGGTCTGCAGTGGCCTTGGTGAGGTTCTTGTGCCCGCGGGGAATGCCTCCGGAGAGGAGCTCGGACTCTTCCTTGGTGAACGGGACACGCTTGGCAGCTTCCGCCAGGACTTCGCCCCCGTTTGGCTTCTCATCCAGCCACGACCCCGCGGCCATGATGTCCAGAACTTCCTTGAGCCGACGGTTGGTGTTGTCTCGAATGGTCACAGTGGTCCTCCTGTAGCAGCGGGTACGGATCCACTGTGGCATGCGGGATTGTTACTGCGCAGTACGTGACGAACCGCGCAGGTTGTATACGCCAATTGACCGAGCCCCCGATGACCGCACGGATTGGGCCTTCAAGAGGTATCAACTGCTAGCCTGGTCGATTATGACAAGTCACGATTCGAACCCCAAACCCAAGAAGCGCATCAATGTTGTAGGGGCTGTTTTAGTGGACGGCGAAACTATTCTTGCTGCAAAACGTGGAAAGTCCATGTCTCTCCCTGGCATGTGGGAGTTTCCCGGCGGCAAGATCGAAGTTGGGGAATCCCCACAAGACGCCCTCCGCAGGGAGCTCAAAGAGGAGCTCCTGTGCACCGCAGAGATCGGTGATCATCTCGAGACTACTGAATACGAGTACGACTTCGGCATTGTCATCCTGACCACCTATTTTTGTCACCTGATTGAGGGCGTCCCGCAGCTGACAGAGCACGAAGACATCCGATGGGTTCCTGTACCCGACCTTCCCACGCTGGAATGGGCACCCGCTGATATTCCCGCCGTCGACCGGCTTGTAAGGGAACACGGCCAATGAGTTTCAGTTTGGCCGGTGGCGTGCGGGCTGACACCGCTTTTGGCTTCATTGACTCGGCTACCGAATCCAAACAGTTGTTCCACCCAGTCCTCATCTCAAACGAAGATGAGAACACCATGCTGCGTGCCATCCGTCAGGAACTGCAGCGCTCCGAACACTTCGTCGTCTCAGTGGCATTTGTGACAACTGGAGCCATCGCACTGTTGAAGCAGGCATTGCTGGACTTCCAGGGCTCCGGTGTCATAGTCACCTCGACGTACCTGGACTTCAATTCCCCAGAAATGTTCCGGGAACTGCTCACACTCAACAACGTTGACGTGTACATCCACCCTGGATCGCCTGGCGGATTTCACGCCAAGGGATACGTCTTTAGTCAAACAGACGCGACCACGGCAATCGTCGGGAGTTCGAACCTCACTTCCAAAGCCCTACTCAAGAACCTGGAATGGAATCTCCGGTTCTCGGCACTCCCCGGCGGCGACATCGTTGAGCAACTCCACGGTGCCATTAGGCGCCAAATCGACACCTCACAAACACTCACGGAATCATGGATTGATACATACGAAGAATCGTATGTTCAAAACTCGCAGACCCTTGCAGAGGACCACCCAACTGCGCTGGAACCCGATGTAAAACTCGGCCTACAAAAGATTTTTCCCAACACCATGCAAATGGAGGCCCTGGAGGCAATCAGCGAGGTTCGTGAGACTGGGGAACGCCGTGCCGTGGTCATCTCTGCAACAGGCACCGGTAAAACCATCCTCGCTGCCCTCGATGTTCGCGCAGTCAATCCGCAGCGAATGCTCTTTGTCGTCCACCGTGAGCAGATCCTGGACCGGGCCATGGAAGAATTTCAGCGAGTCCTTGGCGTCGACGAAACCCAGTTTGGAAAGTTCGTTGGGGCCAGACGCGAAATAGACCGGCAATACGTCTTCGCAACGATCCAGTCTCTGTCCAAGCCGGAGACCCTGGAAAGCATCAACAAGGATCATTTCGACTACATCTTGATTGACGAGGTCCACCGGGCCGGCGCCGACAGCTATCGTCGAATGATTGACTGGTTTCGCCCAAATTTCTTGTTGGGTCTGACTGCCACGCCAGAACGAACTGATGAGTTCAATGTGTTCGACCTATTCGACTACAACGTCCCCTACGAAATTCGGTTGCAGGCGGCGCTCGAAGCAGAGATGCTCGTACCGTTCCACTATTACGGCGTAACCGACTATGTGGAAGCGGACGGCACAACTGTCGATGAGACTTCCAACCTTTCGCGGCTTGTGGCACCTGAAAGAGTTGCATATTTGATCCAAGCCATCAAGACCTATGGTCATGTCGGTCCAACCCGTGGATTAATGTTCTGCAGTCGCCGCGATGAAGCGCACGAACTGTCCCGTCTACTGAACGAATACTTCGTCAATGGCGCCAAATTGCGCACACAAGTCCTGACGGGCAAAGACTCGGTCGAATTCCGAAACGAAACGGTCGAACGCCTGGAAGCAGGCGGTCTCGACTACATCCTGACAGTCGACATCTTCAATGAAGGCATCGACATTCCATCGGTCAACCAAGTGGTCATGCTGCGGCAAACACAATCAAGCATCATCTTCACACAGCAATTGGGACGTGGTCTCCGCAAAGCACCTGGCAAAGACCATCTTCGCGTTATCGACTTCATAGGAAACTACGCAAACAACTTTCTCATTCCTATTGCCTTGGTTGGCGACAGCTCGCTCAACAAGGATGTAATCCGCAAGAAGTTGATAAACGCTGACCAAGCCGGCACGATTTCCGGGCTTTCCAGCGTTAACTTCGACAAAGTTTCGCGGGATCGGGTACTTCAGTCGCTGGCCATCACATCATTGGACAGCATGGCCAATCTCAAGTCTGCCTTCGTTGCCCTCAAGCATCGGCTGGGACGCCCACCCATGCTGCACGACTTTGCCCGGTTCGACAGCGCCGATCCCGTAGTGGTTGCCACTAAAAGTAAGAACTACTGGATCCTCCAGAACAAGTTCAAAGAGGAAGCCACACTTCCCACAGAACCTGAAGCGGCGCTCCTAAACTTCCTGTCTTCAGAGCTTCTGAACGGCAAGCGCGCACACGAGCTATTGCTGCTTGAACACCTGATCCGAACCGCACACATCAGTCGCGACGACTATCGAGATCTTCTGCACTCGAAGGGTTGCACCCACGATGACGCGACCATTGATTCGGTCCAGCGCATCATGTCCCTCGAATTCTTCACGGCAGCTGAACGAAGCAAGTACGGTGCGGGACCCGTCGTTGTGACCGAAAACGGCGTCTTCAGCTTGTCTGATAGCGCCCGCTCATTGCTTCGAGGATCGAAGAAGCTCAGAACACACATCGACGACTTGGTGTCCACGGGCTTGTACCTTTCCCGCCACCGCTACCATCCATCAGGCCGCCTGCAAATTGGCAAAATGTACTCCCGCAAGGATGTTTGCCGACTCCTGAACTGGAAAGCCAACGAATACAGCACCATGTATGGCTACAAGGTAGACGCATTCTCCCAGACCTGCCCGATCTTCGTTACCTACCACAAAGCCGATCACGTTACCGAGAGCACCAAGTACGAAGACGAATTTGTGGATGCTTCAACTCTCAAGTGGTTCACGAGGAGCAAACGCACGCTTAAGAGCGGAGAAGTTCGTTCCATCGTCGACGGCGAGGTTCCACTACACGTATTCGTCAAGAAAGACGATGCAGAAGGATCCGACTTCTACTATCTAGGTCAGGCCGGCTCCAGGGATGCGGTGCAAACCACGATGTTAGGTGATGGCGGCAAGGAACTGGACGTCGTCACAATGAGTCTGGATTTCGTGAGTCCCATCGAAGACGGACTCTTTGAGTACATCGCCGCAGCACTCTAGGCTTTATGCGAGTACTTGATATCGATGCCATTAAGGAACAGCATGACGACAGCTACAGATGCGAAGTACGCGACGAGGTCTGTAAAGACGGTTCGCGGACTGGAATCAAGGATCAGGACCAAGCTGGAGAACGAGGGCTGGGAATTCGTATCTCAGACCCAAGGGAAAGTGAGGTCGGAGCTGATATTCCGGCGCCGGAAACCAGAGATCCCGTGGAAACTGGTCGGCATCGGCGGTGGACTACTTGCACTCTTGGCCATCATGATCACCATCATCACTGCACTCGGGGGCGGTGACAGCTCGGGCAATGCTGCAGAGCCCGTACCGACGCAATCTGCAACCCAAGCCGTGGTACCTGAAGCAGCTACGCCATCAGCTGTGCTGCCTGAAGCAGCCACGCCATCAGCCGCGTCAACAATTGTCTCCCCCAAAATCACAACCATTACAGTCGATGACCTGCTGGACAAACTCAACTCCGCCAAGTTGGGCGGGATCAAGAACGGGGACCAGTTTCAACTGACTGGCGAACTGTTCATGTCCGACCTTTGGACGACCGGCGTGACCGGAGAGTTCTCAGTATTGCTAAAGGCTCAAGGGGGAGCCCAGGATCTTAGAGTGTTCGTTGACAAGTCTGAGACCTCCGAGTGGCGCGACGGCACGAAGGTCCATATGGTGCTGGAGAGCGGTGAAGCGACGATCAACGGCGAGACTACAGATGGCTGGCTCCGAGCCGTGTCTGTGGAGACGATCCCGTAACCCACGCGATCTCATCCGTGTCGTGGCCAAGTTGATTGGCGACTTGGTGACCGAGGTTGTTGTCATTGGCGACAAGTCACTCAACCAGGGCAACATCACTGTGCGGATGAACGGCAAGGATTACAAGGTCAAGCCCACCAAGCCGGGCCACAAGACCAAGCCATTCTCGCCGAGCTAAAGCTGCGAGCATGTAGCCGCCGCAGAAGCGGCTGAAGGCCGGACCCGCCATGAACGTGGCGGGTCCGGCTCTTCCTTTTGCCGATCGGGTCTCGACAGGCTCGACCACCGACTGTCAGGTCTAGACGGGCTCGACCACCGGAGTGTCGGGTCTCGACGGGCTCGACCACCGAACCTTGTCAAGTTGTGACAAGCGAAAGTTTTGTAAGTCGCGGCATTCCTGCCCTTTCGGATCATCTCCCAGCACGGCGTAGACATCCGATGTTAGCCATGCCAAAATTGGCTTCGTGTCGCGCGGGTCACACTAGATCCGCACAATATGCAGTACAGACACCAGACCAATGCAGCTCAGGAGTTTCCATGTCCTTCGCATCACCCAGCCGCCGCAACTTCCTCAAGCTTGGAGGAGCGCTGGCCCTCACGCCCCTCGCCACACAGATCATTGCCCGGTCCGCCTCCGCTGCACCGCTGCAGCCCACGGCCGTCCTTGCACCCCACCCCGCCTTGTCCACCCACGCGCTCTGGTACCAGCAGCCTGCCACGGTCTGGGAATCCGGGGCACTGCCCGTGGGCAACGGCCGCCTCGGCGCCATGTTCTACGGCGACCCCACCCGCGACCGGATCCAGTTCAACGAAGAGAGCCTCTGGGGCGGCGTCAACAACTACGACAACGCCCTGGCCGGCCAGCCCGACGGCGCCTACGACACCAGCGTCACCGGCTTCGGTTCCTACCGGAACTTCGGCAACGTGGTGGTCACCCTCGGCGAACAGGCCGCCCCGCCCGTGGTCACCGCCCCCGGGGGCCCCTACAAGATCTGGGGCGCCGAGGACGTTGACGCCTCCGTGGACAACAACACGGGCACCAAGTGGTGCATCGACGGCCCGCCCTCCACGGTGACGTGGCAGATGAAGCTGTCCACCGCCGTCGTGGTTTCCCGGTACACCCTCACCAGCGCCAACGACGTCCCCGCCCGAGACCCCCAGAAATGGACGTTCTCCGGTTCACAGGACGGGACCACCTGGACCGCTTTGGACAGCCGCGAACAGGGCCCGTTCGAGAACCGCAAGCAGGCCAAGGAATTCACCGCCGCCAACACCACCGCGTACCCCTTCTACAAGTTCGATTTCTCCCCCAAGGCCGGCGTCAGCCACTTCCAGGTCTCGGAGATCTCGCTGGGCGGCGTCAGCATGGGCGCACAGTCGGCCCTGTACGTCTCCTCCCCCACCGGCCATTCCGACGGCGACGGCACGGGCAGCGACATCCTGCGCACCCTGGACGGCTCCGCTGCAACCGCCTGGGTGGCACCCAAGGCGGGTGACGGCGTCGTATGGCAGGCAGATCTGGGCAAGGCCGTGGCCCTGACCTCCTACGCATTGACCTCGGCCGCGGACAACGCCGGCGAGGACCCCACCTCATGGGTCCTGGAAGGCTCCAAGGACCGCCGCAACTGGACTGCGCTGGACAGCCGCTCCCCCGGCAAGCCCTTCGCAACGCGCGGCGAAACCGCCAGCTTCCCGCTCCCCGGCGGCTCCTACAGCTCCTACCGCCTCACCCTGCGCGGACCCTCCACACGCCTGCGCATCGCCGAAGTGGTCCTGCTGGGCAACGGCTTCGATTCCCGTGCAACCTCGGCCGTGGCCGACTACAGGCGCGCACTGGACCCCTCGATCGGCCTCCACCTGACCCAGTTCGGCACCACCGGCAACCGCGTGCTGCGTGAAGGCTTCGCCAGCAAGCTCGCAGACGTGATCGTGCTCCGCTACGAGACCGAACGCCCCGGCGGGCTCAACGGCACCTTGGGCATGACCTCCGGACAGGACGGCGTCACCACCACTGCCGACGCCGCCGCCAAGTCGGTCCGCTTCTCAGGCGAAATGGCCAACAAGCTCAAGCACGCCGCAACCCTGAGCATCGTCGACACCGACGGCAGCGTCACTGGCGAAGGTGCCACCCTGCGCGTCTCCGGCGCCTCCTTCATGACGCTCATCCTGGATGCACGCACCAACTACAAGATGGACGCCGCGGCCGGCTGGCGCAGCACCGATCCCGAACCCCGGATCACCGCCGCCATTGCCGCGGCCGGCCGCCGCAGCTACAAGGAACTGCGCGACGAACACCAGGGCGAGCTTTCCGCACTGATGCAGCGCGTGTCCGTGGATTGGGGCACGACGCCGGATGCGGTCGCCAAGGTGCCCACCGACCTCCGACTGGCAGCCTACGGCGCGGGCCAGGACGACCCGAGCCTGGAACAGACCCTGTTTGCCTACGGCCGCTACCTGCTCCTGGGCTCCTCCCGCCAGGGCGGGCTGCCAGCCAACCTGCAGGGTGTGTGGAACGAAAGCAACACTCCCCCGTGGGCTTCGGACTACCACACCAACATCAACGTCCAGATGAACTACTGGGGCGCGGAAACCACCAACATGTCCGAAAGCCACCTGCCCTTGGTTGAGTACGTGAAGCAGGTCGCCGTGCCCTCGAGGGTTGCCACGCGCAACGCCTTCGGCGCCGAGACCCGCGGCTGGACGGCCCGCACCAGCCAGAGCATCTTCGGCGGCAACTCCTGGGAATGGAACGTTGTCTCCAGCGCCTGGTACGCCCAGCACATCTACGAGCACTGGGCCTTCTCACAGGACGAGAAGTACCTGCGCGAGACCGCGCTGCCCATGATCAAGGAGATCTGCCAGTTCTGGGAAGACCGCCTGGTCGAAGACACCAACGGCAAGCTGGTGTCGCCGAAGGGTTGGTCGCCCGAGCACGGCCCCACCGAAGATGGGGTCATGTACGACCAGCAGATCATTTGGGACCTGTTCCAGAACTACATTGACCTGGAGGACGCCGCCCAGTCCGACCCCTCCTACCGGGCCACGGTCAAGGACATGCAGTCACGCCTGGCCCCGAACAAGATCGGCAAGTGGGGCCAGCTGCAGGAATGGCAGACGGACCGGGATGATCCCAACGACATCCACCGCCACACCTCGCACCTGTTCGCCGTGTACCCGGGACGCCAGATCAACCTGAAGGAAAACCCCGAGCTGGCAGCCGCGGCCCTGGTGTCTTTGAAGGCCCGATGCGGCGAGCGCGAAGGCGTGCCGTTCACGGAGGCCTCGGTGTCCGGCGACAGCCGCCGCTCGTGGACCTGGCCGTGGCGCGTTGGCCTGTTCGCCCGCTTGGGTGATGCCGAGCGTGCCCAGTACATGCTCCGCGGACTGCTGCGTTTCAACACCATGCCCAACATGTTCACCACCCACACGCCGTTCCAGATTGACGGCAACCTGGGCATCACCGGCGGCGTGGCGGAAATGCTCATCCAGAGCCACACGGGCAAGATCGAGCTGCTGCCCGCCCTGCCCGCTGGCTGGAAGGACGGCTCCTTCAAGGGCCTGCGCGCCCGCGGCGGCTACGAGCTGAACTGCACCTGGAAGGACGGGAAAGTCACGTCCGTTGAGGTCATCGGCGACAAGTCCCCCAACCAGGGCAACATCACCGTGGCCATGAACGGCAAGGATTACAAGGTCAAGCCCACCAAGCCGGGCCACAAGACCAAGCCGTTCTCACCGAGCTAGCGGTTGGGGGGACACTGATCCCCTGCTTGAACTGACGGGCCGGGCCTGCCACGCAAGTGGCAAGCCCGGCCCGTTAGCGTCCCACCTCAACGCCGCATCACCTCCTGCGCCTTTTCGGCCAACGCCGCATCACCTTGGGAGCGGGTTGCCAGCCCGTGCCCCTATTGTTGGGAGTGTCCCCGTCCGGGGTCTTGCCCAGAGCCTTGGAGGCCCGCACATGACGATGAATTCAGGCACCGCCAGCGGAATCGTGTTGATTGGCGACTTCGTCAATGTGGATGCGGCCGGCAAGGTCAACATTGTGGGCGGCGGCATCCAGTTCCTGGGCGGCGACCCCGAAACCGGGATGACGGCCCCGTTTGCCGTCTTCGTGAATGTCACGGTGAGCATCCCCGTTTTCGAGGACACCTCCGGCGCGGTGGAAGTGCTCCTGGTCGACACCGACGGGCAACCGGTAATAGTGCCCAGCCCCGACGGCGAGAACACCATGCGCTTCAGCCAGGACGTGGACTTCCGCCCCGTGTCCGGCCCCAACGATCAGCAGCCGCCCATCGGCTTCCCTGGCAGTTCCAACATTGTGCTGAACTTCCCCGGCGGGCTGCCACTGCCAATCGGCGCCACCTACGAATGGGTCGTCATGCTGGACGGCGCCCGGATTGCGGCCGCCACATTCTTCGTTCCGGGGGCTTCCTAGCAACCCCACGTGACTGTGTCAGTTGCCGCCGAGCTTCCCGGCGAGGCGGCGGCGCATCTCGGTGCTGGCCTGGTTGAGGCCCACGATTTCCACATCCTTGCCGTGGCGGCGGTACTTGTCGGTGATGGCGTCGAGGGTGGCGCTGGTGGAGGCGTCCCAGAGGTGGGAGCTGCGCATGTCGATGACGACCCGTTCGGGGTCCAGCGCGTAGGCGAACTGCGTGTAGAGGTCGTTGGAAGAAGCGAAGAACAGTTCGCCGTTCACCACGTAGGTGGCTACGCCGTCGCCCTCGATGCGCTCCACCGTGACGAAGTGGGCCACGCGGCGGGCGAACATGACCATGGCCAGCACGGTTCCAGTACCCACGCCGATGGCCAGGTTGTTGGTGGCGACCGTGGCGACGACGGTGGCGACCATGACGAATGATTCGCTCTTGGGCAGGGCCTTCAGGGTGCGCGGGCGGATGCTGTGCCAGTCGAACGTGGCCCAGCAGACGAAGATCATGACCGCGACCAGGGCCGCCATGGGGATCAGGGAGACCACGTCGCCGAGCACCACCACGAGCAGAAGCAGGAAGACGCCGGCGCAAAACGTTGAGATCCGGGTGCGGGCGCCTGAGGCCTTGACGTTGATCATGGTCTGGCCGATCATGGCGCAGCCGCCCATGCCGCCGAAGAAACCGGTCACGATGTTCGCCACGCCCTGGCCCCAGGCCTCGCGGGTCTTGCTGGAGCGGGTGTCGGTGATGTCATCCACCAGCTTGGCGGTCATGAGCGATTCGAGCAGGCCCACGAACGCCATGGCCAGCGCAAACGGGAAGATGACCTGGAGCGTTTCGAAGGTCAGCGGCACGTTGGGGACCATCGCCGTCGGCAGCGAATCCGGCAGGGCGCCCTTGTCGCCCACCGTGGGGACAGCAATGTTCGCGAGGACCGCAACGAGCGTCAGGACCACGATCGCCACGAGGGGCGCAGGGACCACCTGGGTGAAGCGGGGCAGGACAAACATGATCAGCAGGGCCGCGGCGACGAGCGGGTAGACCAGCCACGGCACGCCAATGAGCTCGGGCAGCTGCGCGATGAACACCAGGATGGCCAGGGCGTTGACGAAGCCCACCATGACCGATCGGGGGATGAACCGCATGAGCTTTGCAACGCCGGCCAGGGCCAGGATGATCTGCAGGACTCCGGCCAGGATCACGCAGGCAATGAGATAGTCGACGCCGTGCGACCTCACCAAGGGTGCGATGACCAGCGCCACGGCCCCTGTTGCCGCAGAGATCATGGCGGGGCGGCCGCCAGTGAAGGCAATGGTGACTGCCATGGTGAACGCGGCGAAGAGCCCGATCCGGGGGTCAACTCCGGCGATCACGGAGAAGGCGATGGCTTCCGGGATGAGGGCCAGACCCACAACAAGCCCGCCGAGAACCTCGGTCTTGAGCCTGCGCGGGGACTTCAACGCACCCCACACGGACTGGAGCTGTTCAGGTGTTGGGGCCGCCTGCTTTGTTGTCACTGCCATGGCTGGCTCCGTTCCAAGTTGGTCAACCGAACGGGCCTTTCCATGCAGCGGGTGCGCCTGTCCGTGCCCCTTGGCCGGGTGCAATCTCCCGGCCACGGGGCTTCTCCACCTTAACCCAGGGACGTTTCGGCAGGCGGATCCGTCCAACTGTTGGCTACGGCACCAGGCTGGCTTCCGCGTTGGCCAACTGCTTCATTTCGTAGGCGAGGTTCTTGCCGTGCTTCCACAGGACCACGTCCATGATGCGCAGCGCGGAGGCGTCTGCGGCGACGCCGGAGAGTTCCTGGATGGTTGCCAGCCGGTCTTGGAGCATCGTGTCCCCGCTGAGGGCCTGATGCCAGACGGTCCACTGGCGCAGGGAGTTCTCCAGGCCCATGAGTGAACCGCCCACCGAATCGTAGATGGGGATCAGCCGCGGGCGCTTCCGCGCCATGATCTTGCTGGCTGTTGTGGGGCCGATGCCCCAGCGGTCGCTGGTGTCCCCGCGCAGGAGCTGCCACAGCTCCTGCGCGGGGCCGCAATCACCCAGCAGTTCATCGAACTTCTCCTGCGGGAGCGTGCCAAGATCCACGTCTGCCGGCAGTTGTTCCAGCAGTTCCGAGATCCGTTCCTTGTATGTCTCCAGAATTCCTATGGCGGCCGCGGCGGGAATCTCCACCGACAGAAATGTCACGGCAATCAGGTCGTCCGCTGTGATGGTGTTGACGGCCTGGCCGTTGTCCCCGCCGCCGGCCCATGAATCGAAGCGTGCACCTGTCATGGGGGCGCCGTGCCGGTGGATCTGTGTGTAGTAATCCCTGACCAAGCTTGCAGCTTCGTTGATGTGGTGTGCGTCAAGAATTTCCGGAATGCTCATGCTTCAAATCAACCACATGGCCGGAACAAAGTGGCGCTGTGACACAGGCATCCGGTGACAGGCGGGTGAACCTGCCGCCGACCATCCATTCGGTCAGCAGGATGTGGCCACCTTGCACGGCAATGCCGTGGGGGCTGTTGAACACTCCGGGCGGGGTCGAAGCCCTGGTGACGTTGCCGTCGTGGCTGCGTTGGTTGGGCCACCCTTCATCGGCAGTGTTGCGGCCGCTTTGCCCCGCATGGCCGCGGAAGTCGTCGCCGTCGAACATGGCCAGTGCGCCGGAAAGCTCGGTCACGAGCAGGATTCCGTCCAGTTCGGCCAGGCTCGAGGGGCTGCTGAGATGGCCGACGCCGACCACCCGGCGGAAGGCGCCGTCGAGCCCGTAGACCACGATCCTCCGGTTGCCTCGATCGGCAACATAAACCTCCCGCTCTCCCCCGCCCAAACGGATGTGGATGCCGTGCGGGCTGGCAAAGTGCTTGCCCGCCTCGGTGCCGTCCAGGGTGAACCGCAACTGCCCGGCAGCGTCGAAGCAGTGGACCAGGCTGGCACCGTAGCCGTCGCCCACCCAGATGTCGCCTGTCTGTCCGTCCACTGCAACGGTTGTGGGCCGCCAGCCGTTTTCTGCGTAGGCCGGCAGGTCCGGGCAGTGGATTTCCTGGCGGATCGCGCCGTCCATGTCCAGTGCCGCCACGCGGCCCACATTCAGTTCCTCGTGGTAATCGGGCGTGCCGTGGCAGTAGCGTGATCCGTTGTCGGCCACCCACAGGGCTTCCCGGCCCGCCAGCGGCGCCGCGACAATGGCGTGCATTTCCGTCAGCTCGGTGTGGATTTCCTGGGCTTCGCCGCCGGGAAGCACCCGCACCAGCCTGTGGCCCTCCGGATGGGCGAAAACCACCGAACCGTCCTGCAGGGCGGCAATGCCGGAATGCGACCAGCCGGTCCCCTCATAGCCAGCCCAAATGTTGTCCCAGCGGTAGCTCTTGTCCCCGACGGTGAGGTGGTGTCCCGCCTCGAATTCAGTCCCGCCCCGGGGTGCGTCCTGCTTGGCCTGCGTCAAATTGCTGCTCCAGACATTGTTGGTTCCTGCTCTTGCTTGATGAATTGTTTACAAGCCGTCGGCGTAGTGCCAGTGGTCCTGCCAGCGCCAGTCGATGGGCTCGCTGTTGCGTTGGTAGCGGATGTCGGTGGACAGGCGCATGATGCCGTCGGGATCCTCGTTGTCGGTGCCGGCGTGGACGATGTGCGCGGAGTGGACCACGACGTCGCCCGCCTCGTAGTCGGTGACGAGCCAGCGGGTGTCATGCTCCTCCGCCAGGCCGGGCAGGTCCGCCGTAATGGAGGCGGCGGGCTGCTGCAGGCGCCCCTCCCGCTCCTGGGCCAGGACCCAGAGGTGACTTCCCTCCAGATACGCCAGTCCCCCGCGCTCTACGGGGCAGTCCCCCAGCGGGATCCACATGGACAGGACCCGGTCGCTGCCGCCGCGCAAATAAACCAGGTCGTAGTGGGCCTGGGTGGAGGTGCCAATGCCCGTTTCGCCTGCCCTGGTGTGGCGGATGATCTTGCGCTTGTGCAGGTGGATGTCATCCTCGAAGAACCAGCTGAACCAGTCGGCAATGGCCGGCGTGCTGCAGAGGTCCGCATATTCGGCTCCGGGCACAACCGTGTCAAAAAGTGCGCGGCGCATTTCGGCGCGGTCGATGGGCCCGTCCGCGGAGATGCCGAGGGACGGATCCGTGCCGGGCCTGGTCACGTTGGCGTTGGCGAGCGCCGCAAAATAGTAACTGCGAAAGCTGTTGACCAGGTCCGCTGACAGCTGGCCCTTCAGGTACAGGTAGCCGTCGCGGCGAAGCCGGCCCCAGAGCGCATCCTTGTCATGGCGTTCCTCAGTGGGTACCGGTTCGAGGCGGCCGAGGCGGCGCTCGGACTCATCGAGAACATAGCCGTTTGATGTAAGCATTCCACCAGTTTTCCCAATGCCGGCCGTCAAGCCAATGGACTAATTTCAGCCGTTCTTGGACTTTTCTTACACTGTAGATTGGGTTCATGGAAAACTGGTCAACATACCGGCCCATTGCCCCGGCGCTTCGCGACCTTGGCTTGGGCTGCCTGGGCGCCGGCGAACAGGGCGGGCACCTTCCATCCTTCAAGAACCGGCGGCTTTCCTCCCACGCCATGGTCTACATCAGCGAAGGACGTCGATGGATGGAGCATGCCGGAAGCATGCACCCCGTCCAGTCCCCTGCCCTGATCTGGATCCACCCTGGGATGGAACACGGCTACGGTCCCGATGCCCGCGGGTGGACCGAACATTGGGTTCTGTTCTCAGGTGCCGGCGTACGTGCCTATGAGGAACTCGGCTGCTTCAGCCGCGGGCAGCCCTTGGTCCACATGTCAGGCCCGGATCCGCAGCTGCTGGACTCGTTCGTGGTGCTCCGCAAATGCCTGCGGGCAGAGGGTCCGCTGGCAGACCTGCAGGCTTCCATCCACACCCAACAACTCCTGGCCATTGCCGGGAGGCACAGCAGCGGCATCAGGAACGGCAGCAAGTCCGAGGACACGCTGCAGAAACTTGGAGAAATCGCCTACCAGCCTCTTGCCCTGCCCCAGCAGGCCGCCCAACTGGGGCTCTCGGAGTCCCAACTGCGCAGGCATGTCCAGCGGGCAGCCGGGATCGGGCCCAAGGAATTCGTCCTGCAGATGCGCATTTCACGGTCCCAGTCCCTGCTGGCCGAGTCCAGCCATGCCGTCGAGCGGATCGCCCGCCTGGTGGGGTACGAGGACCCCGCCTACTTCAGCCGGCTCTTCTCGCAGCGGACCGGCATGCCGCCGTCGCAGTTCCGGCGGGAGCAGAGCCGTTTTGGCGGAGGATAGCGGCCGTGGCCGCCCTAGCTGTGGGCCAGTTGGGACACTGCGGCCCTGGCCTGGGCCACGAGTTCGGAACTGGTCCAATCCAGCTCCTGCGCGCCGCCGCCCGGCCCGGCGGGGTACGGGTCAAGGTGCGGGACCCGCGCAGACAGGTGGACGGCATCCACCCCCAGGCCCACCAGTGCCGGGATGTCGGGGATGCGCACCCCACCGCCTGCCATGATCTCGATGCCCGCCGGGCCCTGCTTCACCATCGCCCCAAGGACGCTGCTTCCGTCAATGCTGTTCACGGCACCGCCGGAGGTGAGAACTCGCCCCACCCCAGTCCCGGCCAACCGCGCCAGTTGCACCAGCGGATCCGCGGTGGCGTCGATGGCGCGGTGGAACGTCACAGGCAGGCCGTCTGCGGCCGCAACCCACTGTTCCAGGGCGGCGAGGTCGATGGCGCCTTCGGCCGTCAGCGCGCCCACAACAACGCCGTGGACTCCGGCGTTCTTCAGGTGCCGAATTTCCCGGGCCATGGTGGAGATCTCCTCGTCAGAGTAGACATACCCTCCCCCACGGGAACGCACCAGGGCGTGGACAAAGTTCGGATGCCCTTGCACCCGATCCAGGACGGCCTCAACGCTTCCCTGCGATGGAGTCAGCCCGCCCATCCTCAGTGCCGTGCACAGCTCCACGCGGGTGGCGCCGCCGGAAAGGGCAGCTCCAGCTCCGGTTGCGTCCTGCACAGCTATTTCCAAATCAGTCATTGTTCAGCTTCCTGCCGGTTGCCGGCGGTGAATGGTTGCGCGCAAGGCAGGAGCCTCTTCCGGATTCGCAAAGGGGAAAACGCCGTCGGCCAGGTGCGAGTGTCCCAGGCGCAGCAGGTCCTGGTCGACGCCGCCCGGGGTCAGTGCCAGTTTCCAGCCGGCCGCGGCTTCGAAAAGTTCGGGCTCGAGGTAGCCGATCTTGACCACGATGATCCCAAACTCCGCCGGGTCCAGGCCCAACTGGGTGAAGTCTGAAACGTGGTGGAACGGCTTGCGGCGCTCCGTGACAATGGCGAAGACATTGCCCACCTGGATGACGGCCTGCGTGCCGGCCACCGGATCCCCCTCGGTGATTGAATACACGGTTCCGCGCAGCCGGACGGGGCCGTGGGCGTTGTGGTCCACGCGGGCCCCGGCCTCCACGTCCACCGCGGTGCCCACCCCGGCCGCAACGGCCTGGGCCACTGCGCCGGCGTCGAAGATCGAGGCGTGAACCAGCCGCACCGGGGCAGCAGCCAGCGGTTCGCTGGCCAGTAACTGGGCCAGGGTCCACGTGACGTCACCTGCGCCACCGGCCGTGGGGTTGTCCCCGGTATCGGAGAGGAAATAGGGGCGCGGGGCTTCCGGGGCAATGGCCGCCTCGATGCCGTCCGCCAGGGTTGCCGTCTCCGCTACGAAGGCAAAGTCCTCCCGCGCGTCCCAGTACAGGCGTGCCAGCCGCTCCGCCTCGCGCGTGATGACCGTTTCGTCGTCGCCTGTCACCACCACGTACGCCTGGCAGCGGGGTTCATCGGCCCACGCATAGCCCACCCAAATAGCAGCATCCACCACACCGTCCAGAGCGGCGACGCCGGGCACCTGGTCGTAGATGCACTTGGCCGGTTCAATCCTGGTGCTGGTCTTCTCGCCGGGCAACAGCACGGGCACCGGCACCCAGGCCTTGAGCGGGCAACGCTTGTGCACATCAGCGCCGTCGGCGGAACGCAGCCGGGTGAGCAGGTTGTGGACGGCCCGCTCCTTCGTGTTCACCTCGTCCTCGTGCGGGGCCATCCGGTAGCACGTGATCAGGTCGACGCTTTCCAGCAGCTCCCAGGAGACGTTGCCGTGCAGGTCCATGGAGGTTGAAACCAGCACGCCGTCACCGAGGGCTTGGCGCACATGCTGGGCCAAGTCGCCTTCGGCGTCCTGGCGGCCCAGCACGCTCATGGCTCCGTGGATGTCGAAGAACAGGGCATCCAGGTGGCCGGCGCCCTTGATGCGTTCCACAATTTCACCCCGGAAAGCCTCGTACAGCTCCGGGTCCGCGGCACCGCCTGGCAGGGACCGGGCGTGCATGAGGGGAACCCATTCGGCGGCGTCGCGCAGCTCCTGCCCTTCCTCGAGGAACGGGTAATAGGCGGTGAGTTCCGCCCCACGCCGCACGGTGAATGCCTCGACGCCGCTGATGTGGGGCGAGAACGTGCTGGACTCAATGGCAATGCCGGCAATTCCGATGCGCGGCCGGGCCAGGCCGCCCTCCTGCACCGGTCCAAGCGGCGGGCACCACACCTCCGACTGGTCAGGAAGTGGGGTGCTGTGGGTCTGGGTGGTCATCGTGTTCCTCGCTTGAATCCTGTGGAGCGCTCAAAAGTGTCAATCATGGCCGCGGCCGTGCCGGCATTGGCGGGCCACAGGTTGGTGGTCTCCGCAGGATCGCGGGCAAGGTCATAGAACTGGCCCGGTCCGTGCCCGGTGTCATCGGGAGCCCCCACGGGTTCGGAGAAACCTCCCGATCCCGTGCCAAAGATTGCCTTGCCCAAACCGCTGCGCAGGACCAAAGTCCCGTCGTAGGCCTGGTGGCCCAGCACCCGCCCAGATTCACGGTCGACGCCGGGCCCGCCACCGGGGCCGCTGTCTGCACCCCCGGGTTCCGCACTACCGGGTTCCGTTGCCGGCGCCAGCAGCGCCGGGGCGAAGGAGACACCGTCCCCTCGCCGCTCAGCGTCCGCGGCAGCCAGCACACCTTTTGCATGTGTCAGCTGGGCCAGTGTTGCCCTCAGGTCCATAAGGCTGACCAGTTGGGCGCTCACCGCCCCTTCTGTGATGCCGGGGCCTGCCACTATCAATGGGACCCGGTGGCCGGCTTCCCAGGCATCTGCCTTTTGCCCGCGCCACGGGCCGTTGGGCCGGTGCACGAGCACGTCGCCGTCTTCGGGGAACATGGTGGGGGCCCCGTTGTCGGAGGTGAACACAAAGATGGTGTTGGCCAGGTCGTCGCCAAGTGCCTCAAGCAGTTGGCCCACCATCCAGTCGACCAGCACCACGCCGTCGCCGCGTGGCCCGGCCTGGGAGCTGCCCTGAATGAATTCCGGTGGCACGCACGGACGGTGCGGGGCCGCCGTGGCCACATAGGCAAGGAAGGGTTTGGTGCCCTGGCGCTGCTGACGAATCCAGTCCGACGCCCGGGCCACCACAGTGGTGTCCACGGCGTCGTCCTGCCAGCCGGGGCTTTGCAGGCCCGGACGCTGCGAGGTCACGAGGTCCAGTTTTTCCTCAAGTGGCAGGCCGGTGGCCCGGTCCTGCTCCAGGAAGCAGTACGGGGGCATGTCCAGTGAGCCGGCAATGCCAAAGTAGCGTTCAAATCCAAGATCCACGGGGCCGCCGGTAAAGGGGACCTGGTAGTCGATCTCCCGCCCGTTCCCCTGCATCTGCGCGGCAAAGCCCGGTTCAAAGGCATCGCGCCTGTACCCGTCTAGGTTGCTCCAGTTCAGCCCCAGGTGCCATTTCCCGAAGGCCCCCGTGGCGTAGCCTTCCTGCTGGAAATCCCGCGCCAGGGTCTGCGCACCAGGGCCGATGATGGCCGGGTCCAGCCCGCCGAGCACGCCGCTCTTGAGCGGGCTGCGCCACGGATACTGCCCCGTCATGAGGCTGTACCTGCTGGGCGTGCACACGGCCGACGAGGCGTGCGCGTCGGTGAACCGAACCCCGCCTTCAGCCAGTTTGTCCAGGCTGGGGGTGTGGATCCGTTCCGCGCCGTAGCAGGACAAATCGCCCCAGCCCAGGTCGTCTGCCAGCACCACAACAACGTTGGGTTGGGCCGCCACGGGACCCACCTGCCTTTCTTGGTTCATGCTTCTTCCAGTTCAGCGTTCCGTTGCCAGCATGGCGCCCTGCCCCAGGGCGGCAGAGGCGTGGTCTGCCGCGTAGGCGGCAGAGGCGTGGTCTGCCGCGTAGGCGGCCGCGCCAATAAACCCGGCGTCCGGGCCCAGCGCGGCGGTGCGGACCAGCGGCGCGGTGTCGCGCCCGTGTTCGGCCAGCAGTTGGGCCAGCCTGCTGCGTGTTGGCTGGGCCAGTGCCTCTCCGGCCGCACTCACGCCGCCGCCCAGGAGCACCAGGCCGGGGTCCAGGAGCATGGAGACCTGACTGAGGCCGAATCCGAGCCAGTGGGCAATCTGCGCAAAATCCTCTGCCGTGCGGGCCTCTTTTTCCAGGGCGCTGCCGCTGGCGTACCTGTCCAGGCAGCCGCGGCTTCCGCAGCCGCAGGCCCGGCCTCCGGGGTCCACCACCATGTGCCCAATTTCCCCTGCCCAGCCGTTCTGGCCCACCACAAGCTGGCCGTTGACAAGCAGCCCTCCGCCGATGCCGGTGCCCACCGTCACCATGGCAACATTCTGCTCACCCCGGGCGGCACCGAACCTGTGCTCTGCCCAGAGTGCGGCGTTGGCATCATTGATCACCAGGGCATTGATGTTCACCCTGGACTCCACCAGGTCCGCCAGCCGGGTGTTTTGCAGCTCCAGATTGGCCGCGTACAGCACCGAGCGGTGGTCCGTGGAAACGTAGCCGGGCACGGCGATGCCCACCACGGATCCGTCGCCGGAACCGTTGAGTTCCTCAATGAGCGCCGCGACGGTCTGGGCAATGGCCGTTTCCCCCTCAGGGGTTGGCCGCTGGGCCCGGGCCAGCACACGGCCGGCCGAGTCCACGGTTCCTGCGGCAATCTTGGTGCCGCCAATGTCCACCCCCGTCCACAGCTGCGCGGTCATGGCTGCGCCCCGGCAAGGTGCGGGATGGCCAGCACGGCCACGGGCTGGCCATCCAGTGCGGACGGAACGTCCAGGGTTTCGCCGGCAGCAATGCCCGTGCCGAGCCAGGATCCCCCGGCAAAGCCAAGGGGCGCCGGCGGAAGCTGCGCGTCCGGGGTCAGGACGCACAGGTAGGTGGCGTCCCTGCCCACGGTCACGGCATAGTGCTTAGCCTGCAGTTCGGTGAGTGCCCCGGCCCAGGGCCTTGTGGCGTAGATCGCGTCACCGTTGATTGCCAGCCAGGCGCCCAGGCCCAGCAGGCGTTCGCGGTAGATCTGCGGGACCGTGCCGTCGGCGGCCAGGCCAATGTTCAGCAGCAGGTTTCCGTTGCGGGACACCACCGAGACAAGGTGCTGGACCAACTCGGCCACGCTGAGGACGTCCGCAGCAGTCTCCTGCTGGTTGACACCGAAGGATCGGCCCAGGCCGCGGCAGCTTTCCCAGTGCTGTTCGGAAAGCCCGCCAATGTCACTGTACTCACGGGTCAGGTAGCCGTGTGAGGGCACACCCCACCTGTCGTTGACGATTCCCCCGGGCACTGCACGCAGGTACTGCGTGAACAGCGCCGCCACCCCAAAGTCGACGTCCGACTTTCCTGCGTCCGGCCACTCAATGTCGTTCCACAGGATGTCCGGGGCGAACTTTTCAATGAGCTCGGAGGCCTGGGCGTGGGAGTAACGGGCAAAGTCCTCGTCATTGCGGCGCAGGCGGAAGATGTCAGGATCGGCATCGATGGCGCGGAAGTCACTGACATGCCAGTCCAGGGCGCCGGAATAGTACGCCCCAAACTTGAGCCCCGCAGCGCGGCTTGCCGTGGCAAACTCCGCCATCAGGTCCCGGCGTGGGCCGCGGGCTGCGCTGTTGAACGGCGTGGTGGCCGTGTCCCACAGGCAAAAACCGTCATGGTGCTTTGCCGTTGGCACAACGTACTTGGCACCACCCTGACGAAACAACTCAAGGACCGCACCGGCGTCGAACTTCTCCGCCGTCCACACATCGGCGAGATCCTCGTAGCTGCTCCCGGGGCCAAAATTGGCCCGCTGGTAGGCCTGCGCGCTGCTGCCTTCGATCCGCACAGTGTTGCCGTACCACTCCGCATACTGGTGGTCGCGGTAGGCGTCCTCGACGGCGGTGGGCGAACCGGCAACCTCGGCCCAGGCGGGCACCGAGTACAGGCCCCAATGGACGAAGATGCCAAATTTTGCATCCGCCAGCCAGGAGGGGAATTCCCAGTCCGGGTAGCTGGGGTTGTGTTCACCAAAATCTGGCCCAACACGGTCTTCAAAGTTGATCATTGCTTGCCTTTGTGTGTTGAAGAGAGGTGGGGTTAGCGTCCGGCCAGGCCGACGGTGGCGATTCCCTTGACCAGGTGCTTTTGGAGAATGATGACAAGGATCAGTGTGGGCAGGATGGCAATGACGGATGCCGCCATGACCAGGTTCCACGAGTTCCCGTGCTCCCCGAAGAAGGTCTGCAGTCCCAGGGAAACATTACCCAGTTCATTGACGTCGTTGACCACAATGAGCGGCCACAGGAAGCTGTTCCAGAACGTGATGAACGTCCAGACACCCAGGACTGCCAGCGACGGCTTGGCCAGCGGCAGGATGATCCGGGTGAAGGTCCGCCACTGGCTGCAGCCATCCACGCGGGATGCCTCCACCAGTTCGTAAGGGATGTTGATGAAGAACTGGCGCAGCAGGAACACACCGAATGCGCCGAAGGCCCACGGCAGGATCAGGGCCTGCCAGGTGTTGATCCAGCCAAGCTTTTGCATGAGCAGGAACATGGGGATGACCAGGACTTCCTGGGGGATCATCATGGTGGCCAGGTACAGCAGCATGAACTTGTCACGGCCGCGCCACTTCAGGATGCCAAAGCTGTAGGCGGCCAGGGAGGAAACGGCCACCACAATGATGGTGCCGGCGAGGGAAACAACCAAGCCGTTGAAGATGAAGCGGAAGAACGGCGTGTAGTTGAAGACCTCAACAAAGTTCTGCCACCGGATTTCCGAACCGATGAGTGACGGCGGCTGGGCAAAGATCTCGCCGTTGGGCTTCAGGGCCGAGAAGAAGGTGAAAATGATGGGGAACAGGAAGAGTAGCACCACGATCCCCAACAGGACTTCACTGCCCAGTTTCAGGGGGCGGAAGCGGCCCGTGGCCTTGCCGGCAGCTTCCGCTCCGTGCAGTGCCTGCTGTCGGGTGGTGCGTGCCTGGATCTGCTTGCTAGTCATAGTGGACCCATTTCTTCTGACCGATCCACTGGATGAGGGTGACGATCAGGATCAAGACAAAGAGGATGATGGCAGGTGCCGCGGCGGCACCGAGTTCGCCGTCCTGGAATGCGGTTTGGTAGACGTTCATGACGACCGTCACCGTGGAGGTTCCGGGCCCGCCGGCCGTCATGACGAATGGCTCCGAGAACAGCTGGAATGCCGAGATCATGGTGACGGTCGTGGCGAAGAAGATGGCCGGTGTCAGCAGCGGAATCTTGATGCGCATCAGCTGGGTGAGCCCGTGGGCGCCGTCGAGCTTGGAGGCGTCAATGATGTCCTGGGGCAGTTGGTCGATCGCGGCGGAGAAGATCAGCATGTTGTAGCCAAAGCCCTGCCAGACGATGACCACCACGACGGCGATCAGGGCGGTGCTGCTGTCGCCCAACAGGTTTGGCAGGTGAATGCCAAACAGTGAGTTCATGGTGGAGTCGACAATGCCGTTGGGCTGGTAGATCAGCTTCCAGATCACGGCCGTGGCAACCGTGGGGGTGACCACGGGCAGGAAGAACAGGACCCTGTACAGGCGGCTGAACCGGCTGCTGGCGACCCAGAAGGCCGTGGACAGTGTCAGCACCAGGTTGATGGGGACGATCAGCAGCGTGAAGACAACTGTGTTGATGAGCGCGGCGGTGAATTGGCTGCCCGGGGCGAAGAGATTGCGGTAGTTGTCCAGGCCCGCAAAGCTGATCTCGCCAAAGGTGGGCCAGTTGAAGAAACTCGTGGCGATCGCCAGGATGGTGGGCAGAAGGATGAACACCGTCATCCCCACGGCGCTGGGGGTCAGGAACCCCAGCGCCGCACGGGAGTCGTTCTTCTTCCGCTTTTTCGGCGCAGCCGGGTCAACGTCCCGCCGGGGCACGGTGTTAGTGGTTATTGCCGTCAAGGGAGTGCCTTTCTGCTACGGCCGGGGTCTGCGGAAGGAACGTCAAGAGCTACTTCGCTCCGCTTTGCTGCACGTTCTTCAGGGCGTCTTGCGGCGAGCTCTTGCCGGAGTAAGCCTGCTGGAACTGCTGGGCCATCAGCTTGGTGACCTTGTCCCAGTTGCTGGTGCTGATGAAGGGAACGGCCTTGGCCGAGGATGCCTTGGTGACGGCGGCAACCTGCTCGGAGTAGCCGGGGTTCTTCGGGTCAATGTCCTTCTTCAGGCCATCGATGAAGGCCGGGATGGCGGCCGTGCGGGCGGGCTGGTTGCCCGAGTTTGCGGATGCCATCTGTGAGGTGGCGTCGGTGAGGACACCGATGGCCTGGGCGGCCTCCGTCTTGCTCTTGCAGGTTGAAGAGATGCCGAAGCCTGAGTTCGCCGAGAAGGTTCCCGCCCCGTCCGGGCCCTGCGGCAGGGTCACCACACCCACCTTGAAGCCGGCGGCGTCAGTGACGTTGCTCTTGACGTTCCAGGAGCCATCCACTGCCATGGCAACGTTGCCTGCAACGAACTGCTGCTCACCCCAGGGGACGTCTGCCGAGCTGGCCGGAATGCTGCTGATCTTCTTGTCGGTGGCCAGGCCCGTGTACCAGGTGAAGGCGGATTCGAAGGCCGGGTCCGTCATCTGCAGCTCACCGGAGTCGGAGACCGGCTTGGCGCCGTTGTAGGCCAGAAGCTGTGCCGACATGTGGAGGTCGGAGAAGGTCTGGCCAAAAGCGGGCTTGCCCGTTGCCTTGGTGATCTTCTCGGCAGCCGAGACGAACTCGTCGGTGGTCCAGCCGTCCTTGGGCTCGTCTACACCGGCCGCCTTGAAGGCGTCCTTGTTGTAGTACATGAGCATGGTTGAGAGGCCGTAGGGAAGCGCGTACTGCTTGTCGCCGTTCTGCAGGGCCTTCAATGCCCCGCCGTCCCATTCGCTCTCGGTGAATCCGGCAGCCTTGGCCAGGTCTCCGTCGATGGGGGTCATGGCCTTGGCGAATGCCGGCAGGCGAAGGCTCTGCATGCTCACGATGCACGGGGCCGTTCCGGAAGCCAGCTGCGACTGCAGCTTGGTGAAGTAGTCGGCAAAGGGTGCCGTGGTGAGGTTGATGGTGATGTTGGGGTACTTGGCGGTGACCTGGGATGCCAGGTCCTTCCAGGTCTTGTTGCCCTCGTCGCCCTGGGCCCAGAAGGACCAGTCAAGGGTGACGTTGCCGGCTGCGGCACCCTCTCCCCCGCCGGAGGGTGTGGATGCCCCACATGCCGAGGCACCCAGCACGAGGGCCCCGCCAAGGGCGATGGCCGTTAGCTTCTTTGCTAATTTCATGTCAATCCTTTGTCCGGACCAGAGGCCCGGGGGCCTGGGGTTTACAATTAATTCGGCGCCGAATTAATGGCGCAATGTTAGGATAATCACACTTGCTGGTTGCGGTCAATAGGGGGCGTCAATTTCATCTGCACGGGTTAGACCACACACCAGTCCAACGCGCGACGCCGTCAGCCGCGCCGAAATCCTTGGCATTCTGGGCCAAACCGGCCAACTGAGCCGCAGCGAAATCGCCAAAAAACTCGGCCTGGGGCCTGCCACTGTTACGGCGCAGGTCCGGAAATTGATGACCGACGGCTATGTGCGGGAGCTGGCTGCTGACTCCCGTGCCGGGGCCGGGCGCCCGCGCGTTCCCGTGGAGCTGGTTCCCGATGCGGCCGTGGTGCTGGGCATCAGTGTCACGCCCACAAGCCTGCTTGCCGTGACCATGCTCATTGACGGCACCATCGTGGGCACGCAAACGTTGACCTTTGACCCCTCTTCGTCCGTTTTGGCCCAATTCACCGACGTCATTGGGCGCCAGCGCGCGGAACTTGCCCACCCCGAGCGCGTGGTGGCCGTTGGCATCTCCGTCTCTGGGGCCGTGGACCAGGCACTGTCCACAGTGCGTATTTCCACGACACTGAACTGGCAGGACTTCAACCTGGGGGCCGGTCTGCAGCGTGCCGTGAACTTGCCCGTCTTTGTCTCGAATGACCTGTTTGCCCAGTCCACGCGGGAAGTCAGCTTTGGGCTGGGCCGCAACAAGGACGATTTCCTGTTGCTGGGCCTGGGCTACGGCGTGGGCCTGGGCATTGTGAACCGCCGCAGGGTCTTTTTCGGCGCAGGCGGCTCCTCCACCGAGTTTGGCCACATGTCCGTTGATCCCAACGGACCGCTCTGCGTTTGCGGAAACAATGGCTGCCTCCAGGTGTACGCAGGCCTGGATGAGGTCTTGGCCTCCGCACCCGGCCCAGGGGGTCCGCAATCACTGGCCGGCCTGCAGCAGGCCGTCGCCGGCGGCGACGCCGAACTTTCAGGGTTCCTGGATGGCATTGGATACCGGCTGGGCCGCTCTGTAGGCGGCGTGGTCAATTTGCTGGGCATTGGCACCGTCATTGTGGCCGGCCAAACCACCTCCTTGTGGCAGGAACTCAGCGGCGGGTTCAACCGCGGGCTCGGCGAAACCGTGCTGAAGTTCCTGCTGCCCCTGGACATCACGGTCAAGGCCTGGACCGAGTCGGAGGATGCCGTGGGCGCGGCAGGGCTGGCGCTGCACAACGCCATCAGCCTCAATGTGCCCCTTGCGGACAGGGCAGGAATTGTTGTTTCCGCCCTGTCCGATGCAGAACCGCACCCGGTCCACTGACCTGCCGCGGGCCTTGCCCTAGGCGGACTTGGGTTCCAGTTCAACCACGAAAACGGGGACAAGAGCACCTTTCTCCAGGCCGGACACGTCAATGCTGAGTTCGCCCAGCGGGTCGCTGAGGAAGCGGTCGTCCAGGGTGGTCCTGTGGCTGAACGGCAGTTCGGTCCCGGACCGGAGCAGCCGCACACTCTTGACCCGCCGCACGGGAATGCTGCGCACAGTCACAGTCTCCACGGGTTCGGCGAGCGCAAACAAGTACACATTGTCGTTTGCGGCGGTGCTGGGTCCGTAGTATTGCCACGGTTCCATCCCGGGCTGGACCCCGTGCACCGACGCGCTGTTGCCCTGCATCCAGGCAGCAAGGCCGTCCAGCAGCCGGGCTTGTTCCGGCGCCAGGCTGCCATCTGCACGGGGGCCAATGTTGAGCAGCAGGTTGCCACCCTTGGCGGCCACCTCCACGAGGGTCCGGACAATCTCATGCAGGGTCTTGTAGTTCTGGTCTTCCGGGACGTAGCTCCAGGTGTCACACATGGTCATGCAGCATTCCCACGGCTCCGCGAGCGGCTGAGCAGGAATGAACTGCTCCGGCGTGCGGTAGTCGCCGCGGCCAATCAACCTGTCGTTGATGACAATGTCCGGGGCCAGCGAACGGATGTGATTCTCCAGCCCGGCGGTGTCCCACTCGTCGGCGGTACGTTCCCACTCGCCGTCGAACCACAAAAGGTCGATGGGCCCATACCAGGTGAGCAGCTCGGTGAGCTGGTCCTTGAGGTACTGCTGGTACCGCGCCCACTCGCCGGGGCCAGACCGTGGATAGCCGCCGTGCTGGTACGGGCGCATCTCATCCGTGAAGGCAGGGTAGGCCGGGTGGCCCCAGTCTGACAGCGAGTAGTACAGCCCCACGCGAATGCCGGCTGCCCGGAATGCCTCCGTGTATTCCTTGACCAGGTCTCCGCCGCGCTGCCCGTACGGAGAAGTCGCGATGGTCCTGTCGCTGGCGTTCGACGGCCAGGACGACCATCCGCTGTGGTGCCTGGCCGTGAACACGGCGTACTGCATTCCCGCCGCTGCTGCGTGCCGGGCCAGCTCCGCCGGGTCCCAGTGTTCCGGATCGAAGGTGGCAGCGGAGCGGTGGTAGTCGGCCACGGCGGCGGTGGGACTGTAACCGAGGCCGGCGACACCGCCGAGCAGGGGCCACGACGCCTCCAGGCCCTGCTGGCTGGCATGGTCGTAGTGGATAAACATGCCCAGGCCGGCGGCGCTGAACCATGCGGCCGTGTGTTCCTTGGCCTGGGGCGAGAGCGGCGCATCGGCCTTGGGGTCGTGGACCTTTTCGTCTGCCCAAACCACTTCGTCTGTCATGTCAGCTACCTTATTCCTCTGTTTGTTCGTGTTGGCGGGGCGGGGTCTCGACAGGCTCGACCACCGGGTGCGGGGTCTCGACAAGCTCGACCACCGGGGCCAGCTCGGCCACCGGGTGCGGCTCGACCACCGGGGTCTCGACAGGCTCGACCACCGGGGCCGAGTCGACCACCCGGTCCGGGAGCTCGTACACCGGCTCGGCGTCGTCCCACTGCTTGCACGCGGCGATGGCGGAGGGCAGTGGCTGCTGGCAGGGGTCTGTCAGCTTCCACCACTCTTGCGTCGCCGGGTCTGCAGCCATGGCCGCCATATCGGCGTCGAAGTCGCTGCCCGTGTATTCGAAGTAGCCCAGCAGCAGGTCCCCGTGGTTGAAAATGGTGTAGTGTTCCAGGTTGCTGGCGCGCAGCCGGGCCTCGACCTCCGGCCACACCTCACGGTGCAGCCGGAGGTATTCCTCCCGGTGTTCTGGCTTGAGCCCAATGATCTGCAGGTGTTTCTGGCGCATGCCGACCCTTTCCTAGACCAGGGCCTTGGCGTGAATCAAACGAATCACGTCCTGGCTCATGGTGTCGTAATGGTGGGTGTTATCCACGGTTCCAGCCAGGGTGAACGAATCCATGACGACAATCCGGTCCGCCAGCGTGATCATCTCGGCCAGGTCGCTGGAGATGAGCAGGATGGCCAGGCCCTTCTCGGCCAGGCCCCAGATCAGCTCGTAGAACGACCTCTTGGTGCGCACGTCGATGCCAATGGTGGGCTCGTCAATGATGAGGATCCTGGGATCCGCCGCGAGCCACTTGGCCAGCGAAACCTTCTGCTGGTTGCCGCCGGAAAGCTGCCCCGCCAGCTGGTCCTGCGAGGAAACCTTGATGCTGAGCTCGTCAATGTACTTCGCCACGAGCTCGCGCTCCCTGCCGGCACCGACCACACCCAGCGGCCCGGCCAGCTTGCCCCACGTGGTGGCGGCGACATTGCGGGTGATGTTTTGGTCAAGGAACACGCCCTCTTCCTTGCGGCTTTCGGTGACGTAGCCAATCCCGTGTTCGTGCAGCGCATCGCGCACACTGCGGATCTTGGCGGTATGGCCGTTGACCAGCAACTCTCCCTCGGTGATGCGTTCGCGGCCAAGGATGGCGTGCGCCAGCTCGGTCCGCCCGGCACCCACCAGCCCGTACAGGCCCAGGATCTCCCCCGGGCGGACCTGCAGCGAAATGCCGCCGTGGCCGGCCGTGGTGGTGACGTTGCGAAGTTCCAGGACGGGTTCTTGCGTCGAATCCACCGTCCGCTCCGGCGTCACCAAGGACGCGAGTGAGCGGCCCACCATGACGTTGACGATTTCATCCTGCGGGTGGTCGGCCAGCGCGGCGTCGCTCAAAACAGTCTTGCCGTCGCGGAGCACCGAGACGGTGTCGCAGTGCGCGTACACCTCGTCGAGCTTGTGGCTGACGAACAGGATGGCGGCGCCGTCGGCCTTCAGGCGGTGGATGACCTTGAAGAGCTTGGCGGCCTCGGCGTCGCTGATGGAGGCGGTGGGCTCGTCCAGCAGCAGCACCTTGGTTTCGGTGTAGAGCGCCCGGGCAATTTCCACGAGCTGGATCTGGGCCGAGGACAGCGAGGAGATCGGCGTGCCGGGGTCGATGTCCAGGTCCATGAGGGCCAGGCACCGGGCCGCCTCCGAGTTCACCTTCTTCCAGTCGATGAAGCCGCACTTTTTGGGTGTGCGGCTCAGGACGATGTTCTCCGCCACGGTGAATTCGCGGATCACATTGCGTTCCTGGTGCACCACGCCCACGCCGGCGGCCGTCGAATCGGAGGGGTTGGCGAAGTTCCGCTCCTCCCCTCCAATGAGCAGGGTGCCGGAATCGGCCTGGTGCACGCCGGTCAGGTACTTGATCAGGGTGGACTTGCCCGCACCGTTTTCCCCCAGCAGGGCGTGGATCTCACCCGGCATGAGCGTCAGGTTGACGTTGTCGAGTGCCTTGACGCCGGGGTAGCTCTTGGTGACGTTGCGGGCCTGGAGGATGGGGGTGCTCATAGTTTGACCTCTTCGGCAGCAGTGTTCTCAACGGCGGCGGCGTTGATGCGGTGGTTGGCCACCCGGGCGCGGAGCATGCCGGCCTTGGCGGTTTCGCGGGTTTCGCGCAGGCGGCCCAGGGCCACCGTGCCGAGAATGACGGCGCCGATCACCAGGTTCACCCAGGCCGGGGCCAGCTGGAACTCGGCGCGGGCGCTGTCCACGAGCCTGACCACGAACGCGGCCAGGACCGTGCCGAACACGGCCACTGTGCCGCCGGTCAGCGAGACGCCGCCAATGATGGGCGCGGCAAAGCTGGAGAGCAGCCAGTCGCCGCCCACGCTCTGGTTCACGCCGGGCAGCGAAGTGAAGGAGATGAAGCCGGCGAACCCGGCAATGAGGCCCGAGGCGCCGTGGGCAATCGTGAGGCTGCGGTCGTTGGAGATGCCGGCCAGGGTGGCGGCATGCTCGTTGTCGCCGGACGCCAAAAGGTGACGTCCCGTCGTCGTGAATTTGAAGGCGAGGCCCACCATGACTGCCACGATGATGGCGATCACGAAGATGGCGGGCAGGCCAAACCAGCTGGCCTTGCCGAGCGCCGCGACGGACTTCCAGTTGTCGGCCGAGATGGTGCGGGTGTTGACCAGCGCGTACTGCACGCCGAGCAGCACCGTCATGGTGGCGAGCGTGACGATGAAGCCGTTGATCTTGGTGACCACCACCAGGATGCCGTTGGCAATCCCGGCGACGGCGCCCACCACCAGGGCGACCAGGCCGCCGAGCCAGGGGTTGAAGCCCCAGTCGGCCACCATGACGGCAGCCAGGCAGGCCGCGACGCCGCCGATCGCGCCGATGGCGAGGTTCAGCTGGCCCACCGCGAGCGTGATCATCTGGGCCAGGCCGATCAGGATGGGCACGGCCAGGAACTGGAAGAACGTCTGCATTGAGACGGGGCCAAAGAAGTTGCCGCCGGAGGAGACCCCCAGGAGGATGGCGCCGAGGACAATGGTGGCGATCAGGACAAGGTATTGGGAGCCCATGGTTGCGGGCAGTTTGAATTTCATGCGCTGGCTCCGCTCGGGATGGCTTCTTTTTCACTGGGTGTGTCCGGCGGCGTTTCGGCGGGTACTTCGACGGGACGACGGCGGCGCACCGTGCGTATGCGCTCTGCCGAAAGCGCCACGAGCAGGATCAGGCCCAGGAAGATGTTGAGCATCTCCACGCCGGCGCCGAACAGCTCCAGGCCGCGGCGGATCAGCAGGGCCAGGGTGATGCCAAGGAACGTGCCGGTCACGGAGATGTAGCCGCCAGCCAGCAGGGTGCCGCCCAGGATCGGCCCCAGGAAGGACTGCAGCATGAACTCATTGCCGATGGCCGGGGTGAAGGAGCCGGTGCTGGTGGCGAGCAGGATGCCGGCGAAGGCGGCCAGGGCGCCGGAGATGGCGTGGACCAGGACCACCCGCTTGTTCGTGGGGATGGCGGAGAGCTCGGCGGCCTTGATGTTGGCGCCGGTCAGCAGGATCTCGCGGCCCAGCTTGGTGCGCGCGTAGAGCCCGCCCACAAAAAGGACCACAATCAGCACGGGCACCACCATGACGGGGATGGCTGCGGGGCCGCAATAGCCCACCATGCACACATCAAGGAAGGTGCCGCGGCCCAGGAACTCCATGCCGTCGGGCTTGCTTGTGAAGGCGGATCCGGGGCTGAGCATGGAGTAGACGGTGGGGACCAGGCCCAGCAGGGCGAAGCTCATGGCGAGGGTGACAATGAAGGAGTTCACGCCGGTCCGCGCGATGATCCAGCCCGTCAATCCGCCAATGATGGACCCGGCCACCAGGCCCACAAGGAGCCCCACCAGGAACGGCATGTCCCACAGGTCAAAGGCCATGCCCGTGAACATGGCGCCGAATGCGGCCATGTTTCCCACGGCGATGTTCATCTGGCCGATCGAGAGCACCATCATCTGGGCCAGGCCCACAATGGTGAAAATGGCGATGCTGGTCAGCAGCGGCGCCACAACGAACGCCCCGTTGAAGGCATTGGGCTTGGCCGCGCCAATGACGCCCACCAGGACCAGGATGATTAGCACCAGGAAGGACTGCGGCGAGGTGAGATATCGCCTGAAGTTGATGCCCTGCCGGCGCTTTTCCGCGCCGGCAGGGCTTGCGGCGTGTGTCATGCAACCACCCGCTTGTCGATCGCGTCCATGTCCCAGTCGATGCCCAGGCCCGGGGTGTTCGGCGCCAGCGCGCGCCCGTCGGCGATGGTCATCTCGCTCTTGGTGATGGCGCGCAGCTGCGGGATGTGCTCCACATAGCGGCCGTTCGGGATGGCCGCGAGCAGGCTCACGTGCAGTTCCATGAGGAAGTGCGGGCAGACGGCCACGTTGAATGCCTCGGCAAGATGGGCCACCTTCAGCCACGGCGTGATGCCGCCAATGCGTGCCACGTCCACCTGGACGATGCCGGCGGCGCCGCGCTGGAGGTACTCGCGGAACTGCGCCACGGAATACATGGACTCGCCCACGGCCACGGGAATCGAGGTGGCCTCGGCCAGGCGCACGTGTCCGGAGACGTCGTCGGCGGGCATGGGCTCCTCGATCCAGAAGATGTCCAGCGGCTCCAGCGCCCGCGCCCGGCGGATGGCCTCGGGGCCCGTCATGGACTGGTTGGCGTCCACCATGATGTCCATGCGCGGGCCGACGGCGTCACGCACCGCCCGCAGCCGCTCCACGTCCTCGGACACGTGCGGTTTGCCGATCTTGACCTTCAGCCCAGGCCAGCCGGCGGCCTGCGACGCCTTCGCCGAGCTGACAAGTTCCTCAGTGCTCAGGTGCAGCCAGCCGCCCTCGGTGTCGTACAAAGGCACGTCCTGGCGGAAGCCTCCGGCCACCTGCCACAGCGGCGCCGCGGCCCGCTTGGACTTCAGGTCCCACACGGCAGTGTCCACGGCGGCCAGTGCCAGCGAGGTGATGGCCCCTGTGGTCGTGGCGCGGGTCGAGGCGAACAGGTCCATCCAAATCTGCTCAACGTTGGCGGCGTCCATGCCCACCAGCCGCGGAACCAGGTGCTCGCGCAGCATCGACAGGACGGCGGCGCCGCCCGTGCCAATGGTGTACGAGTAGCCGAGGCCGGTCAGGCCGTCGTCGGTCTTGAGCTCAACAAAGATGGTCTCCTGCTTCAGGAAACTCTGGACGGCGTCGGTCCGCACGGTCTCAACCTCAAGGTCGACGAGGTAGGCGCGGGCGTGGGTGATGCGGGGCATGGTGGCCTTTCGAAAAGCGGGTGGTGGGTGCTACTTGCAGTTCAGGTACTTCGAGTCGAAGTCCTTCTGCAGCTCGGCGGACTTGGCCGTGCGCTCGGCGTCGTAGGTCTTGACGTTGTCCTTGGTGACAATGAAGGAGCCGGAGTCGACGATCTGGCCCTTGGTGGCCATGGTGCAGGACTTGCTGGCGAGCTTGGCCAGTGCGTAGGAGCCCACGAAGGCCTGGCCGGCGGGGTTCTGCACGACTGTTGCCGAGACGGAGCCGTCCTCGATCGCCGAGACGATCGTGGCGTCGTCGTCAATGGCAACGAGCTTGATGGGGAGCTTGGATTCCTTCACGGCAGTGGCCGCGGCGACGGCCGGGTTGTAGGCGGTGGAGACGATGCCGTTGATCTGGCTGCCCTTGGAGGCGAGGAGGTCGGCGACGGCCTTTTGGGCCGTGGTGAGGTCGGTGTCGATGTCGGTGACGTCGGGCAGCAGGGTGACGGCGCCGCTGGTCTCGGCCACGGCCTTCTTGACGCCGGCGATGCGGCGCTGGGTGTTGGAGTCGACGTTGACGCCGGTCAGGTGCGCCAGGATGCCCTTGCCGCCCATGGCGTCGATGGCTGCCTTTGCCGCCTTGTAGGCTGCTTCCTCCGTGTCGGTGGAGAGGCAGAAGTCGGCATCGTTGGTCTCGCCGGCGGGGCAGGAGCCCAGGGCCGCGGTGGCCACGCCGTGCTTGGCCAGGTTGCTGAAGGTGGAGTTGATGTCCGTGGGCGAGACGCCGAAGACCCCGAACGCGTTGAAGCCGTTGGCCACCATGGAGTTGATGACGTCGTTCTGCTTGGTCTGGTCCCATTCGGCGGTTTCGTTGAACGTTACCTCGCCGAGCTTGAACTCGGTCTTGGCCTCGGCACCCGCGGGGGCCCACGGCTGGAAGTAGGGGTGCGCGCCGCCTGAGATCAAGCCCACCTTGACGGTATCCATGGCGGCCGGGGCTGCTCCGGCGTCGCCATCCTTGGCGGCCTGCGGGGTGCAGGCGGTGACGGCGAGGGTTGAAACGGCGAGGACTGCCAGGGTGGTGGTCAGTGTTTTCAATCTCATCTTTGAGTCTCCAGTCAACTTTTTGGGTGGTGCCAGAATCCTATAGGATATAGTGATATTCAATTATCTGGACGGTTATACTTTCTGTCAAGGACTTTGATCGGAGATGCGTTTGGAAGCGTCATACTTGACTTCGCTGCATGGCATGGCACCGCGCCAGGAGCTGGCGGATGAGGTGTACGGGCTGTTGCGCAGCCACATCATGCGCGGCAGCATCCCTCCCGGCGTGCGCATCAACATTGAGGATGTGGCCCGCCAGCTGAACGTCTCCCCCACGCCGGTCCGCGAAACCCTGGCCCGGCTCGAGTCGGAGGGCCTCGTGGACCGCGAGCCGCGCCGCGGCTACCGCGCCACAGAACTGCTGGGCCGCGACGACGTTCGCGAACTGTACGAACTGCGCCTGCTGCTGGAGCCCCATGCCGTGGAACGCGCCGCGGCCCGCGCCGATGCCGCACTGCTCAAGCTCATCACCACGGAGCTGGAGCACGGCAACGAGCTGACCCGGGACAAGGCGTCCATCTCGCCGGCGGAACTCTCAGCGCATGACGAGCGCTTCCACGACCTCATCTTCCAGGCCGCCGGCAACGAGGTGATCCGCCAGTCCTACGCGCGCACCCACTGCCACCTGCACATCTTCCGCCTGGCCTATTCAGACACCTACGACGACCACACGATCATCGAGCACGGCCTGATCGTCGACGCCCTGCGCGCCGGCGATTCCGCCACGGCGGTCGAGGCCATGCGCAGCCATGTGGTCTCCTCAGAGGCGCGCGTGCTGAGCTACTTCGAGCGCCAGCAGCAGCCGCGCCAGTCCGGCTGGCGCAACCCCGGGACGGCGCTGGCCTAGGTCCGCCCGTGTCGTTTCCCCTTTGGCCCACCACCGTGGCTGAATCGCGGGGGCCGCTATTGCCATTCGCTGCCGTTTGGGACGCGAACCAGGGCTGAGGGGGGGGGGGGGGGGGGGGCGGGGCCGGGGGCTGGGGTGGTGGTCGGGTGGCCCCCCCCCCCCCCCCCCCCCCCCCCCCCCCCCCCCCCCCCCCCCCCCCCCCCACAGCATTGATGCCGGCCAGCTGAAGCGCGTCCGCCGGGGCCGGTACCTGCCGATTGATGCGCGGACTTCCCTGCCCGCGCCGGCATTGGCGGCGCCCGGACCCAGCCGTAGCCACACAGCAGCTCCAGGTCTATCGTGGCTCTCATGAGGAACAACCCAGATTATGACGACCGGGACCTGGTCCACGAGCCGCGCGACCTCGACCCGCTGGGCGAGATCTACTCCGAGCTGGTGACCCCGGACATCGAGGAAATGAACGACCACGCCGCGGCGCTGGCCGAGGAATCCGAAACAGAGTCCGACTCCCTGTAGCGCGGCGGCCGGCAAGCCGCCCGGGTCGGGTGCCGGCGTCGAGTTTGCCCAAGAGTGCCCATTTTGACGTCGAAGCCCACAAAATCCCCAACGGAGCGGCAAGCGGCCAAACGATCAGCCCGCAGGCCAGAAAGTCGCGGATGATCATTTCCGCAATTTGATTGACGTGAGCCATATTACCCAATATGTTTGTGAACAGAACTTATTACCAAGCTCTGTTTCGCTTACTTATTGGAGACCCCCCATGGCACTGCAGCCAACCCGCGAAGACAAGTTTTCCTTTGGTCTTTGGACCGTTGGATGGGAGGCCCAGGACCAGTTTGGTTCGGCAACCCGCCCCAAGCTGGACACGGTGGAGGCCGTCAACCGCCTCAGCGACCTGGGCGCCTACGGCCTCACGTTCCACGACAATGACCTGTTCCCGTTCGACGCCACGGCAGCCGAGCGCCAGCACGAGATCGACCGCCTCAAGGGCGCCCTGGACTCCACCGGCATGATCGTGCCCATGGTGACCACCAACCTGTTCAGCCACCCCGTCTTCAAGGACGGCGGCTTCACCTCCAACGACCGCGGCGTGCGCCGCTTTGCCCTCCGCAAGGTCATCGAGAACATTGACCTGGCCGCCGAGCTGGGTGCCGAAACCTTCGTCATGTGGGGCGGCCGCGAAGGCAGCGAATACGACTCCGCCAAGGACATTCGCGGTGCGCTGGAGCGCTACCGCGAGGCCGTGAACCTGCTGGGCGACTACGTCACCGACAAGGGCTACAACATCCGCTTCGCGATCGAGCCCAAGCCGAACGAACCCCGAGGCGACATCCTCCTGCCCACCCTGGGCCACGCCATGGCGTTCATCGACACGCTGGAACGCCCCGAAATGGTGGGCATCAACCCGGAGACCGGCCACGAGCAGATGGCCGGGCTGAACTTCACCCACGGCATCGCCCAGGCCCTGTACCAGGGCAAGCTGTTCCACATCGACCTCAACGGCCAGCGCTCCATTAAGTTTGACCAGGACCTGGTGTTTGGCCACGGCGACCTGCAGAACGCCTTCTCCCTGGTTGACCTGCTGGAAAACGGCGGCCCCAACGGCGGCCCGTCCTACTCCGGCCCGCGCCACTTCGACTACAAGCCCTCACGCACCGAGGACATCAACGGCGTGTGGGATTCGGCCGCCGCCAACATGCAGACCTACCTCCTGCTCAAGGAACGCGCCACCGCGTTCCGCGCCGACCCCGAGGTCCAGGCCGCATTGACCGCATCCCGCGTGGATGAAATCAACCAGCCCACCCTGAACCCGGGCGAAGGCTGGGAAGCCCTCCGCGCCGACAAGGCCTCTTACGAGGACTTCGACACGGAATCCTACTTCGGCGGCAAGGGCTTCGGCTTCGTGAAGCTGCAGCAGCTCTTCATCGAGCACCTGCTGGGCGCGCGGTAACCCCATGGCGCTGGTTGCCGGGATCGATTCCTCGACCCAAAGCTGCAAGGTTGTCATTCTCGATTCCGGCACCGGAGCCACCATCCGCACGGGGCGCGCCACCCACCCGGACGGGACTGAGATCCATCCGTCCCTGTGGTGGGAGGCCCTGCTTGTTGCACTGAACGACGCCGGCGGGCTGGCCGATGTTGCGGCCGTCTCCGTCGCGGGGCAGCAGCACGGGATGGTCCTGCTGGATGCCGCCGGGCACGTTGTCCGCCCGGCCCTGCTGTGGAACGACACCCGTTCCGCGGTCTCCGCCGACGCCCTCGTGGCGGAGTTTGGCGCGGCCGCGCTGGCCGCCCGCTGCGGATCCGTCCCCGTGGCCTCATTCACCATCACCAAGGTCCGCTGGGTCCGCGACAATGAGCCGGACAACGCTGCCCGGGTCGCCGCGGTGGCACTCCCCCACGACTGGTTGACGTGGCGGCTGCGCGGCTACGGCCCTGCCGGCGAAAGCCCGCTGGGCCCCGATCTTGACCAGCTCACCACCGACCGCTCCGATGCGAGCGGCACCGGCTACTGGTCGCCGCTGCACGATGCCTACGATCTGGAACTGTTTGAGCACGCGTTCGGCCGCCCCGCAAGGGAAGCGTCGCCGGGCGGCGCCACTGCGCCGGGCGACGCCGTCATCCTGCCCCGCGTGGCAGGCCCCAGTGATTCCGTGGGCACAGTGCACCCGGACCTCTTTGAAGGAATGCACGACGGCGTCCGGCTGGCGGCGGGTGCCGGCGACAACGCTGCCGGGGCCCTGGGTCTCGGCGCGGCCCAGGGCGATGTGGTGGTGTCGGTCGGCACCAGTGGAACCGTCTTTGCCGTGGCCAGCCAGCCCACCAGCGACGCTTCCGGAACCGTGGCCGGTTTCGCCGACGCCTCCGGCGCATACCTCCCCATTGCCGTGACACTGAACGCGGCGCGGATCCTCAGTTCCGTGTCCACGCTGCTCAACGTCACCTTTGACGAGTTCGCCGAACTGGCGCTGGCCGCCGAACCCGGCAGCGCCGGCGTCGTGCTGGTGCCTTATTTCGAGGGCGAGCGGACCCCCAACCTGCCCCAGGCGAAGGCCAGCTTCCATGGCCTGAGCATCGCCTCGACCACCCGGGAGAACATGTCCCGTGCCTCCATTGAGGGGATGCTGTGCGGGCTGGCCGGCGGGCTGGCTGCCATCACGGAAACCGGCATGGACGCGCGGCGGCTGCTGCTGATTGGCGGAGCCGTGCAAAACCCGGCTGTGCAGGTGGTGGCCGGGCAGGTCTTTGGCGTGCCCGTGGTCATTCCGGCGCCCGGCGAGTATGTGGCCCGCGGCGCCGCCGTCCAGGCCGCATGGATGCTGCACGGGACCCTGCCGGATTGGGACCTCGAGACGGCGGCCCCTCCGGCGGCAGACCACCGGCCGCAGATTCTGGCCAACTACCTGGCGGCGGCCGCTGCCAGCAACCCAACAACACCCAACAGAGAGGTTTTCCATGACTGACTCACCACGCCCGCTGCGGGTCGCCATGATCGGGGCCGGCTTCATGGGCGCCGCGCATTCCCAGGGCTGGCGCGTTGCGCCGCGCTTCTTCGAGCTGGGCGCCAACCCCGAGATGGCGCTGCTGGTGGGCCGGGACCAGGCCCGGACGGAAGACGCGGCCCGCACGTGGGGCTGGGCGGAAACGTCCACGGACTGGCGCGAGGCAATTGCGCGGGACGACATTGACGTGGTGGACATCGTGACGCCCGGCGATTCCCATGCCGAAATTGCCATTGCGGCGCTCGACGCCGGCAAGCACGTCCTGTGCGAAAAGCCCCTTGCGAACACGGTTGCCGAGGCGCAGGAAATGGCAGCCGCCGCCGAGCGCGCTGCAGCCCGGGGCGTCTTCGCCATGGTCGGATTCACCTACCGCCGGGTTCCCGCAGCCACACTGGCGCGGGACATGGTGGCTGCGGGCCGTGTGGGCCAGGTCCGCCAGGTTCGCGCAGCCTACCTGCAGGATTGGCTTGCTGATGAGAACAGCCCCCTTTCCTGGCGCCTCCAAAAGGACCGGGCCGGATCAGGCGCACTAGGCGACATTGGCGCCCACGCCGTGGACCTGGCCCAGTTCATCACCGGCACCGCCCTCACCTCGGTCAGCGGGACCATGGAAACCATCGTTGCCGAACGCCCGCTCGCGGCCGAGTCGACAGGGCTCTCCGGCACCGCCGCCGAGGGGCGCGGCGCCGTGACCGTTGACGACCTGGCCCTGTTCACGGGCCGCTTTGGCGAACCTGGCGCCGGTTTCCTGGGCTCTTTCGAGGCGACGCGCTTCAGCACGGGTCGCAAGAATGCGCTGCGGATCGAGATTTCCGGGTCCAGGGGCGCCATCAGCTTTGACCTTGAGCGCATGAACGAACTGCAGTTCTTCGACGCCACCGCGCCCGCCGCGGAACAGGGCTTCACCACCATCCTGGTCACCGAACCCGAACACCCCTACATCAGCGCCTGGTGGCCGGCCGGGCACATGCTCGGCTATGAACACGGCTTCTCCCACCAGGCCCGCGACTTCGTGGAGGCGGTTGCCGCCGGAACCCAGCCCACGCCGTCGTTCGCCGACGGCCTGGCAGTGCAGCAGGTCCTGGCCGCAGTGGAGGGCAGTGCCGGCAACGGCAGCGCCTGGACAGCCATCGAAAACAACACACCGAGCCGCACCAACAGTGAAGGAATCTGACATGAGAGCCATTACCCTCTTTACCGGCCAGTGGGCCGACCTTCCCCTGGAAGAGGTGGCCAAACTGGCCTCCGGCTGGGGCTACGACGGACTCGAAATTGCCTGCTGGGGAGACCACCTGGACCCCTGGCGCTGGGACGACGAAACCTACATCGCGGAGAAGCTGGCGTTGCTGGCCAAGTACAACCTCAAGGTCTACGCGATTTCCAACCACCTCAAGGGCCAGGCCGTGTGCGATGACCCGATCGACCAGCGGCACCGCGACATCCTGCCGGACATCGTCTGGGGCGACGGCGACCCGGAAGGTGTCCGCCAGCGCGCCGCCGAGGAAATGAAGAACACGGCACGCCTGGCAGCCAAGCTTGGCGTGAAGACAGTTGTCGGTTTCACGGGCTCCAGCATTTGGAAGTACGTGGCCATGTTCCCGCCCGTGTCGCAGGAGCTTGTGGACGCCGGCTACCAGGACTTTGCCGACCGCTGGAACCCGATCCTGGACGTCTTTGACGAGGTGGGGGTCCGCTACGCCCACGAGGTGCATCCGAGCGAGATTGCCTACGACTACTGGACCACGCGGCGCACGCTGGAGGCCATTGGCCACCGCGACGCGTTCGCCCTGAACTGGGATCCCAGCCACTTCATGTGGCAGCAGCTGAACCCCGTGGACTTCATCCTGGAATTTGCCGACCGCATCATCCATGTGGACTGCAAGGACGTGAAGCTGCGCCTGGGCAACGGCCGCAACGGAGTCCTGGGCTCGCACCTGGCCTGGGCGGACCTGAACCGCGGCTGGGACTTTGTCTCCACGGGTCGCGGCGACGTCCCCTGGGAGGCCAGCTTCCGCGCCTTGAACCAGATTGGCTACGACGGCCCCATCTCGGTGGAGTGGGAGGATGCCGGCATGGACCGGCTGCTGGGCGCCCCGGAGGCCCTGGCATTCGTGCAGAAGAACGCCTTCGCGGCCCCCGAAGCCGCCTTTGACGCGGCATTCAAGGCACAGTAGCGTTTCACGGCCCGCCCTTGCACTTAGACTGCTCAGGTAATATGGGGCGGGCCGCTTGCCAGTCATTGCCGAACGAGCGAGTCGAAAGAGGTGGATACAGTGTCAATTCCGGAGCTTCCAGCAACCAGGACAATCCGCAGGGGCAACAACCTCGATGACGTCCGCCGGAACAACCTGGCCGTCGTCTTGAACCTTGCGCATGTGCAGGGCCGGCTCTCGCGAGCAGAGGTCACCCGGGCCACCGGGCTGAACCGTTCCACCGTGGCCGGCCTGGTGGGCGAGCTCGTGGAATTGGGCCTGGTCGAGGAGCAGGAACCGGGCATGACGCACCATGCCGGCCGCCCGAGCCCCATCATTGTGCCCCGCGAGGACGTGGTGGCCATTGCCGTCAACCCCGAGGTGGACGCCGTGACCATCGGCCTGGTGTCCCTGTCGGGCAAGGTCCTCAAGCGCATCCGCTACGACACCGCCCGCGTGCCCAGCCCTGACGAGGTGGTCAACATTGTCAAGGCCGTGGTGGCCGGCATGCGCGGGGAGCTGGACAGTTCCTTCCGCACGGTGGGAGTCGGGGTTGCTGTTCCCGGCCTGGTCCGCGCCCACGACGGCGAAGTCATCCTGGCCCCGCACCTGGGCTGGCGCAACGTTCCGCTGTCCACCATGCTCAATACGGCCCTGGAACTTCCCGTCCTGGTGGCCAACGACGCATCGACCGGCCTGATCGCCGAGGGTACCTTCGGGGCAGGACGAGAAGTCCGCGACCACATCTACCTCAACGGCGGTGCCAGCGGGATCGGCGGCGGCATCTCGGTGGGCGGCGCGCCACTGACCGGCGCCAACGGCTTCGCCGGGGAAATCGGCCATGCCCTGGTCAATTCCAGTGGCGGTGAATGCCATTGCGGCCGCCGCGGATGCCTGGAAACGGAAGTCCGCCAGGCGCCCCTGCTGGCTGCCCTGAAGCTGGGCAGCACGGACATTGAAAATCTTGATTCGACGCTGCTGGCCCAATTCCAGCGCGACGGCGGCCCGGATCCGGAGCTGGCGGCACTTGTGCACCACCAGGTCGATTTCCTGGCCGAGGCCCTGAGCAGCGTGGTCAACATTTTCAACCCCGAGCTCATCATTCTGGGCGGCTTCCTGGGCACCCTGTACGCCACCGACCCGGCCCGGATGGAAGAGGCCGTGGCAGCCAAGGCCATGCACGGCCCGCGCGAGGACGTCCGCTTTGCCCGGGCTTCCATGGGCCTGGACCTCCTGCTGGTTGGTGCCGCCCAGCAGGCCTTCGCCGCCGTGCTGGCGGACCCGGCCAGCTTTGCCGAACCAGTGTCACTGCTCGGCTGACAACTGCTCGGCGTGGCCGGTGCTTGCAGGTGGCTTGCTGTTTTCGGCGACTGATTCTGGCATTCTTGGGGAACCATGGAAACACCATCAAGCACCCCGCGCCCCGTCTCCGTCCATTCCCGGCCCACCCGGGCATTGGCCGTGGTGGCGTGGGCCATTTGTGCCTTCCTCAGCGTGAACCTGGTCCTTGCCGGGACTGCGGCGGAGATGTGGCAGTTCCTGCCCTGGATGCTGTTCATTGCCTGGGGCCTGTATGTGCTGCTGTGGCGGCCGCAGCTGCTGGTGCACGCAGACGGCCTCTCGGTCCGCAACCTGCTGCGCGACCATGACATCCCCTTCAGCCAGCTGAGGGCCGTGCGCGTGGTCCAAAGCGTCAGCTTCGACACCGCTGCCGGGCGCATCGCCAGCTGGGGCGCGCCCGGGGCCTCAAAGCTCGGCCGCAAGCTGCCCTCCGCGCCCGGAATCCCGGACATTGCCTCAGAGCCGGCCACCAGGACAGCGGTCCAGTCGGCGTGGGACGCCTGGGAGCGCAACCAGCCCAGCCCAGGCATGCCCGACGCCGGCACCTCCTCCGCCGGAGCGCCCTCCTCCCAGCCCGGCCACCCCGGGAAGGTGGAAACGCGCTGGAACGTGCCCACCGCCGTCGTCGGTGCCATTGCGGTGCTGCTGGTTGTGGCCAGCCTGCTCACATAGGGTCTCGACCACCGGACGGCGAAGGGCCCGGCCCCGGGGTCTCTGCAAGAGAAACCACCGGGACCGGGCCCTTGGGTTGCTGCCTAGCCCTTGAAGCCGACGGCAGTCCAGTCCATTGACTGGAACTGGGCGGCACCGTAGTTGACCAGGCCCTTCTTGACGCCGTAGGTGTTCGGGGTGGGCGTCAACGGGATGACGGGGGTGTAGGCGAAGATCGCCTTGTCAATGTCCTGGGCAAGTGCCAGGCGCTTCTCGGGATCGAGCTCCGCATTGGCCGCGGCCCACATGTCGCCCAGCTTCGGGTCCGTGATGCCGGAGAAGTTCTGGCCGGCATCAGCGGGGTAGAAGATCGATTCCGTGGAGGCGATCGGGTACGGGGTGCCCGACCAGGCGAAGCCGGTCATCTGGAAGTTGGACTTGAGCACGTAGTCGGAGAAGAACTTGTCTTCCGGCACGGTGTCATTCTTCAGGGTGATGCCCACAACTTTCAGGTTGGCCTGGATCTGCTTGAAGATCTGCTCTGACACTGGGTTGTTGGCATCGAGGGTGTAGGTCAGTTCCAGCTTGGCGCCGTCCTTTTCCATGACCCCGTCGGTGCCCTTGGTGTAGCCGGCTTCCTTCAGCAGTGCCTCGGACTTGGCGGTGTCGTAGCCGATCACCGCGGAGGCATCGTCCGTGTAGCCCTTCTGGCCGGGCATGAAGATGTAGTTGTTCTGGCTGGAGACCGGGGCACCAATGGGGCTCAGGCGGCTGGCCGAGATGGTGTCGCGGTCAATGGCGCGGCCCACGGCCTGGCGGACCTTGACGTCGGCCAGGGGTCCCTTGGAGCCGTTGATCGTGACGTGGTTCCAGGTCAGGCCGCCCGACTGCTGGACGGTGCCGTCCTCGCGCTTCTTGGCGGTGTCGTAGTTGTTCTTGTTGGTGCCGATGCTGAAGGCGTCAAGTTCCTTGTTGGCGTAGGCCTGGGCCAGTGCGTCGCGGGAGACCACCTTCATGATGATTTTTTCCAGCTTGGGCTTCTGCCCCCACCACTTGTCGTTCGGCACGAGCGTGATGACCTGGCCTGCGGTGTCAACAGTGCCCACCTTGAAAGGGCCGGAGGAGGGCAGCGGCTTTGACTTGTAGCCTTCGTTGAAAGCCTTCACATCCGAGGCAACTGCCGCAGGCAAGACGGCGGCCGTGGCCGTGCCGGCCGTGCTGGCACCCAGAATGGAGGACCAGTCGGCGTTCTTGTTCTTGAAGGTGATCTTGAAGTTGTAGTCGGTGTCTTCCTTCGTGACGGACCCGATGTCCTTGAAGACGTTGTCGCCCACAATCTGGTAGTCCTTGTTGCTGCCGTCATTGGCCTTGAAGGTGGCCTCGTAGTCCTTGTACGTGATGGGCGTGCCGTCCTCCCACACGGCCTTCGGGTTCAGCTTGACCTCCACAACCTGGGGGTCCTCGCTGGCCAGCTTCACCTCCGTGGCGTAGTCCGGGTTGACCTCCCAGCCGCCGTCCACTGTGGTGCGGACCGGGCCGCCAAGGGTGGGGTCCATGATCTCGCCGCCGGACTTGACGTTGCCGTCCACCTGGAGAGTGTTCCAGTTGTCCGGCATCTGGTCCACTGCAAGGGTCAGGGTGCCGCCGTCCTTGACGGAGGCGTAGTCGGCTTTCTCCCAGGCCGTGGTGGGCAGCTTTCCGGTGTCCGCAGCGCCCTTGCTGCTGTCAACGGAGGGCTTGTTGTCCCCGCCGCCGCCACCGGCGCTGCAGCCTGTCACGGCCAGGGTGAGCGCCAATACTCCGGCGCCCACTTTTCTGTTGATGTTTTTCATTTCTTCCTCCCATTGATTGGACCTACGGCCGTTCGCCAGTGGCGTCCGGCCTGGACGTTTCAGGTGTGGCTTGGTCGGGGACCGGCAGGGTCCCCGTGTTGTCCCGGCTCCCCGGGCTCCCCCAACGGGCCCGGGGCAACAGGTTCATTGGGCGCGGCCGGCACGGTTCCGGCGGCCATGAGCTCGATCCGCTCGGCGTGGTGGCACGCCACCTGGCTGTCCCGGACGGGCCGCTGCTCCGGATCCTTCACACGGCACTGCTCCTGGCCGGCGGGATCGATCAGTTTGTAGAGGGGGCAGCGGGTGCGGAAGTTGCAGCCCCCGGCGGCATCGGTGGGACTGGGCAGGTCCCCTTCCAGGATGACGCGGCTGCGGCTGCGCTCAACTGTGGGGTCCGGCACGGGCACGGCGGAGAGCAGTGCCCGGGTGTAGGGGTGCACGGGGTTGGCGAAGATGGCCTCGGAGGGGCCGCTTTCCACTATGCGGCCCAGGTACATGACGGCCACGTTGTCCGCGATTTGCCGGACCACCGCCAAATCGTGCGCCACGAACAGGTAGGAGAGCCCCAGTTTTTCCTGCAGGTCCGCCAGCAGGTTGATCACGCCGGCCTGGATGGAAACGTCCAGGGCGGAGACGGGCTCATCCAGCACCACAATCTTCGGGTCGGTGACCAGGGCCCGGGCAATGCCGATGCGCTGGCGCTGGCCGCCGGAAAACTCGTGCGGGTAGCGGGAGGCCATGGCCGGTTCCAGGCCCACAAGTTCCAGCACCTCGGCCACCTTGCGGCGCCGTTCCGCGGCCGGAACCCCGTGGACAGTGAGCGGCTCAGCCACCAGGTCCTGGACGGGGAGGCGTGGGTCAAGGGAGGCCATGGGGTCCTGGAACACCACCTGGATGTCCCGGCGCAGGGCCCGGCGTTCCTTGGCGGACAGCGTTGCCACGTCTGTGCCGTTGATGCTCACAAGACCGGCCTGGGGCTTGGCCAGTTCCAGGATTTCCATGATGGTGGTGGACTTGCCGCAGCCGGATTCGCCCACGAGCCCCAGGGTCTGGCCGCTGCGGATCTGGAAGCTGACCCCGTCCACGGCCCGCACTGTGCCAATGGTGTGCCGGAAGACGGAGCCCTTGGTGAGCGGGAAGTGGCGCTTGAGGCCGGCGACCTCCAGCACCTTTTCCGGCTCCACCTCGGCCCTTTCCGCGGCGGGAACCGGCTCCGGCACGGGATACAAGTGCGCGCGTTCCAGGGAGCCACGGGCGATTTCGTCCACGCGCAGGCAGGCGGAGGCGTTCAGGGGGTCGCCGGCGACCATGGCCAGCGGCGGTTCGGTGGTGCGGCACGCGTCAATGGCCACGGGGCAGCGCGGGGCGAACGGGCAGCCCGGCGCCAGGTTGTCCAGCTGCGGGGGCCGCCCTTCCAGCGGCACCAGCCGTTGGTGTCCGGCGGTTGCCAGGTTGGGCATGGAGCGCAGCAGGCCTATGGTGTACGGCATGGAGGGCTGGTGGAAGACCTGGTCAACGGTGCCGGTCTCCACAATGCGTCCGGCGTACATGACAGCGATCCGGTCCGCGTTTCCGGCCACCACGCCGAGGTCGTGGGTGATGAGGACAACCGCGGCGCCGGTCAGCTCCTTCGCCTTTTGCAGCACCTCCAGGATCTGCGCCTGGATGGTGACATCCAGCGCCGTGGTGGGTTCATCGGCGATGATGAGCCGCGGGTTGTTGGCGATGGCGATGGCGATCATGGCCCGCTGGCGCATGCCGCCGGAGAATTCGTGCGGGAAGGCCTGGGCGCGCCGTTCCGGGTTGGGGATGCCCACCACCTTCAGCAATTCCACGGCCCTGACATTGGCGGCCAGCCTGGACAGCTTGGAATCGTGCAGCTGCAGGGCCTCGGCGATCTGGGCGCCGATGGTGTAGACCGGCGTCAGCGCGGAGAGCGGGTCCTGGAAGATGATGGAAATTCCGTCGCCGCGCAGCCGGGACATGTCCTTGTCACTGCGGCCCAGCAGCGACTTCCCCTCAAACAGGATGTCCCCGCCAATCCGGGCCGAGGATGGCAGCAGCCCCATGACCGCCAGCGAGGAGACGGACTTTCCCGAGCCCGACTCCCCCACGATCCCGAGGAATTCTCCCTTGTCCACGTGGTAGTTCACGCCGCGAACCGCCTGCACCTCCCGCCCGGGCTGCGGGAAGGTGACGCTGAGGTCCCGCACCTCCAGCAGCCTGTTGGGCATGGACGACGGCGTGTTCCCGGCCTGGGTGCCGGGCGCGCCCTGGGCGCGGCGGCCGTGGGCGTCGATTACTTGCGTGGGGCGCTCAGTCACGGTTTGCTCCGGAGGTGGGGTCGACGGCGTCGCGCAGGGCATCGCCGATGAGGCTGGCGCACAGGACGGTGATGACCAGGATTGCTGCGGGGAAGATGAAGAGCCACGGGCGGGTGGCGGCTGCGGTCTGGCCGGCCGCCAGGAGGGTTCCGAGTGAAACGTCGGGGGCCTGGATGCCGAAGCCGAAGAAGCTCAGCGTTGTCTCGCTCAGGATGGCACCGCCCACGCCCAGCGTGGCGTCGATGATGAGCAGCGAGGAGACGTTGGGAAGCACGTGGCGGCGGATGATGGTCCAGGTGTCCACGCCCATGAAGCGGGCTGCCTTGATAAAGTCGCGTTCGCGCAGGGAGCGGGTTTGGGCCCGGATCACGCGGGCCATGATCATCCAGCCAAACGCGGCCAGCAGGAAGATCAGCGCAACCCAGGACAGCTGCTTGAAAATGGGGCTCAGCAGGATGAAGAGGAACAGGCTGGGCAGGACCAGCAGCAGGTCGATGACCCACACAATGGCACGGTCCCACCAGCCGCCCAGGTAGCCGGCCACGGCGCCCACGATTCCGGCGATGATGGCGGCCAGGGGGCCCACCAGCAGGCCAATGATGAGCGATTTCCGCAGGCCCACAATGGTCTGGGCGTAAATGTCCTCACCAATGTCGCTCGTGCCGAACCAGTGGAGGGCGCTGGGGCTGGATCCCATGTTGTAAATGTCCAGGTCGGTGTAGTTCCAGGCGTTGGGCACCAGGCCGAAGATGGCCCACAGGACCACCAGTCCCAGTCCGACTGCACCCACCCAGAACCGCGGTGTGCGGCGCAGCCGGGACATGACCAGGCTGAAGCGGGAGACGGGCTTGCCGGAGTGCACCACCTCTGTGGTGGGGGCGGCCGGGTCGACGGCGGTTGTTTCGTCAATGAGCGACATTGCTACACCCGCACTCTCGGGTCGAGGGCCGCATACACAACGTCGGACAGCGTTCCGGCGATGAGGATCAGGACTGCGTTGAACAAGATGGCCCCGGTGAAGGCGTTGATGTCGCTTTGGGAGATGGCCTGGACCAGCATTTCGCCCATGCCGTGCCAGCTGAACACGAGCTCGGTGACGGCGGCCCCGGCCAGGATGGTGGCGAAGGAGTAGGCAAAGTAGGTGGACATGGGGATCAGGGCCACGCGGACTCCGTGGCGGACCAGTGCCGAGCCGCGGGTGCGGCCCTTGGACCGGGCCGTGCGGATATAGTCGGCCGACAGGACATCAAGCATGGCGCTGCGCTGGTAGCGGGAGTAGCCCGCGGCCCCCATGAGCGCCAGGGCAATGGTGGGCAGCAGCAGGTGCGCGGCCCGGTCCCAGAACAGGACCCACCAGCCGCCGTCGAGCCCTGCCGTGTACTCCCCCGTGAAATTGATGAGTTGGATGCCCAGGAGGTTGTTGAACATGGTGGCCGAGATCATGAGCAGGATGCCTATGACAAACGCCGGCGTGGCCAGGATGGTGAACGAGGCGAAGGAGATGGCCTGGTCGCTGAACTTGTACTGGCGCACGGCGCCCCACACGCCCAGTGCAACGCCCACGAGGGCGGCCAGGATGGTGCCCAGGATCAGCAGGCGAAGGCTGGTGCCGGCGCGGGCCGTCATCTCGCTGATGACGGAGGTGTTGTGGATGGTGTCGCCCAGGGACCCCTGGGTCACGAGCCGCACGATCCAGGCCCACAGCCGTTCAATGACGGGGGTGTTGGGGTTGACGCCCAGGCCGTCGAGGATGGCGTTGATGGTGTCGTCGCTGGGGCGGGGATTTCGGCCCAGATAGCGGGCCGCCGGGTTCAGGATGATGCTGGCCAGCACATAGGCGCTCAGGGTCGCAATGGCCGACAGGATTGCGTAGTTGATGAAGCGCTTGGCGATGAACCCGATCATGCGGCCGGCTTGGGGGCTGCCACGCCGGAGATGCCGCGGCTCGCAAACCGCTGCGATGGATCTTGCAGGAGCATTCAAACGTCCTTAACACTGGTCCGCTGCGCCTGCCGTGGATGGTGGCGGGCTGTGTGCGGGGGCTGTTGATTCCCTTGGCGGAGAGGGAATGTAATCCACCTCACACCACTTCCAGTCAATGTACTCCTGCCCGCATTCGATGCAAGCACCCCCGGCCCGGCGGCCGTGGGCAACTGGCCAAACGGACGGCATCTTGGCAATTTCCCGCCGTGAAAACACCGGAAAATCAAGGTTCTCCGTGCGGCGTCGTCCGTTTGGCCAGCGAAACCGTAACGCAAAAGTTATGCGCTTGACGGGGGTGTTCCGGGTGCCGGCCCTCCACGCCCTACGCGGCCACCTTGGCCTTGGCGGGCTTGGGTGCCCCCACGCCCACGGAGTCGGCGGACAGCTTCTGGGCCAGCCAGATGGGGACAATCGAGATGATGATCAGCACCACGGCCACCACGTTGACCACGGGAGCCTGGTTGGGGCGGAACAGGTTTTGCAGGATCCAGATGGGCAGCGTGGTGTCGCCGGCGCCAATGGTGAAGGTGGTGACAATGATTTCGTCAAAACTCAGGGCGAAGGCCAGCAGCCCGCCGGCCAGCAGCGCCGAGCGCAGCTGCGGGAAGGTGACCAGCCAGAAGGTGGTGAACACGCCGGCGCCCAGGTCGGCGGAGGCCTCCTCGAGCCGTTCGTTCGTCCGCCGCAGCCGGGCAATGACGTTGTTGAACACCGTCACCATGCAGAAGGTCGCGTGCGCAATGACCACCGTCCACATGCTCAGCGGCACGCCCAGGATGGTGGTGAACATGTTGTTCAGCGCGATGCCTGTGACGATGCCGGGCAGGGCGATGGGCAGGATGACCAGCAGGTTGATGACGTCGCGGCCAAAGAACTTGTACCTCTGGAGCGCCAGCGAGAGCAGCGTCCCGAGCACCAGGGAAATGATGGTTGAAACCACCGCCACCCACAGGGAGGTGACCAGGGCTTCACGAACGCCAACGGATTCGAAGGCCCGGCCCCACCATTCAAGGGTGAAGCCCTTGGGCGGCCAGCCGAAGGTGCGGTCCGCGTTGAAGGAGTTGACCACCACCAGCAGCAGCGGGACGTAGATGAACAGCAGGACCAGCCCGGTGATGACGCCCAGGATGCCCTTGGCACTTTTTGAAAGTCTCATGGCTCGCTCCTACAGATTGTTCAGTGCGCCCGTGCGGCGGACCACGAAGAGGTAGATCATGATGATCACGATCGGGATCAGGGACACCGCCGAGGCGAACGGCAGGTTGTTGGCCGCACCCACGTTGGCGTATACCACGGTGCCGAGCATCTGGGTCTTGCCGCCCACAATCTGGGCCGTGATGTAGTCACCCAGGGACAGGGAGAAGGTGAAGATGGTGCCGGCGATGATGGACGGGACCAGGATGGGCAGCATGACCAGGCGCATGGTCTTCAGCGGCTTGGCACCCAGGTCGGAGGAGGCCTCAAGCAGCGAATCGGGAACCTTTTCAAAGCCTGCATGGATGGGCAGGATCATGTACGGCAACCAAATGTAGGCCAGGGTCAAGATCACTGCCGTCTCGGAGTAGCCGGGGCTTGAGGCGCCGATGGGGGCACCGAGCCATTCGAGCAGGCCGCCTTCGGCCAGCACATTGCGCCAGGCGTAGGCCTTCACCAGGTAGCTGGCCCACAGCGGCATGAGCACGGCAACCACAAGGATCTTCTGCCACTTCGCCGTGGCCACCTTGGCGATGAAGAAGGCGATGGGGATGGCAACCACCATGTCGATGACAGTGACGGCCAGGGCAATCCAGATGGTGCGCAGGGTGATGACTTGGTACACGGGGTCGGTCAGGACCTGGATGATGTTCTCAAAACTCCAGGTGGTGGAGACCTTGCCCGTGAACGTGTCAACCGTCCACAGTGCTGTGATGAGCAGGGCTGCGAGCGCAGCCACATAGACCAGGATGAGCCAGCCGGCCGGTGCGGTGAGCAGGCCCGCCAGGCGGAGGCCGGGCCGCCGGCTCAGCAGGGCCGAAAACGAGTTCTTCCGTGCCCGGGGTACCGCTGCCTGGCCCGGAGCATCGCCCGGGTCCGGCCTGGTGCCGGGCTGCATCTGTAGTGCCATGTCCTCATTGCCTTTGGTTTGTAGGTGGTGCGTGCGGCGGAGTGGGAGGGTCCGCCGCACGCCCCGGGTTGTGGGTGGGCTTGGCTAGCCCTTGATTTCGGTCCAGGCCTTGGTCCACTCGGAGTAGTCGGTGCACTTGGCGTCGGTGCGTCCGTCCAGGCACTTGGCCACGGGGGTGGTCCAGTACCAGATCTGCTCCGCGTAGGAGGCGTCACCGGAGTGGTAGGTGGTGCAGTGCTCCTTGTCCACGGTCAGATCGCAAGCCTTGGGGTTGGCCGGGGATTCACCGAAGTACTCGGCCACCTGTGCGTTGGCCTCGGGGCTGGCAATGTAGTCCAGCCACATGTAGGAGCAGTTGGGGTTCTTGGTCTTGGAACCGATCATCCAGGTGTCAGACCAGCCCGTTGCGCCTTCCTCCGGCAGCAGGGTCTCCACCTTGGCGCCGTCGGCCTTGGCAATGTTGGCGCCCACCTGCCAGGTGGTGCCGATGACCGAGGTGCCGGAGGCGAAGGACTGCACTTCCTTCACCACGTCGTTCCAGTACTCGCCCACGTGGGTGCGCTGGTCCTTGAGCAGCTGCACGGCGGCGGCGAGCTGGTCGGCGTCCAGGGAGTACGGGTTGGTGATCTTCAGTTCTGGCTTGTGCTTCATCAGGTACAGGGCCGCATCGGCAATGTAGATGGGTGAATCGTAGGCGGTGACCTTGCCGGTGTGTGCGGAGGCGCCGTCGAACACGGAGCTCCAGGACGTGGGTGCGGGGCTGACCAGGTCGGTGCGGTACATGAGCAGGTTGGCGCCCCAGCCGTGCGGCATGCCGTAGTTCTTGCCGTCCACCGTGTTCCACGCCTTGTCCTTCAGGAACGGGTACACATCCGGGTAGTTCTTCAGCAGGGAGGTGTTCACGGGCTGCACGTCGCCGCCGGCCACGAGGCGCAGGGAAGCGTCGCCCGAGGCGGAGATGACGTCGTACTGGCCGGTGCGCATGAGCGTGACGGCCTCATCCGAGGTGCCGAAGGGCTTGAAGTTGACCTTGCAGCCGGTGTCGGCGGTGAACTTGGAGACCCAGTCCACCTTGGGGTCGTTGCTGCCGTCCTCCACGTAGCCGGGCCAGGCCAGGATGGAAACCTGCCCCTCCCCCGCGCCGATTGACTCCTTGGCCGTGGTGGGTTCGCCGCCGCCGGATGAGGTCCCGCAGGCTGCCAGCGCCAATGCTGCAACAGCCAGGGTGCCGATGACCTTCAGTGCGTTTTTCGTTGCCATGGTCGTATCCTTTGTGTCTCTTGAGTGATGAAATCGGAAGTTGATGCGGGCCTTAGGCCGCGTCGGGGAGCCAGACGGCGTCGTGGTCGGCCCAGCTGACCGCCACATTGCGCCCCACCAGGGCGTCCCCTTCGGGCAGGTCGTTGTCCACGAGAACCACGACGGCGGGGCCGTCCTCGAGCGCCACCCTCACCTGCGTCGCATGGCCCACGTAGACGAGTGAGGTGACGGCGCCGCGCAGGGAGGTGGCGCCGTCGTGCGTGGCACCCTGGCCTTCCCAGTGCACCGTGAGCCGCTCGGGCCGGAGCACAAACTGGCTGCCGCGGTTGTACAGCCGGGTGGCCACGTCCTGGCCGAAGAGGTTCGAGGTGCCAACAAAGTTGGCCACAAACGCCCCTGTGGGCCGCTGGTAGATCTCGTGGGCCGTCCCGATCTGGGCCAGCTTTCCATTGTTGAACACGCCGATGCGGTCGCTCATGGTGAGGGCTTCCTCCTGGTCGTGCGTGACGAAGATGAAGGTGATGCCCAGCGAGCGCTGCAGTTCCTTGAGCTCGATCTGCATCTGCTGGCGGAGCTTGAGGTCCAGGGCGCCCAGGGGTTCATCGAGCAGCAGCACCTTGGGTTCCACCACGAGTGCCCGGGCAAGTGCCACGCGCTGGCGCTGGCCGCCGGAAAGCTGGGCGGGGCGGCGGGCCATGAACTTGCCCAGCTGCACCCGTTCCAGCGCCTCCACGGCACGTTCACGGCGCTCGGCCTTGCCCATGCCGCGCACCCGCAGCCCGTAGGCCACGTTGTCCACGAGTGACATGTGCGGGAAGAGCGCATAGTCCTGGAAGACGGTGTTGACGTCGCGCTGGAACGGGGCCTTGCCGCTGACGTCGTGGCCCTCCAGCTCGATGGTGCCCGAGGTGGGCAGCTCGAAGCCGGCGATGAGGCGCAGCACGGTGGTCTTGCCGGAGCCGGAGGGGCCCAGCATGGAGAAGAACTCGCCCTGGCGGATGTCCAGGTCCACGCCGTCCACGGCCTTGGTCTCATTGAATCCCTTGGCCCCAAAGGACTTGGTGAGGTTGCGCAGCCGGATGGCGGGGACCGCCTGGCCCGCGTCACCCGCAGTGGAGCCTGCGGCTGGGGAGGTGCTAGCGCTCATGGTGCACGCCTTTCTGCTACTGGTCTTGGCCGCAGCCCGCGGTGTGATGCGGGCCACATTGGCTGATGAGGCTAAATACTATTACTTAAGATGTTTTATGTATAGCCCCCGGAAAAAATCGCCGGTACCATGAAGAAATCCCGTAACAACCCCCGCCCTTTTCGACCGCAAGAAGCTGGTTCCCGTGTCCCTGTCCCCGCTTGGCGCCTCCCGCAGCCTGGCCGCCGTCTTCACGCCCATCAAGTCCGGCGGACTGGTCGACGAGGTGTGCCGGCGCATTGAGCTGGCCGTGGAATCCGGGCTGCTGCCCAGCGGGCAGCGGCTGCCCAATGAGGTGGAACTGTCCGCCGCCCTGGGCGTCTCCGCGGTCACCGCACGCGAGGCGCTCTCGCAACTGCGCGGCCAGGGCCTGATCCGCACGGTGCGCGGACGCAGCGGCGGCAGCTTTGTCACGGAGAACTCCTTCCCCTCGGCATCCATCGCCCGGGAAAAGCTGCAGGGCCTGACCAGGCTTCAAATCTCGGACCTGGGCCTGCACCTGCAGGCCATTGCCGTGACCTGCGCAGGGGTGGCCGCCAGACGCTCCGGCCCGGGGGATGTGGAGGCCCTTGAGGCCTACATCCGCCCCGGGACCGCGGACGGCGAAACGGCCACGCCTTTTGCCTGGCGCCTGTGCGCCGCCGAATTCCTGCTGGAAATTGCCTCGGTGGCCCGCTCGGCCAGGCTGGCGCGCGAGCTGCTGCACCTGCAGGCGGACCTGGGCACCCTGACGCTGCTGCCCTTCGAGGACGCCGATTTCTGCGAGAGCACCGCGGAGTTGAGCGGGGCCATCTCCGCAGCCATTGGCAACCATGATTCCAGCACCGCCGAGGAGCGGACCCGCGAGCTCATCACCTCCACCACCAGCTGGCTGCTGGCCGAGCACTCCCGCAGCCAGCGCTAGCCACCACCAAGCAAGGGACACCATGAACGGCAACGACGCCGCACACGCGGCCACAGGGGTTGGGCAGCTCAACGCCCTGATCGGAGGGCTGGAAGACAAGCTCGCCGCCTGGGCGGAAGCCACCAGCAGCTGGCTGGGCACCACGGGCAAGGTCACCGGCACCGGGATCGACAAGTTCATCCGGCCCGCGGTGGCCGGGTTCATGAGCGAAGAAAACTCCCTCCTGGCCGGCGCCGGGTTCGTGGCCGCCGCGGGCCTGCTCGGCGAGGAACGCAGCTACATCGCCTGGTGGCAGGGGGCTGACATGGAGCGCGTTGACGCCCTGGCCAACTTCAGCCCGCAGTCAACGAGCCGCTACGTGAAGGCCGAATGGTTCAAGGTCCCCATGGCGACCGGCCAGCCCCACGTCACAGGCCCCTACATCGACCTGCTGTGCACCGACGAATACGTCCTCACCTTCACCCACCCCATTTTCAGGGATGGCGAGCCGGCCGGCGTGGTGGGCCTGGACGTCACGGCCCAAGCGATGGAAAGGGCAGCCCTGGGGATCCTGCGCCAGATAGGCCCGTATGCCGTGCTGGTCAATGCCGGCGGCCGGAGCGTTGTCAGCGCCAGTGCGGAAGTGGATGCCGGCGACGTGGCAACACTGGCCCAGGGGGCCGCCGAGTTCCCCGTGGGCCGGCAGTTCTCCATCTACTCTGCAACGGCGTAACGTGCACTGCTCGCGGCCATGGGCCGATGTAAGGTGAGTCACTAACACGAGCCATCACAGCCGATGGGAAGGAGTCACCATGCCTGCCCAGAAAAACAGGAAGAGGCTCCCGGCAGCCGGTGAAACCCCTGCCGAACACCACAGCACCATCCACCACCTGGGTGGCGCTGCACTGGCCCGGCACCTGATGGACCCGGACCGCGAGCACACGGTGGTGGTGGTTTCCCACATCCCCGGCAGCGAGCATCCCATCGATGCGCAGCTGCTCGCCGACCGGCTTGGCGCGGAGGCGTGGGTGTTCGTCCTGCCCAACGGCGCCGAGACCCACAGGCTGCAGGAGGGGCTGCCCGAGGACCTGCACGTGTACGGCACAGGCGCCCGGGTTTACCCGCACGGCCACCGCTGGGAAAGCCGGGTTCCACGCCGCCACCTCCCCCGCCATGCCAGGGCCCTGGCCGCGCTGTACGAGGCACTGGAAAATGAGGTGCTGGCCGCCGGGCATTTTGAGGCGCACACCCCACCGACTGCCCCGATGCCGGTGATTTCCGAGGCCATTGTCAAGGGCTTCCCGGCCGAGGACCGCGCCATGGTGGAGCTGGTGCCGGGAGGAGAGCGGGCCGTCATCCGCAGCGAGGACCTGCTCCCCGGCATCCCGCTGGACTGGCTGGTGGGCAAGGGCCAGCTGGTCACAGGGACCCTGGACAGCGCCAACCATGTGCTCAACATCGCGGCACTGCTGCTGCCACGCCCCTCCCCCATCACCGTCTACAAGCACGGCGACGTTGCCCTGGCCAGGGTCAAGTCGGTCTGCCCCGCACAGGCCGTGGTGGAGTTGTGGCCCGGCAACGAGGTGTCCATCGGCGTGGAGCGCATCTCCTCCAACGACCTCGACTCCGCCCAGGACCTGCTGACCGAGGGCGAGGTGGTGCGGGCCCGGGTCCTGTACGAGAACGGTGCGGTGCGCCTGTCCATGCTGGACGTGGACGACGACGAGGCGGCAGTCCCTGCCCCGCCCCTCCTTCGCGACGGGCCTCCATGGCTGGATGTGGACCGCCCCTACGCGAGCATCTTTGCCGCCGGCACCACGGTTGCCGGGGCCGGGCCGGGCACGGCCGGCGACGGCGGCGGAACCCAGCCCGACGCCGTCGAGCCTGGAGGGGCAAGCCCGGCCGGAGCCGAGGCGCTGCTCAGCCCTGCCGAACGCCGCACCGCACTGCAGGGCACGCAAATGCAGCTCGAAGCTGCCAGGCACACCATCGCCGAACTCGTGGCGGCGCAGAAGCGCCAGGGCGCCACGGACGAGGTGGCGCGGGCGCTCCAGGACCAGCTGGAGCATGAGCGCAAGGATGCGGCGCGCCTGTCCCGCTCACTGAATTCGGCCGAGCACCAGATCATGGCCCTCAAGCACGACCTGGCCCGGACCAAGGCCTCGCTGGTCCAGCTGCGCCAACAGCGCCGCTCGGCCAGCTCGCGCACGGAGACCACGGCGGAGAGCCTGTTCCTGGACCCCGGCGAACAGTTCAACTTTGAACTGCTGCAGGCCTGGGCGCGCGTGGTTCCGGCCGGGGAGAAGGCGGCACATCCGCTGGGCAACTACAGCAGCAACGAGCAGTTCCTTCTCTCACTGGTCGGGCTCACCGAACAGCAGCGCAGCAAGACCCTGCGTGCCGTGGTGGACCTCGTGGCCGAGCGCCGCGGGCCGCTGCGCAAGCGCGAACCGCACCCGCTGCGGCTGAACGAGGGCGCCCACGCCGGCCCCACCCTGCGTGGCGAGGACGTGTGCATGCGGCTCTACGTGGAGCAGGGCACGGCCGGTGCGCTGCGGCTGCACTACTGGAAGCTGCAGTCGGGCGGCATCGAGCTGCATGAGGTGGTCCCGCACGACGTGGTGAAACCGTAGACTGGTCGTTCGCGCGCAAGAAGGAGCTGGTTCCCCATGGGTCAAGACATTGAGCTGGTCAGGTTGCTGGATGAGGACGGCACCGAGATCGGCACGGCTGACAAGGCTCTGGTGCACACGGCGGAAACCCCCCTGCACCTGGCCTTCTCTTGCCACCTGCTCGATGCCCAGGGCCGCACCCTGCTGACCCGCCGCGCACTGTCCAAGCAGACCTGGCCGGGTGTGTGGACCAACTCATTCTGCGGCCACCCCGCCCCGGGTGAATCCCTCGAGGACGCCATCATCCGCCGGGCGGCCGTGGAGCTGAACATCCAGGTCACGGACATCCTGCCGGCACTTCCGGGCTTCCGGTACCGTGCCACCGATGCCTCCGGCATCGTGGAAAACGAAGTATGCCCCGTGTTCACGGCCGTCTACACAGGCGATGCCGAGATCGTACCCAACCCCGACGAGGCCTGCGACTGGGCCTGGTCCGATGTGGTGGACGTCGAGGAAGCGGTCTCCGCAGCACCCTTCGCCTTCAGCCCCTGGCTGGTCCAGCAGCTGGCAGAAGGCGTCTACACGGGCGGCCGCGCCGGGGCCTGAGCGTTCCCTACCCGGCCACCATGGCTTCGCTGAGATCCCACAGCTGCCTTGCCAGGTCCATGTCCGAGGCGTCCCGGCTGGCCTTGGCCAACTCACGCTTGGCATAGTACTCACCGGGGGTCCACACCACGCCCGGTTCAGCGGTTACCAGCCAGACCAGGGTGTCGGCGCCCTGCGCCGGTGTGAGCATGAGCCGTCCCATCGCCGTGTAGACAAATTTCATGCCCGCCGATGATTCGACGCCGAAGTTGCTTCCCACCACCCCTGGGTGGAAGGCTGCGGTGTTGACCCCGTGGTCCCCGTGGCGGCGGTGCAGTTCGCGCGTGAACAGGATGTTGGCCAGCTTCGCGTTGCCGTAGGCGGCGCTCTTGTTGTACTTCCTCTCGCCTTCGAGGTCGCCAATGTCGAACTTGGCCATGTGCCGGTGCGCCGCACTTGCCGTGTTGATGACGGTGGCGCGGCTTTCCTTGAGCCGGTCGATCAGCAAGGTGGTGAGCAGGAACGGCGCCAGGTGGTTCACCTGGAATGTCTTCTCGTGCCCGTCAACCGTGACTTCGCGGCTGTTCATGATGCCGCCGGCATTGTTGGCCAGCACATCAATGCGCGGATACCTTTCTGCCAGCGCGGCCGCCAGGGCGCGCACCTGCTCCAGCTCCGTGAAGTCCACGACGAAGTGCTCTGCCTCCAGTTCCCTGGCGATGGCCTGGGTCTTGGCGGCCGAGCGGCCCACCAGCACCAGGTTGTCCCCCGGGCCGGCCAGCATCCTTGCCGCCGCGGCTCCGATGCCGTCGCTTGCCCCGGTGATGATTATCGTGCGTGCCATGCCACATCCTTAGAACGGATTTTCAGCATACAACCGGGGCAGCCCCGAACTACTCCATGACCGCGCGGAACGTCAGCGGCGCCGGGGCGAGCTGGTGCTGCGGCAGCACGCCGGGCCCGCAGGAGGCCGTGCCGATGCCGTGCACAGCGGCGTCCAAGGTGAGATGGCTGATGCCGTCGGCCATGAGGTCCGGCGTGTGCCGGGCGGCCGTCAGAACCTCCTGCGACCACGGCCGGAGCGTGAATGAGACATCCGCAGCCAGGAAGGTGATGCCGCGCCCGTCCGAGGGACTGGCCAGGCCAAGCCGCGAAACCCCCGCCCGCGCACCGTTCTCCTGCGGGCGCACATAGGGCACCTGCAACTCTTCGATCGATGCGCTGAACCAGCCCAGCCGGGCCGCCATGCCCGTGTCCGGATAGCGCTGGCCGGGGCCAAAGCCAGTCCATTGCGCCTGCGAGAATTCGCCCGGCAGCTCGAAGTCAAAGCCCACCCGGGGCCAGTTCCGCCCCCAGCCTGGCCCGGGTTCCACCTGGGCCACAAGCTCCAGCCGCGCCCCGTCGCTGCGCCAGTGGTACGCCACGTCAACATGCTGGCGGTGCACCGGCACGCCGTACCGCACGCGGACTGTGAGGCTGTCGCCGTCGTGCGCCATGGACACCAGCCTGCCTTGCAGCAGCGGCAGCCCGGCCTCCAGCCAGGTGTTGGAGTCGCGGGGGGAACCGGGCAGCGTCCAGTCCTTGCCGTTGTCGTTGTCGGTGGGCGAGCGCCACAAGGTCAGCCGCGGGCCGTTGACCGGCACGCCCTTGAATTCGCTCAGCCCGCCGGTGTCCAGGCTGAAGGCGGCCGGGCCAAACCGGACGGTCCGCCCCTCCACCACCGGCTCCGCCGTGCCCGCCACCTCGGGCAGCGGCGCGGCAGGGGTGCCCTGCTGTGCCCAGGCCACCTCGTGCCCGGCCGGCGCCCACGGGGCGTCCTGGGCCAGCACGGCGCTGATGGTCAAGACCCGCTGCTCCCCACGTTCGGCCGTGATCTCCGCGGGAAGTACGACGCCGGACACCTCGCCGGGCGCTGTCAGGGGCACCCCCAGGGTGCCCACCGCGATGCGGCCTTCGGGGCCGTCAACCTGCCAGGTGAAGCTGAGGTGGGCTGTGTTGAGAAAGTCGTACTTGTTCTCGACGTTAGCCGTGGCCCAGTCCCCGGCGATCGTGATGGCCACGGGCTCCACCACTTTCTTGTAGTCAAGCAGTCCGGGGCGCGGCTCAAGGTCCGCCGAGACCAGGCCGTCGATCACGAAGTTGCCGTCGTGGACCGGTTCGCCAAAGTCCCCGCCATAGGCAAAGTAGGCCTCGCCGTCCATGGTGTGCTGGCGGATGCCGTGCTCAATCCACTCCCAGACAAATCCGCCCTGCAGGCGCGGGTACTTCTCGAAGAGGTCCTGGTACTCACGCAGGCCGCCGGGGCCGTTGCCCATGGCGTGGACATACTCGCACAGGATGAACGGCAGGCTCCGGCGGTGCGCGTCCGCGGCCACATCCTCCAGGGCAGGTTCGGCCTGCTGGCCAATCAGCTCCACTGCCTCCGGCCGGGCGTACATGAGTGAGTAGACATCCGCGTAGGCGCAGGAGCTCTCGCCCTCGTAGTGGACCAGGCGCTCGGGGTCGCGTGACTTGGTCCAGCGCCCCATGGCCTCAAGGTTTCCGCCCGTGCCTGCCTCGTTGCCCAGGGACCACATGATGACGCTGGGGTGGTTCTTGTCGCGTTCCACGATCCTGGCCATGCGGTCCAGCAGGGCATCCTGGTACTGCGGTTCGGCACTTGGGTTGCCGGCCCAGCCGCCCTCCTCGAAGCCGTGCGTTTCATAGTCGCACTCGTCAATGACGTAGAAGCCCAGCCGATCCGCGGCGTGGAGAAGTGCCGGGTGCGGGGCGTAGTGGGCGGTGCGGATGGCGTTGATGTTGTGGGCCTTCATGAGGTGCAGCTCCGCCAGCAGCTGCTGCTGCGGGACGGCGCGGCCCAAATCCGGGTTGTGCTCGTGCCTGTTGACGCCGCGGAAGAGAATCGGCACCCCGTTGAGCTTGACCTGGGCGTCCTCCACGGTGATGCTGCGGAAGCCCAGTTCCAGGGACAGGGTCTGTACGGGCGTGGTGATGCTCAGCGAGTACAGTGCCGGTGATTCGGCGCTCCACGGCTCCACGGTGCCCACGTCCAAGGTCTCCGCGGGGCCTTCGCCGAGTGTTGCGCTGAAGCCCAGCTTTTCGATGGCAACCGTGGCGCCGGGCACCGGAGGGTCAAGCTCCACGCGCAGCGTTCCATGCCCGCCGGCCGTGTAGCCGGCGTGCACAAAGACGTCCCGGACGGCGCCGGCAGGGTGCGCCAGCAAGGTCACGTCACGGAAGATCCCGGGCAGCCACCAGGCGTCCTGGTCCTCGAGGTAGCTGGCTGCCGAGAACTGGGACACCCGCACCGCCAGCACGTTCGCGGTGGCGCGGAGGACGCCGCTGACGTTGAATTCTTGGGGCAGCCTGGAGCCGCGCGTGGTGCCCAGCAGCTCACCGTTAAGCCAAATGGTGCCGGCATTGTCGATCCCGTCAAAGCGCAGCACTGCACCCTCCAGGAACTCCGGCCCCGCATCAAAGGTGAGCCGGTGGTCCCCCACGGGGTTGGCGTCGGGCATGTGGGGCGGGTCCAGCGGAAACGGGAACTGGACGTTGGTGTAGGCGGGCGCACCGTGGCCGTGCAGGTTCCAGCTCGACGGGACGGGCAGCGTTTCCCAAGCCGCGTCGTCGAACGCCTCCTCCTCTATCCCCACAGGGGCGGCGGCCAGGGTCGGCGCAAAGTGGAAGCGCCAGTCCCCGTTGAGGGACAGGGTGGGCAGCCCGCCGTCCACGTGGGACCGCGGGGCCATGCCGCCGCGGCCCGGGCCGGGGTTGGCCAGGTCCATGGTCTCGAGGTACGGGCTGGCGGCGAGGTTGGGGCGTGTGGCAGTCACGGTTGTGCGTCCTAGGTGGTTGGCTGGCGGCAGGGCAGGGCGGGGTGCGTCAGTGGTGTTGCAGGCTGGGCGGATCAGGCGGATTCGGGTGACCCACCGGGGGTTTCCAGCAGCCGGGCAACTTTTTGTTCCAGTGCTGCCACGGTGACGTCGGGCAGCACGATCAGCCCGTCCAGCTCGCGGCGCGCCCGCTTGTAGGCGGTCTGCCGCTCGGCGGGACTGGCGCCGCTGTCCTCGGCGATCTTGACCAGCTTGCGGGCCGTGCCCAGGCGCACCCGCTCAGGCTCACTGAAGGCCGAGTCCTTGATCCGGTGGGCCTCCTTTTCGGCAATGTCAAAGGCCACCGCGAAGGCGTTGACGGCGTTGCGGTAGTCGTCCCAGCGGCTCTTGGCGGTGATTTCGGCGCCCTGCAGCGGCCGCAGCCCGTCGGCGTCGCGCTTGGCACGCAGGAAGGCCACCGTCAGGGGTTCGCGGACGTCGCTCATCATGGGGAAGTCAATCAGCTTGGCCACATCCAGCTCGTAGCTGAGCCAGCGCCTGTTGACGGCGTCGTGCTCGTCCAAGGCCTTGGCAATGTCGGCTTCGGAATACCCGTCCTTGGAAAGGTCGACGGCGGGCCGGGGGCCGGTGCTGACGTCCAGGCCGGCAACTTCGGGGTGCTGGAGCTTGTACAGCTCAATTTTGCGCTGGTGCTCGCGTTCCCGCGAGGCCAGCAGGGCCTTGAACCCGCCGGCGGCCATGCCGCCCAGGGGAATGAGCAGCCACCAGTAGGCGGCAAAAAGTTCAGGAAACCACATGGTCCCATCGTGTCACCTGCGACACACTCCACCAAGGGTTACGAAGGGGGTGTCGGTTCCCCTGCAGGGACGCAGCTCTCTCCGGCTGCGAGCGCCCGGATGCCGGTGGAGGCGTTGTAAATGAGCTGGAAGGCGACGTCGGTGATCCGCTCGGTGTTGTACGTGGTCCCGCCCAGCACTGCGTCCAGGAGCATGTTGTTGACGCCTCCCACCATGGAGACGGCGGTCAGCCGGGCGAAGTCGAGGGCCGTGGCGAGGGCAATGTCCTGCGGGTTTTCCGCGGACTGCTGGTGCACGGTCTGGGGGTCAAGTCCGCTCAGCAGCAGCAGCTGGCGCATGGATTCGGCGGCGAATTCGGACATGGACTTGTGTCGCTTGGCCTCGAAGTCGGGCGAAACACCCACGATCTCCACCAGGATGATGCGGGCATGGCGGGGGTCATCCAGCATGAAGTTGACCACGGCGGCCATGCCGGCGCGGACGGATGCCCGCAGCTCAAGGCCGGGTTCCTGCAGGGCGTCCATGACGTGCCGCATCAGGTCGCTGGCCACCTGGTCGTAGACCGCCATGAGCAGTTGCTCCCGCGATTCAAACGATTCGTAGAAGTACCGCTCGCTGAGCCCGGCGCCTTGGCACAGGCTCTTGATCTTGGCCCCCGGGTAGCCCGTGGTGCCGAACACCTCCAGGCCGGCCTCCACCAGCCGGCCGTGCCGCTCCAGGGCTCGTTCGGAGGACTGCAGGCCCGAGTAGATGCGCCCGGCCGGCGCCCCCGTGCGGGCTGCGTCGGTGGCGTCATTGAGGGGGTGCGGGGCCTGTCCAGTCACAGGCCCAGTCTAGTTGACTGGCAGCGGATTCCCAGAGAATCCGCAGAAACAGGCTGCGCATCAAGTAGTGTCGAAATTTGGCCACCGAAAGCGCACACCACACCAGGAGTTGTTCCATGCAGACGCCCCTTCCCCTGCTCCCCCGGCCCTCAAAGGAAACCAGGGGTGCCGGTGAATTTGTGCTGGGTCCAAACACCTCCCTGGCCGGCCCGGAACAGCTTCAGGGCGTGGCCCTCTGGCTGCAGGGTGCCCTGCGCCCGGCCACCGGCCACGCCTTCCCGTGGCATGCCGGCGAGGACGGCCCCGCTGCCAAGTCCGGCACCATTTCGCTGGGCCTGGATGCGACGCTTCGTGCCGAGGCGTACCGCCTGGAAGTTTCCACCTCCGGGGTGCAGCTTTTCGGCGGGGACGAGGCCGGGGTGTTCCACGGCTGCCAGACACTGCTGCAGCTTCTGCCGGCCGGGATCTTCCGGGCCGGGCAGCTGCCCGGAATTCACTGGGCCGTTGCCGCCTGCACCGTGGAGGACAGCCCCCGCTTTGGCTGGCGCGGCGCCATGCTCGATGTGGTGCGGCACTTTTTGCCCAAGCGTGAGATCCTGCGGTTCATCGACCTGATGGCCATGCACAAGCTCAACACCCTGCACCTGCACCTGACGGACGACCAGGGCTGGCGCATGGAGATCCTGCGCTACCCCCGGCTCACCGAAATCGGCTCATGGCGCACGGAGACCCAGATTGGTGCCGGCACCGATGCGCCCCTGGACGGCCGTCCCCACGGCGGCTACTACACCCAGGCGGACCTGCGCGAGATCGTGGCCTATGCCGCCGCCCGCTTCATCACAGTGGTCCCGGAAATTGAAACGCCCGGGCACGTCCAGGCAGCGCTTGCCGCCTACCCCGAGCTGGGCGTCCACGGCACCCCCATGGAGGTGCACACGCGGTGGGGCATCAACTTCAATGTGCTGAACATGGAGGACTCAACGGTGGAGTTCTTCCGCAATGTCTTTGACGAGGTCATGGACGTGTTCCCCGGCCGCTGGATTGGTGTGGGCGGGGACGAATGCCCCAAGGACCAGTGGCGGGAGGACCCCCGGTCGCAACAACGCGCGGCCGAGCTGGGCCTTGACGGCGTGGACGGGCTGCAGGGCTGGTTCATTGCGCAGATGGACCGGCACATGACAGCCCGCGGCCGGCGCATCCTGGGCTGGGACGAGATATTGGAAAATGAGCTGGCCCCGGAGGCCACGGTCCTGTCGTGGCGCGGCATGGCCGGCGCACAGACAGCAGCACGCCGGGGACACGACGTGGTCTGCTGCCCGGATGACCTCGCCTACCTCGACTACCGGCAGTCCGAGCTCCCCACCGAGCCGATCCCTGTCTCGATCGCCCTGGGCGTGGCCGATGTCTACGGCTTCGATCCGGTTCCGGCCGAGCTCGACGCCGACGCGGCCGGCCACATCCTGGGCGGCCAGGCCAATCTGTGGACCGAGTACATCGATTCGCCCCGCACCCTGGACTACATGGCCTTTCCCCGGCTGTGCGCCATGGCCGAGGCGTTGTGGAGCCCGGCCGGGCGGGACCTGGCCCGCTTCATGCCCAGGCTCCAGGACCACCTGGGCCGGCTGGAGGCTGCCGGCGTCGAGTTCCGCCAGGATGCCGGACCGCTGCCGTGGCAGCAGCGCCCCGGCATCGCGGGCCGCCCCGAGAGCCGGGAGGAGCGCGCCGCCCACATTGCCAACATCACGGCGTCGATCCTGGACTGAGGCCGGCGTGGCAGAATGGCCTTGATCCACCATGAGCCAACGCACAGCACGCCCCAGCAGCCAGGACTCCGGTTCCGAACCGCCGCAGCCACCCGTGAAGCATGCACACCAGGTGCCGGACGTCCCCCGGCGGCTGTTCTTCACGGTGATGGGCACCGCCGCCGCGGCCACGGCCTTCCAGGCGAACATTGCCGCCGACGCCCGGCTCACGGAGCGGACCAAGTACCGCATCGAAACCCCTGACAACGAGGAAAACAGGACGGCCGCGCAGCGCTTCCCGGGCCGGACCTGGTACCTGTTGGGCGGCTTCCGGGTCAGCTACCGCGACGCCGGGCGCAAGCTGGCGGCCCTGCAGCCGGCCATGAACCAGCGGGCCCCGGCCTCCTACATTGGCTACTCGAACGAGGGCATTGATGTTGCCCAGCTGTTCATTGCCATCCAGCGCGACGCCTACGCCCGCAAGATCGACACCGTCTACTTCTATGGGGACAGCTTCGGCGGCATGGCGGCCACGGTCCTGGCCTCGCTGCTGGCCAGCACCGGCATCAGCGTGAAGCTCATCATCATGGGTTCGAGCCCCAGCAGCGTGGCCGACATCCTGGACCCCGGAAAACAGTACATCTCGCTGGCCGGCCGGATTGTCCCGTACCTTGGCCTGGCGGGGCGGCTCGGCGCCGGGCTCTGGGGCGGCCTGGCCAACCCCAATGGCCAGGGCATGTACCAGGCTGCCCGCAGCGGCCTGGACCGCTCCTTCAGCCCCGAGAGCAACTCGCTGATCCTGAGCACCACGCAGGCCACGTTCCTGCAGGCCTTCCCCAGCCAGTACGACGGCGGCATCCCCGCCACCACGGGGATCGGGCTCATCTACGATCCCGCGGACTTCATTGTCAACGCCGCAAGTGCCGCCCGTGGCTGGCAGGCCCTGCTGCCGCGCAACCCGAGCTTTGGCTACAACGTCCCGGACACCGGCCATGCCAGCCCGGAAATCCACCCCGAGGTGTACCGCACGGCCCTGGCCGTGATCCTTGACCAGCTGGATCCGCCCCCGCTCACAACAAAGCCGGTGCAGCACATCTTCTGATGTTCTGCACCGGCTTTGGCCCTGCGGTTTTAGCGGCGCTGGGTCTGGGCCAGCAGTTCCTCAAACGGCAGGGACGTCATCTTGTTCGCCTCGTGCTGCGCCCGCTTGGCCTTGTGGTCGGGAAAGCCGGCACCGGAGAATCCCACGGCGGGGCCCTCGCCAAGCTGCCTGCCCGGCAGCCCGGTGCCCTCCGCGGCCTGCGCGGTGCCTGCCGGCACGTGGCTGGCGATCACGGCGGCAAGCTCCGCGGCGCCCTGGCCAATCCGGCGCTCAAGGGTGTTCTCGCCGCTGCCGCCCCAATCCTCGGGCGAGGCGTAGATGGCGGTGGGCACGGTGTGGGCGCGCAGGTAGCTAAAGAGCGGGCGGATGGCCATTTCCAGCACCAGCGAGTGGCGCGGGGACCCGCCCGTGGCGCCGAACAGCACGGGCATGCCGTCCAGGAATTTCGGGTCCAGGACGTCAAAGAAGGACTTGAAAAGGCCGCTGTAGGAGGCGCTGAAGGTGGGCGTCACGGCGATCATGGCGTCGGCGGCCTCCACGCGGCGGATGACCCCGGCCAGGTCCTGGCCGGCGTACCCGGTGACCATGTTGTTGGCAATGCCGGTGGCGTGGTCGCGCAGGTCAATCACGTCAAGCTTGGCCGTGATGCCCATGGCGGCCAGGCGCGCCTGGACGTCGGCGGCCATCTGGTCCGCCAGCATGCGGGTGGAGGACGGGACACCGAGGCCTGCCGAGATGACTACTACCGTGCGCTGCATTGTTGCTCCTTAGTTCATGCGTATGCATCTAATGGACTCAACGGGAAGGGCCCGGGAGTTATTCCCGGGCCCTTCCTGCGGTGCATTCGGCGCGGCTATTTCGGCGCGAAGCTGCGGCTGTTACGGTTCCTGCCGGCCGCCGTCGGCTGCGTCCTTGGCAGCGGTGGCTGCGCTGTGGTGGGCAATGACCGGGTGGGCGCCGGTGTAGCCGTCGCGGGTGGCGGCAATGGCGTTGATCCGGCCGCGGCTCAGGTACCAGCCCGCCACGAGCGCCGGGATGATGACCACGATCGAGGCGATGGTCCAGGTGCCCACGGGGCTGTCGAACGCCATCAGGACCAGCACGGCCAGCAGGAACGCAAGCGTCAGATACCCCGTATAGGGCGCACCGATCATGCGGAAGCTGGGCCTGATGGCCAGGCCCTTCTTCGTCAGGCGGTAGAGAGCCAGCTGGCAGAGCACGATCATGGCCCAGGAGGCGATGATGCCCAGAGCCGCCATGTTCAGCACAATTTCAAAGGCTTCGGCGGGGACCACGGCGTTGAGGATGACGCCCAGGCCGGCGACGGCGGCCGTGAGCAGGATGCCGCCGTACGGAACGCCGTTGCGGTTCAGCTTGGCCGCGAACTTCGGTGCCGAGCCGGACATGGCCATGGAGCGCAGGATCCGGCCCGTGGAGTAGAGCCCGGCGTTGAGTGAGGACATGGCGGCCGTGAGCACCACGAGGTTCATGATCGAGTCCACGCCCTCCACCCCAATGGAGCCAAAGAACGTCACGAACGGGCTCTCCCCAGCCTTGTAGGCGGTGTACGGCAGCAGCAGCGAGAGCAGGATCAGCGAGCCCACGTAGAACACGGCGATGCGGATGATCACGGTGTTGATGGCCTTCGGCATGACCTTTTCGGGGTTCTGCGTTTCGCCGGCCGCGGTGCCGATCAGCTCGATGGAGGCGTACGCGAAGACCACGCCCTGCATGACCACGACAACCGGGAGCAGCCCGTTGGGGAAGAATCCGCCGTTGTCCGCGATCAGGCTGAAGCCCACCACCTGGCCGTCCACGGGGGTGCCGAAGATGACAAAGTAGGTGCCCACCAGCAGGAACGTCACCAGGGCAACCACCTTGATGAGCGCGAACCAGAACTCCAGCTCACCGAACACCTTCACGGAAACCAGGTTTAGCCCCAGCACAATCAGCAGCGCGCCCAGGGCCCAGACCCACTGCGGAACGGAACCCATCCAGGGCACGTACTTGGCGAAGAAGTGCATGTACAGGGCCACGGCCGTGATGTCCACGATTGCCGTCATGGCCCAGTTGAGCCAGTACAGCCAACCCGAGACAAACGCCGCCTTCTCCCCGAAAAACTCGCGGGCGTAGGAGACGAACGATCCCGAGGACGGGCGGTGGATGACCAGCTCGCCCAGGGCGCGCAGGATCAGGAAGGCAAAGAAGCCACAGATTGCGTAGCTGAACATGAGGGCCGGTCCGGCGCCGGCCAGGCGCCCGCCGGCGCCCATGAACAGGCCCGTGCCGATGGCCCCGCCAATGGCGATCATCTGGATCTGGCGGGACTTCAGTCCCTTGTGCAGCCCGGCATCCTCAGCTGTCAATGAGGTGCTGGGCGCATCCTGGACGAGGTCCGATGTGTCGGTTTGTTCCTGGTGGTGCATGGTGTGAATCCTTTGCTCGATGCCGTCCGCGCCGTTGCGGGCAGCCGTGTTGTCGCAGGGGTGTCAGTCCGCCAGGTTGGCGAGGTGTTCGGGGCGCAGCATCTCGTTGAGCTGCTCGGCCGTGAGGAGTTTGTGTTCCAGGACCAGCTCGGCGACGCCGCGGCCGGTGGCCAGCGCCTCGAGCGCGATCTTGGTGGAGGCCGCATAGCCCAGCACCGGGTTCAGTGCCGTGACGAGCCCGATGGAGTGTTCCACCTGGGCGCGCAGCTTGTCTTCGTGGGCGGTGATGCCGCGGATGCACTTATCTGCCAGGGTGGTGCAGGCTGCTTCCAGGTGGCGCATGCTCTTGGTGAGGCTGTGCACAATGATGGGCTCGAAGGCGTTGAGCTGCAGCTGCCCGCCCTCGGCCGCCATGGTGATGGTGACGTCGTTGCCAATGACCTCGTAGGCCACCTGGTTGACCACCTCGGGGATGACCGGGTTGATCTTGCCGGGCATGATCGAGGAGCCGGCCTGGACGGCGGGAAGGGTGATCTCGCCGAAGCCGGCGCGGGGTCCGGAGGAGAGCAGGCGCAGGTCGTTGCAGATCTTGGAGAGCTTGACGGCCACGCGCTTGAGCACGCCGGAGAGGTGGACAAAGGCGCCCACGTCGGAGGTGGCCTCGATCAGGTCAAGGGACGTTGTCAGCGGCAGCCCGGAAATTTCCGCGAGGTGGCGGCAGGCCAGCGCCGAGTAGCCAATGGGGGCGTTCAGGCCCGTGCCGATGGCCGTGGCGCCGAGGTTGATCTCATGCACCAGCAGCGTGGATTCGGCCAGGCGCGCCCGGTCCTCCCCCATGGTGACGGCGTAGGTGTTGAATTCCTGGCCCAGCGTCATGGGCACGGCATCCTGCAACTGGGTGCGGCCCATCTTGACCACGGTGCGGAATTCCACGGCCTTGGCGGCGAAGGCGTCGCACAGGTATTCCATGGCCCCCACGAGCGACTTCGCCGCGAAGATCGTGGCCACGTTGACGGCCGTGGGGTAGACGTCGTTGGTGGACTGGCTGAGGTTGACGTGGTCGTTGGGGTGCAGGAATTGGTACTCGCCCTTTTTGTGGCCAAGGATTTCCAGTGCCCGGTTGGCAATGACCTCGTTGGCGTTCATGTTCGACGACGTCCCGGCGCCGCCCTGGATGACGTCCACCACGAACTGGTCATGCAGTTCCCCGGCGATGATTTCCTGGCAGGCCTTGATGATGGCGCCGGCCTTTTCGGCATCGAGCAGTCCCAGCTCACGGTTGGTCTGCGCTGCGGCCTGCTTGACCATGGCCAGGCCGTTGACCAGGTGGGTGTTGCTGCCCAGCAGGGTGCCGGTGATGGGGAAGTTCTCCACGGCCCGCAGCGTGTGGACGCCCCAGTAGGCGTCGGCCGAGATGTCGCGGTCGCCAATGAGGTCGTGCTCGCTGCGGACGGCGAGGGGGTCGGAGGCGGGGTTGGCGGAAATGTTAATAGTCATGATGCTCCTTGGCTGCGCTTCATTGCGGCGGGGTCTGGTTGGGTGCTGTTTTGGCGGCTGTGTGTGGCCCTGGCCGGTGGCCTATCCGGTGGCAGGCAGTCCGCGCAGTTCGCCCACGGGGTGTCCGCCGCCCAGCACGGGCAGGTGGTTGAAGGGTTCCAGCAGCGCGGGGTCCACGCCCAGGGCCAGCAGGGCCGGGACCGCGGCGGGCATGCGGGCGCGGTCGCCGCCGTCGGAAATTTTCAGGGCAACGGCGCTGCCGTCGGCCAGGGCGATGAGCTGGATGCCCTCAAAGCCGTCCTTGGCCAGCAGGCCTGGCACTGCCTCCATGAGGGCTGTGACGTCACGGCCGGCGCCGGCCACCATGTCGGGGCGGGCGCGCATGGCGTCGGCCACGCGGCGTTCCGGGGTGCCGGGATCGGCGGTGTTGAGGCGGGCAAAGGCGCGAGCCATTCCGTGCAGGGACAGCCCGAACACCTCGGTGCCGCAGCCGTCGGTGCTCACGGCCGTAATGTCCTCCCCGGTCAGGTCTGAGACTGTGCCGCGGATGAGCGCCGCGAGCGGGTGCCCGGCGTCCAGGTAGCCGTCGGTGGGCCAGCCGTTGTGGACGCAGGTGGCCAACAGTGCCGCATGCTTGCCGGAGCAGTTTTGTGCCAGCTGGGTGGGCCCGTTGCCGGCGCGCAGCCACTCGCTGCGCTCGGCAACGCCGTAGGGAATGTCAGTGGAGTTGCCCAGATCCGCTGCGGTGAGGCCGGCGTCAGCCAGGATCTTCGCGGCCGTCTCCTGGTGCAGGGCCGAGCCGGAGTGGCTGGCCGCGGCCAGGGCCAGCTGGTCATCGGGCAGGTCCAGCCCGGCGCGCAGCATGGCCACGGCCATGAGCGGCTTCAGGGCGGACCTGGGGTACACGCGGGTGGTGGGCTCGCCGCGCGAAAGGAGGCTCCCGCCGTCGTGCGCCAGGGCGATGAGGGAGCCGTAGTGCACGCTCTCAACGAGCTCGCCGCGCGTCTGGACGACGAGGGGTGCGTGGGCGGGGAAGGTGTTGTTCATGCGTTCATTTCTCCCATGATCTCGCCGAGCGCGGTGTCGACGGCGGACAGGTGGACGGCCATGGCGCGGCCGGCCTCGGCGTTGCTGCCGCGGGTGATCGCGGCGAGGATGGCGCGGTGTTCAAGGTCGGACTGGCGGGCGCGGCCCGTGATGAGGTTGATGGTCTCGGACTGGTGGACCATGGCGCCGCGGATGTCGTTGACCACCTGGGCGAACACGCCGTTGCCGCTGGCGCGGGCAATGGCGGCGTGGAAGGCGGCGTCCAGGCCCACCCAAATTTCGGGGTCGTCCTCCTCGGCCATGAGCTCGACGATGCCGCGCATTTCCTCGAGCTGTTCGGCGGTGCGGCGTTCGGCGGCGAACTGGGCGGCGGGCACCTCAATGTGCGGGCGGGCCTCCATGAGGCTGCGGGCTGAGTACTGGCCCAGGACCAGGTCGCCGGCGGCGCGGTTGGCGATGACGAAGGTGCCCTTGCCGGTTTGGGTTTCGGTCAGGCCCAGGGCCGTGCATGAGCGCAGGGCCTCGCGGACAACCGAGCGACTGACTCCGTACTGGGCTGCGAGCGCGGTTTCGCTGCTCAGCTTGGCCCCAATTTTCAGCTCGCCCGCTTCAATGGCGCTGCGGAGGGATTTGAACACTGCCTCGGCGGCGCTGACGCGGACGATCTGTGGCTGTCCGGCTGTCCAGCTGTCTGACAAGTTCATGCCTTGAACTATGACACGCCTCACAAGCCGCTGTCAACGTCCCCTCCGACGCCGCATCACCTTTGGGGCTTTAACCCATTGCGCTCCCTCACTTTTCGGGGTGTTCAGGCGAACGCTCCCTCAGAACACGGGCGTTTTGCGCGACCGCAGGCCTTCGATTTGACCTCAAGTTAGCTTGAGCTCATAACTTTGAAATGAACCACCGGATCTTGAACAAATCAACAAAAAGGATGAAACGCTGTGCGAATCGATATTCATGCCCACTACTGGACCACGGAATACCTGGACATCCTCAAGGGATACGGAAAGCCTGACACCGACACACAACGGGGCGTCGGAGCCGGGTCCGGCAATGAACTTGCAGCTCGGCTCAAGATGATGGATGACAACGGGATCGACATGCAGATCCTCAGTGCATCCCCGCAACTCCCCTACTTCGACACCCTGGAACACGCCGTCCACGCCGCGACGCACGTCAATGACGAATACGCGGCTCTCGTGGAGCAGCACCCCAACAGGTTTCGCGCCCTGGCGGCTCTCCCAATGCCCCACGTCGAGGCATCACTTCAAGAACTTCGCCGCGGAATGGATGAATTAGGCATGCTCGGCGCAACGATGGCCAGTTCGATTCTGGGCCGCTCGGTTGCAGATCCCGACTGGGACCCGATCTTTGCTGAACTCAACGCGCGCTCGGCTGTTCTCTACGTTCATCCCGCAGGGCTTGGCGGCGAGTCATCCCTGGTCGCCGACAACAAACTCACCTGGATGATCGGTGCCCCAATGGAGGACACCATTGCGGCGATGCACCTCATACTCAGAGGCATACCCAGCAAGTACCCCAACATGAAGATCATCATCGGACACCTCGGAGGCGCACTGTCAACGCTTATGGAGCGCATCGACCACCTCTACGAATGGGAAGCCCCCGGCACACCGGAACGCCCCAGCATCGCCGCCAAGCGACTCTGGTTTGACACGGTCAGCCACATCGACCCCACCGCGCTCCGGGCGGCACGGGATACCTTTGGCGCAGACAGACTCCTCCTCGGCACCGATTTTCCCTACCAAAACCAGTACCTCACCGAAGCCATCAACTACCCCCACGCTGCACTCCCTGCGGACCAGGCGGACGCGATAGTCAACCACAATCTCGCCAGGCTGTTGGGCATCACCGCATGAGGGATTCGGCCCGATCGCTCCCCCAACAAGTGAGGGAGCGATGCCAAAAACACCCCCAGAAGTGAGGGAGCGTCAGGCGGGGCGGCGGGGGCTGGAGTGGGGTCAGTTCATGCTGAACTGGTATTCGGCGGGCACGTCCTCGCCGGGGCAGACGCGCAGCCAGAGCTCGGTGATGGAGTTGACGCCCTCGCGGATGTCGGGCACCTCCACGCCGGCCTTGAGGATGGCGGCAGCGGCCGCTGTGTCGCCCAGGTCGGCGTGCGCCCGGGCCACGAGGAACTGGATCCGGCCCAGCGACGCCAGCTCAGCCGGCGCCTGCGCCACGAGCTCCAACACCATTGACGGGCGGCCATGGTCCACGGCATTGGTAGCCGCCTCCACGAGCAATGCGCGGCTGCCACGGTCCAGGGCGCAGGCTGCGGCGGCATCGTCCAGTCCACCGGCAATATCGCCGGCGGCGATCAGCGCCAGGCCCAGGCCGCGGCGGGCCAGCGCCCGGCTGGATTCACGCAGCGGTTCGCCGCCTTCGAACTCCCCCTCGAGGGCCTTGCGGTACAGCCCGGCGACAGCGGCCAACTCCTCGGCCGTTTCCGAAACCCGCGCATGCACCATGACGGCGTGGTGGAAGGCTGCCTCGGCGCTTGTCTTGCACCCGGCCGCCAACAGCTCTTCCCAGTCGAGCCCGCGGACAAAGGACTCCGCCCCGGCGAACGGCTGGTCCCCCGCCTCCCCCTTGGCACGAAGCAGTTCAAGCCAGGGGGCCTGCTCGGCGGTGAGGGTCTCCGGGCCGAAAGGCGTTCCAGCCCCGTCCACCCAGCCTGCCTGCGCATCCCGGCGGCGTTCGGCCTCCAGGGCGCCCCAGCCGTTGCCGGCCAGCAGGAACTCCGACGGCGGCAGGTCCGCCCAGCGCCCGGCGTCCGCCAGGGCGCCGGCAACGGCCTGTTCCGAAACCAGCTCTTCAACACGCCGCGCGCCATGGGCCACTGCCACGTCCCACGGCCCTGCGGCGAGTGCGGGGTCCAGGGCGGCGTTGCCGTAGGCCTCCACCCACTGCCAGCTGGCGCCGGCCGGCATGGGGACGTGCTCAAACTGGGTCTGGGCCAGGCCAGACTGGATTTCGGCGTAGCGGCGGGGCTCCGCATCCTCGCCTTCGGAAGGGCTCAGCCATTCCTGCCAGCGGTGGCCGCCCACGGTCTCGCCCCAGACGAACAACTTCCGGCCCCGCAGCTGCGGCGAGGACACCAGCGCAAGCCCGTCCCCGGCGTCGTCCGCGGCGACTTCCCAGCGGCGCTCTTCCGGGGCAATGTCGAAGAAGAAGTCAGCTGCCTGCGTCTTGTTGTTTTCCGGCCAGGTGGCGTCGACGCCGCGGACGTCGGTGGGATCGACACGGGTCATGGAACCGTCGTAGTTGGTGGCGTAGGCCAGCTTCGCCGGGGCCAGGACACGCGTCTGGGGGCTCTGCGGGACGGCGGCATTGGTCCACCAGTACATCGGGACAGTTTCAGCGTTGGGGTTTTGGATGCGAACGGCCACCAGCACCACCTTGGAATCCGCCGGCAGCCAGGCGTCGATCTGGAAAACCACCTCGCGCAGGCGGTCGAACTCCCACATGCGCAGCACTTCCTGCCCCTCCGGCGTGCGCACCACGGCCGTGTGCAGGGGCGCGCAGGTGGTGGGCGAATGGCCGCGCGTGCCAATGTTGAACTCGATCCCGCCGGCAAACCATGCGTTGCGCAGGGCCAGGTTGGCGAACTGGACGCGGTCCTGCGTGTGCAGCAACTCCTTGCCGCTGGCCTTGTCCTCCAGGCTCCACAGGCGCCCGCCGAGCTGGGGCAGGAACGTTGCCTTCACATGCCCGTTTTCAAGCACGACGGCGGCCACCTCAGTTGCACTCGTGGCCCGCGAGTACTCCTCCTGCATGGGGTATGGGTAGATGTTCTTGACCTTGCCCCACCGGGCCCCGGCCGCAATTTCCTCCGGGATGCCCTCCCCCACTACATAGGGCGGTTCGAGCAGCGCCTGCACGGCGGGCAGGGGCGAATCCGGACCCAGCTCGGCCAACTGGATGGTTTGGGTGGTCATGGTCAGCGTGGAAGTCATTCGGGTGGTCCAATCACAGGTGGCGGGGGTCACTGCCCGGTCTTTTGTGAAAATCATATCGGATGTAGGCATTGAATGTTTTGGATCACAACCTATCGGCGCCGCCGCACGGAACTGATCGATTCTGCTGCCGGATTCGGGCCGTGAACTCTCAGTTGTCGCCCTTCTCGGCGCGGTTTTTGGGCGATTAGTGCGAGTTCACGGCGGGGCGGTTCCTGGCTGCGACCATCCTGATGACGCTGGCCCGGCCCGCCGCGGCGCAACATCCGGCCCACGCCCCCATGATCACGGGCCCCTGCCAATCAACGCCGCCTCCGGGGGCGCCGGAGGCCAGCAGCGCGGCCATGCCCGCCCCGGCCGCCCCGACGGCGCAGGCAAATGCCACCACGTGGATCCATTGCCTCCGGACCCGGCGCAGCGGCCAGGCAACAAGCAGGGCCAGCGGCAGGCCAACCACCGCCGCGGCGGGAAAACCGTAAATCAGCGAAATCGGGAGGAAATACAGGCCAAGGCCACCGCCACTCAGGCCCTCGGCAACCATTGACGCCACCGCCAGTCCCAGGCAGAACAGGAAGAAGGTCAGGAACCAGCCGATCAACAGGGCGGGCAGTCCATAGTTCATGCTGTACCCGCCGGGTTTGGGCGGGCGGCTAAATGGTCCGGGGCGGCCGTAGCGCTGGTCCGTCATGACCGTTGCCCAATCGAGGCGCCGTCGATGTCCGCGAGCGCTCCGGCCAGCCCGGGAAACGTCCACTCAAATCCGGCGTCGGCCAGCTTGCCCGCCCGCACCCAGCGACTTTTCAGGACCAGTTCGGTTTCCGTGCGGATCAGCACCGCGCCGAGGCGGAGCAGCCAGGCGGGGGTCGGCAGCCCGAACGGCACGTGGTTGGCTGTGCGCACCGCCGCCATGAGCCCGGCATTCGTCACCACCTCGGGGGCCGCAATGTTGACCGGTCCTGTGATCCCGGGGTGGTCGTGCAGGAACATGACTGCCCGGAACAGGTCCTCAATGTGCACCCAGCTGAATTTCTGCCCGCCGTCACCCATGCGCCCGCCCAGGCCCAGCCGTGCCAGGTTGTTGAAGGGCCGCATGACGCCGCCGCCGGCACCCATAGCGATCGTGATCCGCAGCGGGATCTTGCGCGTACCCGGGGCCGGTGCCGCCGCGAGCGTTTCCTCCCAGGCCCGAGCCACCTCGACGGAGAAGCCCGCGCCCAGTTCGCCGTCGTCCTCGCCCTGCGGCCGGTCCCGGGCATCGCGGTAGATGGTGCCGGTGCTTGCGTTGAACCAGTCGACCGGCGGGTGCGCACAGGCGGCCAGGGCCCGGCCGAGTTCGGCGGTGGTCTCCACCCGGGAGCGGATGATTTCCGCTTTGTTGGCCGGCGTGTAGCGGCAGGAGACTGATTTCCCGGCCAGGTTGAGCAGCAAATCCGCCCCCTCGAGCACGGCCGTGATGGCCGTCGTGTCACCCCAGACGGCATCGCCGGTCCTGCCCACGGTGCGCACCTGCCACCCGGCGTCGTCGAATAGGCGGCGGAAATGCGTGCCGATGAACCCCGACGCCCCGGCGATGACAACTGTTTTCACGGCTGCACCCTGGCCTTGAGGGCCAGCGCCTCCTCCACGAGCGGCTTCACCACGGGCAGGCGCGAGAACCCCACCAGCTTCGCAATGAGCGGGGCCGCCCCGTCAATCAGGGTCCGCGTGCGCCGCTGCCCCTCGGAGCGGTCGTACACCCAGAACAGCACCACGCCCATGTAGCCAAGCCACAGCAGTTCGGGCAGCTGGGTGCGCAGGAATTGCGGCACCTTGGCACCTTGAACAACCTCGTTGAAAAGTTCGACGGCGTTCTCCCGGACTTCGCGCGACGGCCCGCCGAACGGGTTGACGGCCGAATCCGGCGGCAGCGCGCTGCCCACGAACGCCCCGCCGAACGCGTGGTACGGGGTGAGTGCATCGATGCCGGCATGCAAGGCTGCCCGGAGCCGCTCCCCCAAGCCGGTCAATCCGGCGAGCGCCTCGGTGGCGACAGCGCGTTGTTCCGTGACCGATTCCCGGTAGAGCTCCAGGACCAGCTCGTCCTTGGAGGCGAAGTAGTAGTAGGCGCTGCCCAGGGAAACACCGGCCTCCGCGGCGATGGCGCGCATGGTGGTCTTGGCGTACCCCTTGGTGCGGAACATGCCCAGCGCCGTTTCCAGCACCAGGGCCCTGGTCTGCGCACCCTTGCCGTCCAACTTTTCTGATTCCATGCCCGGTCCCCTTTTTTGAACGTGTTCAGTTTCGAGTAAATCACGGTTTTTGAACATGTTCAACACTGGGCTCTTCGCCGAGTCTGACGCACCAGCGCCGAGTCTGACGTTGCGGAACGTCACTGTGGACGTTCTCCGTCAGACTCGGCGCCAGGGGGCGTTGAAGCTAGGAGATCTTCTTCCGGTACGCGGCCATCGCGAAGAAGTAGGCGACAACCAGGATGCCCACGCACCAGGCCAGCGCCACCCAGATGCCGGTGCCCACAGGCTGCTGCGCCAACAAGTTTCGGATGGAATCCACAATGGAGGTCACGGGCTGGTTTTCCGCAAACCAGCGCACCGGCCCCGGCATGGTCGCCGTGGGCACAAATGCGGAGCTGATGAACGGCAGGAAGATCAGCGGATAGGCGAAGGCGCTGGCGCCGTCGGCCGATTTCGCGGTCAACCCCGGGATCACGGCGATCCAGGTCAGTGCCAGCGTGAGCAGGAGCAGGATCCCCGCCACCGCCAGCCATTCGAGCACCCCGGCGCCGGAGCGGAAGCCCATGGCCAGTCCCACAAGCACCACGACGGCGACCGAGACCATGTTGGCCACAAGGGACGTCAGCACGTGCGCCCACAGCACGGAGGAGCGGGCAATCGGCATGGACTGGAAGCGCTCAAAGATGCCGCTCTGCATGTCCAAAAACAGTCGGAATGCCGTGTAGGAGATTCCGGAGGCGATCGTGATGATCAGGATGCCCGGCAGCAGGTAACCAACATAGGATTCCGAGCCGGTGTGGATCGCGCCGCCAAAAACGTAGACGAACAAGAGCAGGAAGCCCACCGGCATGAGCGTGGTGGTGATGATGGTGTCCATGCTGCGGGTGATGTGGCGCAGCGAGCGCCCCAGCAGGACGGCGGTGTCTGCAAAGAAGTACGTGTTCATGATGTTTCCCTACTCGCTTGCCGCCGCGCCAAGCCCGGCGCCGCCGTCGCCAACAATGGCGAAGAAGACGTCCTCGAGCGAGGGCTGCTTTTCGACGTACTCAACCTTGGCCGGCGGCAGCAGTGCCTTGAGCTCGGCCAGCGTGCCGTTGACGATGATGCGCCCCCCGTGGAGGATCGCGATGCGGTCGGCCAGGTGCTCGGCCTCATCCAGGTGCTGCGTGGTGAGCAGCACCGTGGTGCCCTGCCCGGCAAGTTCCTTGACCGCCTGCCACACCTCGAGGCGGGCCTGCGGGTCAAGGCCGGTGGTGGGCTCGTCCAGGAAGATGACCTGTGGGTTGCCGATCAAGCTCATGGCGATGTCCAGCCGGCGCCGCATGCCGCCGGAGTACTCCGACACCTTGCGCGGGCCCGCCTCGGTCAGCGAGAACCGGCCAAGTAGTGCATCCGCAATGGTGCCCGGGTCCTTCATGTGCCGCAGTTTGGCCACGAGGACCAGGTTCTCCCGGCCCGTGAGGATCTCATCCACTGCGGCGAACTGCCCCGTGAGGCTGATCGATTCACGGACGTTCCCCGGCGCGGTGGCGACGTCGAAGCCGTTGACGGCGGCAGCACCGGCGTCGGGCTTCAGGAGCGTGGAGAGGATTTTCACGATGGTGGTCTTGCCGGCGCCGTTGGAGCCGAGCAGGGCGAAGATGGTGCCGGGTTCGACGTCGAAATCCACGCCGCGCAGCACGTGCAGGTCCTTGTAGGACTTCTCCAGGCCCTGCACACTGATGGCAGGCGCCTGGGACTGGTTGGTTTCCATGGTGGGAATCCCTACCTTTCGCTGTCCGAAATGCCGTTGATGGTGTTGACCAGGCGCAGCCGTTCCTTGCTGATCCATTGCCCTTCGGAGTAGTTCGCCAGGAATGTCTCGACGAATTCCACGGGGTCCGCCCCGACGATGTCCCGCACGGGGGTGCCGTCGGCCGCGGCCTGCTCGAAGAGGTCGCCCAGGTCGTCCAGCATGGTGACCAGGACGTCGCCCTTGGAGATGGAGCCGAAGTACATCAGGTACCGCTCGATTGCCTCGGCGGCGATGCGGTGGTTTTCCGGCAGCGCCTGGATGCGTGCCTTGTGTTCGCGGTACTGCTTCTTTTGCTCGAGTGATCCGGTGACCATCTCAATCCACTTTGCAGCCATTTCAGTTTCCTTTCTCGCGGAGCGTTTCAAGCCTTTCGGCCACGAAGCCCCATGTGTTCCAAAATTCCTCTAGCTCTGCCTTGCCCTGCGCATTGAGTGAATACACCTTGCGCGGCGGGCCCTTTTCCGACGGCCGCTTTTCGACGTCGACCAGCCCGTTGCGCTCGATTCTCACCAGCAGCGCGTACACGGTTCCCTCGGCAATGTCTTCAAAGCCCTGGGCCCGCAGCCGGGCGGTGATTTCATATCCGTAGGCAGGCGCGGCGGCCAGGATTGCCAGGACGATGCCCTCCAGGGTGCCCTTGAGCATCTCTGTCATTTGCTTTCCCATGGCCCCTCCTTCCTCTACTTAGTAATGCTGACTACCACTACATAGTAGCGTTAAGTAGTGGAGGCGCAACAGGGCCCGGGAAGTTTTTTGGAAACTTTTTTAGGAGGCCAGCGAGGCAGCGGCGTGAGGCCCGCAGAGGCCGGCCGTGAAGGTGTCCATGGACAGCTCAAGCTCGGCGCAAATGCGGGCAATGGTGAAGAATTCCGGCGACGGGCTGCGGCCGGTTTCAATCTTGCGCAGGGTTTCCACGGAGATGCCGGCGCAGAGGGCCACATCAACCATGGTGCGGGCGCCCCGGGCCAGGCGCAGGGCAGTGCCAAGATCCTGCCCCCGCTTGATTTCTTCCGCCGTCAGCGGCACGCGCACCATGAAAGCCATGCTACTACCGGTATGGTTATACCGGTAATGCTTGTTCCAAGAAATCGCAGAAAGGCCGGGTTCGACGTGATTGAACTGCGCTCCCCCCAGGAAATCCAGCAAATGGAAGCCGCCGGAGAATTCGTCTCCAGCACGCTCGCAACACTGAGGAACCACGCCGCTGTGGGCGTGGACCTGCTGGAACTGGACGCACTGGCCCACGAGCTGATCCGCGACCGCGGCGCCGAGTCCTGCTACCTGGACTACGCGCCATCCTTTGGATCCGGGCCGTTTGGCTTTGTCCTGTGCACCTCGGTCAACGACGCCGCACTGCACGGCAAGCCGCACTCCTACCGCCTGCAGGACGGGGACCTGCTGAGCATCGACTTTGCCGCAAAGGTGGACGGCTGGGTGGCTGACTCCGCCCAGAGCTTTGTGGTGGGAACCGCCCGCGCCGAGGACCTGGAACTCATTGAGCTGACCGAGCGCGCACTGGCTGCCGGCATTGCCGCCGCCGTGCCCGGCAACAAGATTGGCCACATCTCCTACGCCATCGGGGCCGTGGCCAAGGCAGCGAAAATCAAGGTCAACCTGCAGTTCGGCGGCCACGGCGTGGGCAAGACCATGCACGGGGAACCGTTTGTCCCCAATGACGGCCGGCCCGGCCGCGGCCTGCCGCTGCAGCCGGGGCTCGTGGTGGCCATCGAGCCGTGGTTCATGCGCGGCACGGACAAGCTCAAGGTGGCCGACGACGGCTGGACGCTGCTCAGCGCCAACGGCAGCCGCGCGGCACACTCGGAACACACAGTGGCCATCACCGAGGACGGCCCCCTGGTCCTGACCCGGCCGCGGGGCTAGGCAGCCAGGGACGGCACGGAGGCCTCAGGCATGTGCGGCAGTGGCCACCAGAACCGGTGACTCCTGCCCGGACCAGGTGGCGGTCAAGGCGGCGAGATACCCAGCGTCGTCTTGGCCGGCGCGGGCCAGCTCCAGAACGCGCAGAACTGCCAGCACCACACCGTCTGCCTGGATCCTGGTGATGCCAGCCGCGGTGGCGGGGAGGCCGAAGCGCGCGTCCGGCAGGCCGGCGTCGGGCGTTCCCGTGCTGAAAATCCGGGCTGTGTGGGGCAGGGTCTCAATCCGCCCGTCCACCTCCTGGATCTCCTCAACCTGCGGCTTGGCTGCCAGCAGGGCCGCCGCAAGCTCGGCCGTGTAGACGGGGTCGGCCGTGGCGTCGTAGACCCAGCGGCGGCCCAGCACCGAGTGCTCCAGGGTGCCCACCAAAAACTCACCGGCGCCCTCCAGCGGTGCGCCGCGGTACGTCAGCGGCACCTGGTAGACGCGCCCGCCGGCGCCCACCAGGTGGGTTTCAATGCCCACCTCGCCGGCAGGATCGTCGAAGCGGAAGGAGCCCAGCCGCACGGGCTCGCCGCCGTCGAACCATTCCTGCTTGGGCAGCCAGGCCGCCATGAGTTCAATTTTCGAAGGACGCAGCTCGGCCGCATACACAATTCCCATGCGCCCAGTCTATGTTGGCGGCGGGTTGTCCGGACATGCGAAAGGCCGCCCCGTGGGAGCGGCCTTTCGTTTGTAGCCAGGGTGATTCTAGAGGTCCAGGTGGGTGGGCCCGAACATCTTCAGCAGCACGTCAACCACGACGACGTTGGGCCCGTCCGCGGCGAAGCCCTCCTTGAGCGCCTCACCCACGTCCTCGGCCTTCACGCGCTTGGCCGGAACACCAAAGGCCTCGGCCAGCTTCACGAAGTCCGGGCGGGCCAGCTCCGTGTGGGTGGCCTTGCCAAAGGTGTCGATCATGTATTCACGCAGGATGCCGTAGCCACCGTCGTCCACAATGAGCCAGGTGACCGGCGCGTTGTGCTGCTTGGCGGTGGCCAGCTCCGAGATGGAGTACATGGAGGAGCCGTCGCCGGCCACCGCGAGCACACGGGCGGGCAGGCCCTTGCTCTGCAGGCCCAGCGCTCCGCCAATTGCGGCGGGGAAGCCGTAGCCGAGGCCGCCGGCGCCCTGCGCGGAGTGGAATTCGCCGTCACGCGAGTCCCAGCAGCTCCAGCCCCAGTAGGCGGAGATGGTCATGTCCCAGAACGTCTGCATGTCGGCCGGGACGGCCTCGCGGATGTCGGCCATGAACTTGCGCTCCAACGCCAGGTCCTGCCCGTCCAGGCGGGCCTGGACCTTGGCGAGGGTCTGGGCCACGACAGCCTGCGGCGTGGCGCCGTGCCACTGCGCCTTTTCGCCGTGCGGTTCGGTCAGTGCCTCATCGAGGGCACTGAGGGCCTGGCCGGCGTCGGCCCGGATCCCCAGTGCGGGGCGGTTGGATTCAAGCACGCGGGGCTCGGCGTCGATCTGGATGATGCGTCCGCGCGGCTCCATTGTGAAGTAGTTGCTGGACACCTCCCCCAGCGAGGAGCCGATGACCACCAGCACGTCGGCGTCCTCCAGGACCTCGGTCACGTGGCGGTCCTCAACCCAGGACTGCAGGGACAGCTCATGGTTCCAGGGGAATGCGCCGTTGCCGCCGGGCGTGCACACCACGGGGGCGTTGAGCTTCTCCGCGATGGACAGCAGCTGCTTCTCGGCGCGGCCGCGGCGCGTGCCACCGCCGGCAACAATGGCCGGGCGTTCCGCGGCGGACAGCCACTTCACGGCTTCCCGGACCAGCTCGACGCGCGGCGGGTTGTCAAAGGGCTCGGCCAGCGCATCCTCGACGGCTGGCACAAAGATGGGGTCCAGCAGCACGTTCTGCGGCACCTCAACCCAGACCGGCCCCTGCGGGGAGGACACGGCCTCGGTCCAGGCGTCCTGGATGGCCGAGGGGATGCCGGAGGCGTGCTGAATGAGACGCTGGCTCTTGGTCACATTGGCCGCGGAGGCCTTCTGGTCGTCGAGCTGGTGCAGCATGCCCTTGCGGCGGGCGCCCAGTCCCTCGAGCGGGATCTGGCTGGCAACCACAATCATGGGCACACCGGTTGCATAGGCCTCCTGCAGCCCGGCCAGTGCGGTCAGCGCGCCGGGGCCGGTGGACAGGAACAGCACGCCCACCTCACCCGTGGCGCGGGAGTAGCCGTCGGCGGCAAACGCCGAGTTGTTCTCCACGCGGGAGGAGACAAAGTGCAGCGGCGAGCGGCTCAGGGCATCAAAGAGGCCCAGGGCGTGCTGGCCGGGGATGCCGAAAACGGTCTTGGCACCGAGGGCGGCGAGGGTTTCGACGACGAGGTCGCCACCGTTGCGCTGGGCCTCGACAGGGGTCTCGACAGGCTCGACCACCGGGTTCACTTGGCACCATCCTTGGTCTCGACAGGCTCGACCACCGTGGGCGCGAAGCCGGCCGGACGGCGTCGTGATTCAGCGTCCAGGGCCTGGGCGGCGTAGCCGTTCGGGGCACCGAAACGGTTGCCCTCAACAAAGTTGTCGGCCATCAGGGTGACCAGCTCGTAGCCAACGTGGCTGGCGGCAACGCCTGTGATCTCCGCGTGGTCGTAGGCCGGGGCCACCTCCACGATGTCGGCGCCCACCAGGTTCATGCCACGGAAGCCGCGGATGATCTCGATGAGTTCGCGGCTCGTGATGCCGCCGGCCTCGGGCGTGCCTGTGCCGGGGGCGTGTGCGGGGTCCAGGACGTCGATGTCCACGGAGATGTAGAGGGGGCGGTTGCCGATTCGGTCGCGGATCTTGGCCACGGTTTCCAGCACGCCCTGGTAGTAGACGTCCGCGGCTGTGACGATGCCGAAGCCGAAGCGGTGGTCGTCGTCCAGGTCCTTCTTGCCATACAGCGGGCCGCGGGTGCCCACGTGGGAGATGGCCTCGGTGTCCAGGATGCCTTCCTCGACGGCGCGGCGGAAGGGGGTGCCGTGGGTGTATTCGGCGCCGAAGTAGGTGTCCCAGGTGTCCAGGTGCGCATCGAAGTGCAGCATGGCCACGGGCTCACCGGCGCGCTCGGCGGCGGCGCGCAGCAGAGGCAGGGCGATGGTGTGGTCGCCACCGATGGTCAGCAGCTTGGCGCCGCCGGCCGTCAAATCCAGCGCGTTCTGCTGGATGGTCTCGATGGCCTCGTTGATGTTGAAGGGGTTCACGGCCATGTCGCCGGCGTCGGCCACCTGGCAGTTTTCAAACGGGGAGACATCCCAGGCCGGGTTGTACGGGCGCAGCAACCGTGAAGCCTCGCGCACGTGGTTGGCGCCGAACCGGGCACCCGGGCGGTAGGAGACCCCGCTGTCAAAGGGGACGCCGACGACGGCGACATCGGCCTTCGTGACCTGGTCCAGCCGCGGAAGGCGCGCGTAGGTTGCGGCGCCTGCGTAGCGCGGGATCTGGGAGGAATCGATCGGGCCAAGGTTTCCGTTGGCCTCGATGCGGAGCTCTTTCATGGATGTCCTCGTTTCTTGTGGCGGCTTATGGCGCAGCGTCGCGCAATAGACCTGCATCACATCGTGCGGTTGTTCACCATGGTACAACCGATGTTGCCTAATGGGAACCAAATGTTTCATAAAGGATACTTTCCTGCGCCTGCCGGAACCTCCGGGCCGATTGCTCGGCCGCGACGCTGCACTGCTGGCAAAGAGGGGCGTTAAGATTTCATCAAGACCGGGTCCTGAGGCACTTTCCCGGTGCTAGTCTCCAGTAGCCGCCAGAGTGCGGCACCTACGAAAGGCTGCCCGTGACGTCCCTCGCCAAAGCCCCTGCAGACCCCGGCCAGCCGGCCAGGCTCCGGGGCCGCGCCGCCCTGCACCACTGGCTGCTTGAGGGCATGCCGGAAGGCTCCGGAAAAAAGCAGGGCCCGCATGGCCGCCCGGCCGAGAACCACAAGAAGCACTCCTGGTGGCAGGTCATGTGCCTGACCGGCTTGGACTACTTCTCCACTCTTGGCTACCAGCCCGCCATTGCAGCGCTGGCCGCCGGGGTGCTCGCGCCGCTGGCAACAGTGGTCCTGGTCCTGGTGACCCTGCTCGGCGCCCTGCCCGTCTACAAGCGCGTTGCCCGCGAAAGCCCGCACGGCGCCGGCTCCATCGCCATGCTCGAGCGGCTCCTGCCGCGCTGGTGGGGGAAGTTCTTTGTGCTGGCCCTGCTGGGCTTTGCCGCCACGGACTTCATGATCACCATTACCCTGTCCAGCGCCGACGCCACCGCGCACGTCATCGAAAACCCCTTCGCACCCGATTTCCTGCAGGGCCACAACATTGGCATCACGCTGATCCTGGTCCTGGCCCTGGGTGCCGTGTTCCTGCGCGGCTTCAAGGAGGCCATCGGCATTGCCGTGGTGCTTGTTGCGGTGTTCCTAGCCATGAACCTTGTGGTCATTGGGATCGCACTGGTCCAGGTGGTGCGCAGCCCGCTGCTCACCACCGACTGGTGGACGGCCCTGACAACCCAGCACGGCAACCCCGTCATGGTGGTCGCCGTTGCCCTGATCGTGTTCCCGCGCCTGGCGCTGGGCCTGTCCGGATTTGAAACCGGCGTGGCCGTCATGCCGCAGATCAAGGGCCGCCCCAGCGACACTGAGGCCAACCCCGCGGGCCGCATCAAGGGCGCCCACAGGCTGCTGACCACGGCCGCGGTCATCATGAGCACCTTCTTGATCACGTCCTCGCTGGCCACCACCATCCTCATTCCGGCCGCCGAATTCCAGCCCGGCGGAGCCGCCAACGGACGCGCCCTGGCCTTCCTGGCCCACGACCTTTTGGGCGAGGGCTTCGGCACCGCCTACGACCTCAGCACCATCGCAATCCTCTGGTTTGCCGGGGCCAGCGCCATGGCCGGCCTGCTCAACCTGGTTCCGCGCTACCTCCCCCGCTTCGGCATGGCCCCCGAATGGGCCGGCGCCGTGCGCCCGCTGGTGCTGGTGTTCACCGCCGTCGCAATTCTCATCACCATCATTTTCAAGGCCGACGTCGATGCCCAGGGAGGTGCCTACGCGACGGGCGTGCTGGTGCTCATCACCTCCGCCGCCATCGCCGTGACACTCTCGGCCAAGCGCAAGGGCGAGAAGGGACGCACGATTGCCTTCGGTGCAGTCTCGGTGGCGTTCATCTACACCACAGTGGCCAACTCCATTGAGCGCCCCGACGGCCTGAAGATTGCCGCCATGTTCATCCTGGGCATTGTGGTGGTCAGCCTGCTCTCCCGGCTGCGCCGCTCCTTTGAGCTGCGGGCCACCTACATCCGCATGGACGAGGCCGCCATGAACTTTGTGGCCGCCGTGGACGAGGGCACCATCCGGGTCATCTCCCATGACCCCAAGACGCGCAGCGCGGCAGCCTACCGGCGCAAGCTGGCCCACGCGGCCGAGGTCAACGAGATCGGCGACCCCCGCGACGCCCTCTTCATGGAGGTCATTGTGGATGATTCATCCGACTTTGAGACCGCCCTGGAGGTCCGTGGCATCACCCGGCACGGCTACAAGATCCTGGAGGTCCACTCCTCCAACGTGCCCAACACGATTGCCGCTGTGCTGCTGCACATCCGGGACGCCACGGGCCTGATCCCGCACATTTACTTCCGCTGGACCGAGGGCAACCCCATCACCAACCTGCTGAAGTACCTGTTCATTGGCGAGGGCGAGATCGCTCCCGTCACCCGCGAGGTGCTGCGCGAGGCCGAGCCGGAACTCACCCGGCGGCCCTGGGTACACGTCGGCTGATGCCCGCCGGGTGCAGGCCCCAGCAGGCAATGCCTAGCTGGGGCCTGACCCCGATGCGGCCGGAACCAGGATCCACAGCACCTCTGCCGGGACGGCCGAGCGGTTTTCCCAGCTGTGCGGCTCGCGCCCGGGGAAGGACAGGGTGTCCCCCGCCTCCAGGTCAAAGGAGTCATGCGTCATGCGCAGTGTCAGCTCGCCGCTGACCACGTGCAGCACGTCCACGTCGCAGTCCACCGCATAGAGTTCGGTTTCGCCCCGGCCGTAGGGCTCAATGGTGGCCGCGAGAATTTGCAGGCGGCGCTCGGAGCGGGACGTCAGCAGCCGCTCAACGATGCCGTCGCCGCCGAGCGAAATCTTGGGACCTTCGCCCTTGCGGCTGAGGTGGATCTCGGGGGCGGCAAAAAGCTCGCCGATCGAGATCGAGAGAACCTGGCACAGGGTCACCAGGGATGCCACGCTGGGTGAGGTCAGGTCGCGCTCAACACGGCTGAGGAAACCCTTGGTCAGTCCTGTTGCGTCAGCCACCTGCTCTATGGTGAGCCGCTGGTCCTGCCGCGCCGCACGGATACGCGACCCGATGGCGACCGGGTCTGAGCTTGGTTCCAGGGGCAGTGCTTTCATGGCGGTTCCTCACAACTTTGCTGCCCACGTGGCAACCCAACATTGACTGTAACTGCAGTCACAGTTTAGCCTAATAGACAACAATTGTTGCTCTAAAGGCAATATTTCACTGGGGAACCATTAACCACTTCTCATTCTGGAGCATCACGTGGACTTGAACATTGCCATAGTCGTCATATATTTGGTGGCCATGCTGGCCTTTGGCTGGTGGGGCAAATCGCGCACCAAGAACAACAGCGACTTCCTGGTGGCCGGCCGCCGCCTGGGACCGTTCCTCTACACCGGCACCATGGCCGCCGTCGTCCTCGGTGGCGCCTCCACCGTTGGCGGCGTGGGCCTGGGCTACAAGTTCGGCATCTCCGGCATGTGGCTCGTGGTCGCGATCGGCATCGGCGTGCTGTTGCTGAGCCTGCTGTTTGCGCCGACCCTGCAAAAGCTGAAGATCTACACGGTCTCCCAGATGCTGAGCCTGCGCTACGGCGCCGAGGCCACCAAGATGTCCGGCATCGTCATGCTGGCCTACACCATCATGATCTCGGCGACCTCCACGGGCGCCTACGCCACCATCTTTGTGGTGCTGTTTGGCTGGGACCGCTGGCTGGCCATCGCCGTCGGCGGCGCCATCGTCCTGGTGTACTCCACGATCGGCGGCATGTGGTCCATCACCCTGGCCGACCAGGTCCAGTTCGTCATCAAGACCGTGGGCATCTTCCTGCTCATGCTGCCGTTCGCCTGGAACGCAGCCGGCGGCATTGACGGCATCCGCGAGCGCGTCGACGCCAGCTTCTTCCAGTGGGACGGCATCGGCGTCCAGACCATCATCACCTACTTCGTTGTCTACACCCTGGGCCTGCTGATCGGCCAGGACATCTGGCAGCGCGTCTTCACCGCCCGCACCCCCGAGATTGCCCGCTGGGGCGGCGCCACGGCCGGCATCTACTGCGTCCTGTACGGCATTGCCGGCGCCCTGATCGGCATGGCCGCACACGTTGCACTGCCCGCCATTGACGTTGCCAACCTGGGCAAGGACGTTGTCTACGCCGAGGTTGCCACCAACCTGCTGCCCATGGGCATCGGCGGCATCGTCATGGCCGCCGCCGTGGCCGCCATGATGTCAACAGCTTCCGGCTCGCTCATCGCCGCCGCAACCGTGGCCCGCAAGGACGTTGTGCCGTTCGTGGCCAGCTGGTTCGGCAAGACCATCGACAACTCCGACTCCTCCAACCCCGAGCACGACGTCAAGGGCAACCGCCTGTACGTGCTGGGGCTGGGCATCCTGGTGGTCCTGATTTCCATCGTGGTCAGCGACGTGGTGTTCGCCCTGACGATTGCCTACGACATCCTGGTGGGCGGCCTGCTCGTGGCCATCATCGGCGGGCTCATCTGGAAGCGCGGCACGGCACTCGGCGCAGCTTGGTCCATGGCCGTGGGCTGCGTTGTGACCCTCGCATCGCTGATCCTGTACGCAACCGGCACCATCCCCAGCGCCGACGGCATCTACGCCAACGAGCCCATCTACTTCGGCCTGGTGCCCTCGCTGGTGGTTTACATTGTGGTCTCGCTCATGACTGCGGAAACCCCGGCAGCCATCCGCAAGCTGTGGGATGACCGCCTCGCCGCGGCAGCCACCGATTCCAACCCGGATGAGGAAGCTGCCCTTTCGAAGTAGCCCCACTTCCATGGAACGACGGCGGTTGGCCCGTAATATTTTACGGAACCAACCGCCGTCGTACTTTAAAGGACGTATGGTGGGAGGCAGCTTCAAGAGATGCGGCGCCAAGCTCCGACTGGCCGCACGCCAACCCCATGACTCACGGGTGGTTCGGATGAGGAAGCGGCCGGCGGGGACCCCCGCGGGCAAGAGCAACTTAAAAGGTGTCTGCCATGTCCTCCACAATCGCACCCTCCGCCACCCGCCAGGCCGCCGCACGGACCTCGGGGATCCCCGTGCTTCCGGCCGTCGATGAGAACCTCGGCGCCGTCACGTTCCGCACGCCGGAGGGTTTCCATGCGTACTGGACGGCGGAACCGCGGCAGCTCGTTGAGGCACTGGGCCAGGCCGTGCGGCCCGCCCGGTGGATTCCCGAAATTGGCACGCTGGTGGTCACTGTGGCGCAGACCGGGGTGCGCACCGGGCGCGGCCTGGGCTTCCGCCTTGCCACGTACTGAGCCGTAGGCCCCGGCTACTCATCAACGGATGCGATCACGGACCCCTGGCCCACCTCGTCACCCTCGGCGACCAACCACCTCAGGGTGCCGGAAACGGGTGAGTTGATCTCGGCGTCGAACTTGTCCACGGTGACCTCGGCGATGACCTGGTAGGCGGCCACCTCGCTGCCGTCCGGTGCGCGCCACTCCAACAGGACCCCTGGCTCGGCGGGGTCGCCGGACATGATGGGGAACAGGATTTCCATGGCGCACCGTCTTCCGGGCCGGCTGGGCAGCCCCGCACCGAAAGCCTATGCGAGATCCCCCGGCCGGGGAATGCCCTGGGCGTTCCGCTTAGGAGCGGGCGGAATTCTTCTTTGCGGCCGTGGCGGTGGCACTCCACGTGGCAGCGAGTGCGGCTGCCGTGCTCGAGGCCATGACCACCATGCCCGCGCTGTCCTGAGCCAGGCCCGCGATGAACAGTGCGGCCATGCAGGCCAGGCCCATGGCGAATCCTATCCACATGTAGCGGGTGCCGTTGTTGCGGGCTGCGGCGTTGGTATTCCTGGCATTCATGGTTGGCTCCTTGTCATTGGAATGTTGTTGTGTTGAAGCGATGTCACGACTCTACGCAAGTACTTTCCACATTGGCAAGTACTTTCTGAAACTTGGCGCATTTTTCCGGTTGCCCTAAATATTTTCGCTAGGAGAACCGGCCGAAAATCCGCGTGGATCCGCGCTACAGTGGGGGCTGACTTTGAGGAGCAAGACCGTGCCCGAACGCATCCCCAGCCACGCGGAAATCAAGCGGTGGCGCCAGTACCTGGCCGACGAACGTGCCGAGGCCTCCGTCTACCGTGACCTCGCCAAGCGCAGGGACGGCGAGGAGAAGTCGATCCTGCTGGCCCTTGCGGCAGCAGAGGGCCGCCACGAAAAGCACTGGCTGACCCTGCTGGGCGAGCACGCCGGCCCGCCGGTTCGGCCGTCCCTGCGCAACCAGCTGCTGGGCCTGCTGGCCCGTCGCTTCGGCTCCGTGTTTGTCCTTGCCCTGGCACAGCGCTCGGAGTCCCGCTCCCCCTACTCCCACGATGCCGACGCCACCGACGCCATGGCGGCCGACGAGGCCATCCATGAAGAAGTGGTCCGCGGGCTGGCAACGCGAGGGCGCATCCGGCTCTCGGGTTCCTTCCGGGCCGCCGTGTTCGGCGCCAACGACGGCCTGGTCAGCAACCTCTCACTCGTGGCCGGCATGGCCGCCACGGGCGTTTCCAGCCAGGTTGTGCTGTTCAGCGGTGTTGCCGGCCTGCTCGCAGGGGCGCTGTCCATGGGCGCGGGCGAGTTTGTCTCGGTGCGGTCCCAGCGCGAACTGCTCGACGCCTCCCAGCCCACCCAGGTCACCCTGACGGCGGGGCCGTCCCTGGACGTGGAGAACAACGAGCTGGTGCTGGTCTACCTGGCCCGCGGCATGTCCCGCGAGGCGGCCGAACACCGCGCGGCCGAACGCATGGGCCAGTTCTCCTGTGACTGCGACCCCAGCTTGTCCCTGCACCCGGAAAACTTCGAGGAGCCGGACGAGCATGAATCCCTCGGCACCGCCTGGGGCGCGGCAGGATCCAGCTTCTGCTTCTTCGCCTCCGGCGCCATCATTCCCATCATCCCGTTCTTGTTTGGCATGACGGGGATCGGCTCGCTGGTGCTGGCCTGCGTGCTGGTGGGCATCGCCCTCATGGGCACGGGCGCCGTGGTGGGCCTGCTCTCCGGCGCTTCTCCGCTGTGGCGCGGCCTGCGCCAGCTCGCCATTGGCATGGGCGCCGCCGCGGCTACGTACCTGCTGGGCCTGCTGTTCGGCGGGGTCGTCGGCATCTAGGACCGTCTGGGCAGCTCAGGGCGAAAGGACGGCGCAGGCCTCATCCACCGTGTCCACCACGTGCACGAACCCTTCCATGGACCGGCCCTGCGCCAGCTTGCGCAGCAGCGGGAGCACGGGAACCTCGTGCTCCCAGTAGCACCGGCCCACAAGGACCATGGGGGCCACGGCGCCTTCGGCTGCATAGTAGTTTTCACAGGCGTCCTGGAAAATCTCCTGGACCGTGCCGGCCGCGCCGGGCAGGAACACAATTCCGCCGCGCGAACGGTCCAGCAGCACGGCCTCCCGCAGTGCGTTCGTGAAGTACTTGGCGATGTGCGTGGCAAAGATGTTGGGCGGCTCGTGCCCGTAGAACCAGGTGGGTATGCCCAGGGTGTCGGCACCGTCCGGATGGGCCGCAACTACTTCGAAAGCGGCCCTGGCCCACTCGGTGACCGAGGGCCGGAAGCCGGGGACGGCGCCCAGGGACCGCAGCGCACCGTCCAGGGCCCCGGCGTCGTACGTTGAAAGGTACGCCCCCAGGTTGGCGGCCTCCATGGCACCGGGCCCGCCGCCCGTGGCCACAAGGAAACCGGCCAGGCTCAGCGCGCGGCCCAGTTCCGCCGCCTGCGCGTACTGTTCACTCCCCCGCGCTGCGGCGTGCCCGCCCATGACGCCCACCACTGGCTTGGTCAGCGCGGCCAGGAAATCATCGAGGGCGTCGGAAATGGCGTGGTCGTGCATGGCTGTGGCGAGGGTGGCGTGCAGCCCCTGCCCACCCTGCCGGCTCCACTGGTAGATGCGCGCGTCCGGGACCCCCTCATATTCGGCACTCCCGATGCCTTCAAACAGCTCGGCGCCGCTGTACAGCCGGCCGCGATAGGCGTCGAACGGGATGTGCCGCAGCGGCGGGAAAATGAGGGCGCCGCGGCCTCGCAGCAATTCCTCCACACCGGGGTCAAAGGCGCAGCCCATGAACACGGCGCCGGAGGCCTTGAGGGCCACGAGGCTGGCCGAGCGGCCGCGCAGGTCCACCGACTGGAAGTGCCAGCCCCGCATCGACTTCGCGCCCCTCGCCACGAGCCCGTCGAAACTGTCGGTGCCTTCAATTTCAATGTCCCGGGCGTGCGGGGCGAGGGGTGCGTTCACGGGACCCAGCCTAGCGGCCGAGTCTGATGGAGCATGTCCGAAGGGGCACTAGCCGTTGAACGTGGCGGGGTGCGGGCCGGTGCGGCCGTCGCGCTCCAGGGCATCGATCCCGGCCATCTGGGCCCCGGTCAGCTCAAAGTCCAGAATGTTCAGGTTTTCGGCCATGCGCGCCGGGGTCACCGACTTCGGGATGCTGATCCGGCCCTGCTGCAGGTGCCAGCGCAGCACCACCTGGGCGGGGGTGCGCCCGTGCGAGGCGGCAGCGTCCAGCACGGCGGAGTCGTTCAGGCCGGCGCCCTGGGCCAGCGGGCTCCAGGCCTCGGTGGCGATGCCGTGTTCCGCGTTGGCAGCCTGGATGTCGTGCTGCTGAAGGGCGGGGTGGATCTCCACCTGGTTGACGGCCGGGATGGATCCGCCGAGCGCCACAATCTTCTCCAGGTGTTCGGGAAGGAAGTTGGAGACGCCGATGGCCCGCACGCGGCCGGCAGCCAGCAGCTCCTCGAGTGCCTTCCACGATTCCAGGTAGGCATCCGTTGCGGGCGCCGGCCAGTGGATCAGGTACAGGTCAAGGTAGTCCAGGCCCAGCTTGGCCAGGCTGGTCTCGTAGGCGGCCAGCGTTTCCTCGCGGCCAAGATCGGCAATCCAGGCCTTCGAGGTGATGAAGAGTTCCTCGCGGGGCAGGCCGGAGGCGGCCAGCGCGCGCCCGACGCCTTCCTCGTTGCCGTAGACAGCGGCGGTGTCGATGCTGCGGTACCCGGCAGCCAGTGCCGCAAGCACTGCCTGCTCGGTCTCATCGTTGGGCACCTGGAAGACGCCGAAGCCGATCTGCGGCATGGCCACGCCGTTGTTCAGGGTGATGGTGGGGATGGAATTCATGGTTTTCTCCTGTTGCTTGGGTGGAAATTTAGAGTGCGGGAACGGCTTGAGTCTGGGCAGAATGCTCGACGGCGTCGGCCGGCCCGGGAGCTGCGGCCGCCAGTTTGCGCCCGTCGGCTGCCGCGAAGGCCATGACGGCAAGGCCCAGCAGCGTCAGCCCGGCGCCCGCCCAGATGGGTGAGGTGTAGCCCAGCCCCGCGGTGATGGTGACGCCGCCCAGCCAGGCGCCCAGGGCGTTGCCCAGGTTGAACGCGCCAATGTTGGCGCCGGACGCGAGGGTGGGTGCCGCCGTCGCCCATTTCATGACGCGCATCTGCAGCCCGGGCACGGTGGCAAAGCCAAACCCGCCCATGAGGAACAGTGAAGCGATGGTCATGGCCTGGCTCGTGGCAGTCAGGGCGAACACCACAAGGATCAGGGCCAGCACGGCCAGGACCAGCAGCAGGGTCCTATCCACGTTCTTGTCCGCAGCCTTGCCGCCGAGGGTGTTGCCGATGAACAGGCCCACTCCGAAGAGGATGAGCAGCCAGGGCACGGTGGTGGCCGCGAAGCCCGAGACCTCGGTCAGGGTGAAGGCGATGTAGGTGAATGCGCCGAACATGCCGCCGTAGCCAAGGACCGTGACGGCAATGGACAGCCAGACCTGCCGTGACTTGAAGGCGCCCAGTTCGCTGCGGAGGCTGGCGGCGTGCTGGCGCGGAAGATTGGGCACGAGCGACAGGATTCCGATGAGTGCAACCACACCGATGGCGGTGATGGCCCAGAACGTGGCACGCCAGCCGGCCTGTTGTCCCAGCAAGGTGCCGAACGGGACGCCAAGCACGTTGGCTGCGGTCAGGCCCGTGAACATGATGGCGATGGCGCCGGCCTTCTTGTGGGGTGCCACCATGTCGGCGGCAACCACGGCCCCGATGCCAAAGAATGCTCCGTGGCACAGCGCGGCGACGATGCGTCCAAGCATCATGGCGGAGTAGTCGGGCGCCAGGGCGGACATCATGTTGCCGGCGATGAACAGGACCATGAGGCCGGCCAGGACCGGCTTGCGCGGAAGCCGGGTGACGGCGGCCGTCACGAGCAGCGCGCCGACCACCACGGCCAGGGCGTAGCCGGAAATGAGCCAGCCAGCGGCGGCCTCCGTGACCTGCAGGTCCGCGGCAACTTCGGGGAGCAACCCCATGATGACAAACTCGGTGAGTCCGATGCCGAACCCTCCGATGGCCAGTGCAATCAGGCCGAGGGGCATGATTCTCCTTGGGACTTGGGAATGAAATGTAAGCGGCGTAAGCTAATAGTTGCAGACGCTGGGTAAATCATTGCACGCGCAACTATCCAGCGCAAGCAACTAAATGCGTTTTGTGCTGCACCACACTTTTTGAAGGGAACCCACATGGGCATCAGGGACGACGCCGTCGAGATCCGCGCGCAGGGCTGGCGCACCCTCGCGGCCCTGCACGGGCTGATCGAGTCCAGCATGGAGAAGGCACTGCAGGGCGCCGCCAAGCTGTCCGTGGTGGAATACACAGTCCTGGACGCGCTGGCCCGCCAGGACGGTTGGCACATGCGCATGCAGCAGCTGGGCCGTGCCACGGCGTTGAGCCCCAGCGCCACCACCCGGCTTGTCACCCGCCTGGAGGACCGCGGCCTGCTGACCCGGATCCTGTGCATGGACGACCGCCGCGGCATCTACACCGAGCTGACCCCCGCGGGTTCCGAGCTCCTCGCCACGGCCCGGCCGGTCCACGATGAAGCCCTGGAATGCGCCCTGGCCGAGGCCGCCCTGCTGCCGGAGCTGGCACCGTTGGTTGAGGCACTCCCCCAGCTGCACGCCGTGGTACCTGCAAACTAACGCAGCTCATGCCCGCCGCCCATTGATCCCCCGCCCCACCGGTGCTTGGATTGGCCCATGGAGCGCATTTTGGATGCGGACTATCTTGTGGTCGGGGCCGGCGCCGCGGGCATGGCCTTCACCGATGCGCTCATTGACCATTCCGACGCCCGCGTGGTCCTGGTGGACCGGCGCCACGGGGCTGGCGGGCACTGGCTGGACGCCTATCCCTTTGTCCGCCTGCACCAGGCCTCCGCCTTCTATGGCGTGGCCTCGACACTGCTGGGCGGCGGCCGCCTGCAGGCCCGCGGACCCGAGACCGGCCTGCACGAACGCGCCGATGCCCCTGAAATCTGCTCCTACTACAGCCACCTCCTGAACGACCGCCTGCTGGCATCCGGACGGGTTGAGTTCCTGCCCGGCTGCGAATACACCCCGGACCGCCGTATCCGTTCAAGGATCTCCGGGCAGCAATTCACTGTGCCGCCGCAGTGCCGGGTGGTCGACGCCCGGTACCTGGCCCCCAGCATCCCCGCCGACACGCCGCCGCCCTTCGAGGTGGCTGCCGGCGCCAGGGTGATTCCGGTCAACGGGCTGGCGCACCTGGCCGGGGCCGCCAGCCAGTATGTTGTGGTGGGCTCAGGCAAGACGGCCACCGATGCGTGCCTGTGGCTGCTGGCCCGGGGCGTGGATGCCGCCGCCATCTGCTGGGTCAGGCCCCGCGAACCGTGGATGCTCAACCGGGCGGTGGTCCAGCCAAATCCGGCCGTCTTCCTGAAGATGGCGGCGGACATCATGGCCGCAGCAGCAGCCGCACAGTCCCCGGAGGACTTGTTCCTGGGCATGGAGGACGCCGGGATCATGTTCCGCATTGACCGCTCGGTGCTGCCCACCATGGCGAAGACGCCAACCCTGGCCAGCTGGGAACTGGAGCAGCTTCGCACCCTTGAAAACGTGGTCCGGCTGGGGCATGTCCGCAGGGTGGAACAAGGCCGGCTGGTCCTGGACAACGGGACCGTGGGCATTGCCCCGGACGCACTCGTGGTGCATTGCGCCGCATCCGGGTTGAAGTACCCGCCCGTCGTGCCCATCTGGGGCCCGGAGGCGATCACCCTGCAACCCATCCGGGCCGGGTTCCCATGCTTCGGCGCCGCCCTGGCCGGCTATGTGGAGGCGAGCCGCGACGACGACACCGAAAAGAACCGGCTCTGCCCGCCCACGCCGTACGCGAACACCATGGCGCAGTGGGTGGCCATGACTGTCATGGGCACCCAGGCCACCATGTCCTTTGGCTCGCAGCCCGACATCAGGGAATGGGCAGACACCGTGGCGTTGAATCCGGCCCGCCTGCCAGCGGACAGATCGGCCGAACTCGAGGACATTCTTGCCCGGCTCAAGGCGCATACGCCCGCGGGGCTGGCCCGGATGTCAGAAATGGGCTGAGAGCCGGCCCCGGGGGTAGTTGTGGTCATTCGCCCCTGGTCCACCGCCGGCAAATGACCACAACTACCCCCGGGCCCGCAAAAACCAAAAAGCGCGGCCGCTGCACCGGAAAAATCCAGTGCAACGGCCGCGCTTTGCGCGTTTGGAACGCTTACAGTGCTGCGAAAACTTCGCGCAGCAGCGTTGCGGTCTCGGACGGCGTCTTGCCAACCTTCACGCCGGCAGCCTCGAGGGCTTCCTTCTTGGCCTGTGCCGTGCCCGCGGAGCCGGAGACGATGGCGCCGGCGTGGCCCATGGTCTTGCCCTCGGGAGCGGTGAAGCCTGCCACGTAGCCAACGACGGGCTTGGTGACGTGGGCCTTGATGTAGTCGGCTGCGCGCTCTTCAGCGTCGCCACCGATTTCACCGATCATGACGATGGCCTTGGTCTCCGGGTCCGCCTCGAACGCAGCCAGGGCGTCGATGTGGGTGGTGCCGATGACGGGGTCGCCACCGATGCCGATGGCGGTGGAGAAGCCCAGGTCGCGCAGTTCGAACATCATCTGGTAGGTCAGGGTGCCGGACTTGGAAACCAAGCCGATGGGGCCCTTGCCCGTGATGTTGTTCGGCGTGATGCCAACGAGTGCTTCGCCGGGGGTGATGATGCCGGGGCAGTTCGGCCCGATGATGCGGGTGATCTGCTTGCCGTCGGCGTCAACCTTGGACTGTGCCAGTGCCCAGAACTCAGCGGAGTCCTGAACCGGCACGCCTTCGGTGATGACAACAACCAGCGGAACGCCGGCTTCGATTGCCTCAACAACGGCGTCCTTGGTGAATGCCGGGGGGACGAAGACGATCGAGACGTCTGCGCCGGTGGCGGCAACGGCCTCGGAGACTGCACCGAAAACGGGCAGTTCAACGTCGCCGTGGACAACCGTGGTGCCGGCCTTGCGTGCGTTCACGCCGCCAACAACCTGGGTGCCGGCCTTGAGCATCAGGGCGGTGTGCTTGGTGCCTTCGCCGCCGGTGATGCCCTGGACGATGACCTTGGAATCTTTGTTCAAGAAGATAGACATAAGTTTCGCGAACCTCTACTTAGCAGCGTGGGCGAGCTCGGCAGCCTTGTCGGCGCCCTCGTCCATCGTGGCGGCCAGGGTAACCAACGGGTGGTTGGCTTCGTTGAGAATGCGGCGGCCTTCTTCAACATTGTTGCCGTCCAGGCGGACAACCAGCGGCTTGTTGGCTGCTGAGCCGAGCTCGGCGAGTGCGCCGACAATGCCCTTGGCCACAGCGTCACAAGCGGTGATGCCACCGAAGACGTTGACAAAAACGCTCTTGACCTGGGGGTCGTTGAGGATGACGTCCAGGCCAGCGGCCATGACCTCTGCGGATGCTCCACCGCCAATGTCCAGGAAGTTGGCGGGCTTGACGCCGCCGTGGTTTTCGCCAGCGTAGGCAACAACATCCAGCGTGGACATGACCAGGCCGGCACCGTTTCCGATGACGCCAACTTCGCCGTCGAGCTTGACGTAGTTCAAATCCGCTGCCTTGGCCTTGGCCTCGAGCGGGTCGGCTGCAGCTGCGTCTTCGAGCTCAACGTGGTGCGGGTGGCGGAAGTCTGCGTTCTCATCGAGTGAGACCTTGCCGTCCAGGGCGACGATGTCGCCGGCGCCGGTGCGAACCAGCGGGTTGACCTCAACCAGGGTTGCGTCTTCCTTCTTGAAGACGTCCCACAGCTTGATGATGGTCGCGGCGACCTTCGGGGCCAGCTCGGCGTTGAAGCCTGCAGCGGCGACGATCTCGTCGGCCTTGGCTGCGTCGATGCCCACGGCCGGGTCCACGGCGATGCGGGCCAGGGCCTCGGGGCGCTCGACTGCCAGCTCTTCAATTTCCATGCCGCCTTCAACCGAGCACATGGCCAGGTAGTTGCGGTTTGCGCGGTCCAGCAGCACGGAGAAGTAGAACTCCTCGGCGATGTCGGCACCCTGGGCGATCATGACCGTGTTGACGGTGTGGCCCTTGATGTCCATGCCCAGGATGTCGGAGGCGTACTTGAACGCTTCGTCAGCGTTCTTGGCTACCTTGACGCCGCCGGCCTTGCCGCGGCCACCGACCTTTACCTGTGCCTTGACGACAGTGACGCCGCCAATCTTCTCGGCTGCTGCCTTTGCTTCTTCAGGGGTGTGCGCCACGATGCCGGCCAACACGGGAACGCCGTGAGCCTCAAACATGTCGCGCGCCTGGTATTCAAACAGGTCCACGGGTTTGTGTCCTTCTACGTCGAAGTAGTTATTTTGAGGGGCGTTGACCCCTTTCACACATTACCGTCTCACAGTTCAAGCACATATTTGGCCAATCCACCACAGTATTAAACGGTTATTCGGCTCACAGTGGGGATCGTTGAACGCACGACGGCGTGACCCTCCTTGCATTTTTGTCCCGCCTCGGGTGGCCCCTCACGGGGTGGGCCGGGCGGCGTCGGTTTCCGCGCCGAAGATTTCGTACTTGCCGGCGGAGATGAAGAAGCCGGTGCCGGTGGCCAGGTTGGCGCAAGCCACGCCGTCGTCAAGGGGCGCGCAGCGGTAGCCCTGCGCGTCCATGGCCGAGCCCTGGGCCAGCACGGGAATTTCGCCCATCTGCTGGCTGACGGTGCCGCGCGGGCCAAAGGCCGCCTCGACGGCCGTGACGCCAGCCCGGCAGCCCCCGTAGACGGCCTTTTCCGGGTCCAGCAATGCCGTGCCGCCCAGGTATCCCACGTGGGTTCCGGAGCATGTGCCCACCTTGTCCGCCTCCCCGACGGGCGGGTAGCCGACCATCTGGCAATTGACCACGGGGACCAGGGGTGCGGCGGCGTTGGCGCCATCGCTGAAGTTGTTCGGCTCCCAGGGCTGGTTCAGGTTGCCGGCCCTGGAGGTGGTGAAAACGCAGGCGATGTTCCGGGAGTCAGAGACAAATTGCGGCAGTTCCTCCGCACCGGGCTCCCCGGTTGCCTGCGCCACGGGCGTTGCCTTGAGCCGTTCAACGTAGCCTTGCGGGGCCGTGGGCCCCTGCATCGCTGTTGGCTCGGCATTGTTGGGCACCGTGATGCAGCCGGAGAGGGCCACGGCGGCCGCCACGGCCACCGCACACCAGGTGCCTGCGGTGGCCAGTGTGCGGGGTGCCCGGCTGCTGCGCTTGTTCAAGACCATGGAACCAGCTTGCCGCATGCCGGGCCGCCCGCTCAAATGACCGTCAGTGGTTGCTTCGCCGGCGCAGCACGAGCAGTGCCCCCAGCCCGCCCAGCACTGCGATGCCGCCGCCCGCCAGCAGCCAGGTGGTGCCGTTGGCCCCGGTCCGGGCCAGGCCTGCCTTCGTGGTGGACGTGGCCGTCGACGTGGCCGTCGGCGTGGCCGTCGCGGAAGGTTTCGCGGTGGGTGTGGGAACCACGGCGGCCGGGGCAATGGACAGGGCCACCGTGGCGGTGCCGGCGGAACCCTGGGCATCCGTGAAGGCGAGCAGGACGTTTGTGTCCCCGGCGGTTTGCGGCACCCCTGAGATCTTGCCGCCGGCATCCATGGCCAGGCCCGCCGGCAGGGCCGCGCCGGCAGCGGGGACAAAGGTGTACGGTCCTGTGCCGCCCGCCGCTTCCAGCTGGGCCGAGTAAGCCACGCCCACCTGGCCGGCCGGAATTGTTCCGGACAGTGTCAGCGCGGCCGATGCCACGTCAACCGTGTAGCTCCGGCTCACCGAGGCGCCGTCCGCTGCTGCGGCCTGGGCCCGTCGTGCGGCAAAAGGTGCTGCAGCCCCGGCGTCGGTGGTGGTGAGGGTGAAGGCGAAACTGCCCACCGCCGTCGGCGTTCCAGAAATGAGGCCGCTAGCTCCCGCAAGGGAGAGGCCCGTGGGCAGGCTGCCTGCGGTGACCTCGAAGCTGAATGGGCCGATGCCGCCGGCCGCGGAAAGCTGTGCGGTGTAGGGGGTTCCTGCGGTCGGGACGGGCAGGGCGTCCGGGCCCAGGACCACGTCGGCCGGCACCACGTTCACGGTGTAGCTGGCGCTGCCGGGGAAGTTGCCGGCGTCCGTTGCCGTGACGCTAAAGCTTGAGCTGCCGTGGGTGGCCGGGGTTCCCGACAGGAGGCCGGCAGCCGACAGGGACAGGCCTTCCGGCAGGTCACCTGAAGTGACGGCAAAGGTGTAGGGCCCCGTGCCGCCGGTGGCCGAGAACTGCCGTGAATAGGCCGTCCCCGTCTGGCCGCTGTCGAGGGTCCCGGGGTCCACGGCAACCAACGGGGCAACGGTCAGGGCGGCCGTCACGTTGCTCGTGGAGCCGTGGATGTCCGTGAGCGTCACATCCACGTCAAAGCTTCCGGCAACCGTTGGTGTGCCCGTGATCAGGCCGGTGGCGTCCAGTGACAGCCCGCCCGGCAAGGTTGCGCCGGACTGGAGGGCAAAGAGGTAGGGTCCGGTGCCGCCTTCGGCAGCGAGGGCCGCGGTGTAGGCATCGCCCACATGCGCCTGCGGCAAGGTGCCCACCAGGTTCAGGGGGACTGACGGCACCATCATGATGTAGCTGCGGACCGTGGAAACCGTTCCGGCGCCGGAGGTGGCGTCGTCCGTGGACGTGACGGCGAAGCTGTAGCTGCCCACCGCCGTCGGAGTTCCCGAGATGAGGCCCGAGTCCGGGTTCAGGGCAAGCCCCGTGGGCAGCGCGCCGGAGGTGACTGCGTAGCTGAAGTCGCCGTAGCCGCCGCTCGTGGAAAGCTGCACCGAGTAGGGTTCGCCCGCGGCCGGCGCAGGCAGGGTGGCAGGTGACAGGTTGAGCGGGGCCGGGGCCGCGAACACGCTGTAGGCCTGTGAACCGGTGAAGCCCAGCGAATCGGTGGCCGTCACGGTGAAGTTGTAGTTGCCCGGGTTGGTTGCCGTGCCGGAAATCCTGCCGGCGGGGGTGAGCGACAGGCCGGACGGAAGCGAACCTGCAGTCACCGCGTGCGTGTAGGGGGCGGTGCCGCCCGAGGCGGCGAGCTGCTGGTCAAAGTCCACGCCCACCTGGGCTGCCGGCAGCGTGCCCGGCGCGACGGTGATGGCGGGTGCGGAAATGCCCAGGTTGTAGGCCGTGGAGCTGGACAAGCCGCGTCCGTCCGCCACTGTGACGTTGAGGGCGAAGGTCCCCGACTGGGTGGGTGTGCCGCTGAGCAGGCCGGCCGGGGTCAACGTCATGCCGCTGGGCAATGTGCCGCTGAAGGTGAAGGTGTACGGTGCCACCCCGGTTGCGCCGCTGAGCTGCTGCGAGTAGGCAACACCGCCCGTTCCCGCCGGCACGGTGGCCGGGGTGATGGTGGGCAGGGTCGGTGCGTTGACCGTGAGCGTGTAGGCCCTGGCCGCCGTTGCGGGCCCCGTGCCGGTGCTGCTGTCGGTGCCGGTAACGGAGAAGTTGAACGTCCCGGACGCCGTCGTGGTTCCGGCGAGCGTGCCGCCCGCCGCGAGTGTGATCCCGGCGGGAAGGGCGCCGGCGGTGACCGCGTAGCTGTAGGGGCCAACGCCGCCGGTGGCCGTGACTGCCACTGAATACGGGTCATAGGCAGTGGCCGCGGGCAGCGTGCCCGGCCCCACCACGACTGTCGCCTTGGCGATGACAAGCGTGAAAGGAACGGGGCGTTCCCTGCCCACGGAATCGGTGACAGTGACAACCACCGGAAAGGTTCCGCTGGCGGTGGGTGTGCCGGCCACGAGCCCCTCGCTGGACAGCGTGATGCCTGCGGGCAACGTGCCCGAGGTTAGGGAGAAGGAGTAGGGGGAGACACCGTTCTCACCAGCCAACTGCTGCGTGTAGGCCGTTCCCGCAATGCCCCCCGGCAGCGCTGCCGGGGTGATCGTGGGCAGCAGCGCTGGTGCAACATTGACAGTATGGACCACCCTGGCTGCGTACGGCCCCTCTCCCGTGCTGCTGTCCGTCACCGAGTACTTGAGTTGAAACGCTCCAGCCGTTGTTGGTGTTCCGGAGACCTCTCCGCTGGAGGACAAGGTCAAGCCCGGGGGCAGGTCTCCGGGCAGGGTTGAAAAAGTGTACGGCGCTGTGCCGCCTCCAACCACTATGGTTGTGGACACCGGCTCCAGGACCCGCATGAGTGGCCAGGCTGCGGGCGTCACGGTCCAAGTTGGCGAAGCCACAACCAATGAATAGTTCCCACTTCCGGCGAAGCCGTTGGCGTCGGTGGCCGTCACTGTGAATCCGAAGGGGCCGCCGGCCGTGGGCGTGCCGCTGAGCACTCCCCCAGGGCTCAGGGTCATGCCGGCAGGGACGGAGCCGGCGGTGACGGCAAAGTTGTGTGGGCCCGTGCCGCCGATTGCGGTGATGCCCTGGCTGAAGGCAGTGCCAATCGCCGCCATGGGCAGGCCGGCCGGCGCGAGGCTGATGGCTGGTGCGGCCATGGTCAGCTGCAGGTTTTTGGAAATGGTCCTGGACTGCGCATCAGCAACTGTGAGGGCAACGGTGAAAGTCCCTGCCGCCGTGGTTGTTCCGGAGATGGTGCCTGCCGCAGACAGGCTGAGCCCGGCCGGAAGCCCCGAGGCGGAGAAGGTGTAGGGCTCGGTTCCGCCGCTCGCAGCAAGCGTGGCGGAGTACGGTGCTCCGGCGGATCCGCTTGGCAGCGAGGCCGTGTCGAGGGCCAACGGCACCTCGATGTCCACCGTGCCGGTGTTGGTGGTCACTGCAACGGAGGCAGTGACCCCGGTGCCGGGATTGTCGCTTGCCAGCACCAGGTACCAGGTCTGGTTCGGGTCGGCAACCTCGGGATGGGCGTAGCCCCGGTGCGTGTCAATTTCTGTTCCGGCAGGCTGGTCCCAGGCGAAGCCGTAGCAGTTGGCGATGGGTATGTCGGGAAAGAATGCACCCTGGTACAGAATGGCCGTGACCGGCCCCGAGGTGGTGACCTTGATCCCCATGTCCAGGCTGTCAATGCTGCTGCTGGTGTATTTGAGGACCGCATAGTGCGCCGTTGTCCCGCCGGGAGAGCAGCTGCCCGCGTTGGGCCGGTTCATGGTGGGCGAGGCTGAGGTGATGGTCACCGCGCCGTTGTCCGATGCCGCCTGGGCAGGTTGTGCGACCACCCCCACGGACGCCAAGCTCAGGACCAGGGCAAGCAAAATGCCCATGACAAAGGTGGAGCGAAGACGCGAGACCATGACGTTCCCCAATACGTGTGTGGTTGTGTGCTCCAAACACTAACGCCCACGCGTCCGAGATACCAGACCCCAGCCGCTATGAGTCTTCGCGGGTCAGCGGCGCATAGCGCAACAACAGCCTTTTCTCGCCAATCTCAAAGCGCACCTTGGCCACGGACTTGTCCCCGGACCCGGACACCTCCAACACGGTGCCATTGCCGAACGCGGTGTGGTTGACCCTGTCCCCCACGCTGACGGAGATGACTTCCTTTTGCGGCTGCACCCGACCGGCCGCCGTGCGGGCGGAGATGCTGGGCGGGAGGATGCCGGAATCCCTGCCGCCCACGGCGGAACCCGCGCCCCAGGACGAGCCGGAGTAGCGGCTCGTGCCGAAGCTTCCGGCCACGGGGGCAACCCGCGCGGTGCCCTCACGCTTCCACTCAATGAGCTCCGCAGGCACCTCCTCGATGAACTGGCTGGCCGGGTTGTACTGGCTCTGGCCCCACATGCTGCGCACTTCCGAGCGGGTCAGGTACAGCCTCTTGCGGGCGCGCGTCAGCCCCACATAGGCCAGCCGGCGTTCCTCGGCCAGCTCCTTCGGGTCCGTTGCCGAGCGCGAGTGCGGGAACAGCCCGTGCTCCATGCCGGTCAGGAACACGACGGGGAATTCCAAGCCCTTGGCCGTGTGCAGCGTCATGAGCGTCACCACGCCCAGCCGCTTGGCCTCGGCCACGGCGGCTGCAGCCTCGGCCTCGGAGCCGCCCGGGGCGTCCGGGATCTGGTCGGCGTCGGCCACGAGGGAGACCTGTTCCAGGAACTCCCCCAGTGTTCCTTCGGGGTTTTCCTGCCCGAATTCACGCACGACGGCGAGAAGTTCCGCCAGGTTTTCCACGCGCGACTCGTCCTGGGGGTCAGTGGAGGAACGCAGCGTGGCCAGGTAGCCGCTCTGCTCCAGGACGGCCTCCAGCGCCGTGGCCGGGGTGGCGGTGGCGGCAATTTCGGCCAGGTCCGACATCATCTTGGCAAAGGTGTTCACGGCGTTCAGGGAGCGGGAGGCAATCCCCGGGGCTTCCTCGGCGCGGGCCAGGGCGGCCCAGAAGGACATCCGCTCGCGTTCCGCCAAAGCCGCCACGGCGCCTTCGGCGCGGTCGCCGATGCCGCGCTTTGGTTCGTTGAGAATCCTGCGCAGGTTGACGTCGTCGTCCGGGTTGACCAGGGCGCGCAGATACGCCAGGACGTCCTTGATTTCCTTGCGCTCGTAGAAGCGGGTGCCGCCCACCACGCGGTAGGGCAGGCCCACGCGGACCAGGATGTCCTCGATGGCACGCGACTGGGCGTTGGTGCGGTAGAAAACCGCCACATCGCCGGGGCGGATGTCGGTCTCGTCCTGGAGCCGGTCAATCTCCTTGGCGATGAAGCGGGCTTCCTCGTGCTCGGACTCGGCCACGTAGCCAACAATCTTCTCGCCGTCGCCCTCGGCAGTCCACAGGCGCTTTTCACGCCGGTTGGGGTTGCGGGAGATCACGGCATTGGCGGCGCTGAGGATGTTCTGCGTGGAGCGGTAGTTCTGCTCCAACTTGATCGTTTCGGCGCTGGGGTAGTCCTGCTCGAACTCCACAATGTTGCGGATGTCGGCGCCGCGGAAGGCGTAAATGGACTGGTCGGAGTCGCCCACCACCGTCAGCTGGGCCGGTTCCCCGGTGGGTGCGCCCGCCGAATCGCCGGCGTCTGCCCCCGCGATTTCCTTGACCAGCGCGTACTGGGCGTGGTTGGTGTCCTGGTACTCGTCGACGAGCACCTGGCGGAAGCGCCGGCGGTAGTAGTCGGCCACGCCGGGGAACGCCCGGAACATGTACACGGTCTGGGCGATGAGGTCGTCAAAGTCCATGGCGTTGGCTTGGCGCAGGCGCTGCGTGTAGCCCTTGTACACTTCGGCCACGGCCGCCGCGAAGGGGTCGTTGAAGTTGGTGTTCATGGAGTTCTCATCCTCGTCGATGAGCTCGTTCTTCAGCGCGGAGATCTTGTGCATGATCGACTTCGGCGTGAACTTCTTCGGGTCCAGGTCCAGTCCCTTGGCCACAAGCGTGATCAGGCGCAGGGAGTCGGCGGAGTCGTAGATGGAGAAGTTGGAGCTCAGCCCGATGGTCTTGGCCTCGCGGCGCAGGATCCGCACGCAGGAGGAGTGGAAGGTGGAAATCCACATGCTCTTGGCGGCGTCGCCGATGAGCGCCTCGATGCGTTCGCGCATTTCGGCCGCGGCCTTGTTGGTGAACGTGATGGCCAGGATCTGGCCCGGGTGCGCCTGGCCGGTGGCGAGCAGGTAGGCGATGCGGTGGCTGAGCACCCGGGTCTTGCCCGAGCCGGCGCCGGCCACAATGAGCAGCGGCGCGCCGGTGTGCACCACGGCGGCCTCCTGCTGCGGGTTCATCCCCTCCAGCAGCGCGGCGGGATCGGGCCAGCGGCGCTCGGAGCCGTAGTCGGGAACGTCCGGCGCAGCCCCCGCCGGAATGCCAAAGTCGGGCTCCGCAACCGGTCCCCCGTCGCCAAACTCGGGCGCGTCGGCACCCGGATCGTCCTGCTCAAACGGCTGCCACACGGGCAGCCCGGCTCCGGCACTGAGCGTCGGTTTGGGCTTCTGGGGGTAAGGGTCAAACAACATATCCATGGTGCTTCCAGTGTAGTTGGCCCCGCTGACAATCCCCTGTCAGCCCTCCACGTTGCAGGCCAGTTCCCCGCTCCGCAGCGCCGCCGACAGTTCCTCCACAGCCCCCTGGGGCCCGGCAACAAACCAGTCCAGCCCGTTGACATGCACGACGGCGGTTGCCCCGCCTGCCGCCTCGACGATCCCCTTGCCGGGCAGCCAGTCCCAGGACGGGCAGCTGTGCTGGAACCACACACCCAGCTCTCCCTGGGCCACGCGGGCCAGTTCGCAGGAGCCCGAGCCCAGCATGCGCAGCGTCGCCGGCAGTTCGGCGGCTTGCCGCCACGGAACCGAAGCCTCGGGCCGGGACAGCCAGCCGGGGTGGATGTACGTTCCGGCAGCCAGTTGATCCAATGAGCCGGCCGGGTCCACCCGGATGGGCTGGCCGTCCAGCGTTGCGGCATGCCGGGTCCCGCCCATCCACAGCTTGTCGCCCTCCGGCTGGTGCACGGCGCCCAGCAGCACCTCCGCGTTGCCGAGCGGGTCCGGCGTCGTGCCTTCACCGGGCGACGGAACCACCAGGGCCAGGGCCGTGCACCAGAAGGCGGAGCCGCTGGCAAAGTTGTACGTTCCGTCCACCGGGTCAATGACCCAGCAGCGCCCCGAGGTGCCCACGTGGCCGGCGCCTTCCTCGCCCAGGATGGAGTCGTCGGGGCGGGCGGCGCGCAAGGCGGCAAAGATGTGGGATTCGGCGGCGAGGTCGGCGGCCGTGGCGAAGTCGGTTGGGCCGCCCTTGAGCTGGCTGCCGGCGCGCAGCTCGGCCAGCCCTTCGGCGCGGATGGAGCGGGCCAGGGCCCCGGCACTGCGGAGGACGTCCGCCGCCAATTCGCTGTCGCTGGGCGCCGGGAGGGTTTGATCTGCCATGGGACCAGCCTAATCTGGGCGATAATGGGGGCATGGCTAAAACCCCCGCACAGCGCGCCGCCAAGCATGGCGCAGCCGCAACCCCGTCCAGCACGCCCGTGGTCAATGCGGGCACGCAGCGCACCCCGCAAAAGGCGCAGGGCAATGCAAACCTGCTGCTGATTGCCGGTTCCGTGGCGGCGCTGTTCCTGTTTTGGTACTTCCACCTGCTCACTCTGAACCAGATGCAGGACATTTCCGGCGGGCTGGCCATGCCCGATTCAATGGTGTTCGGCTTCGACGTGGCGCACGTTGAGGCGCTGCGAGCCGCCATGGACTCCGACGCCCGGGGGCAGCTGCAGTTTGTGCACAAGACCGCCGGCATGCTGTTCCCGCTGGTGTTTGGGCTGGTTTCCATGACGCTGGTTGCCGTCAATGTGGCCAACAAGGCTGTGCGGCGCGTGCTGTGGGTCTTCCCTGTCCTGTTCGCAGCTGTGCAGTTGTGGGCCAACGTGGCGATCGACAACATGCTCGGCGCCGAGGTCCTGGACCCGGGTTCGGTCACCCTCGCCTCGACGCTCGTGGTGCTGAGCTGGCTGTTGCTGGTGTTGACGCTGGCGGGCATGGGCCTTGCCTTGTTCCTGGGCCGCAAGCGGAAACCCGCAGCCGCCGAACAGTAGCCGCTGGACCCGGCCGGCGGCGTTTTCCGCCCGGTTTTTTGCTTGCCTGCCGGTTCCGCTAGGCTTGGTCACGCGCCTCTGTAGTCCAATGGATAAGACGGCCCTCTCCTAAAGGGCAAATCCGGGTTCGATCCCCGGCGGGGGCACTTTTCATGCCCGCAACCTTGCGCGCCGCCACACCGTTTTGCCCGCGGTTGAGAAAATGGAACCGCCGTGACCCCAAACCTGCCAGCACCCGCCGCACAGAACCATGCCGGCCGCGGCGTGGCCATTTCGCTGACCGCTTCAGTGCTGTTTGCCGTCATCTTCCTCATTGCCGGGCTCCTGCCGGGCTGGGGTGCCGAGGAGATCTTCGGCTGGCGCATTGTGCTGACCCTGGCCACACTCTGCGCAATTTTGCCGTTCCTGCCCTGGGCGCGCGCCGAGGCCCGGGAACTTGCCGGGCGCGTCCGACGCCGGCCAGCCCTCCTTTTGCCCGGGGTGCTTGCCGCGGGGATCGTTGGCGTCCAGCTGTGGCTGTTCATGTGGGCGCCGCTGAACAACATGGCCTTGTCGGTCTCCTTTGGCTACTTCCTGCTGCCGCTTTCCATGGTGCTGGTGGGGCGGCTGTTCTTCGCCGACCGGCTCAGCCCCCTGCGCAAACTGGCAGTTGGCGCGGCCGCTGTGGGTGTGGCGCACGAGGCTTTCGCAGCGGGCGGACTGGCGTGGCCCACCCTCGTGGTGTGCCTGGGCTACCCCGTCTACTTTGTGCTGCGGCGCAAGATTGGCTTCGACGGCCTGCCGGCCTTTGCCGCCGAACTCCTGCTCCTGCTGCCCGTGGGTGTGTTCTTCATCCTGTCCGGACCGCACGGCCCTGCCTCCGGCGGCGGCACGGAGGGGCTGTGGGCGGCCTGGTCCATCGGCATCCTGGGCGGCGTAGCCATGGCCCTGTTCCTGCTGGCCAGCAAGTGGCTGCCGCTGTCGCTGTTTGGCCTGCTGGGCTACGTGGAGCCGGTCCTGCTGGTGGGTGTCTCAGTCTTGCTGGGCGAAACGCTCGGCTGGACCGCAATGTTCACCTACGGCCCCATCCTGCTGGCCCTTGTTCTCCTGGGCCTGGACGGCCGGCGCACCGCAGCGCCCAGGCCCAGGCCTGGCCGCGGGGCATGATGGAGCCATGAACATTTCCAGGACCGTCATCCTGTTCGCCCTGGCCGCGGTTGCAGAAATAGGCGGGGCCTGGCTGATCTGGCAGGCCGTGCGCGAGGACAAGGCGTGGTGGTGGGCCGGTCTGGGCATTGTTGCGCTGGGCGCCTACGGCTTCATCGCCGCCATGCAGGCCGACGCCAACTTTGGCCGCGTGCTTGCCGCCTACGGAGGCGTTTTCATTGCCGGATCCCTCATCTGGGGCATGATTTTCGACAAGTTCAGCCCCGACCGCTGGGACGTCATCGGCGCGCTCGTGGCCCTGGCCGGCGTCAGCATCATCATGTTCGCCCCGCGCGCAGCCTGAACACCCCGGCCACCCGCGTTCGGCCAGCCGGCGCCCTTCGCTAGGATCGAAGGCGTGAAAAACGTGCTGAAAGTGTCCGCCGTCTGCATCTTCGACCCCGCCGGGCGGCTGTTGACCGTCCGCAAGTCCGGGACTGACAAATTCATGCACCCCGGCGGCAAGCCCGAGCCCGGTGAAACGGCGGCCCAGGCCGGCTCCCGCGAGCTGTCCGAGGAAGTGGGCCTGGACATTGCAGCCGCAGAACTTGAACTCATGGGCGTCTGGCATGGCACCGCCGCCAACGAAGCCAACACCGACATTGAGGCGACCGTGTTCACCGCGCCCGGCAGCTGGGACGCGGCTGCAATCCACCCCACGGCGGAGATCGCCGAGCTGCGCTGGATGGACATTGCGGGGGCCGCGGACTACGACGACCTCGCCCCGCTCCTGACCGAGTATGTGCTACCCCGGCTCCTGGCCATCTGATCCGGCGTCGCTCACGGCGGCAACGGCCTGGGCAAACTGGGTGTCGTGCAGCTCTGCGTAGCGCCCGCCGCGGACCATGAGTTCCTCGTGCGTGCCGCGTTCCACAATGTTGCCGCCCTCGAGCACCAGGATCATGTCGGCTGAGCGGATCGTGGAGAGCCGGTGTGCAATGACCAGCGCTGTGCGCCCCTCCAATGCCTCGCCCAGGGCGGCCTGCACGGCGGCCTCGTTGGTGGAGTCCAGGGCGGCGGTGGCCTCGTCGAGAATCACCACGGCGGGCTGGACCAGCAGCAGCCGGGCAATGGTCAGGCGCTGGCGTTCACCGCCGGAGAGCCGGTAGCCGCGCTCCCCCACCACGGTGTCCAGGCCGTCGGGCAGCGCCTCGGCGAAGGCGGAGAGCCGGGCCCGGCGCAGCACGTCCCAGATCTGCTCGTCGGTGGCGTCCGGCTTGGCCAGGCGCAGGTTGGAGCGGATGGATTCGTGGAACAGGTGCCCGTCCTGGGTGACCATGCCAACCCCCGCGCGCAGCCCGTCGAAGGACAGGTCCCGCACGTCAACGCCGCCGAGCTGCACGGTGCCGGAGTCGACGTCGTACAGGCGTGAGAGCAGCTGGGCAATGGTGGACTTTCCGGCGCCGGAGGAGCCAACCAGGGCAACTGTCTGGCCGGGCTCGGCACGGAAAGAAATGCCGTGCAGCACCTGCTCGCCGCCCCGGGTGTCCAGCACGGCCACATCCTCCAGGGATGCCAGGGAAACCTTGTCAGCGGACGGGTAGGCGAAACGCACGTCGTTGAACTCGACGGCCAGCGGGCCGGCGGGCAGCGCCACGGGCGCGGGCTTCTCGGCGATGAGCGGCTTGAGGTCAAGGATTTCAAACACCCTGTCGAAGGAGACCAGTGCGCTCATGATGTCCACGCGGGCGTTGGCCAGGGCGGTGAGCGGGGCGTAGAGGCGGGTCAGCAGCAGTGCCAGCACCACGACGTCGCCCGCGTTCAGCGTCCCGCCAATGGCGAGTGCGCCGCCCAGCCCATAGACCAGTGCCAGGGCCAGCGAGGAAACCAGCATCAGGGCCGTGAAGAACACGAACTGCATGATGGCCGTGCGCACGCCGATGTCGCGGACTCGGCTGGCGCGTGCGGCGAACTCGCGGGATTCCTCGGCGGGGCGGCCGAACAGCTTGACCAGGGTGGCGCCGGGGGCGGAGAAGCGCTCGGTCATCTGGGTGCTCATGTCGGCGTTCAGGTCCGCGGCCTCGCGGCGCAGCCCGGCCAGCCGGCGGCCAAAGCGGCGGGCAGGCATGAGGAAGATGGGCAGCAGCACCAGCGCCAGCAGGGTCACGAGCCAGGAGGTGTTGAGCATGACGATGAGCGTCAGGACCAGCTGCACCGAGTTGGACACGATCCCCGAGAGCGTGCCGGAGAACGCCTGCTGCGCGCCGATGACGTCGTTGTTCAGGCGGCTGACCAGCGCGCCGGTGCGGGTGCGGGTGAAGAACGCGATCGGCATGCGCTGCACGTGGTCAAACACGGCCGTGCGGAGGTCCAGGATGACGCCCTCGCCCAGGTTCGCCGAGATCCAGCGGATCACCAGCGACAACCCGGCATCCAGCACGGCCACCAGGGCGATCATCCCGGCCAGGCGCACCACGACATCAAGCGCCGACTTCGCCACAATGGCATCCACCACCTGCCCGGCCAGCACGGGCGTGGCCACTGCGAGTGCCGCGGAAACCACCGACAGCACCACAAAGACCAGCAGCTTGCGGCTGTAGGGCTTGGCAAAGCGGATCGTGCGGCGCAAGGTGTCCTTGGAGATGCCGCCGTTGGACTTGTCCGAGCGCATGGTGCTCCAAAGTGAGCTCCAGGCAGCGCCTTCCATACTCATGCGTTTGTTCCTTAATGCTTAAGAGGGCAAGCTACCAGCCTAAACCCCGCCCGCCCCCTTGGGAATTCCCAACATGCCGCCATTCCGGGCACGACGACGGGCCGACGCAACGCCGTCGTTAGCCCATTTCCGCCACGTGGGTCAAATCACATGCTTCACAATTGCGTAATAATCTGAAATATCCGCTCTTGCTTTTCGGTTTTCCGGTGATAGCGTCCAGTCATGGGCGGACCAAGAAGCCGCCGCTCCACAAGCAAAGGAAACCGCATCATGAACCGTCGCAGCCTCGGACTCGTTGGCCTTCTAGCCGCCGCATCACTGGCCCTTGCTGCCTGCGGCGGCACCACCGGCGGATCCGGCGCCAGCACCGGCGCGGGCGGGGACACCTCCCTGAGCAGCGTCAAGGACGCCGGCGAGATCGTCTTTGCCACGGAGGGCACCTACAAGCCCTTCAGCTACCACGACGGCGGCGCAGGCCCCCTGACCGGCTACGACGTCGACGTTGCCACGGCAGTTGCCGGCAAACTGGGCCTCAAGGCAAAGTTCGAGGAAACCCAGTTCGACTCGATCTTCGCTGGCCTCGAAGCCAAGCGCTTCGACGCCATCGCCAACCAGGTCACGCTCAACCCGACCCGCCAGGAAAAGTATGAGCTCTCCGATCCGTACACCGTCTCCCAGGGCGTCATCGTCACCAAGGACAGCAACACCTCCATCACCTCCTTCGAGGACCTCAAGGGCAAGACCACTGCCCAGTCACTGACCAGCAACTGGTACCAGCTGGCCAAGGACAGCGGCGCCAACGTGGAATCGGTTGAGGGCTGGGCCCAGTCGGTGTCGCTGCTCAAGGACGGCCGCGTGGACGCCCTTGTCAATGACAAGCTGACGTTCCTGGACTACCAGGTCACCAACCCGGGCTCGGGCCTGAAGATCGCCGCCACCACCAAGGAATCCTCGGAATCGGTGTTCGCGTTCCGCAAGGGCTCCACGGCCCTCAACGGCGCAGTCAACACGGCATTGAAGGACCTTGCGGCGGATGGCACCCTGGCCAAGCTGAGCGAAAAGTACTTCGGCCAGGACGTCAGCAAGTAGTGGCACGCACCGTCCGGAACCGGCAGGGGGTCTAGAGTTCAGCCATGGACCTTGACTTGTTTTGGAGCTCCCTGGGGCCGCTCCTGCTGGGAGCCATCCAGGGAACCATCCCGCTGGCGCTGGCCTCGTTTGCCCTGGGCCTGCTGCTGGCCCTGCTCATCGCCGTCATGCGCATCAGCTCCAACAAGCTGGCCGGCGGGGTGGCCCGGGCATACATCTCCATCATCCGCGGCACCCCCCTGCTGGTGCAGCTGTTCGTGATCTTCTACGGCCTGCCGGCCATTGGGGTCAAGCTCGATCCCTGGCCCAGCGCCATCATCGCCTTCTCTCTGAATGTTGGCGGTTACGCGGCAGAGGTCATCCGCGCGGCCATCCTGTCCGTGCCGCGGGGACAGTGGGAGGCCGGGCACATGATCGGCATGTCGCGAAACCAGACGCTGCTGCGGATCATCCTGCCGCAAGCTGCCCGGGTGTCTGTCCCGCCGCTGTCCAACACCTTCATTTCACTGGTCAAGGACAGCTCGCTGGCGTCGTTGATCCTGGTCACCGAGATGTTCAAGGTGGCGCAGCAGGTTGCCGCGTTCAGCCAGGAGTTCATGCTGCTCTACGTGGAAGCGGCACTCATTTACTGGGTCATCTGCCTGATCCTGTCCACCGCCCAAACCCGGGTGGAGAAGAGGTTGGACCGCTATGTCGCCCACTGAACCCGTCCTGCAGGTCCGCGGCCTGTCCAAGTCATTTGGCAGCAACCAGGTGCTGCGCGGCATCGACCTGGACGTTCCGCGCGGCAAGGTGGTGGCCCTGATCGGACCCTCGGGCTCCGGCAAGACCACCATCCTGCGTTCCCTCAACGGCCTGGAAACGCCCGACGGCGGATCCGTCACCGTGGGTGCCCGGGACTCCGCGGCGGACAATGCCGCGCTCACCGTGGACTTTGCGGATGCTGCACTGCCAAAAAAGGTGCGCACGCAGCAAGTGGCTGCCCTGCGCGACCGCAGCGCCATGGTGTTCCAGCACTACAACCTCTTCCCGCACATGACGGTGCTGCAGAACGTCATCGAGGGGCCCGTGCAGGTGCAGAAGCGGCCCCGCGCCGAAGCCGTCGCCGAGGCGGAGGCCCTGCTGGCCCGCGTGGGTTTGGCGGAAAAGCGCGACGCCTACCCCTTTGAGCTCTCCGGCGGTCAGCAGCAGCGCGTGGGCATTGTCCGCGCACTGGCCCTGAAGCCCCAGCTGCTGCTGTTCGACGAGCCGACCTCGGCCCTTGACCCCGAGCTCGTGGACGACGTCCTGGCCGTTATCAAGGAACTCGCCGACGAGGGCTGGACAATGGTCATCGTCACGCATGAGCTCGCCTTCGCCCGGCAGACCGCCGACGAGGTGGTCTTCATGGACGGCGGCGTTGTGGTGGAGCGAGGACCGGCGGCCCAGGTGCTGCGGGAACCCCAGGAAGAACGCACCCGGGCCTTCGTGCGCAGGCTCCTGCACGAAATCTAGCCCGGCGACTCCCTACCCCCACCCTCCCCTCTCTGCCGCCCCACCCCGACGCGGCACCACTTAACGTCGTGTTTCAACCGACGCCGCATCATCTGTGGATAACTCCATCAAGGCTCCCCGGAGTGCGCCACACTTAATTGATGGTGACCAACGACGAACCCACCGGAGAATCCATCCCCTTCACGTATGGGGAGGCCCTCGACAAGGGATTCTCACCTGGCCGGCTAAGAAACCACAAGATGGCGCACGTCAGCCGGGGTATCTACCGCCCCGCCGAATGGCAGTTCGAGCTACGAGAGGCAGCACGTGCACTCTCTGCCGCGTCGCCAGGGGCGTGGATTTCGCATTCCACGGCCGCCAGGCTGCATGGTTTGGTGCTTCCCCCGTGGTTGGCCGACTCCGATGAACTCCACCTGAGCACGCCGCGAACCAACCCACAGATGCGCCGCAAGGGCATCACCGGGCACAATGTCACGGTTTTCCCGGGCGAGGTCGAAACCGTGGACGGCATCTTGCTCAGCACCAGGGCACGTACATGGCTTGACCTGGCCCGGGTCCTGCCCCTGCGTGACCTGGTTTGCCTCGGCGACCAGCTGATCCGCATTCCACGGCCCGAGTTTGAGAATCGCTCCAAGCCGTATGCCACCCTCGAATCGCTGCAGTCCATGGCTGACCTTCACGGGAATGTCCAGGGAATCGTGCGCGCCCGCGAGGCCCTGACCTTGATGCGCGTGGGAGCGGACTCACCACCAGAAACCGAACCGCGCCTGGCCATGGCCGATGCCAACCTGCCGGAACCCGAGCTGCAACTGAAGCTCCATGCCGGCGCCGCATCACCGTCGGCCGATGCCGGTTACCGCGCCCAGCGCATTGCCCTCCAGTACGACGGCGCCCATCACCTTGATGAGCTCCAGCGCCACAGCGACCGGCGCAGGGACAGGGCCTTCGAAGCGGCCGGCTGGACGGTGCTTACCTTCACTGAGAATGACCTGAAGGATGGCTTCAGGACTGCAGTTCAACGCATCAGGACGGCCTTGCGCCAGGCCAAGGTTGATCCGACCATAGCGTCGGGTTTTGCCTCCGGCGGGTGATGCCGCGTCGGTGGAAACACGACGTTAGGTGATGCGGCGTCAGGAGGGGGCTAGGAGATGCGGCCCTCATGCGTGTAGACGTTCAGGGCAGTCCCACGGCTGAACCCCACCAGGGTAACGCCCGTGTCCCTGGCCAGTTCCACGGCCAGGGACGACGGCGCCCCCACCGCGGCGAGCATCGGCACCCCCGCCATCGCGGCCTTTTGGACGAGTTCAAAGGAGGCCCGCCCGGACACCTGCAGGATGGTCCCGGACAGCGGCAGCTGCTTCTCCCGGAAGGCCGCGCCAACGACCTTGTCCACGGCGTTGTGCCGGCCCACGTCCTCGCGCAGCGACAGCAGTTCCCCGTCCGGGGCAAACAGCCCCGCCGCGTGCACCCCGCCGGTCTTTTCAAACAACTTTTGCTGCTCCCGAAGAGCGTCCGGCAATGCAGCCAGCACCGAGGCCTCAATGATCGCCTCGCCCGTGCCCGGAAGCACCGGGAAATGGGATGACTTGCGCACCGCGTCAATGGAGGCTGTGCCGCAGATCCCGCACGCACTGGACGTTGTCACGTGGCGTTGGGCGGCAGCCGTCGGCATGGCCACATCGCTGCGCAACTGGGCCTCAACCACGTTGAACGTCTGCCGGCCGTTCTCATCCTCACCGGCGCAGAATCTCAGCGAGATCAGCTGTTCGGGGCTGTTGATGATCGCCTCGGCAACCAGGAACCCGGCCACCAGGTCAAAGTCGTCGCCCGGGGTGCGCATGGTGACGCTGAAGGACTCATGGCCCAACCGAATTTCCAGCGGCTCCTCAACGGCCAACGCCTCCTCGCGCACCACGCGGCGCCCGCCGGCAATATCGATTCTTGTGGCCTTGACCCGCTGAACAAGCCGTCCCATGCAATCCTCCAAATATCTAAAACGTCTAGGATCAGAGTAGATGCTCCATCGCGAAGGGACCCATCATGGCTGGCAAGGCGCCCCAGGAAAACATTGACGAGCAGCAGCTTACTGTTGGCAAAGTCCAGAAGAAGGCCGTGGGCATTCCGGGCATTCTGCACTCCATGGAGGTCTCCCTGAACCAGATGGGACCGCTTCGGACCATGCAGACCTTGCTGAAGGTCAACCAGAAAGACGGTTTCGACTGCCCCGGTTGCGCCTGGCCCGAGGCCGACAAGCGGCACAAGGCCGAGTTTTGCGAAAACGGGGCAAAGGCTGTGGCCGAGGAAGCCACCAAGAGGCGCGTTCCGCCGCAGTTCTTTGCCGAGCACAGCGTCAGTGAGCTGCGCGAGTGGGACGACTACCGGCTGGGCCAGCAGGGCCGCCTGACGGACCCCATGTACCTGGCCGAAGGCAGCGACCACTATGTCCCGGTGTCGTGGGAGCGTGCTCTGGGCATCCTGGCAGACGAGCTCAAGGCGCTGCCCGACCCGAACCAGGCCATCTTCTACACCTCGGGGCGTACATCCAACGAGGCGGCATTCCTGTATCAGCTCATGGTGCGCGGGCTGGGCACCAACAACCTGCCGGACTGCTCCAACATGTGCCATGAGTCGAGCGGCTCGGCCCTGACAGAGACCATTGGCATCGGCAAGGGCTCGGTGTCGCTGGAGGACATCCACCAGGCGGAGCTGATCCTGGTGGCTGGGCAGAACCCGGGCACAAACCACCCGCGCATGCTCACGGCGCTGGAAAAGGCGAAGAAGAACGGCGCCGCGATCATCGCCGTCAACCCGCTTCCCGAAGCAGGGCTCATGCGCTTTGACAACCCACAGACCATCCGCGGGCTGGTGGGCGGCGGCACTCCCCTGGCCGACGACTTCCTGCAGATCAGGCTTGGCGGCGACCAGGCACTCTTCCAAGGACTGGGCAAGTTCCTGCTCGAAGAACAGCGCCGGCCCGGCACACCGAACACCGGCCGCGTATTCGACACTGCCTTCATCGACGGCCACACCACGGGACTCACCACTTATTTGGCACAGCTGGACCACATCGAATGGGCTGAAATCGTTGTCGCCACGGGCCTGAGCGAGGCCCAAATCCGGGCCACGGGGCAGCGCCTGCTGGACTCCAAGGCAACCGTGGTCTGCTGGGCCATGGGCCTGACGCAGCACAAGCACTCCGTGGCGATGCTCCGCGACGTGGTCAACGTGCTCCTGCTGCAGGGCAACATCGGCAAGCCCGGCGCCGGCGTCTGCCCCGTCCGTGGCCACTCAAACGTCCAGGGAGACCGCACCATGGGCATCTTTGAGCGGATGCCTGAAGCGTTCCTTGACGCCCTGGACCGTGAATTCTCCTTCGCCTCCCCGCGCGCCCATGGCTTCGACACCGTGGCTGCGATCGAGGCCATGCGTGACGGAGTGGCCGGCGTCTTCCTCGGGATGGGCGGCAACTTTGTGCGCGCCACCCCCGACTCCGCCGTCACCGAGGCCGCGCTTGGCAAGATGTCCCTCACGGCGCAGATCTCCACGAAACTGAACAAGTCGCACCTCGTCACGGGGCGCACGGCGCTGATCCTGCCCACCCTGGGCCGCACCGAACGCGACACCCAGGCCACCGGAGACCAGCGCGTCACAGTGGAGGACTCCATGAGCGCCGTGCATGCCTCCCGCGGCCGCCTGGCCCCGGCCTCCGAGAACCTCCTCTCCGAGGTGGCCATAGTGGCCCGCCTGGCCAAGCTCCTGTTTGCCACGGATGACGGCGGCACGCGCCCGGGTGCGCCGCTCGCCGACTGGGATGCCCTGGCCGGAGACTACAGCCTGATCCGGCGCCACATCGCCGCGGTGGTGCCCGGGTTCGCTGACTTCGAGGCGAAGATCGAGAACCCCGGTGGCTTCATCCTGCCGCACGGCCCTCGCGACTCCCGATCCTTCAATACTGCGTCGGGGCTGGCCCACTTCACGGCCAATGAACTCGAGTACCCCAAGGTGCCCGAGGGCCGCCTGTTGCTGCAGACCCTGCGCTCCCACGACCAGTACAACACCACCATCTATGGCAAGGACGACCGCTATCGCGGCATCAAGAACGGCCGCCGCGTGGTGTTCGTGAACCAGCAGGACCTGGATGCCTTTGGCATTGCCGACGGCACCATGGTGGACCTGGTCTCGGAATGGCGGGACGGCGTGGACCGCCGCGCCCCCGGCTTCCGCGTGGTTGCCTACTCAACTCCCGTGGGCTGCGCCGCCGCCTACTACCCGGAGACCAACGTGCTGGTCCCGCTCGATTCCAAAGCCGATGTCAGCGGCACCCCCACCTCGAAGTCCGTTGTGATCCGGCTGGAACCCGTCGCCTGAGGCCGTTGCTGGTTCGGTCGCCCCGGGCCGGAGCCCGCATGCCCGGTCCAGTGCCTCGCGGCTAGGCGTCGCCGGCACGGCCGAGGGCGGCATTGGGGTGGCGGCGTAGGTAGTCTTCGATGGACATGCGGTCCAGGATTTCCGTTTCTTCCCTGCTTTGGGCCGGTGGTTCGGGGAGGTTGTCGGGATCCCAGGTGTAGCTTTCCCAGCGGGGGTCCTGGGGGTCCATGTCGTCTTCGTCGATCCAGTCGGGGTGGGCTTCAGGGCCGCCGACTTTTTCGTCGGGGCGGTATTCCCAGGGTGGTGCGGTGAGGTCGTTGGCGCCGTCTTCGTTGTTCCAGGACTCTTGGCGTTGTTGGATTGCCTTCAGGGTGGCGTCGATGAGGGTTTTGAGGGTTTCGTTGTAGACCGGTGGTTGGGTGTCTTGTTGCTCGGGTGGGTGTTGGTGGCCGGTGGGGCTGGTCCATTCGATGCCCTGTGGTGTTTTGCGGGGGCTCCAGGCGCGGGGGTGGACGGATTGCCGTTCGAAGGACTGGTCGGTGCGGACGTGGCCGTTGCGGGTTCTGTCGTCTTTGTGGTGCTTGAGTCGGTGGTGGAGCCTGCACAAGGATTCGAGGTTGTCGTAGGTGGTGGGCCCGCCGGTGCTAAAGGCGTGGAGGTGGTCGGTTTCGCAGTTCACCGCCCTGGCGTTGCAGCCCGGGAACACGCAGTACTCATCGCGCATCAGCAGCCTGATCTCCATCGCCTTCGTGAGGCGGCGAATGTCCGGTGCCGCATCCAGGGGCTGGTTCGATATGGGATCCACCAGCACCCGGTAGAAACTCGGTGCGTTCGCGGTGAGGTGCTTCGCGACCTCGATGCTGATTGGTCCTGCTCCTGACATCCAGGCCGGCTCATCCGTGAACCCCAGCAACGACAACGCCGGCACCAACAGAATCGGGGTGACCTGCGGCAGGGGCGGCCACACCCCAGCACCACATCCGGACACACCAGTCCCGTTCTGACTGCTTTCGGGCCCGGCTGCGCCGTTGCCGCCGGTACCGCTGGTGTTGGCGGGGTTGCTGCTGGTGGGTGTGAGGTGGGGTGGTTGTCCGGGTACTTGCCAGTCGGGCTGGTTGCGGGGGTCCGGCTCCCTAAAGGCGGGGTCCTGGTAGTTGGGGTCGTCAAAGACGGGCAGTTCCCAGGGGTAGAAGTGTGGGCCGAGGCGGTCGGGGTCCGGGAACGCTGCTCCCTGGCAGGGGTCGGGACCGGTATCGGCCAGGGTGGTGAACCAGGTGCCCTGCTGGGGAGTGTCGGCGGAGCCGCCTGAACTGTCAGGGGCGGTGCCCTGTGCCTTCTCTGCCACCAGGGTGCTGTCACCGGTGGGGGCGGGTGCGGGTGCGTGGATGTTGTTGGCCTCCAGGGACTGGCACAACAGGAGGGCGGCGGCGATGTCGGCCCTTAGTTGGGTGAGGGTGCGGTTTTCGTGGGGGCCTTGGGCTGCCTGGGCGGTCGCGGTGCATTGGGTCCAGATCGCCTCGATCGTGGGTGAGGGGCCGTAGAGGTTGAGCCAGGCCATCCCGTCCCGGGACCTGCTGATCCCCAGCTGCCGGCGCTCATAGGCCTGCCGGGTTTTGGGAACCAGGGTCTCCGGGTAGGTGCGTTCGCGGGCGCGGCGGGCCTTCTCCCGGAAACTGTGCAGGGTGGCGTGCTCTGCCTTCCCCAACAACACTTGTTCGAAGGTGTCAATCGTGTCTTGGGGCAGGTGGGCGGCGCGGAGGAGGCTGGTTTCATCGGCGATGATGACCGCATGTTCCCACCCCAACACCCCCGCACTGAGTTGGGCCATGGTGGCGGGGAGGTGGCGGACCAGGGTGGCCGCATCGATCATCAACGCCCCGGCGTAGCCTTCGGTGATGTTGAACAGCGCGGCGATTTCGGCCCGCACCCCGGCCCGGGATGTTTCGCGCTGCCACGGATCCAACTCCAACACGGTGGCTTCGGCCTCCGCCGCGGAGAGCATCCGTTCCACCAACACCGCGGTGAGGGCAGCGCCCTGGTTCTTGTGTCGGTGCATCGCGGCCAAGGCTGTCGCGGTGCTGTCCTGAAGCGCCCGGACACCGGTCAGGCGGGATTCCGGGACAACCCTGACGCTATCTGAAGGGATGGGCTCAGGAGCCGGCAAATCGGGCAAATCATCCAGGGCGGCGATGTCGGTGGCCAGGGGAATGATGGTGGGAAAGGTGAAGGCATTCAGCAGTTCCGCCACAGCACCTGTGGTGGAGGAACCCTCCCGGTTAGCCGGGAAATTCACCGAACCGCCCATGCATTAATTATAGATCAAATTCACTAGTAGTGACATGGTTGTGGAGAAGTTCACGGACTTATTTTCCCATCTCAACGCCAGGCTGAACCACGGTCTCGACAGGCTCGACCACCGGGCACAGGCCACACGTCAAAGGTGATGCGGCGTCGGCGAAAAACCAGCATTAAGTGATGCGGCGTCGGTAGTGGTCTCGACAAGCTCGACCACCGGGCACAGGCTCGACCACCGGGCCCGTCCAGCTAGTCCCAGGTGCCGTCGCGGAGCCAGGCCAGGGTCTGCTCCCAGAAGGTGTGGCGGTATCGGCTGTGGAACAGGGCGAAGTGGCCCAAGGAGGATTCGCCGTAATCTTCGGGGCGGAGGTGGACCACCCGGGCCCGGCTGTTGGGCGTGTAGGCCACGGCCCGCTCCATGGCGGGGAGGGTGGCGTAGGAGTCGTCGTTCGGCGCAACGGCCAGGATGGGCGCAGTGACGGCGGCCTGGTGGGCCCGGAGAGTAGCGCGACGGGTGCCGGCTGCCGCCGTGGTGAAGTCCCTGCGGGAACGGGCCCAGTCGAGCGCCACGCCGGCGGGGAGGTCTTCCATCATGTTTAGCCGCTTGGCGGGGAAGTAGCCAAACACGGCCACGAGAGGCACCGTCACGGCGGCGCGGCCCCAGTGCGCGGCCTTGTCCCGGAAGCGGAAGTCGCGCCAGTAGGCGTGCTGGGCGCCCACGGTGAGTATCCGGCCGAGCCCCGAGGCGTGCGCCGCGAGCCCCACCCCGAAGCCGCCGAAGCTGTGCCCCACGAAGTGCACGGGCAGATCGCCGCTGTGCTCCATGGCCCAGGCCAGGACGGTGTCGATGTCCTGCGAGCCCCAGTCGTACCAGCGCATCTTCTGGCCGCGCAGGGGTCCGCCGCGGGAGGCGCCGATCCCCCGGTAGTCAAAGGTGACGGCGGCAAGGCCGTTGGCAGCCAGGAATGCGGCGTAGCGGTGGTAGTAGCCGGCCTTGACGGCCGTGGCGCAGGCGATGACCACTGTGCCCAATTTGGCCGTGCCGTCCGGGACCTCAAACAAGGTGCCGTGCAGTTCGCGGCCGTCCAGGCAGGCGAAGGCCAGGTCCTCTGAGGTGCCTACTTCCACGGCAGGACCAGGGCCGGCAGCACCTCGCCCATCTTGGCGCCGTGCGGCGGGACGGCCATGACGCCGTCGGCCGCGGCAAGCCCGCGCATCATGGCCGAATCCGTGAATGAGCACGGGGAGGCCAGGCCGTAGACCAGCCGGTACGGCATGAGGCGGGTGGGCCCGTGATACTCCTTGATGGGCGAACCACAGGGAACCTCGACGGCGGCAGGCCGGGGCAGGCTGCCCAGCCCGGCAAGCAGCGGGGCGCCGAGCACCATGAGCCCCACCATGGCAGCCAGCGGGTTGCCGGGAAGGCCCAGGATGAAGCGCCCGTCGGGCAGTTCGGCCAGAAGTGTCGGGTGGCCCGGGCGCATGGCAATGTTCGCGATGTGCAGTGTGCCGCCCATGGCCGTGATGGCCTCGCGCAGGAAGTCGGCGCTCGAATTGCCCGTGGCGCCGGTGGTGATGACGACGTCGGCCGGGTCGTCCTCGTCGTCGGCCAGCGCGTCCAGCATTGAGGCCAGGGTGTCGCCCGCGCGCTGCAGTCCCACGACCGAGCCGCCCAGCATGCCCACCACGGCTCCGAGCTGCGGGGAAAACGCGTCGCGGACAAAGCCGGGGTCCGGGATGCCCTGTGACACCACTTCATCGCCTGTCAGCACGATCTTCACGGCGGGCTTGCCCAACACCTGCAATTCATCAAGGCCGCCAAGGGCGGCGAGGGCAATGTGTGCCGGGTTCAGGGTGGTGCCGGCCTTGATCAAGGACTCACCTGCGGCCGCCTCCTGGCCCGCAATCCGGATGTGCTGGCCGTTCCTTGGTTCGCCGGGGCGGGCCCCTTCGCCGCGCACCAGGACCGGCAGGCCGTCGTCGTCCGTGGACAGCTCGCCGGACTCGCTGCGCAGCACCGACTTGGCGCCCGTGGGAATCAGCTCCCCCGTCACGATGGGCACGGCCTGGCCGGGTGTGAGCCGGTCCCCCGCCGCGGCCAGGATCCACGGCGGGCTGCCCGCGACTGCCCAGCCATCCATGGCGGAAGAGGCGTAGTGGGGCATGGCATGCCGGGCGTGGACATCTGCGGCGAGGATGCGCCCCATGGCCGACGCCAGCGGGACAGTGTGTGCCGGGAGCGGGGCAGCCGCGTCCCAGGCCCGGTCACGGGCTTCCTGCCAGGTGTGGGGCAGGACGCGCACCGCCCCCACAGGTGCCGCATCGCTGCCCGCGTCCGCGGCTGGGGCGTTGGCGCGCTCGGTCATGTGGGCCTAGATCCCGGCGGGCGCTTCGCCGGCGGCCGGGGCTGATTCACCGGGCGCAGGCGCCTCGGCGGCGGCCAGCTTCTTGGCCATGCCCAGTGCCGCCTTCATGGTGACGGCTTCGGGGGCCTGCCCTGACCCGGCTGCAATGCCTGCGGCCAGGCCGGCGATGAAGGTTGTCAGCGGGGCTGCGGGGCGCACGATTGAATGTGCCGCAACACCGGCCACGTTCAGCACCGCGTGGACGTCCACGTCGATGTCGCCAATTTCAAAGGCCTCAAGCAGTTTCCGCGTCCATGCCTGCAAGACCTCGTCCTGATTTTCCAACTGCTGCCTCTCCGCGCCGGCTGGAGCCGCGGCGATCCCCTGCGCGCGGGCGTCCGCCCAAGTGTCGATGTCCGCCGTCAGCCCGGTGGGCACGGCGCAATCCTTCATGTTCACATTAGCAACCACTGAGAACACCGAGGCGTTCACCAACCGGTGTGCCGCGCGCGCTTCTTCCAGAGCCTCCAGCAGGCCCGCCACGGGGTAAATGGCGGCCAGCGGCTGTTTGCGCCCGCCGTCGACGGCCATGACCCCGGAGCCGGGCCCGCTCGCTGACAGTTCCCGGGCCAAGAAGTGGGCCAGCTGGCCTGCCTTGGGCATGTCACAGGCCAGGACCAGCACGTGGCCGCCATCTGCCGCCAGTGCTGACAAGCCAGCCGCGATGCCCGACGCCGGCCCCGAAAAGGGCGGGTCCTCCTGCACGGCGACGACCACCCGGCTGGATTCCGCCGTCGCCAGCCAGCCCCCGAGCTGCCCCACGGGACCGACGACGGCGATCCTGGCTTTCGCGGCTCCCCCGCCATCCGCCGTGGCCGGCTGTGCGGCCGAACCCCAGGGGCCGGCGTCGACAAGCTGCGCCACGGCGTCCACCGTGCGTGCCAGCAGCGTCTGCCCGTCCAGCATCAGCCCGGCCTTGGGCACGCCGTCCAGCCGGCGGGACATGCCGCCGGCCAGGATCACGGCCAGCATGGGCGCCGCCTCAAATTTGCCATGCCAGCCATGCTACCGGCAGGGCGCAGGGAAGCGGCTTAAATAAATGAACCCCGTCCGGAGACGGGGTTCATTGGGTAAAAACGTTCTTTAGTGACCCATCGCAATGAAAACGGGACCCGAGCCAACGTTGACGGAGAAGATGGCGGTCATGCCGCCACCCCATCCACCGTGTACGGCCTGGCCGTTGCCAATGTAAACAGCGATGTGGGCCATGCCCATGCCGCCGTCTGCGTAGTAAATGAGGTCACCGGGCTGAGCTTCGCCCTGGGAAACGGTGCGTCCCAGGCTCAGGTAGCCAGCGGGCCAGTCGTGGAAGTTGATTCCAGCGGCAGCCAGGGAGTTGCTGGCAAGTGCGGTGCAGTCCTGGGCAACGCCAACCTGCGACAAGGCAGCGCTGGCGATTGTGGCGCCGATGCCGCTTGCAACTGCAGGCTTGGAGGCAACCTCAGGAGTGGAGGTGGTGACAGTCGGAGCGGCAGCTGCCTGCGCGGCCGGAGCAACTTCTGCAACCGGTTCTGCAACAACTTCGCTGCTCTGGGCCTCTACAACTGCCGGTGCCTCAACAACAGGAGCCGGGGTGGAGGTGATTGCGGGGGTGGCGAAGGAGATCTTCACCGTCGACGCTGCCGTGATCGCGGAAGCCAGTTCCGTGTTCAGGTTCATCGTCGTTGCACCGTCAGAAGTACGCTCCACAGTGGGTGTGGCGGCGTTTGCTGCGATGCCGGATGTCAGGACCAGGCCTGATGCAGCTGCAATAACAGCTGCCTGACGACCAACTCCGCCGACGTTGTTGCTGACGGCTTTCGTAAGGGTCGAGATCGGACTGGTCTTAGCAATCTCGGCGCGGTGGCGCCCGAGTGCAATGTTTGAAGCCAAGAAGGTTTCCTCTCCCAATGCCTGCGAGGTAAGCTGTCGGATTCGGATGGGAGTCACCCGGCCGCTCCACGTTTGTGGAATCTTCAAGGAATTACTTCCTGGTCGATCCCTCACGCTTCGCGGCTTCACCCCAAGGACTTTGCACTGACGCACAAAATCCGATTATTGGTTCCCCCGCCCCTGCCAGACGATTGATACGAACGGACCATGAGCAGTGGCAGAGCTAGGCAATCCACTCATGGGCGCCAGCTTTATTCGAAGCAGGCGCGATTACGACGGTACAACAGATTTTTCCCAATGTCACGTTCAGGTCACGGTCATGTGACAAAGTCGTGATCAAAATTGGGGTGTGGAAAAGCTTAGAGCCAGCCCATGGGATCGACGGTTTCGTCGTTCACGATGACCTCAAAGTGGAGGTGGGGGCCGGTGGAGGCGCCGGTGGAACCGCTCAGGCCCACGGTGTCGCCGCGTTCAATCTTCTGGCCGACTTTTACCGTAATGCTGCTCATGTGGTTGTAAGAGGTGGACAGGCCGTTGCCGTGGTCCACCACAACGCGGTTTCCGCCGCCGTACTGGTGCCAGCCGGCGAACGTCACGGTGCCGCCGGCGGCCGAGAGAACGTCGGTGCCGCTGGCAACCGCGAAGTCCTGGCCGGTGTGGTGCTCGTCAACCTGGCCCGTGATGGGGCTGATGCGGTCGCCGAACGGGGAGCTGGGGGCAAGGGTCTTCAGCGGTGCTGAAAGCGTTCCCTTGGATGCCTGCGGGGTGACCTTGGAGGCGTTGACCTGCAGGGTCTGCTTGAGCTTGCCGTCAGCATTGAGGGCGCTGTGGACCTCGGGTGCCGCGAAAGTGATGGGAACTTCGGCGCCGGCGGTGACCACGGTTTCAACGGCGGAAGCCGTTGTGGTCTCCATCTGGAGGCTCTCTGAGGCCTGGGTGGCGGGGAGCGCAACGGCCAGGACCAGGCCGGTGGCAGCCATGGCCACGCCAACCTTCTGGCCTGCGCCGCTGGAGGCACCGGCACGCAGCAGCTGGGCCACAGTGGTGCTGGAAGATGAATGGGCGCGCTCAGCCGCAATGGCTTCGCGGCGACTGCCGACTACTGAGCTGAGCTCATGGGTGGCTTGCGACGACGCGCGACGGCGTCCCCGCTGTTTGACCTCTGACACTGAAAACCTCTCTTGTTGCACCTGCGAAGTTAGCTGTCGGATTCGGATCAGAGAGTGAAACTTTTGATCCGGCCCAGCGCCGTGGCACAGGCCTGCCCAAGGCATCGCCCCAGGGACGGTGTCTGTTCAGGAAGTGCTCTTCGGATGTGGGCTTCACCCCAAGGCAGACTGGTTTGTCTGCCGAAAGTGGTTCCCCCGCCCTTGCCTGGTGATTGCTGTCCAATTCGCGAAGGCAAGGCTCGGTGTCGCGAATTGGTAACGCTTTGGTTACAGCGTCAGATTATTACTATACGGTACAAGCGGTAACCGTAACAATTCCGTTATCTTGATTGTCAATAAGATTTTATCAAAATGTGCGCTGGGACACACGATGCCGGCCTTGGTCCAAAAGGGCAGGAACAGGGCCACCGCTGGCCGAACGGGCAGCCTGCGGCATCGGCGGGCTGAGCACCAATTGTGGTTGACACAACTGCCGCGGCGTTCGCCGAACGCGCAAAAACGGCCCCGGATGAACCCGGGGCCGTCGTCGTGGTTGCTTAGCTCATGGCGACAAAAACATGCGAGGCGACTTCCGGCGGAAGCTCCAGGGCGCCTTCGATGTTCGGCACGCGCACGGAGATGTACTCGCCAACCCGTTCCAGGGCGATGCGGGCACCGGGGCGCAGGCCACCCTCGTCGAGTTGCTGCAGCAGTTCAGGATCAACCTGGATGCGCTCGGAGAGGCGGTGGATGACCACTTCCTGGCCCGGTGCGTACCTGCCCATGGCATCAACAAGCGTCACGAGCCCGGCAGCGAAGTCGGGGGCGATGGCCCCGCCCAGCTCCTCCAGACCCGGGATCGGGTTTCCGTACGGGGACTCCTCGGGCTTGCCCAGCAGGTCGAACAGGCGCTGCTCCACGCGCTCGCTCATGACATGCTCCCAGCGGCAGGCCTCCTCGTGGACATAGGCCCAGTCCAGGCCGATGACGTCGGCCAGGAGCCGCTCGGCGAGCCGGTGCTTGCGCATGACCCGCGTGGCCTTGTCGCGGCCGGCCGGGGTCAGTTCCAGGTGCCGGTCGCCGGAGACGATGACCAGGCCGTCACGCTCCATGCGCCCGATGGTCTGGGAAACCGTGGGGCCCGAGTGGTGCAACCGCTCGGCGATGCGTGCCCGCAGCGCCACAATGTTCTCTTCTTCCAACTCCAGGATGGTGCGCAGGTACATTTCAGTAGTGTCAATCAGATCAGCCACGTCAGCATCCTCCTGTTGTTGGGCGCCTTGTTTAAGGGCAGGGGCGTTCGTGTCTACGTTAGCCTGATTGCCGCGATCCGCCGAAACACCGCCCTCTGTGGGAACCATATCCGTGTTGCGAATATTTCCCGGGGGACCGCCGATTTTTCTCCCCGGGGCCGTTCTGCGGCAGAATTGGCAGCAGCCACTGGCACCCATACAACTTCCATCGCTTAGATCTTGGAGCAACTTGTGAGCGAAACAACGCCCCTCACCATTCCCGCCACCCTGCGCCCGGCCGACGGCCGCTTCGGCGCCGGCCCCTCCAAGGTCCGTGCCGAGCAGGTTGCGGCGCTCTCCGAGGCAGGCGCATCGCTTCTGGGCACCTCCCACCGTCAGGCTCCCGTCAAGAACCTCGTGGGCGATGTCCGCAGCGGCCTGAAGCAGTTCTTCAAGGCACCCGACGACTACGAGGTGATCCTGGGCGTGGGCGGCTCCACCGCGTTCTGGGACGTTGCCACGTTCGGCCTGGTTGAAAACAAGGCACAGCACCTCTCCTTTGGCGAGTTTGGCTCCAAGTTTGCCGCTGCGACGAACAACGCCCCGTTCCTGGACGCCTCCTCCATCATCACCTCGGCCCCCGGCACCCGCCCCGTGGCCGTTGCCGAGGCCGGCGTGGACGCCTACGCCTGGCCGCAGAACGAGACCTCCACGGGCGTTGCGGCCCCTGTGAAGCGCGTTGCCGGCGCCGACGAGGGCGCACTGGTCCTCATTGATGCAACCTCCGCTGCCGGCGGCCTGGCCGTGGACGTGAGCGAGAGCGACGTCTACTACTTCGCCCCCCAGAAGAACTTCGCGTCCGACGGCGGCCTGTGGCTTGGGCTGTTCTCCCCCGCCGCGCTGGAGCGGGCCAAGCGCATTGGTGCCTCCAACCGCTGGGTGCCTGACTTCCTGAACCTGAACACGGCCATTGACAACTCGCTGCTCAACCAGACGTACAACACGCCTGCGCTGTCCACCCTGGTGACCCTGAACAACCAGGTGCAGTGGCTCAACAACAACGGCGGCATAGACTTTGCCTCCGCACGCACCGCCGATTCAGCGGGCCGCCTGTACACCTGGGCCGAGGAATCCGCCGTCGCCAGCCCCTACGTGGTCAACGCCGAGGACCGCTCCAACGTCATCTGCACCATCGACTTCGACGAGTCCGTGGATGCGGCAGCCGTGGCCAAGGTCCTGCGCGCCAACGGGATCGTGGACACCGAGCCGTACCGCAAGCTGGGCCGCAACCAGCTGCGCATCGCCACCTTCGTGGCCATCGAACCCGATGACATCACGGCACTGACCAAGTGCATTGACTACGTGATTGAGAACATCTAGTCCTTAAAGTTCCACCAAAAAGGTGTGGCGGCTTCCATTGCTGGAAGCCGCCACACCTTTTTAGTTGGCCGCTATGACCGGCGGCGGCGCTTGCCTGCCAGGAGCATGAGGGCCCCGAGGATGGCAACAGTTGCTCCGCCAACGAGCGGCCACATGTTGGCTCCCGTGCTGGCCAGCTCGTCCGACGGGGACCCGGCAGCGGTGGTTGCCACATTGCTTGCAGCCGTAGTTGAAGAGGCAGTCGCCGTGGCGTTGGCACCGGCAACCACCAGGGCAAGGCTCAGCTCAACGGCGTCGCCGTTTGCGCCCGTTCCGGCAATGGTCACCGTATGGGCGCCGGCAGGGACGTTTGCCGGCAGCTTGGCCGTCAGGGACACCGTTCCATTGGCCCCGACCACGGCCGTGCCTAGAACCACCGGATCCGAGTGCAGCGTGAAGGTGGCCGTTGTGCCCGGCTTGAAGTTCTTTCCGGTCACGGTCAGCTCACCGCCGGCGGACACCGTGGCCGAGCTCAGGGAACCGGACGGCGCACCGGGCGCCGGGGACGTCGAGGGCGTTGCGGAGCCGCTCGGAGTAGGAGTCGCGGACTCGGTCGGCTCCGTGGTGGGCTCCGCCGTCGACGTGGGCGTCGGTTCAACCACGGGGGCGCAGACCAGGTTGGCGGCCGGGCCGTTGAGCGGTCCCTGCGAGGAGATCACCCAGCGGTAGCTCTGGGAGGAGATGCCGTCGGCGCCCAGGGTCTGGACCTGGACCACATTGGGCCCGGGCACCAGGTCAAAGGTGTAGGCGCCGACATCACCAGGAACGGCCACCTGGTCATTGAACTGCACCTGCACGGCAGTCGCGGCATCTTCCGGGGCAAACGTCGCGGAGACAGACTTCGTTGCAGCAGGGGTGTAGGCCAGCCAGGCCAGGGGCGATGCCGCCGCCCCGAACTGCACGCCGTCCCAGGCGGGTGTCTTAAGCCCTGCCATGAGCTTGGGCGCTTCCGGCACCACCACGGTGTCGAAGAACGGCTGGGCCGCGCCGTTCACTGTGAAGTTGCTGAAGGTGAACGGGGTGCCTCCGCTGCTGGCACCCACGGCTAGGACGCCGGCCTTGGCGTTGCCGGCAACCGCCGCATTGCTGATGGAGCCGATGGTGGTGAATGAGGTCCCGTCCACGGAGTAGCTGGCGGTGTAGGAGGTGCCGGTGCGGACAAGCTTCAGCCACACATCGGCCGCTGCCGGTGCCGCCACCTGGGTGTTCTCGTTGGGGTTGCCGTTGGCCTCGGTCACCAGGGCCAGGACGGGGTTGCCATTGGCATGCTTGCGCTGCAGGGCCACATAGTTGTTGTCATCGGCGTAAAGGATGACGCCGGCTTCCTCGTACTGGGACTTGGTGGCGCCGCTGAGCTTGACCACCGTCTCGGCGTCGCCCGCTATGGACGCGTTCTGGCGCAGGATGTTGACGGCACCATTCTGTGTGGCCCAGAGTCCATTGGAGCCGGACTTGAGCGTCACGGTGTTCTTGTCCACTGCACTCCAGCGGCCAACGTCCTCCCGGACCCAGCCCATGCCGCTTGCCAGGGTCGACGCCGGTCCGGCCACCTTGTGGATGTTGTCGGCGTTCTTGGCAATGTTGTCGGCCGTCCCGTCCACCTCAGCGGCGTCCATGCCCGAGGTGTTGGCGCGCAGGTTGAAGCCGCTCGCAAAGCTGTTGCCGGCAATGTCTATGTCCGCGCTGGACTGGAAGTCGAACAGGGCCCGCGTTGAAGTCACGGAACCGGGATCGGTGGGTGAATAGTGGTTGACGGCGTTGTTCGTGAAGTCCATCCCGGAAACCGACTTGGCGCTGACAAGCTGGCCGCCGGGCAGCACGGAGAAGCGGTTGGCCTCAATGTTGATGCCGTGGTGGACGGCCCTGCCGGCCTCGCCCTGGCTGTTGGTGGGGTCCACGAAGATGGTCGCCGACCCGGTGCTGGGGCGGTCGAAGACGTTGTTGCGGATTCTCACGTTGTCCACGCCGCTGGATTCGTACCAGGAGGCGGCATCGGCGGAGATGTAGATGCTGGCCATGCCCATCTGGTCAAAGATGTTGCGCTCAATGAGGACTTCGCGCGGCGTTGTCACCAGGATGCCGCGGGTGGGCACCGACTGGAAGGTGTTCCCGGCGATATACACCTCGGGGGTGTACGTGAGGTTTTCAGCAACGAAGGCGTCCGCCTGCAGGTCCGCCGGCAAGTCGCCGTCGACCGTCACGGTCATCTCCGTCAGGCTGTGGCTGGAGTCCTTGCCGGTGGGCCCGTCCACCTTGGTCACCGTGAACTTGGCGTCCCCGGCCGGGAGCATGGTTGCCTTCTTGACGAAGCGCAGCTCATCGCCCGCATAGAACTGAGGGAAGCCTGCCGTCTCATTGTGCATGTACGCCAGGGTGACGGTCTTGGCGGCGCGGTCAATGGACTTGACCTGCACATAGGTGCCGTGGATGTTGATGGGGTCATCGTGCGGGTTGTCGAAGAGCGAGTTGGTGATCTGGACCTTGCCCGCGATGCCTGACATCTGGACGAAGTCGGCAAAGGCGGCTGTCTGGCGGCCGGTGCCAAAGTCGGTGCGGAGGGTGATTTTATCCAGCGCGACGTCGCGGCTGAGCTGGCCGACGATGCCGAAGCCGTGCAGGTAGTGCAGCTTCATGTCCCGCAGAGCGGTGCGCTCCGACTCCCAGATCAACCCGCCGGGGGTGTCGCGGGTGGGCTTGCGCATTTCATAGACCTTGCCGGCGCCGCCGGGGTCGGCAGCATTGTTGTAGCTGACGCGCAGCACGCCGCCGCCGAGGTCCTCCACGGCCCGCGACCCGTTCCACAGCGGCACGCCCGTGCGCAGCGTCAGCCCCGTGGCGAGGTCGCGGGTCTGGTTGTAGCCGGCGCTTGCCCCGCCGGGTTCGTAGCTCCAGTAGGGGGTTCCCGTGGCGGGGCTCTTCTCGCCGGTGAAGGTGGCCGTGGCTCCGTTGATGCTGTAGCCCACGCCGGCCGGGACCTGGATGTCGCGGTAGCCGTAGCCCGCGGCAACGCCGCTTCCGACGACGGCCAGATCCAGTGTGCCGGGGGCGTACCAGTCGGTGTTGAGGTTGCGGATGGTGACGTCGGAGGAGCGGATCGTGGCGAACTCGGTCTGCTTGCCGTGGTAGGTCAATTGTGAGCCGTTGCCTTCGACAATGACGTCGGCCATGTCCTCGATCAGCAGGCCGATGGTCTTGGTTTTGTACGCCTGGTCCGCGCCCACGGTGTTGGAAACATAAAGCTCGCGCTTGGGTGCGTTTTCCGGGTACATGGAATAGGTACCGCAGGGGAAGACAATTGTGGTGGGCTTGCCCAGGGACTTGGCGTGCACAATGGCGTCATTGACGGCCTTGGCCGAGTCGGTGGCACCCGTGGGGTCGGCCCCGAAGTCGGTCACGTCCACCTTGACGCGTTCGGCCGCGTGCTGTGGAAGTGCAGCCTGGTCCAAGGTGGCAGGCTGCTTCGCATGGAATCCGACGGTCTGCGGGCCAAGGCCCGCCACGGGCAGGGTTGCGCCAGCTGCCCACGGGGCTGCCTGGCCGGTGCCGTCGGCGGCATTGGCCATGCCGGGCAGTGCACCTGCGGCCAGGACGGCCCCGAGGCCGAACACGAGTGCACCGGCACCCCAGCCGCGAATCTTTTCCTGGCGCCCGCTGCCGTGGTATGCATCACAATTAGTCATGTAGAGATCATATGTTTGTGTACATAAGTTGTCTATCCTGAACAAATTGTTACTACTTGTTCGTTTCCGGATATTCGCGCCGGCACAAGCAAAACAGGGCCCCGCCAATATTTGGCGGGGCCCTGCAGGCAATTCAATTGCGTCCTAGACGTCAGAGCTTTCGGCTTCGAAGTCCCCGCCATCGGCGTCAGGACCGGCAGCGGCATCTTCCTCGGGGCCGGCTTCCCCGGCGTTTTCCGCCTCGGCGGCGTCAGCACCGGCGTCGTCCGCGCCATCGTGGGCAGCAGCTTCCTCGGCAGCCTGCTCCTCCTGCTGGTCCTCGGGCCGGACGCGCTCTGCCCACGGCACCCAGGCAGGAGCCAGGACGGAGTCCTCGGTGGGCAGCATGCCCACCTCGTTGACAGTGGAGTACTTTCCACGGGCCACGCGGCTCAGCGAGGCAAACCACACCCAGCCGGAATAGCCTGGCTGCTTTGACTCGAACAGGTGCGTCACGCAGCGGACACCTTCGCTCCGTGCGCCAAGGTGCTTGCCGATGGCCGAGTCGCTGGCAATGGTCAGCACGGCGGCGCGTGCTGTGTCCACGTCAGCGGCCAGGGCAGCGTCAGGCTTGCCGACCCGCCAAACCGGCACTCCGGGACGCGGTTCGGGGGTGGCAGCTGCCTCGGCGGCTGTACTGCTGGAGATTTCGGTCATCGTGGACACCGCTTACGCGTCGAAGTTGTCGGCAACCTTGCGCAGCGCAGCAGCGATCTTGCTTGCGTCTCCGTCAGGATATTTGCCGTTGGTCAGTGAACCAACAGAGCGTTCCAGCAGGGACACGAGGTCCTGCACAATCGGGGCGAGGTCCCGGGCGGGCATGCGCTTGGCCTTGGCCACCGAGGCGCTGCGGTCCAGGATCTTCGCGGCCATGGCCTGGGCGCCCTTGCGGCCGTCGGCCACACCGAACTCCATGCGCGTGCCGGGCTTGATCTCGCCGGCGTCGGCGGGCAGCGCGTTGGCGCGCAGGAACACCTCGCGGCCATCGTCGGCGGCAATGATGCCGAAGCCCTTCTCGTTGTCGTACCACTTCACTTTGCCAATAGGCACTTGCTCTACCCCTTTAAAAAGTCGCTTGCATGAACTGCTTCTTCCGTGCCGGTGCGGCCGTTCATCGCCGTGCCCGGGTGCGGGCTGTGGGGCGGACGGTGCCTGCGGTGGCAGGTGGTGCAGTTCCACTGCCTCTAGGTTACCGCGTTGGCAGTGGAGCTGCGGCTTTGTGGCCCCGGTGTCCGCTGTTAGCGTTGAGGACATGAGCCCCCACTATTCCGCGCCGCAGCCATTGAGCCGTGGCTGGCAGATCTTCAACTACACTGCCATGGCCCTGGCCCTGGCCGCGCTGATTGCGCTGATCATTGTGCTCATCAGCAAGTGGGCCGGCGGCACCCCCTGGCCCGGGTTCAACTGGATCGCCATGATCGCGCTGCCAGCCGCCTTCCTCATGATGGGCGCCAGCGTCATGCGCTCGGTCGCCGTCCGCCGCCGGCTCTGACGCCGCAGCAACTTCCCGTGCCGTCCGGCAGTTCCGCGGAGTAGGATCAAAAAAACGCAGGCCCGGCGTGGGCCGCGGGGACGTTCATGGGAGCCGTCATGGGAATTGAAGAGTCCGTTTCCTCACACTACGGGGCCGGAAACGTCCTGCAACTCCTGCTGGGCATCGTTGCCGCCTCGGGCGGCAACCCGGACAGCTTCTCCCCCGCAAATTTGCGCGGCGCCGACCAGTTGCACATCGGCGGCCCCGCGGCCACCACACGGGTGGCCACACGTGCCGGCATCAGGGCCGGCAGCCGGGTGCTGGAACTCGGTTCCGGCATGGGCGGCGTGAGCCGCCACCTGGCCAGCGATTTTGGCGCCTCGGTGCACGGCATCGACCTGACGCCGGAGTTTGTTCAGACGGCCCGCACCATCACCGAGCGCACCGGCCTGTCCGGTCAGGTCACCTTCAGCCAGGGCAGCATCCTGGCCCTCCCCTTTGAGGACGACTCCTTTGATGCGGCGCTCATGGTCCATGTGGGCATGAACATCCAGGACAAGGACACTGCCTTTGCCGAGGCAGCCCGCGTGCTGCGCCCCGGCAGCGTCTTCGCCGTGTACGACGTCATGCTGGTGGGCGGCGACCTGGAAACGTACCCGCTGCCGTGGGCGGCAACTCCCGACACCTCATTCCCGCAGCCGCCGTTGGCCTACAGCGATGCCCTGGCCCAGGCGGGTTTCCTCGTGGACCATGAGGCCAAGCCGCTGGCCGAGGGCATTGAGTTCCTGGAGCGGGCCGCGGCATCCGGAAGGCCCGCCGGCGTGGACGCGGCCGCGTTTTCAAACCTGTTGGCGGCCTTCCGGGCCGGGGTTCTGGCGCCGGTGGAAATCTACGCCCACCTGCCCTGAGCCGGCCGGCCTGATTCAGTTCGCACGGCGCCTAAAACAAGATCCGCACGGCGGCCAGTCGGCGTGCCTGCTCAGGATCGCCCGCAACCGTGGTGATGCCCGATTCCGGGACGCGGCCCGACAGGCTCCGGCACAGTTCCAGGGCCGGGGCCTCCAGCCGCGCCACGGGAAGCCGGCCCTCCGCCAGCCCACCCAGGCCCACCGTGGCTCCGGGCTCGCCCGGCAGGACAAGTTCGACGGCGTCTCCCCCGCCCCACTCCGTGGCCAGGTCCCGCAAAACGTGGGCCAGCAGCAGGCCGTCGGCCGCTGTGGCCCGCCGCGGGTTGCCGGTGGCACGGGCCAGGTCTGCGCCGTGCATCCACGCATCACGCAGGTAAATGACATTGAAGAGGTATCCCAGCCGCAGTGCCGAGTTGGCCGGTGCCATGCCCTTTTGCACAGGCACCCCCGCCAGAATCCCCGGGAAGCGGCGCACGCGCCGCGACACCTGCGGAATGTTGGCACGGTATTGGCGGCACAGTTCCGCTGTGCCCAGCGCGGCATGGTCCTGGACCTGCACCTGGTTGGCGGCGTCCAGAAGCGAAAGGTGCGGATACCGGCGTCGGCCACGGGCACGACGGCGCAGCACTGTGCGGATGCGCAGCAGGTCCTCCTGGGCACCGAGCAGGTGGCCCGCCATGTCGCGCACGCTCCAGCCGGTGCATTCGGTGGGCAGCCGCCACTGTTCGGGGCTGAGCGCCTCGAGCTCGTCGGCCAAGGCTGTCATGACGGTGGTGTAGGCGTCGGCGGAGGTGCTGCGTTCCACCGGCGCGGTTGCTGTTTCCATGGTTCCTCCTTCAGGGGGCGTGGTGGGCCAGCCACATGTCCAGCGCCGGGTCCAGCAGCCGGGTGTACCGGCCTTGCCCGGGCGGGGCCTGCGGCTCATTGGCCAGTTGTTGGGAGACGACGCCGGCAATCACCGAGGTGAACAGCAGCACGGAATCGTCGGTGGCGGCGGCAGGGGCAAGCCGCCCGTGCTGGACGGCGAGGTCAATCTGCGCACGCGTGTCCATGACCATGGCTGCGCTGGGCGCAAAGGCCTCCCGGGACGGCTCAAACCCGGGAACCGGCCGCCAGTTCAGCAGCTGCGCGGTGACCGGGTTGCGCATGCACCAGTCAACATAGGCGTGGGCCCCGGCGGTGAGCCCGGCGAGCGGGCCGGCGTCATCCCCTGCCAGGACGGCCGCGCTGCGGACGGCGTCGTGCAGCTCGGCGGCTCCCCGGGCAAAGAGTGCGTCGTAGAGCGCCATCTTTGACGGAAAGTAGACATACAGCGACGGCGGGCGCATGCCCACGGCGCGGGCCACGGCCGACAGCGACAGCCCGGCCACACCGTCTTGTGCCATCAGCCTGACGGCCGCTGCCAAAATCTCCGCGACAGTTTCCTGCCTGCGGACCTGGCGCCTGTCCGGGTTTCCGTCCATGGATCCAGTCTGCGCCTAACGCCATTAGGAAAACAAGGAGTCGTTAGGAGAATATTTCGGCCATGGGCCAGCCCTTGCCTGCCGTGTTGGCAACGTCCCGCTCCCAGGCCTCGTGCAAGGCGGCGAGCTCGGCGGCAACTGTTGTTTCGACGTCGTACAGGTTGGTGATTTCCCCGGGGTCCGCAGCGAGGTTGCACAGGAAGTAGCCGCTGCCGGGATCGGCGTGCTCCACGTCCAGGATGGCCTGGGCCACGGGCGAGCCGGGTTCCACCCAGCGCAGCTTCCAGTCGCCGCGGCGCACCGACCACTGCCAGCCGCAGTCCCAGTGCAGGGCCTCGTGGCCGCCCGGGGCGGCCAGCAGGTCCAGGCCGTCGCAGTGAGCATACGTGGCGGGGTCCGCCCCTGCGGCCGCGAGTGCCGTGGGCAGGATGTCCATGGAACTCGTGAGCCCGGTGCGCGTCTGCCCCGCGGGCACTTGCCCGGGCCAGCGCAGCAGGAACGGCACACGCACGCCGCCCTCCCACAGGGTGTATTTGGTGCCGCGCAGGGGCAGGTTCACGCCGTAGTTGCAGGTGGAGCCGCCGTTGTCGGTCAGGTAAACAACAATGGTGTCCTCGGCCAGGCCCAGTTCATCCAGCTGGTCCAGGATGAGCCCAATCTGCGCGTCCATGAGCTCCAGCTGTGCCAGGTAGTAGGCGCGGCCGTTGTCCAGGTGCGGGCTGATGGCGCCGTCGTACCAGTCGATGTATTCTCCGGCGCCCGGGTTCCAGTCCTCGTAGGCGGGCAGTCCGCGCTTCGCGAGCTCCTCCGCCGGCAACTGCCAGCAAAAGTTGTGGACGGCATTGAAGGCCACGGTGGCCAGGAACGGCTTGTCCGCATGCTCGGCCACGAACTGCCGGGTCCGCTCCCCGATGGCATCGGTCAGGAAGCCCTCCAGCTCCTGCGGCTCCTCGCCGTTCCACAACGGCTGGACCGCCATGCGGAACGCGGCCTCCTGGCCGTAGTCCGCCACGGAATCCTCGGAGTGGTGCAGGTAGTTCAGCCGGCCCATGGATTCGCCCGCGAGCCCGTAGAACGATTCGTCATAGCCGTGCTGCGGCGGCGTTCCCCGGTCCCCGTGGTGTTCGGTGCCGTAGTGGACCTTGCCGAAGTAGCCCGTGGTGTAGCCCTCGCCGCGCAGCAGTTCGGCAATGGTGGGCACATTCTCCGGGCAGATTTCCGAGTCCGTGAACCAGCGCGCACCCCACCGCTGCTGGTGGCTGCCGGCCGCCAGGCCCGCCCGCGACGGAGAGCAGATGGGCGCGGTCACGTAGGCATCTGAATAGGAGGCGCCCTCCCGCGCCAGCCTGTCCAGTGCCGGGGTGGAAACATCGTCCCGGACACCCAGGATGGAACGGTCGGCATAGCCGTGGTCGTCGGAAACAATGACCATGATGTTGGGCTGGCGCTTCATTGCTGCTCCTTGTTAATACGTGTGGGCCTAGGCCAGGACTGACTTGAGTGCTTCCAGCGCCTCAGCCACGGGCGGCAGGTGGGGGTGCCAGGCACGCTCCCATTCCAGGGAAATCCAGGGATCGGTGATGCCGTGGGCTGCGGAAATCCCGGCCACGAGGTCCCGCATCTCCGTCAGCGGCAGCTCACCCTGCCCGGGCAGGGTCAGCTCCACGGTGTTTGTTCCGGGGTTGCGCACCCCGTCCTTGTACTGCGCGTACGCCAGCGAGTCCGCGAGCAGTTCCGCGGTGCGGGCGGGCGCTTCGTCGTGGCGCCAGGGGTGCATGAGGTCCCAAATGACCTTGACGGGGGCGGCCGGGTCCACGTGCGCCAGGATCCGCACGATGTCCGTCCCCCTGGGGTGCGAGTCGTGCGTTTCAAGCAGCATGGTCACGCCGAGCTCCCGCGCCCGCTGCGCCGCGGCGTTGAGCCTGCGCGCCCCCAGCAGGTCCGCCGCCAGCATCTCGGCCGACGGCTCGGAACCCAGCCCGCACGGCTCGATCCCCGCCCCGGGGAACACGCGCACCTGCGCGCCGGTGCCGCGGTTGCCGGCGGAAAGTCCTGCTGCAAGTTCGACGGCGTCCAGCAGCTCCGCGAGGACCGGATCGTCCGCGCCGTCGGGCTGCGGAGCCGGGGCGCAGATCCGCACGTAGCTGGCCAGGGTCAGCACCGTCAGGCCGGCCGCGGCGAGCTCGGCCGCGACATCCGCCCGCTGGGACGCGTCCATGCCCGGGAAGGCGAATTCGCCGTCGGCCGCCCGGATCTCCAGGCCCGTGGCGCCTGAGGCGTGGGCGGTGGCGATGACCTGGGCCAGGGAATCGCCCGGGCAGCCAAGGGTGGAGTAGGCCAGGGGCATGGAGAACCTTTCAACAGCATTCATCGGTGTCTTCCCACAGTAATTGGGAAATCGCTTTCCATCAATGTTCGTGACACCCGAAGCTGCGCATTGTTTCTCGCCCGGGCCTGCTGGCGAAGCTGTGGGATATTTTTCGCCTCCCCTACTAGTCGCTGGGAACTGACTGGGCGTAAGCTGACAGTACTTACCCAAGGAATATCCAGCGTATTCCCAGCCAATGGTCGGAGACTGAAATGGTGAAAAAGACTGGACCTGAAGCCAAGCTGCTCGTTGTCGATGACGAGCCGAACATCCGCGAGCTGCTCTCCACCTCCCTGCGCTTTGCCGGGTTTGAGGTCATTGCCGCCGCCAACGGCCGCGACGCACTCGCAGCAGCCGAAGAACACAACCCGGACCTCGCCGTCCTGGATGTCATGCTCCCGGACATGGACGGATTCACCGTCACCCGGCGCCTGCGCGCCGCCGGCCGGCACTTCCCCGTCCTGTTCCTCACCGCCCGCGACGACACCGAGGACAAGGTCACGGGCCTGACGGTGGGCGGCGACGACTACGTCACCAAGCCGTTCAGCCTGGACGAGGTGGTGGCCCGCATCCGCGCCGTGCTGCGCCGCACCCAGCCCACGGATGACGACGACGCCGTGCTGCGTGTTGCCGACCTCGAGCTCGACGACGACGCCCACGAGGTGCGCCGCGCCGGCAAGACCGTGGAGCTCTCCCCCACCGAATTCAAGCTGCTGCGCTACCTCATGCTCAACCCCAACCGCGTGCTCTCCAAGGCCCAGATCCTTGACCACGTGTGGGAGTACGACTTCAACGGCGACGCCTCCATTGTGGAGTCCTACATTTCCTACCTGCGCCGCAAGGTGGACAACGACGCAACGCTGCCTGCCCTGATCCAGACCAAGCGCGGCGTGGGCTACGTGTTGCGGACCCCCGACAAGCGCTAGCACCGCCGCCAAGACATTGATTACGTTGTGGAAGAACGCCTCCCTGCGCTCCCAGCTGGTGGCCATCATCAGCGCCCTCTTGGGCGTCTCACTGATGGCACTGGGTGCCACGACGTTCCTTTTGCTGCACTCCTTCCTGGAAGACCAGATGGACACGCAGCTGACCACCTTCCAGAAGTCGATCGTCCAGTTCGGCACCGTGGACCCGGAAAGCACGGGGCAGACGCCTTTCGCCTTTGACTACTACGTTGGCTTCCACTTCGACGACGGAACCCTCGCCGACCAGAACCGGTCGGGCAAGGACAAGCCCGTCTACCCCGCCTATTCCATGGCGGCTGCCCGGGCCCTGAACGGCAAGACGTTCACAGTGCCCAGCAGCGACGGCGGCGCCCCGTGGCGCATCACTGTGATTGCGCCACAAAAGTTCAACTATGGCCCGGCCGATGTCACCCAGAACCGGCCCGAGTACATGGGCTATGTTGTGGTGGGCCTGCCGTACGAGAACCTCAACCTCACCATGGAGCGCCTGGCCGTCGTGATCGCCGGGGTGGCCATCCTTGCCGTCACCCTCGGCACCATGATTGCCTACTGGACCGTGACGCGCTCCTTCCGCCCCCTGGGCCGGGTGGAGAAGACGGCCGCGGCCATTGCCGCCGGGGACCTTTCAAGGCGTGTGGAAATTGAGAACCCCGCCACTGAGGTGGGCCGGCTGTCCGGCTCCCTGAACACCATGCTGGCGCACATCGAGCACGCCTTCGCGGCCCGGACGGCCTCGGAGAAGAAGATGCGCCGCTTCGTGGCCGACGCCTCCCACGAGCTGCGCACGCCGCTGGTCACGATCCGCGGATTCTCCGAGCTGTACCGCCACGGCGCCCTCCAGACCCCGGAGGACGTGGGCACGGCCATGGGCCGGATCGAGAGCGAGGCCAAGCGCATGGGAGAGCTCGTGGAGGACCTGCTGGTCCTGGCCCGCATCGACGAGCAGCGCCCCCTGCAGCTCAAGCCCGTTGACCTGCTCATCATCGGCCATGACGCCGTTCTCGACGCCCGCGCCACGGCACGTGACCGCACCTTCGCGGTGGTGGGGCTCGACGGCGGCCCCGGCACCCCTGCGCCCAGCGTCGGCGACGAGGCAAAGCTGCGCCAGGTGGTTGCAAACCTCATGGGCAATGCGTTGCGCTACACCCCCGAGGGCTCACCCATTGAAATTGTGGTGGGAACCCGCAGCGAGGGCGATGCCAAGTTCTCCGTCATCAAGGTCCGCGACCACGGCCCCGGGATCTCGGAGGAGGAGGCGCCGCGCGTCTTCGAGCGCTTCTACCGCGCCGATTCCTCCCGCGACCGCAACACCGGCGGCAGCGGCCTGGGCCTGGCCATTGTCTCTGCCATCGTGGCCTCGCACGAGGGCACCGTTCGCCTGGAACAGACCCCCGGCGGCGGCGCCACCATGGCCATCGAGCTGCCCTTCCAGGCCATGGACGACGGCGGCGCCCACGAAAGTGCCGACCCCACCGAAGGCGACGGTGCAGATGACACCGCATTCGAGGGTTCCGATGGCTCCGGTTCCCCCACAGGCGGCCCTGGCCACTAGGCACTCCACAGATTCACCCGGGCGCCGCTGCGGCAGCCGCCCGGGCCCTAGCGTGGATCCTGCCAGCGGTGGCCGGTCCCTCCCGGGCCGGCAGCCGATTCTGGCACACCGGAACCAGGGCAGGAGCACATCGTGGCACAATTCAACGTCAACAGCGACGAGCTGGCACTCAAGAGCACAGCTGTGAGGGGTTCGGTGGACCGCATCCGCATGGAGGTGGACGCCATGAAGCGCAACCTGCTGGAGCTGCAGTCCACCTGGACAGGGGCTGCCGCCACCAATTTCCAGGCGCTGCTGCAGGAATGGCATGCAACTGAACTGCGGGTTGAGGCGTCCCTGGAAAGCATCAACGGCGCGCTGTCCATGGCGGCAACCCAGTACGCGCAGGCGGAGGAGGCCAACATGCGCATGTTCACAGCCCGCTGAGGTCTGCGGATCAGCCCTCGCGCGTGCCCTGGTGGAAGCGCAGCCGCCACTGGCCGTCGTTGTGCTGCCACACGGAACTCCGCAGCGAGCTGCCGCGGGCCGAGGCGCTTCGGTAGGTCAGCAGGGCCGTGGCCGCATCAAGGCGGGCCAGTCCCAGGACTTCCAGTTCCACGCTCGGGGCTTCGTCGTCGGCCAGCATCTCCAGGATGTCCTGGCGCGACCACAGGCGCCCGGAGGCGCCGATCTCCTGGAAGTCCGGGTGCATCAGCTCTGCGGCGCGGAGCGGGTCGGCCCGCACGGCCGGGTCCAGCAGCTCGCGCTCCAGGTCCACGACGCTTTCCAGCGAGGCCTCACGGGGTGTGGCGAAGGAGGGGTCCGGTTCGTCCTCGAGCATGGAGAAAAGGTCGGGCTGGCCGGGGTCGCCATACAGCGCATCCGGCAGATCCTGGGCGGGCTCGGGGCGGGCTGCCGGGGAGGCGGGGGAAGCGGCGGCCTGGCCGGAGCCGGGGAAGCCCGGGCCGCGGTTGGGCTCGCGCTTGGCCTGGTAGGCGGTGGCGGCGTCACGGGCACGGTCGTCGGCGGCCTCGTTGAGGTCGTGGCCTGCGTGGCCCTTGACCCATTCGAAGGTGTACTTGCGGCCCACGAGGGCTGCGTCAATTTCCTTGAGCAGATCGAGGTTCAACACGGGCTTGCCGTCCGACTTCTTCCAGCCCTTGCGCTTCCAGCCCGGCATCCACTTGGTGACCGAGTTGATGACGTACTGGCTGTCGCACAGGATGTGCAACGGCTCGTTGGGCAGGTGTGCCGTGGCCCTGAAGAGGTCCAGGACGGCCATGAGCTCGCCCATGTTGTTGGTTCCGTGCGGCCAGCCGCCGGCGGCCCAGCAGTTTTCGTCAACGTACCAGGCCCAGCCGGCCGGTCCGGGGTTTCCCAGTGCCGAACCGTCGGCAGCAGCAGTAATAGTCATTGCTCCATACTTTCAGACTCCACCGACACTTAAACGCCAAAGGCGCCCACTCCGGAAAGAGAGGGCGCCTTTGGTGGTGAAAACGTGGTGAGGCTTGGGTGGGCCCACGAGCCCGAGGGCCCCGGACTGGATACGCGCCAGCGGATCCAGTCCGGGAGGGCTTGGGGACTAGAAGCCGCCCATGCCGCCCATGCCACCCATGTCGTCGCCGCCGCCGGCGGGAGCAGCCTTCTCAGGCTTGTCCGCAACAACGGCTTCGGTGGTGAGGAACAGGCCGGCAATGGAAGCCGCGTTCTGCAGGGCAGAGCGGGTTACCTTTACCGGGTCGTTGACGCCGGCAGCCAGCAGGTCCTCGTAAACGCCGGTTGCGGCGTTCAGGCCGTGGCCAACGGGCAGGCCGCGGACCTTGTCCACAACAACGCCGGGCTCCATGCCTGCGTTGAAGGCAATCTGCTTCAACGGTGCATCGATGGCAACCTTGACGATGTTGGCGCCGGTTGCTTCGTCACCGGTCAGGTTCAGGCCTTCGAATGCCTTCACGCCAGCCTGGATCAGTGCAACGCCACCGCCGGGGACGATGCCCTCTTCAACAGCAGCCTTTGCGTTGCGCACTGCGTCTTCGATGCGGTGCTTGCGTTCCTTGAGCTCAACTTCGGTTGCGGCACCGGCCTTGATGACTGCAACGCCGCCAGCCAGCTTGGCCAGGCGCTCCTGCAGCTTCTCGCGGTCGTAGTCGGAATCGGAGTTTTCGATCTCGGCACGGATCTGTGCAACGCGGCCGGCAATGGCCTCTGCGTCGCCGGCACCGTCAACGATGGTGGTCTCGTCCTTGGTGACAACAACCTTGCGTGCCTTGCCCAGCAGGTCAAGGGTGGTGTTCTCGAGCTTGAGGCCAACTTCCTCGGCGATGACCTGGCCACCGGTGAGGATGGCGATGTCGGCCAGCTGGGCCTTGCGGCGGTCGCCGAAGCCCGGTGCCTTGACGGCAACGGACTTGAACAGGCCGCGGATCTTGTTCACGATCAGCGTGGCAAGCGCCTCGCCTTCGATGTCCTCGGCGATGATCAGCAGCGGCTTGTTGGAAGCCATGACCTTTTCCAGGACTGCAACGAGGTCCTTGACGCTGGAGATCTTGGAGTTGACGATCAGGATGTACGGGTCTTCGAGGACCGTTTCCTGGCGCTCGGTGTCCGTGACGAAGTAAGCGGAGATGTAGCCCTTGTCGAAGCGCATGCCTTCGGTGAGCTCGAGCTCCAGGCCGAAGGTGTTGGACTCCTCGACGGTGATGACGCCTTCCTTGCCAACCTTGTCCAGGGCCTCGGCAATGAGGGAGCCAATCTCGGAGTCGCCGGCGGAGATGGAGGCAGTTGCCGCGATCTCTTCCTTGGTCTCGATTTCCTTGGCGGAGATGAGCAGCTGCTCGATGACGGCTGCAACAGCCTTCTCGATGCCGCGCTTGAGTGACAGCGGGTCGGCGCCGGCAGCTACGTTGCGCAGGCCTTCCTTGACGAGTGCCTGGGCCAGGACCGTGGCGGTGGTGGTGCCGTCGCCTGCGATGTCGTCAGTCTTCTTGGCGACTTCCTTGACCAGCTCTGCGCCGATCTTCTCGTACGGGTCGTCCAGTTCGATTTCCTTGGCGATGGAAACACCATCGTTGGTGATCGTGGGGGCGCCCCACTTCTTTTCGAGAACAACGTTGCGACCGCGCGGGCCCAAGGTGACCTTGACGGCGTCGGCGAGGATGTTCAACCCACGCTCAAGGCCGCGGCGTGCCTCTTCATCAAATGCAATGAGCTTGGCCATGGAGGCTTCAGTCCTTTCGGGACAGTCATTTCGGATACAAAAACCGCAGCAGGTGCCCGCGACGGACGGAATTGCGGCCGCTGATCTATGTACAGCGCCCGCAAAACCTCACCTTTTGAGGAAAGTTCTAAACTCCGACGGCGGCCAGACGGCCAATAATTAGCAGTCGCCACCTCAGAGTGCTAACTCAATAATTAGCACTCGGCATCCCAGAGTGCAAGCGGGAAGGGCAATGTGAGCTTCGGGCGAACGCCCGGCGGCCGCAGACTCAGTGCCGCTCCTTCACCACCTGCAGATGAACCCACGTATCGCACTGGATGACCTCGGGCTGCTTTCGAATTTCGTTGAGCGCGGCGACCACGTCACCCGATGTCGAGCCATCAAATGATGCCACGATGTCGTACTGGCCAATGGAGGAGGCCAGGAACGTCATCCCGGGAAGCCTGGCAAGCCGGGAGGCCACGCCGGCGGATGAACCACGGACCCGCAATCCCAGGCCGACCCGCTGTTGCCGGTCCTGGGTGCCGGGGTCCCAGATCATCCCAATCCGGACCACACCATTTTCCAAGAGTTTCAGCACGCGGATGCGGGCCGTTCCGGCGGAGACACCCGCAGCCTCCGCCAGGGCCGCATAGCTGGCCCTGCCATCCAGGCGCAAGGCCTCGATCAACACATGGTCGATTTCATCCGGTTCGTGGCCGGCCGGACTGGTTTGGGCCAGGACATCCACCAGGAGCTCGGTATAGGTGCTGACGCTGGTGGCAACCACGCCCGGCAAGTCCCTGATGCGGGCAACGCCCTGAAACAACTCCGCCTGGCTCCGGACCCGGATCTCGGCCACCAGGGCCCTTGTCCCCAAGGCCACGGAGACAAAGGGAACTCCCTCGTCTCCGGCGATGCTCGCGGCAAGGGGGCCGGCGGGACCGTCGACGTCAATGGCCACGTGCGCCATGACCGTTTGCCCCAGGACCGAGGGGTGCACCAGCCCCACAATGCGCGCCCCCGAGGTGGCCAGGAGCCCTGCCAGCCTCCGGGCCACCGCCGCCCTGGACAGTCCCGTCCTGCCGGCCAGGTCTTGTTGGCTAATCCGCCCATCCGCCAGGAGTTCATCGAGAATCCTGCGGTCCATTTGGTCCATGACGCTCCAGTGCTTGAAATTGGGCAAGAATTTTTTTGCCCGAATGGTTGGGAACAAAAAGTCCGTCAGCCGATTCGATGTGGCGAATGTGCTATGAAATGCCCAGGCATACCGATCATATCCATCATCAAGGAGAAAACGACTGAGGATTTGCACTTAAGAGTCGCCTAGAGTGTGATCCACCGCACTTCCAGCAACCGTCCAAAGGAAACAACATGCGAAAAGTTCTGCTCCACGGATTCCTTGCCGCCGCCCTGCTGGCGGGTGCCAGCGCCTGCGGATCGGCAAGCACCGCCACAACCGCGACGCAGTCAGACAATGCGCCGGCAGGCCTACTGAAGGCGGGCGAACTGGCCATCTGCATCAACCCGGAATACTCCCCGATGGAGTACTTCGAAAACGGCACAGGCGGACAACCGATCGGATTTGACGCGGATTCAGCCGTTGCCCTCGCCAACCATTGGGGCGTCAAGCCCCAATTCACCATCTCCAGCTTCGATGGGCTCATGCCGGCCCTCGCCGCCAAGCGGTGCGACCTGGTCTGGTCGGCCCTGTATGTGAACGCCGACCGCCAGAAGGTGGCGGACGCCAGCCCTTACCTGCTGACGGGACCGGCCCTGGTGGTGCCGTCAGGCACCGACTCCATCAAGTCGATTGACGACCTGTCCGGCAAGTCGGTTGCGGTCCTCTCCGGCGGCGCCAACGAGGCAACGCTCAAGAAACTGTCCGCAAAATTTGAGGCGGCAGGCAATCCCGCGGTGGAAATCCAAAGTTACCCGCAGAACGTCCTGACTGTGGCCGCACTCCTCAACGGCAAGGTCGATGCACTGATTGAAACGGATGTCTCCGCCGTCGATGTTGCCCAAAAGTCGGGCGGCAAGCTCAAGACCGGGCCCAGCTTCTTTGACGCCGATACCCAGTTCGCCGTCTACACAGCCAAGGGGTCCGGGCTCACCAAGGATGTAGCCGCCGGATTGAAGGCGCTGGCAGACAACGGAACCTTGGCCACGACAGCCCAGAAGTACTCCCTGGACGTGAACCGGATCTACAAGGGCAAATAGCCGCTACATCCCGGAGCTCCACCGCCGCACCGCCAGCATCTCCACAGAACCACCACGAAGGGTACGAACATGAGCATCGAATACCGCGAGCAAGTCAAGACAACGGGTCTTCTGGACATCCGTGATTCGCTTGTCCTTGTCATTGACGCCCAGGAGAACTTCTACCGCGCGCACCGCACCGACGTGGATCGGGAAACCTTGGCAGGTGTCTTCAAAACAGTGGCCTGGGTTGCCGGGGCGGCCGGGTCGCTGGGTGTTCCTGCCGTGGCCACCGAGGAAGACTCTTCCACCAACGGCAGGACCGCCGGCAACATCAGGTCCGCCCTCGCGCCGGGAACGGCCATGCTGCCCAAGCACGCCTTTTCCGCAGCGGACAACCCGGAGATCTTGGCGGAAGTCCAGCGCCATGGGCGGTCCACCATCATTTTGCTCGGCTTGGAAACCGACATCTGCGTGGCCCACTCAGCCTTGCAGCTGCAGGCACTCGGCTACAGGGTTGTGGCCATTCACGACGCATTGTTTTCACCGGGCAGGGCCCACCACAATGGCCTGGTGCGCATGCAAAATGCCGGCATTGAGCAAATTTCGGCGAAGGAACTTCTCTACGACTGGGTCAGGACGGTGGAGAACATTCGCCGCTTCAGCAAGGACAACCCGTCACTGGCCACACCGCCCGGATTCTCGCTCTAGGACACCGCCAAAGGCAGGAGCCACCCAGCCGGTGAACATCCCGGCCGGGTGGCTCCTTGTTGCTGGGGCGAAAGCTACGCGCCGGGCCCCAGGACCACGGCAAGCGGGATGCCGAGTTCGGCGGTGTCCACCAGCGTGGGGATGTTCAGCAGCTTGGAAAGCGCCTCGGCGTTGGCCTTCTGCGTGATGCCGTTGTAGAAAATGACCGATGCCGGCTGCGGCTGCCCCGCCCAGTTTGCCTGCTGCGACACGGTCCAGCCGTCGGCCGTGATGCTGCCGGCGTACTGTGCGGCCAGGCCCGAAATGCCCGCGGCGTTGTAGACGGCCACGGCGACGGTCTTGTCCACCACCGAAGCGGGCGTGGGGGTCGGCGTCGGCGTCGGCTGCTGCGTGGGAGTCGCCTCAGGAGTCGGGCTGGGCGCTTCCGTGGTGGGCGCCACTGTCGTGGCCGGTGCCGTGGCACTGGTCTGGGCCGCGGGAGGCGGGGTGGTGTTGTTGGAAATCTTGGGCAGGATGAAGAAGGCCAGCAGCCCCACGCAGAGTGCCGCCACGCCAACAACCATCAGCGGCAGCAACGAGCGGCTGCGCACCTCCATGGACGAGCGGTGGACGCCATGGCGCGCCGAATTCTCCTCAACAGCATCGAATTCATCCCGCGGGTAATTACTCATAGTGCAGTGGTGTCCTTGTGCGTGCGTTGGTGGCCGGGCGGTCAGTTGCCCATGCGGCGGGCGGAACGGGCCTGTTGGCGTGACGTACGTAGTCTACGCAAACGCTTGACCAGCATGGGGTCATAGGCCAGCGCGGCCTCCGTGTCGATGAGCGCGTTGAGCACCTGGTAGTAGTGCACGGCCGAGAGGTCGAACATGTCGCGGATGGCCTGTTCCTTGGCGCCGGCGTACTTCCACCACTGCCGTTCCAGGTCCAGCATCTGCTCGTCGCGCTCCGTGAGCGGGCCCAGGCCGGCACCGGGTTCGGGGGTTGCACCGGGGTCCACGGGGTCCTGTCCGTGCCGGACTGCTTCGGCCACGACGGCCCTCCCTTGAATCCTTGTGCTGCGTAAGTTTGTGCGGGCGTTGCAATTTTGGCCTGCCCTTTCAATGATAAGTGCGAATGACAGCCATGTCATTTGGGCCCACGCATGGGCATGGGCGTGAGCTGCATGTCCCGATGGCCCAGAATGGACTTCATGGACAGCACCGAGCCCCTTTTTGACCTCCCCGCCCCGACACCCTGGGATGCCGTCCAGCTCAAGGCCTTGGCCACACTGCGGGAAGCCCCTTTGGAGCTGGTGTCGCCGGATTGGGCGCAGGCCCTGTCCGCCCAGGATCCGGCCCTGCGCCGCCTGGGTGCCATGCTCAACGCCGAGTACGACGCCGGAACCCGCTTCCTGCCCCTTCCCACCCAGGTGCTGCGGGCCTTGGGCACCCCCTTGGCGGAGGTGAAGGTCCTCATCGTGGGGCAGGATCCCTACCCCACCCCGGGGCATTCGGTGGGCCTGGCCTTTTCGGTGGACAAGACCACCCGCCCCCTCCCCCGCAGCCTGAACAACATCTACAAGGAATTGCACACGGACCTGGGCATCCCGCCGGCCGCCCACGGCGACCTTGGCGCCTGGTCCCGGCAGGGCGTCCTGCTCCTGAACCGGGTGCTCACGGTGGCGCCGGGCCAGGCAGGTTCGCACCGCCGTCGTGGTTGGGAGGAGGTCACCGATGCTGTCATCACCACCCTGGCCGCACGGGCTCAGCCGCTGGTCAGCGTGCTGTGGGGCAACGACGCCCAGCGCCTCGCGCCGATGCTGGAGGGCACGGCCGTGATCGAATCGGCGCATCCGAGCCCGTTATCAGCCTCGCGGGGCTTCTTCGGGTCCAGGCCGTTCAGCCGCGTCAACGATCTGCTCTCAGCGCAAGGCGCCACCCCTGTCGACTGGAAGCTGCCGCCGTGAACTAGACTCGTTAGGACAACCTAACTTGGCGCGGGTCCCGTGCCGCAAGGCCGGGCGCGTGCCCGGCACCAGGAGTTCAAGTGACATCATCCGAGTCCGCATCCGCCGCCGTCGTGGCGCCCGCCGTCAAGCCCCGCCCCCAGTTCTCCCTCCGGGTGCTCCGCACCGAGCAGCTCAGCCCGCACATGGTGCGCGTGGTTGCCGGCGGTCCCGGGCTGGCCGAGTTTGAGCCCAAGGACGCAACGGACATGTATGTGAAGATTCATTTCCTGCAGCCGGGCGTTGAGTATGCCGAGCCCGTGGACGTGTTTGCCCTGCGCGAGACCATGCCGCGCGAGCACTGGCCCGTGACCCGCACCTACACTGTTCGCAGCTTCGACGCCGCGGCGCAGGAAGTTGCCATTGACTTCGTGGTCCACGGCGACGCCGGCCTCGCGGGCCCCTGGGCCGCCTCGGCCGCGCCCGGGGACCGCATCATCTTCACCGGCCCGGGCGGCGCCTACCGCCCCAACCCCGACGCCGACTGGTTCCTCTTTGCCGGCGACGAGTCGGCACTGCCCGCCATCGCCGCGGCCCTGGAATCCCTGCCGGCCGGCGCCCGGGGACAGGCATACATTGAGGTCGACACCGCGGAGGACATCCAGCCGCTGGACAAGCCCGACGCCGTCGAACTCACCTGGGTTTTCCGCAACGGGGCAACCCCCGATGCCAGCACCGCACTGCTGGACGCCGTGGCCAACGGCGCCTGGCAGGAAGGCCGCGTCGACGCGTTTGTCCACGGGGAACGCGAATACATGAAGGCCCTGCGCGACATCCTGTTCAAGCAGCGCGGCCTGGAACGCGGCCAGGTTTCCCTCTCCGGCTATTGGGCGTACGGCCGCACGGAGGACTACTTCCAGGCCGAAAAGAAGGAACCCATCGGCAAGATCCTGTAGCCGTATCTGCCGTGCTCGGCGGACCTAGCGGCGGCGGTTGCGGCGGTTGTCCTTGTGGCCGTTGCTGCGGGTGAAGGGCCGTGCGATGTTGTCGCCCAGAACCACGCCGGCCGCCACGGCCAGGATGACAATGAGGGCGTTGAAGATGCCCACGGCACCGGTCACGGAGTCCTCGGGTGTGAGCGTCATGACGAACATGGCGCGGAAAATGGACAACCCCACCAGCAGGAAGATGACCGAGGGCACCGCCACCACGAGCTGGGGCGCCCCGAGCCGGAGGGCGACGATCCGGGCCAGGATGCCGATCACCACGGCGGCCAGGGCCGGGGCGAAGCGGCCGCCCAGGCCAAACACCATGCCGAAGTTGTAGACGAGGTAGCCGGCCAGGGCCACGGCGGTGGTGGGGACCAGCAGTTTCTTGGACGTTTGTTCGGCGATGCAGATGGCCACGGTGGCCAGCGCCACGAGCGCCAACACCAGTGGCAGCGGCAGTGTGCCCGAGAGTGTCTCGGCCACATTGAGCCTGTCGGCGCCAAAGAGTGTGCTGGTCACCAGTGCCACGGCAATGCCGGCGACAATGGCGCCGAAGGTCAGGAAGGCCGAAAGGAACCGACCGGCCGCCGTGACCGGGAAGCCGTTGATGGCATCCTGCACGGCCGAGACGAGCCTGCCCGATGGCAGCATGAGCAGGATTCCGCCGGCCACCACTATGGAGGGGCTCAGCGGGACGTGGAACATGAAGCACAGCACCGCCACGATGGTGACGATGAAGGAGCTGATGGAGGTGACAAAGAAGTCCGGGACGCGCCACCTGCCCAGGACGCGGGCCACTTGCCCGGCCAACAGGATCGTGGCAAAGGCCACCATCATGCCGAAGATGGTGCCGCCGATGACGCCGACCACTGCGGCGGCAAACACGGCCTCGGCCACCGAAACCATCCAGCGCGGGAACGGCTTGGGCTTCTTGACGATCACGTCCAGCCGCCGGTAGGCCTCGTCCCTGGTGACTCCGCCGCTGACAATGTCGGTGACCAGTTCGTGGACCTCCACGAGGCCCGCATAGTTGTTTGTCCAGGAGCGGACCACCCGCAGCAGCGTGATGGGCACAGCGTCCCGGGGCGCGTAGTTGATGATGACCGACTGGTTGGTGATGTCCACTTCAATGTTGCGCAGGCCCAGGGCAGCGGTGACGGCAATGATGCTCGTCTCAACCTCGAGGGCGCCTGCCCCGTAGCGGAACATGGTCTCGGCCAGGCGCAGCGCAAAGTCAATGGTCTTGCGCGAGGATTCCTCGGCCTTGCCCACCTGGATGGTGAAGTTGGCGTAGGGGCTGCCAGCCAGCCTGTCCACGATGTTCATGGGTGCCGTGGGCGGGGCCTCCCCCTGCACCAGCTTGCGCAGCACATTCCGCGCGGCCTTGTTGGGCTTGGCGGCCGGCACCACCGGAATCAGGCCGGCGGCCGGCGCCTTGGAACTCGATTCCCGGCTGCTGGGATTGGTGGCCATTCATGCTCCCTGGTGCCTGGCGTGGGGTGTGGGCGGCGGGATCTGCCGCCGCCCACACCGTCTGAAATGTCTTAGTAGAACTGCTTCCCGGTCCGGCGGATGTACAGCTGGCGGAACACCCGCTCACCCGCCGTAGACCACAATTTATACCGCAGCGGGCTGAGCACCAGGTCGTAGCAACCCACAAAGTCGGTGACAGTCTTGGAAAAGCTTGTCTTGAACAGGCCCAACCCGTGGTGCGGGTGCGTGGGGTCCTTGAGCCGGTCCGAGGGCGGTGTGCCGCAGAAGTCGTACTGCACGGCCCCGAGTTCCTTCATGTCATTGATGGCAACCCACTGGACCAGGTGCGAGTCACCGTACTGGTTGCGCTTCTGCAGCGAGCCGCCGTCCTTGTAGGTGGCCTTGGAACCGTAGTTGATGACAAACGCCCCCACCGAGGGCACGCCGTCTTCGTAGACAAAGTAGAAGTGGCCCTGGCCGCGCTTGGTGAACTCGGTCCAGAACTGGCGGTAGTACTCAAAGTCACGTGCCGTGGCGGTGGACTTGGCCGTGATGGTGCCCACCATGAGCTCGTACATGGTCTTCATGGTTGCCTCGGTGGGTTCCATGCGGACCACCTCAACGCCTTCGCGCATGGCGCGACGCACGGCGTTGCGGCCGCGCGAGTGCAGCTTGCGGAGCAGCTCATTGGACTCCGGGGAGATGTCCAGAAGGGCCGTGCTGTCGTTGGGCTGCAGGTCCGGGACCTTGATGAGCCCGGCCGACTCCAGCACCGCACGCGCCTCCTCGGAGGCCACAATGTCCGGCTCGATCTTGGCGGCGAAGACGTTCAGCCTGGCCCTTTTCACGAAGGCGCGCAGGGCATCAAGCATGGCCGGAATGTGCTCGACGGACGCCGTGTCCGGCCCCTTGATGAGGTACCAGAACTTGCCCAGGATGGGGAAGGATTTTTGCAGGACCAGGTTATAGCTGGTGTACTCCGGGCCCTCAAACGCCACGTGCTGGATGTCCCAGCCGTAGTTTTTCTTGGTGGCCGCAAACGCTTCGGATTGCAAAATGTTGCCGCCGTTGGGGTTGCCGGTGACCAGCGTGTCCCACTGGTCAATCTCGGCGGCGGTGGCAAATCGGGCGGTGAATTCTGGCAAGAGACCCTCAATTACGTTGGCATGTGTTCGCTGCCCCCAGTCTACCGGGATGCGTTCTCACAGCCCACTCACAGCCCCCGCACCACAAACCCCACAAACGCGGCCAGAACATGAACAGTGAACGGCCGCCGCGAGGGCGGCTGCAAGTGCAGGGAGCTGGACATGGGAGTGGTTTCTCGGAGCGTGGGCAACGCGTTTCGCAACAAGGTGCGCAGCGGTGCCGTGGTGGTGATCCTGGCCGTCGCCATAGGTTTGGCCCTTGCCATGCTGGTGGCCAACGAGGCCGTCGGCAGCAGGGTGGATTCCCTCAAGGCGTCGGTGGGCAACACGCTGACTGTCAATCCGGCCGGTTCCCGCGGCGGGCTCGGCGGCGGCGAGCCACTGACCGAGGCGGAGCTGGCCAAGGCCTCGGCGGTGGACAACGTCACATCAGTCACGGGGACGCTGGTGGTGAGGTTGAGAAACGCGGCAGAAGCCACGGGATCCACCACGGGCACGGGTGAATCGGCTGCACCCGGACGCGGCGGGCCCGGCGGGGGCTTCGGCGCCAGTGGCACCACCAGCCTGGTGTCTGCCGTGGCGCCGGGGTCCATTGGCCAGCGGAACAACAGCAACGGCGGTTCGGCACCAGCCGGCGGCACGGCCGCGCCCACATTCAGCATCCCCATCCAGGCAACGGGTGTTGCCGCCTCAACAACGGCCACGGGCACAGCCATCAATGTCACCAACGGCAATCAGCTGAACAACTTTGATGCAGCCTCAACCCAGGCCCTGGTGGGCAGCACCCTGGCCACCAAGAACTCACTCAAGGTGGGATCGACGTTCACTGTGCAGGACCGGACCATGACCGTCACCGGAATCTTTGACGCCGGGGACACCTTCGAGAACAACGCCATCTACCTTCCCCTCGCCGCAACCCAAGCGTTGACCGACCAGGCCGGACAGCTCAGCAGCCTCACAGTGCAGGTCAACAGCATCGACAACGTTGCCAGCACCCAAGCCGCACTGACTTCCGCACTGGGCGCCAGCAACGTGGACGTCACGGCCGGCTCGGCCAACCTCCAGTCCGCCATCTCCTCGCTGGGCAGCGTGGCCAATATTTCCCTCATTGCCTACATTGCTTCCCTGGCGACGGCGGGGTTGATCGTGCTGCTGATCATGATCATGGTGGTGCGCGAACGGCGCCGCGAAATTGGCGTCCTGAAGGCCATCGGGGCATCCAACCGGACCATCGGTGTCCAGTTCGTGCTGGAAGCCATGGTGCTGGTGGTGCTGGGGACAGTGGTGGGTGCCGTGGTTGCGGCGTTCAGCAGCAGCCCCATCGCCAATGCCCTGGTCTCTGGCAACACTCCCTCGGCCAGCACCACCGCGGCCGGCCCCGGCAGTACCCCGGGCGGCGGCGGATTCGGCGGGGGCGGATTTGCGCGCACCCGCGGCGCCCTGGCCGGCGCCGAACAACTCATCGGCACCATCAGCACGTCCGTGGGCTGGCAGACATTGGTGATGGGCGCCGTCGGCATCTTGCTGATCGCCGCGATAGGCGCCCTCATCCCGGCCCTGCTGACCGCAAAAGTCCGCCCCATTGAAGTCCTTCGAGGAGAGTAAGCCATGCTGAGCGTCACAGATGTAGTCAAGACCTTCAATTCCGGGGACCGCACCATCAAGCCCGTCAACGGTGTCAGCTTCAGCTTGGAGCAGGGAACATTCGCGGCGATCCTGGGCAAGAGCGGCAGCGGAAAGAGCACGCTGCTGTCCCTGCTGGGAGCCCTGGACAAGGCCACCTCGGGCGACGTGGTGGTGGACGACGTCAACATTTCCAAGCTGCCCGACCGGAAGCTGACGGCCTACCGCCGGGACGACATTGGCTTTGTGTTCCAGTCCTACAACCTGATCCCGAACCTCTCCGCCCAGGAGAACGTCATGCTGCCCATGGAGTTCGCGGGCCGGTCCCACTCCGCGCGCAGTGCACGGGCGGCGGAACTGCTGAACCAGGTGGGGCTGACCGAGGAGATGCATTCCCGCAAGGCCAACCGGCTCTCCGGCGGCATGCAACAGCGGGTGGCAATCGCCAGGGCACTGGCCAACAACCCGAAGCTGATCCTGGCCGATGAGCCCACAGGAAACCTAGACGATGAAACAGGCGAGCTGATCATCGAGCTGCTGCGGCGCCTGGCCCACGAGAAGAAGACAACCATCCTGGTGGTCACCCACGACCAGGCACTGGCTTCGCAGACCGACAGGAAGTTCAGGTTGGCCCGCGGCAAGCTCACCGAGGACGATTAAACAATTGCAGCGCAGCAGCCGCACAAGGTGCGGCAGCTGCGCTGCAGGAGCTGCTGTTGCCTACTTGCCGGGCGCGGCAGCTTCCGCTTCCAACTCACCGGAGGCAGCGTCGTCGTGCTTGACCTCGGCCTCAAACTCGGCCATGGCCGCCGGCGAGATGTCCACAGGCGTTTCGCGGTCGATCTTGGTGGCCAGCGGGACCTCCTTGACGAAGCACAGGACGATCGTGGCAAGCACGGCCAGGGGCACCATCCACAGGAACAGCGGGATGAGTGCCTCGTTGTAGGACTCGATCACGAGGCGCTTAATGGGTTCGGGCAGGCCTGCGACCAGGTGCGGGGTGAAGGAGCCGGCGCCCCCGCCGCCCGTGCCGCCGGGGAGCTTCTCGGCGACGAGCTCGTGCAGGCGGGTGGCGAACACTGCGCCCACCACGGCGGAGCCCAGTGTGGCACCCACCTGGCGGAAGTAGTTCTGCCCGGCGGTGGCGGTGCCCACGAACTTCAGCGGGAACGAGTTCTGTGCCACCAGGGTCATGATCTGCATGCTGGCGCCCAGGCCGATGCCCATGATGCCGAGGTAGATGCACAGCATGTAAATGGGGGTTTCGGCCTTCAGCGTGGCCAGCAGCAGCAGCGCCACGGCAAGGATTGCCGAACCGACAATGGGGGCGAGCTTGTAGCGGCCCGTGGCGGAAACGCGGCGGCCCACGATGATCGAGACCACCAGCAGGCAGGCCATCATGGGGATCATGAGCAGGCCGGCCACCGTGGCGGAGTAGCCCGTGGCCATCTGCAGGTAGGTGGGGATGTAGCCAATGGCGCCGAACATGGCGATGCCCGTCAGCAGGCCGGCGATGGTGGTCAGGTTGAAGTTGCGGCTCTTGAACAGCATCATCGGCATGACCGGCTCGGCGGCACGGCGCTCCACCAGCACGAACAGCACGCCTGTCACAACGGCGACGGCGGCCAGGCCCAGAATTTCAGGCGATGACCACGCGAACTGCGAGCCGCCCCAGGTGCCCACCAGCACAATGGCCGTGGTGGCGACGGTGATCAGGGCCATGCCCAGGTAGTCGATCTTGGGCCGGACGGTGTGGACCACCTTGGGCACGTGCAGCAGGAAGATCGTGGCGAAAATGGCCAGCACGGCCAGCGGAACGTTCATCCAGAATGTCCAGCGCCAGCCCGGGCCCTCGGTCAGCCCGCCGCCGATGAGCGGTCCGGCCACGGAGGAGAACGCGAAGACGCCGCCCATGATGCCCATGTACTTGCCGCGCTCACGGGCGGGGACGACGTCGGCAATGGTCGCCTGGGAGAGGATCATCAAGCCACCGCCGCCGAGGCCCTGGACCACTCGGGCAACAATGAGCGTGCCCATGTCCGGGGCCAGCGCACCGATGACGGAGCCCACCGTGAAGATGGAGATCGCGAACAGCAGCATGGGCTTGCGGCCCAGCAGGTCTCCGAGCTTGCCGTAGACAGGCATCATGATGGTGGAGGCCAGGATGAACGCCGTGATGGCCCAGGCCATGTGCTCGACGCCGTTCAGCTCGCCCACCATGGTGGGCAGGGCGCTGGAGAGCACTGTCTGGTTCAGCGATGCCAGCAGCATGGTGACCATGAGGCCTGCGAACAGGAGGACAATCTTGCGCTTCTCGGCGGGGTCGGCCGGCGTTTCAGCGGTTGCTTGGGTGCTCATAGGGTTGCTTTGATTGCCTCTCGGAAAATTTCAATGGATTCATCCACGGACTGTGTGTCGCCGGCGGAGACGGCGGAGGGGTCGCGGTTGAACGCGAAGCGCATGGCGGTGCCGGCCAGCATCAGCAGCGCCTTGGCCCCGTCGCGGCCGCCGGGCAGGCCGGCCTCGGCGAACTGCGGGTCTTCCTGCTCGTAGCGCTCCACCAGGATCGATTCGACCAGCCCCTCGGCGGCGGTGACGTGCGCAATCATGGTGCGGCTCAGTTCCGGGTACTTGCCCTTGAGTTCCTTGCGGCGCTCCGCCAGGGAGGCTTCGGGAAACATGGACCGGATCACGGCCACCATGAGCCGCACTGTGCGGCCGAACAGGTCTTCCCCGCCGTGGGCCCGAAAGTCCGCCACGGCCTCATCCGGGAGCGTTGGCTGCTGGGTTCCCAGCACGGCGTCTTCCTTGGTGGGGAAGTAGTTGAAGAAGGTGCGCTTGGAGATGCCGGAGGCATCTGCAATGGCTTCCACGGTGGTTTTTGCCATGCCCTCCTCGAGCGCCAGGCCCGAGGCCTTGTCATGGATCAACGCCCATGTTTCCAGGCGGTTCCGCTCACGCAGCGGCACAGTGGTGGTTTTTTGCATGTCTCAAGTTTATGCGCCGGGGGGGCGCATTTAGCACCTCTAATAATTTTACCGCCCCCTGTGTG